>PLYO01000047.1 GCA_003151825.1 Ignavibacteriota bacterium
TTCCACAAAAAACTCAGTAGAACCCTATCAGGGCAATGGCTAATATACGACATAAAAAACATAAAAGCAAGCATTCGGGACAAAAAAGTGAAATTTCTTTCAGAAATTGGTGCCTATTGCCGAAACCCGGCCTTAATCGCGTAGGTCGGCGCTTCCAGCCCGACTCCCCGCGTGGTGTCAGGCGCCCTCGCCTGACAGGCCCCCCCGATGTAGCGCAGGCGTCCTCGCCTGTCCCCGGGATTGTGTGCTCGACCGATCTGGGGAACCGGCGAGGACGCCGGCGCTACATGAGTACCGTTTCATCTCTCATCTTTCATATTTCATCTTTTCCCCGGCCATCCCCATCAAACTTTCCGACGCCAAAAAATACTACCAACCCTGCAAACGTTGCAAGCCGGGGGAATGAAATCGACCCATAAAGAATATATTGTGCTAATCGAAGCAGAACATTCGGAAAACGTTGGAATTTTATGGACTCGATTTTGAAATTGAAAGCGTTATGGGTTTATGACAAGAAAGGACACTGAGCCAATGCTGGATATCGCCGAGAGAGTATCTCTCAATACCAGTTTGGAATATCTCAAAGAACAATTTTCGCCGATAGCCGACAAGATCGAGAACTTCGACTCAACAAACTTGACCTTTGCAGGGCAGAAAAGCCTTAAGCAGATTCAAAAAGATTTTAAAGAGGTTTTGGCGGGCAGTGTTGATTCAAAGCAGGTTCTACCCATCGGCCAAAGATTCTATACCTTTTTGCATACGGAGACTAAACCTGAAACGAAGAAAGACTGGCTATTAGATGCCAAGTGGCGCTTACCCCGCGAAACTGGAAGTTCAGGCCAATTAGTAGCCTTTCGAATCCGTCTGAAAATGCTCGCGCGAAATTTTTTCGGCGTGAATTCACCCTACGAGGCAGACATAGACGCAGTACAGTTTGTCGCGCCGCCGAATTCCCTTCGGGATTATACCAATCAAGATGCTATGCGCGATGGCACTGCCGCATTGATGGGGATTATTGATGTAATGCTTGCAGATCTCGAAATAAATGAAAGTAAGTTTTTTTGGGGAAATCCTTCCGAGCAAGGCGATGAATTTGGCAGAAGGGTCGAGGCTTACTTTGTCCTCTTTCCAGATCAAGAATTCAAGTCCCTCTCGACGAATGAGCAAACACACGTTGAGCAAATACTCTATGAATGGCAAGATATTATTGCAGCGATGTCGAGTCAAGATAAAATTTCACCCACGCAATTTGAAGCTGTGCAAAGGGAGGTTGAGCGACTTCGAAAGCTTATACCTTCTTCAAAAAAAGGGCAAATTTATCGCGGTATGGCAAAGGTAGCATCAATGATTTGGAAGGTTTCTAAACACCCAATCATACTATATTATTTGTTTCGATTGCTTTTCGTGCCTGGGCACTCTATTTTGCAGCCCAGCCCTCCTAGTGATCTTTCACTTCCTCCATTTTCTCCACCACAAAGCTACACAATTTCGCAGCCCGATCCGCCAATTGATCTTTCACTTCCTCCGCTTACTCCACAATGAAAACGTCTCCACCCATGAAAACCATTTGGAAAGCAACCGCAGCGCTCGCCGTTTGGCTTGCGGCCCTTTATATTGCCGCTCGCGTCAATACGGACCGGGGGATATTCATGATTTTCTTAGATATGTCCGCCGTGGGTATCGTGGTGCTTGCCGTTCGGTGGTATCGGCAGCGTAAATTGGATAAAGCTGCAAAGAGGCTGCATTAATCGAGGATCGAATTATTTCACAACCGTAACGTTTTCACTGCCGCACGTTCCAAGATTTACAAATCCCACCATAGTCCTGACATGGCAGAACACAACCCTAACGCACGCTTGGAAGCTTTTTCCGATGGCGTTTTCGCTATCGCGCTCACGCTGCTGGTGCTCGATATAAAGCTCCCCCCTTCGGAGAGCGTCCACACCACCGGCGACTTCTGGATGGCGCTGCTCCATATTGCTCCCTCCATCGCGGCGTTTCTGCTGAGTTTCGTCATTATTCTTATTACGTGGGTCAATCATCATGCGGCGTTCCAATTAGTGGATGGATCGTCCGTCTCCGGCACGTATGCCAATGGGTTCCTGCTGCTGACGGTGGTCATTCTTCCGTTCCCAACCAGCTTAGTGGGCGAGTATGTGCTGACCGATCACGCGGCGCCGGCAGTTATCCTGTACGTCGGCGTTCAGGCTCTTCAGGCCGTCGGCTGGATCTGGCTGGCGCATTCGGCACTACGGAATAACTTAGCGAAGCACGAACGAGCCAGGCTGCATATACTCAAGAACCTAAGCTATGGATATTATGCGCTTGGCATTTATAGCTTGTGTGCCGTGCTTGCGTTCTGGTTCCCACTTGCCATCGCCATTGTTACGATCGCCATCTGGGCCGGCTGGCTGGTGGCGGGAATGAATATGAAGCGCGTATAACCGCACTACTTCACTTCCCGTATCTCCGGCCAGTCGAGAAACCAATCGGCAACGGCGGTGCTATCCCCATCAGGATGGTTATTGGTGATGAACTTCGTATGCCACACGCCAGCAAAATGCTTCGTAACCATCCGCCCATTTATTTTATCGACGCTCGTTATTTTCACCGACACGTCGGTGTCGGGTAAGTTTTGGTCAACGTCTGCTTTCACCGATTGCATCGTTGCATATCCCTTCAGCCACTCCACATAAGGATGGGAAGCCTTGTATGAATCCGAGAGCATGGAATACGCATACTCTTTCGGAGATTTATAATTTGTTATGAACATTCCACCGAAACGGTAGTTGTCTGCGCCATCGACAGCCTTATAAAATTCATCGACTGCTTCCCATGCTCTGCCTTTTTCCGGTTCTGTGATAAGGGAAAGAAATCGCACGGAGTCACGAATACCTATTATGCGCTGATGATCTTCCGCACCCCAACAGCATTGTGCTTCCTCCCTGAGCCAGTGTGCGGTGATGATGTCCAGCGTATCTCCAAACAGGGAATCTATATAATGCGGGCCGCCAGCACATCCTACGTATTTCGGTCCGTTTGGAGTCTGGAAAAAGAGAACGGCAGTAGCATAGGCTCCAGAACCACCAGAGAAAAGTGTGATAATGGCATCTTCACGACCGTCTTTATTGAAGTCAAGATATTTAATGTGAAAATCGGTAGTGTCTAAGGAACCGCCTTGATCGCTGTCTGGAACCACTCTGTAAGTAGCACGGAATTCACTCGCAATTGAATCATACTCAAAATGCACTTTATCATGAGCTAAAAGCGAGTCCCAATTTACTTTTCGAATCGAGGTATCAAGTGAGGTAACTAAAGTGGCTTGCTGCGGCTTCTTGGTACACGAAGGCAGGAAGAACGCAAGTTCAAGCAGTATCGCAGCACCGAGAATAAATCGCACAGTCATCTACTTCTTCGTCGAATCTGTCGCCGGTGGTGCCGGAACCGGAAAGCTCGATTGTATCTCCGGATGCCGAATAAGCCCGCCCTGGTAGGCGGTTTTGGCAAAGGTGGCGACCTCGAACAATCCGCCGATAAGGCAGAGGATAACGATCCATTTGTTCGGTGATTTGTCGGTGGGGTTTCTCCATGCGAGAATAAGTCCCACAAGCGCGACCACCGCAAAGACGTAAGAAATATCTTTCGCCCAATCGGCTGCGGCGCTGTGCTCTTTAATAAGCGCGCGCTCGATGCCGGGAACGTTCCTCATCTCCCGCGATGCGCCGCCGCCGGTGAGGTCGGAAACATACGCGGCAACGCCAAGCAGGATAAAACCGACGAGCGCAATCCGCTTTAATTCCGCACTCCGCCGAATCATCGCGTAAATCAGCAGCGCGAGCACAATAATGCTTCCCTCTACCGGGAAATGATTGACTAATAGATGAAGATGCGGCGGCGTGAAATCGAACATAAGTTTATCTTAGTTAAAATACCTTATGCAAAATTACGAATTCTTTGCGGCCTTCCTATGAAAAAGCACATGATCGAGACTAAACAGCCCCGGCCCGGCAAATGTAACTGCCAGCGCCATAATGCCGAGCGAGAGCGCGTACTCGTACCCTCCCTGACCGAGCATGCCGTTCTTCAAATGCACGCCGATGACCGCAACCGCCATATTGATGGTGATGGCAATTCCGAAGAATCGCGTCAGAAGACCCAATATCATCGCGATACCACCTAAAAATTCGGTGAATGCGGAAAGATACACAAGCCATGCCGGGATTCCGAGCGCAGTGCCCATTCCAGCGACCGTCGCGTCTAACCCTTTGCCGCCGAAAATGCCGAGCACTTTTTGCGCCCCGTGCGCAAACATGATCGCGCCCAGCGCGACGCGAATCACAAGCATCGCCGTGCCGATGAGTTTCTGGTTCGAATGAATGAATACCTTCATATTTCTAACTTCGGTTCGTTTCAAAACTTCATTTATTTGTTGCAACGAGCATTTTTCGCATTAGTTTCAACAAAAGAGACTTTTTGCACGAATTTGGAGCCAACGCCTAAGGCTCTTATTAATTCGTATTCATCATTAGCCCTTCGAATGACACTCTTGTCACAAACCAATGCCGTTTGAAACTTCGCGTGGGTTTTTGCGAATATAACAACAATTCCAGAATTACCTATAGTAGGTGTTTCGGGAACACCAGACCTCTTGTTTGACGATCGAGCCGGGAGATGAATGGTCCTCTACCGGCCAAAAAGTGGGTATTTTAAGCAAAAAAATATGAATTTCTTGGAAGTGACCAAAATATTTCGTACTTTTGCACCCAGAAATTCGGTGACGACGACGAGGTAAGGCGTAAAGAGCATTATTAACAGCGCTGGTTTCGTGAAAGAATCCCGCATTTTGCCTCTCATTCTCTTCTTGGAGACTTTGAGCGGGAGCAGCGGATAACGGCATGGATAGCGAATAAAAGGCAAGGATAAAAGCGTATGACACTCAGTGAATTAGACGAAAAAGGGATACGGGATCGACATCGCGACTTCGAGCGCGAGGCGATGCCGCATCTCAACGCGCTTTTTAATTTCGCGCTTCGCATGACCGGCGACCCCGACGACGCTAACGATCTCCTCCAGGAGACCTACATGAAGGCGTACCGCTTCTGGGATAAGTTCGAGCCTGGCACGAATTGCAAGGCGTGGCTTTTCCGCATCATGAAGAACTCCTACATCAACATTTACCGTAAGGAGTCGAAAGAGCCGGATAAAGTCGATTACGAGGACATTCAGAATTTCTACAACACCATCCGCTCGGAGTACACCGACCCGAACGACATGGAAGCGCGCCTGTACCGTAATTTGCTGGACGACGATCTCACCAAAGCCGTCGAATCGCTGCCAGAGGATTTCCGGACGGTCGTGATCCTTTGCGACATCGAAGGATTTACCTATGAAGAGATCGCGGAGTTTGTCGATTGCCCAATCGGCACGGTTCGCTCGCGCCTGCATCGCGGACGAAAGCTGTTGCGCAACAAGCTCATCGAGTATGCCCGCGTGCGCGGCTATAACGTGGATGAGGAACGCCACCGCAAGTCCGGCGGAATGTGGGACGAAGAAGACGGTGGTACGCTTATCGGCAAAGTAAGCGGCATGCCCATCGAGAACGGGCATCGCAACGGGCACGGACGGTAAGAAGTATTTTCTTACTCTGATGTAGCGCCGGCGTCCTCGCCGGTCCCCTTTTTCGAGTCGGTTCCATCCTCCTGCACGACTTCAATTCCTTCATACCATAACCACTTGTAATCCTCTGATTTTTCAACGAGTCCTGCCTTAACAGGATTTTCGATGAGATATTGATTGTAATAATAAAACTCTTTCTCATCGCGTATGAGGTGATCGTCGCGTTCCGGCTGCCAGATGTGTCCGCGCGGGCCTTTCGATATTCGATGCGCGGTAAAGCTTTTTAGGCTATGAAATATTTTTTCGAGCGGAACGGCTTCTGACGCGCCAACGAGATGTGGTTCGATCAGCAGGTGCAGATGGTCGGGCATGACCACACAAGAATGAAGTTTGAAGTCTCGCTTTGCGAGAAAGTAAATTGATTCAAGAATGGTGTCGCGTTCAGATTCCGAAAAGATCTTCTCCGTACTGGCATTCGTGGTGCAGAAATAAATCCTGCCGGGAATTTCATAATGAGGCCGTCTCCTTCGATAAATATTGAAATGAGGATTAACCGGTTGATCGGCCTTCTTGACAAGTTTCATCTTGTGATGACAGGGATGGGGGACCGGCGGGGACGCCGGCGCTACATGCTTCGCATGTTTTATTTGATAACCTTTTTTGTGATGATCGTGCTGCCTATCTGCGCGCGCACGATATACATCCCCGCCGGAAGCCTGCTCGTCTGCCAATCGTAGCTGACATCCACGCGGAAACGATCTACTTCCCGTCCCAGCACATCGAAAACTTCGACATCGGCGGATGGCGCGCCTTCGATAAAAATGGTTACATCGCCAGAAGATGGGTTCGGCGCGATACTCAGCGAAATTTGCATCGGCGTGGCATCAACAACGCCAGCAGTCCCAAACGTGAAGCATGTGTCCGTCTTATTTCCCGCGAGGTCGATTGCTTGTATGCAAAGCGTTTCTGGTTCCCCACTACCATCAGAAACCAATGAGATCCATGCGGTTGGCAAGCCTCGAACAACTAAGTCAGGCGGATAACTTGCATCGATCCTTAAGTTTGCAAGGTTCGTGACAATAATGGTGTCCAAACCTCGATCCCACGGTTGGTCGTCCGATATGTAAAATATCGGTCCAGCTGCAGTGTCGTATTTATTTCCTTTCTTGACAAGCGGTGCAAGGGTATCCGGAATCGTGCAATACTCATACTGCTCGACAGCGGAATTGCCAAGCGTATCGGTAATGGTAACCGTTGCCGATCCATTCAGCATCGAATCGATCACGCAGACAGTATAAAATGTCGAATCTGCCCCCGCATGGTTCGGCGCAACGGAAAGACGCATGTTCGTCAATGTATCTGCAACCACGGAAAGCACTGGAATCCGGATAGAGCCGGTATCGAAGGCCACGACCTCTGTGCAACGCGCATTGCAAAAGCTGCCATCGTAGCTGCCGAATTGGTACCGCACGGTCGTCATCGGGGTAATGTATGGTTTGTCCTCGCAATCGACAATGATCGGGCATGAGCATGGATTAATGCCACCTAATGGTTCCGAGAGAATTATGGCGGTAAGGTCGTAGCTCGAATCGGTCGAGCAGTGATAAAGTGCAGCGGCAAGGACGGTGTCTTCCCACGTAAAAGCAACAGCAGAGTGCGAGGGTATCTTCAATCCAGGTAAGTTTTGCGATTGCGAATAGCCATTATTGTCCGTGGGCAATGGCGAAACGATCTTGACCGGACCGCTTTGCGCCTGGGTCACGCTGTTCGTGATCGCCTGCGTGCCATTCGCGGAAACTTCACCGTAGGATTCCGTATTCCACACGACCGCATCGACCGGGAAACGATTTGGAACATACGAGCTATCATTCCATACGATATGATCGGGATGAAACGTCATCGCTTGGAGGTTCCCGGCACACATCGGCATGCACGCCGGCGTGCCATAGCTGCCGCGGCCAAGCTCCAAGGTATCGCCCGCACCCACGCCGTTTGCCGGCCATTGGATGAGCAGGGCTTCATCCGTAACCGCGCTTGAGGGCGTGGCTGGAAATCCCCATGTATAATCGGGAGTACCAGCCACGATCGTCGGCCAGTCAACAAACGTAAAGGTTGCGGGCTGCATGAGCCCCATCGGTTCGGGCGCGAGGCTGTCGTTATTGTATCCTACCCCCATTCCTCCGGTGGGAGGGCCTGACGTGTATCCAGGGAAAGCTCTATGACCGATGGGATATAAGGTCGCGACATAATAGGGCGGAATCGCCGCGATCGTCTGGTTCGGGAACGAAAGCCAGTTGTCGATGTACCCATAGCGGGTGGTCACCGGCGCGTTATCATTCACGGTGTCTGGTGTAGAAATATCTATATCGAGAAGGTATTGTGCCTGTGCGCTCAGCGCAGAATCCTCGTGATTGCGAATGCTGAACTTATAAACAATCTGTCCCGAGCCCGCCAGTGGGAACGCGACGGGATAAATATCCTGAACGATATCGAACGCATTCGGCCCTTCGGGCTGCCAAACGGTCTCGATTGTATCCGCGATTTTTTTCGTGGCGCCCTTTTCAAGATAAGCGGACGGAAAAGTCGGACTGGGCACAGGTGCAGGTGGTTTACTTGAGAGTGGAATATACCTATCGTTGGTATAATACTTGCCGTTCACGAGAACGGTGAGGAAGGACGTATTATCGATGAAGGAGAGAGTGGCCTCGTGATTCGTACCGGCGTATAATTCCCGGACCAATCCCTGCCCATCGTTCGAAACGTCCGCTTCGACGTAGGCGTTGCTCGTCACGAATCCCTGCGCCCGCGTGGCAATCGGAGCGATGAAAAAAATAACGGCCACGACCAAAAGTTTTCCTGCCATAGACACCTTCCTTTGAAGTTTAAGAAATCCTTCGAAAATGCAACGGAATATTCCATGCTTTCAATCCCGCGCGGTTCCACTCAATTTTTACCCGGATTCCAGGAGCATATTAGCCGTAGTGGCGCGGTTCCCGCGCCTTTGGAGCAACGCACGAATTTTGCCTCATTTGGATAACAATAAGGCGGGGAAACCCCGCCACTACGAAGCAAACTGCTGATAAATCAAATATGCATTCAGCCCCGCAATCGCCGCGACGACAGCCCATGCCAACACTTTCAGCCATAACCGGCTTGCAAATTCTCCCATCACCGTTTTTTTGCTTGTGAACATCACGAGCGGAACTGTCGCAAACGTAAGTTGCACCGAAAGCACGACCTGTGAGAGTAAAAGTAAATTGTAAATGGCATGGTTTTCAGCGTCCACTCCGCCGCCGGTGTTGAGTGCGATGACAATCACTGCGGGAACGATTGCGAGGCTTCGCGTAATTAATCTGCGGAGCCAGGGCCGCACTCTAATTTGCAGAAATCCTTCCATCACTACTTGTCCGGCGAGCGTGCCGGTGATCGTCGAGGCCTGCCCGGATGCAAGGAGCGCAATCGCGAAGGCTAAACTTGCGAGGCTCGTGCCGAGCAGCGGCGTAAGCGTGTAATACGCCTGCTGAATTTCCGTTACAACTTTTCCATGCTCGAAAAAAACGGCTGCGGCCATTACGAGAATCGCAGCATTGACGAAAAACGCCAGATTGAGCGCAATGATCGTATCGAATGCATTGTATCTCAGCGCGGAACGAATTTCCTTGAACGACCGGCCAACCTTCCTCGACTGCACCAAATGCGAATGCAAATAAAGATTATGCGGCATCACCGTCGCGCCTAAAATGCCGAGCGCGATATACAGGCTGCTGTTGGTAAGCTTTGGAGTCACTAATCCATGCGCGATGAGGGGCCACGCCGGATGCGAGAGGTAAATCTCATAGAGATAACACACGCTCATCGTCCCGATGAGCGCGAGTATTACAGCTTCGAGCAGACGCACGCCACGGCTTTGAAGTATAAGAATAATGAGCACATCGAGCGCCGTAATGAGCACCGCCGGAAGCAGCGCAATATGAAAGAGCAGATTAATGGCAATGGCGCTGCCCAACACTTCCGCCAAATCGCAGGCGACGATAGCAACTTCCGCGATGATCCAGGAAAAGATGGTGGCGGGTTTCGAGAATCGTTCCCGACATAGCTGCGGCAAATCGCGGCCCGTCACGACGCCCAATCTGCTCGAAAGTATTTGCAGTAAAATCGCAATGAGATTGCTCGCGAGAATAACCCACAGCAGATCGTAATGGAACCGCGAGCCACCCTCGATGTCCGTCGCCCAATTGCCGGGGTCCATGTAGCCGATGGCTACTAAGAATGCCGGACCCGAAAAGGCAAACGTGCGCCGAATCAAGCCGCGCGATTTATGCGGCTCGATGGGACGCGGCTCCGCCCATTTGTGATCAGACTGAGTAGCCGTGCCCGATTCCCTTTGCAAAGCCGGAGCAATCTCGTCGATCATTTTACTCTTCCAAAAATTTGCTCTGCCGCTTCGGGCGCGAGCGCGACCGCTTCCCCGTTCACCACGATATTAAACGGCCCGCCAAATGGCTGACGCCCATGAAATTCAATCGCGGCACCAGGAAGAAGTTCCAGCTTCGCTGCGTAGCGCAACAGGGCTGGGTCATCATTGAGGCGCGTGATAATGAGCGTCGAATTGGCCTCTGCGGTGTGAAGCGGAATCTCTTCGATGTCCGGCATACGCCCTTCGGCGGTGGGAATCGGATCGCCGTGTGGATCGAAATCGGGATGGCCGAGTTTTTCCGCGATACGTTCCTCGAACAGCGGACTGATATGATGCTCCAACCGCTCGGCTTCGGCGTGAACCTCGTCCCAATGATAGCCGAGTTCGCGCACGAGAAAGAGTTCGATGAGCCGGTGTTTCCGGATGGTTTGCAGCGCCGTCCGCGAACCGAACGGCGTGAGGTGAATGCCCGTCGCCGGGTGAATGCGAACAAGCTTCAGCTTGACCAACCGCCGGAGCATTTTGCTCACCGCCGGCGCGCTCACGCCCACGCGAGCGGCAATATCGCGCGAGGAAATCTCGCCCCGCGAGCCGGCCTTGTAAATCGCCTTGATATAATCTTCGATGGATGGCGTATTCATTCGAGGAAGATTTAACCGTGGTTAATTACAAAGGATTCCGATAGTAAACATTTTTTGAGCTTGCCATTCCGAATCACGGAATGTTACTCTTGAACATGCCGTTAACTTTTTTCTAATCTTACTATTTCACAGGATATGATAAGCAAACACATTTCGCTCTTCTCCGCGATAACCGTTGTGCTTTTAATTGCAGGGTGCAAAGGCGATACCGGTCCAGCGGGGCCATCGCTTACCGGCAACATGACCGGGTTCGTTACACTCTTCCAATCCGATGGGAGCGGAGCCACCGACAAGAGTGGCGTGACCGTCAGCATTCAAGGTACATCCCTTTCGGCGACAACGGACTCAACCGGCAAATGGTCTATGAACGGCCTTACTACGGGATCGTACACCGTTACTTATACAAAGGTGGGATACGGCATGACCGAGCAACAGGGTGTTCAGTTTGTTGGCGGGGATGAAGCATATTTTCTTGGAAAAATCCTCATGTCAGAACCTCCAAATTTTTCCGTGTCACTCGATCCAATTAAAACAGTTGCCGATAGTAATGCTTTTGTAGTGTGGTTCAAAGTTAATGCGATGCAATGGACAGAAGTTTACGGGTTGATTGCCGTTGGAACCGATTCTAATGTTAATGGGGCCGATCCCACGAAATATCTTTTTTCCACAATGAGTTTAGTCGATAACTTTCTTGGGACCCCCGACACCAGCGCACAAGAGATCTCTATCTCTGAATCGACCTTGCAGGCTGCTGGATTTATAAGCGGCGAGCCCGCCTATGTCGTAGTCTATCCACTTGGAACGAAATATTCCAGCTATCTCGATCACACGACTGGCAGGACGGCCTACACTTCCCTCGGCGCGCCATCGAGCGTTATCCGGCTGATTGTGCCATAGTTAACAGCCTCAAATCGTTCTCGGAACGACAACCTCTCACGCGCCGTTTTTGGGCCGCATTTTGGCGAGATCACCAACCCCATTTAAGGGGCATCGGAGAGGTGGCAGAGTGGTCGAATGCGGCAGTCTCGAAAACTGTTGTACCTTCGGGTACCGTGAGTTCGAATCTCACCCTCTCCGCGACCGCGATTTACAGGATGGAAAGAATTTTCAGGATAGGCGCACTATTTTAAGAGAGCTATGGGGCGGGAAATAGCCTCGCATGAATCTCCTTTCGGCGTTTGCCGCTCCACGTGCCGTGAACCGCGCCGACGACTCCAAGCAGAGCATAGGCCATCCCGGCAAATCCGATATACGGGCCTGGCAGAACATTGGCAAGCGTGAGCGAGATCAGACCCACGCCGCACATCAAAAACAGCTCCCTGATCTCATGTTTCGTATCCCAGAGTTCGAGTTCGGTAAGCTTCAGTTCGGTTCGCAAGCGATACGCATGAAGATACATGAGCCCGAATACCAGATACACCACGATAAAACCTATCGCATAGATCGTAAATAATTCCGAGAGTTGATCGTAACTTGCGATCATCGTCTGAGCGTGTGGATCGATCACGCTTACCCACCAGGACTGGAAAATAAATTTCAGAGGATACGTCCAAAAGAGTACTACGAAGAGCAGCGTCATAGTAAGCACCATCGACGTCATGTCCTGAAGGTTATACCGGCGGTAGTATTGATAGTGAAGATACCAGACTACCATCAACAGCACAAAGCAGGCCGAGAATGGAACGAAATCCCGAAGCCTCAAGAGCAGATCGTTATACGTTTTCGGAACTTCGGTCGAAACAATGAGCAGCGTGACGGCGAACGCAAAGACGGCGTCGCTCAGTCCTTCGATGCGCGAAATCTCCACGCCCCGCCAGCGAAATCCTTCTCTCGCGCCGAGCTTTTTAGTTGCCATTCGTTTGCTGAACATTTAGTTAATCCGAGTCATCTCGATTTAAACAGTTGCCACTATTTCGCCGCTCGCCCGTCCGGCGGTATGAAGAATCTCTTATTTGTCAACGAGAGATTCTTCGGCTCCGTTCGTCCTCCAAGCATAGCCGGCGATGTGCGTCGGGCAAACTCCGCTCAGGATGACAATAATAAAAGTTTAATTAAAACCAACCCTTTACCCGCTTTTTAGGATCAGGGTCAAATTTCTTCGTATTTTTGGAGCGAAGATGAGTATGTTAACAAGCTCATCTCACATAACACTATGGTAACAACAATATTATTCGGACTATACTGCGCGGGTGTGGCGATCGCGCTCACGCTCATTGAATACTTCACTGGGATAGACAAAAGCGGAGCCGGTAGCTGGTTTGGCTTCCTCGGTACGCCGTTCTTCATCCTCTTTATTTGGATGGCGATGAAGGAACGCAAACAGGACGATTACGGCGGCACGATCACGTATGGCCAATGCATCGGCACGGGCACGCTCGTCGGGCTGTTCGCCGGGATTGTGATGGCTATTTTCATGTACGTCTATTTCACCGCGATCAATCCCGGTTTTGTCGATTTTACGCTCCAGAAACAAGAGACGGCAATGCAGACAAAGCAAATGAGCGCCGAACAAGTGCAGGTTGCCATGTCGATGGCGAAGACCTGGTTCGTCCCGATTGGGGTCGTGGGTGCGTTACTGGGAGATGTCATTTTTGCTTTGATTATTTCTCTGATCGCCGGCGCCTTCATGAAGACGAAAGAAGGAGAATCGGAAATCAAGGCGGTGTAGCCTTCGAAAAGCATCAACATGAGATTTCGGCTTAGCCGGCACGCCCGACGCCGTGTACGTCTCTATCGAATCGATCTCGAAGCCGTGCAATCGAGCATACTCGCGCGCATCCGGCGCGATGGAATTCGCGTAAATGAGCGAATTAGTTACATCGACAAGAAATTACGAGTCGAAAATCAGCCGCTCAAAATCGTTTATGTTGTGGAACGAGAAACTATCACTATGGTCTCGGTGTATCCTCTTAAGAAAGGACGAGATCAATGAAAATATTTTATGATGACGAAGTCGATGCCGCCTACATCGAGTTATCCACGCAGCACCCGCAAGGAGTGATCGAACTCGCCGAGGGTGTCAATCTCGACGTGACGGAGGACCACCATATCGTCGGAATCGAGATTCTCGATGCTTCGAAAAAACTTGCAATCGAAACATTATATCGCTTAGAGATGGAACCGCCTATGGCCCACGCTGCCTGAACTCCGTTTTTTGGGGCACCCTCCGTTCACTCTTTTATGTCCGAAACTTTCCAGGTAACAGCCCTTAAGTGGCGGCCCATGCGCTTCGATGACGTGGCCGGTCAGGATCACGTCACCCGCACGTTGAAAAACGCCATTGCATCGGGCCGTTTGGCCCATGCTTTTTTGTTTACCGGCCAGCGTGGCTGCGGCAAAACGACCGTCGCACGCATTCTTGCGAAAGCCGTCAATTGCCCGAACGCGGCCACGAATGGCTACGAGCCATGCAATCATTGCGAGAACTGCCTCGCCATCACCGAAGGCCGCTCGATGGACGTGGCCGAAATAGATGGAGCATCGAACACCGGAGTCGATGATGTCCGAACGTTACGAGAGAATGTGAAATATCCGCCGCTTACGGGAAAATATAAAGTCGTTATCATTGACGAAGTTCACATGCTTTCGAACAACGCCTTCAATGCGCTCTTGAAGACGCTCGAAGAACCGCCGCGCTATCTTATTTTTATCTTTGCCACGACCGAAGCGCAGAAAGTTCTGCCGACAATTCTCTCTCGTACACAGCGTTACGATTTTCGGCGTATTCAGCTCGAAGAGATCACGCGCCGCTTGCGAACCATCGCCGAAGCCGATGGCATTACCATCGAGGATGACGCGCTGCTTATCATCGCAAAGAAAGCCGATGGCTCGATGCGCGACGCGCAATCGCTGCTCGATCAGGTCATCGCCTATTGCGGGATGACGGTCGAGACTTCCCGCCTGCGCGAGGCGCTCAATCTCATCGATCTCGATTTTTTCTTCGAAGTATCGGAAGCCATCGCCGGACGCGACCCCAAACGCGCGTTCGAACTAAGCGGCGAGATTATTTCGCGCGGTTACGATGTCGAAGAATTTTTTACGGGACTCCTCGAACATTTTCGAAATATCCTGACCGTCCAGATAACGAATTCCACCAAGTTAGTGGAAGTATCGAAAGCCCATCAGGAGCGTTATGCAGCTCATGCAAAGGAGTTTGTAGAAGCCGATCTTTTGCGGCTCATTCGTCTCGGCCAAAATGCTTTCGAACGATTGCGCGTAACGCACGACCCGCGCATTGTGCTCGAAGTCGCGCTCGTCGAAATGATGCTGCTCGAGCGGGCGATGGAAATTTCGCAGTTGATCGAAGAAGTCCGCGCGCTGCGAGGAACGGGTTCCGGGATCCGGGTTCCGGGATCCGAGGCGGCAATGCCAAAGATTCCATTACCGGAAAAAAAAAGTAATGGCGTAGCCGAATCCCGTTCTATTACTCTCCCCACCTCGATTTCAAAACCCCGATCCTCGGAACCCGGAACCCGGAACCCAGAACCTGAGCCCAAAGAGACACTCGATGCGGAGACTATTGCCGCGCGCTGGGCGGAGTTCGGCGATTTCCTGAAAACAAAATCCCGTCCGCTCCACTCCATTCTTCCGGAACTGGAATTTTGCGGCGTTCGCCGCTCGACGATCTTTTTTGCAGTTCCCGGCCCAAGCGAAAGAGGGATGCTGATGAACATGAAGGACGAAATGCAGCTCGCGCTCCGGGAATTTTTTGGAGTTCCCCTGCAATTCGAAGCCGGACAAAAAAGCGAAATGCGGACAAAAGCCGGTTCGCCTGTTGTGACCAATCCGGAGTTAATCGCGCAGACTATCTCAATTTCAAAACCTGCAGTCGAGGAACGATCGGAATTGGAACTCGCACTAATCGCATTAGGAGCCCAAGAAGTGTAGGGACGTGCTGCGCACGTCCTGCGGGTCTGGAAAAAACAGTTTCGATTCCGTGGAGTCGGACGTGCGCAGCACGTCCCTACATTAAATCAGGCGATAGATTTGCCGACCGCCCGTGCCAGCTTCGATTTCTTATTCGCGGCGAAATTCTTGTGGACGAGTCCCTTCCGGGCGAGCTTATCCAAGCGGCTTTGGATCGTTTTGAGATCGGTGGATGGATTTGCCGCCGAGGCGTCAAATTCCTTCAATAATTTGCGTAATCCGACCTTTTGGCCTTTATTGGCCACGCGGCGTTTCTCCGAAAGTCGATCGCGGCGAACCGCTCCTTTGTGTTGAGGCATGAATGAAGTTTATAGTAAAAAAAATGTCTGAATTGGAGCCGTCAAACGCCGGAAACGGCATGTTTAGTTCAGACTTTGTCATTCCCGCGAAAGCGGGAATCCAGATCCCGGCTTTGCGGTGTCCCGAGAACTGGATTCCCGCTTTCGCGGGAATGACAATTCGATTTATCATACAAATTATATTGAGTCCCCACCTACGTTTTCAATTTCCGTTTCTTCGCTGCCGGAAAAAGAACATTATTCAAAATCAAACGGTAGCCTGGGGAATTTTTATGCAGTCTCAAATCCGTTGGCGGGTCGCCGACCTGGTGCGTGTAGTCTTCCGGATCGTGGCCGCCATAGAAGCAGAAGAATCCTCGCCCGTATGTCGAGTAGAGATATTTCACCTGATCGGTTCCTTCGCGCTCGCCTAAGATGGTCACGCTTTTTTTAATTAGCTCTTTGTGAAAGGCCGTCGTCTGCCCCATGAAGCCTTTGACGACATTGGTGTGATCCTGCGTGAGCATCGTGGGAACCGGATCGTACTTCGCGGAAAAATCGAAGAGCGTGAAATAATCGTTCTCTTTCGGCCCGACTTCATTCGGCTGCACGTCGATGTCGCTGAACTCATACATGAAAGGATTCGGATCGACCTTGAAATTTTCGAACGCGAACGTCTTCGAATAATTGAGCTTCTTCTGAAAGTTCGGGTCGATGGGATCGCCATCGAAGACAGCATCGCAAATGTCGTCGTTTTCGGAGGCCAGTGCGATGTCGTAGGTGTCGGTCGCCGAACACATGGCGAACATAAACCCGCCGTTTGCCACAAACTCCTTGATCTTCCGCGCCACGGCTTTTTTCTCCTCGCTCACTTTGGTAAAGCCTAATTTTTTCGCTTCCGCTTCGAGCGTTCGCACCTGCGCCTGATACCACGGCGCGGCACTATAATTCCCGTAAAACTTCCCGTATTGTCCCGTGAAATCCTCGTGGTGCAAATGCAGCCAATCGTACTGCGAAAGCTTCCCGGCCATGACCTCATCGTCCCACACGCTTTCATAAGGAACTTCGGCATATTGCAGCGCCAGCGTCACGGCGTCGTCCCACGGCTGAAAACCCGGCGGAATATAAACCGCGATCTTCGGCGCTTTTTCTAATTTCACCACATCCATGTTTTTATCCGCCTGCTGAACAAGCGCATAAATCGACTGCGCTCCGGAAGCATCGACCGTCTCGAACGACACGCCCCGAATCCGGCACTCAGCCGCCAGCAAATCCGAATAATCGGCCATGAAGCTGCCGCCGCGATAATTCAGCAGCCAATCGACCGCAAGCCCTTTTTGCAATGCCCAAAATGTGATTCCGTAGGCTTTTAAATGGTCGGTTTGATCCAAATCCATCGGAATGAGGAGCTTGTTTTGCGCAAAACTGAGCGCGGGCGCAAGAATCAGGAGTGCCGTGACCAATGGCAGGAGGAATTTTCGAACATTCATAGTAATACTAACTTAGCTCGTCGCAAAAGGATTGCCAATTCAATTTTTTATTGGTTTAATTCTTTGTCATTTAGTGTTGCTGTATGGCGGAGCATTCCGCATTCTTTCCTTTCTTCAGATCAGCCACTTTTGCTCATATTCCTTGGCTTCGTAGGTGCCGGTCTGGATTTCATACTCGGTGGGTTCCTGACCTTTGGTGAAGATATGATTGGGATGTTGCTCGAAATACAGCCGCAACACACGCGATCGGGCCAGCGGAAGCAGCTCCCGGCCCAATTTCTGCGTTGCGCCTAACCACGGATCGGCGTGATAATCTGGAAGATCGTCCTGCTCTCGGAACCATTGATACTTCTCCAATTCGCTGCGAAATACCGGAACCTTCCGGTACGGCTCTCGTCTCCCGAAATTCCCACCACGCATTTGTGCTTCATGAACTATGCCCTTTTCCGCTTGTTTTTGAAGGTTTTCTTTTGTGGCTTCCTGTTTTCGATGCCGAATCAGGTGCTCGAACGGATCGTTCAGGCGCTGCACCGAACCCGCGTTTGCCGAGATAATCCCGAGCGCGCCTCGGCCCGGAATGCCCGCGGCAAGGTCGCGTTTTTGGTCGTGAGAAAAGACGACGATCGAAAGCCCCAGCTTTGAACGAAGTTCGAGCAGATCTTTGGACATCCGGTTTTTCGACTCGCGCGACATCGAAGCGAACTCGAACGAGTTCAGTACCACGACCGTGTGGCTTTTCTTCCGGCCACGATCTTCGATGTCGCGCTCCAGCCGTTCGATGTCCCAGGTGCCGAAGGGAACGTCGTGAATGAAAAGATTACCGAGGATACTCGGCTCCTTGCCGTGCTCTTCGTCGTCCGAATCGTCATCGGGGTCCTGCCATTCGTCATCGCCGGAGTCGTCGTCATCCTCGGTGAGAACTTCGTCGGCTTCGGCTTCCAACGACTCAAGGGACACAAGCGACGTAAAGGCCGTGGCGTCTGTGTCCGGAACGGTTTCCACGACCATTTCCGTCGCTGTAGTCCCTTCCGTCGTTGCACTCCCCACAAACGGCATCCCCGATTTCTCCAGCGCTTTCGAAAACGCCTCCTTCATCAGCGCGACGCCCGCGTAGGTGTTGACGTAGAGCACATCGTCCTGCGGCCGCTCTTTTGCGATCTGGAACGCGATCTCCGCCGCGATGCGCGTATTTTTCCGGACATCGCGCGAAAGCACCAGCGTGAACGTATCGTTCAGCACTTCGACGCGGTCGTCGCCATCGGTATAGGTATAGAATGCGTTCGACACCGGCTCGCTCGGCATCGTCATCAGCGTTTCGAGCGTCAGCCGTCGCCGGTTTCGTGTAGAGTAGTACATGGTCTGTTCCTTTATTTATGAATTTGAGTAAAAAACGCCATTTCTTTCTTAGAGAAATAGGTGCCCATATAAGATACTCAAATATAACACGCCAATATCAAAAATGTTTCAGGAACATAAAAATATTTTGAATTGCTGGGTGACATGGGTGCCTGACGCTGACGTTATAGATTAAATACTTGCCCATCTCCTGAGCGCGACAATCCCCCACAGCCGATGGCCATGCCAATCGTATGCTATCCCAAAAGGCTGTGAACTGTTTAAGCGACCAATCGCTTTGATGTATTATGATTCAGACACAAGTCGCATTACCCGAAAGGCTCGATCTACTTCTTGCCTCACTCGCCACGGATCAAGGAAAAAAGAAGGAAGATATTATCGTCGATGCTGTGGAGGCTTACGTTCAAAAGCCTCGAACCCAGGAAGAAATCCTTGCATTACGGCGAGCAGGTTTCGGCATGTGGAAAGACAGAACCGACTTACCCGATTTCGACGCATTACGAAAAACAATGGATCGTAAGCTGAATTGGGACGATGACCGCTGATACCAACGTTCTGGTCGATGCTCTTCGCGGAAAAAACGACGCGATACTCTTCCTTGGCTCTTCTGAGTCAGTATTTTCCATCTCCGTCGTTTCAATGACCGAGTTGTACGCGGGTCTTCGTGATTCACGCGAGCTTCAGCAGCTACAGAAGTTTCTTACCTCCTTTGTGATACATCCTATAGATGAAACCATCGCAACAGCAGCAGGAAAATATCTCAATCAATATTCAAAATCGCATAACCTTGGAATCGCCGATGCACTCATCGCAGCGACCGCATCCTCATTCAGCGAACAACTCGTCACGTTGAATACGAAGCATTTTCCGATGCTGCCCGATGTGTTGAGGCCATACTAATTGCGGTTCAGACAGCCCATCGCCTCAGCGCAACAATCCCCCACAATCCCTCTACAATGGCAAACGGAATCGAGCCGATAAGCACCGCATACGCGCTTGCACCGAAACACGAAAGAGCAAACACAAGCCGCCACGCCTTCGCCCGTTTATCGAGCAGGTACGAGAGGAACATCATCGTAACGCAGGTGAAACCGAAGGCTTCGGTGGTGCTCAATCCTTCACCGATTCTTCCGCTTCGCTGCCTTCGGCGACGATGTTGCCGCTTGTAAATAAAATTCCTTGAAGAATTTCGCGCCAGCGTGGGGTTTTGCGGAGCAGGAATTCCAAGTCCATGCCGAAATGCTTGAACTCCTCCTTCTGCGCGCTCCGCATGATCGCTTTCGCTGTCGCGTCGGTTTCGACGGACATGCGTTGCTCGTACCAGCCAATGGCCTCCGCTTCCTCGGTGAGCGAAGTAATCATGCGTGCGAAGGTGCGTGTTTTTGCCGAAAGTTCGTTCGGCGGTTCGTGATATTGTGTTGTTGCCATGGTACAAATATACGGAATTTTCAGTACGCAAGCTTCGGAAACCACTCTGTCCCGCGTCCTTGGGGGGTGTAGTCGAACATATTCCACACGGGCCAGATAATGTCAACGTGGCGCATATTCTGGCCCGGATCGGAGGGCGCGAAAAGAAGTTCCGTCGCGTAGGTGTGAAAAATTCCCTCCGGCGTTTTCTGGAATACGTTTAGGATGGGCGATTGACCGCCCTTTTCGTTCTCGCCAAAATAATCGCGGTTGTACGTGTTGGAAAATGAGGAAAGCAACCGCACGTTCTTCCATCCGCGCGCACCGGCCCATTTCAATGTTTTTTCGATCGGCGCTTTCGTGACCACGACAAAATTCACCCGGTCACGAATGTGGGGCGTCGAGCCATCGAGACCATCCACGATCGAAGTGCAGCTCGGGCAGGCATTCTCGTCATCGGGATGGTACATCATACTATAGATAATGAGCGTCGGTTTGCCGGGAGCGAATAGTTCCGAGAATTTCACTTTGAGCGGCTGGCCGTTCACGATTTCATCGAACACGTAATCCTCCTTCAGCTTTCCGCCGATGGGCAGCTCGCGCCGCATTTGGGCGACGCGCTCCGTGTGCCGGCGCAGCGCGATCTCTTCTTCGAGCAGCGTATTTCTGGCAATGCGATAATTCTGGTCCTCGTTGGGGAATTGTTTGGTATGGAGTTCTGGCATGATAGTAGATTTGAAAATTAAAACGCATCCCCTCGCAACTTGCGCGCCCGGTCGCGGGCATCGTTGACGAAATTGGAATTGGGATAGCGCTCGAGGAAATCTTCGTAAAGCTTCTGGGCGCGGGCTTTGTCGTGGAGATCGCGCTCGACAATTTCCGCTTCGCGGAACGCGGCAACATCTAAGAGCGGGCTGGAAAGCATTTTCGTTTGCATCGAATCGAGTTCCCGAATGGCGTCTTCCGCGCGGCCCAGTTTTACAAGCACTCCGGCGCTTCGGAGCGCGGCGCGATCGGCGAGCGGAGCGTTGATTTCTGTGTCGATGATGGCGCGGTAATTCGCTTCGGCCACATCCCATTTATGAGCCTGCTCGGCAAGCGCGGCCTCAGCGAAATGCTTGAGCGAGGGCAACCCACCGGCGGTGTTGCTCCCTTCGACGATGCCGGCAAGCTCGATTGCTTTGTTGGCGTAATCGCTCGATGGATCCGCCGCAACTTGTTCCAGCAGCGCGGACGCAGAATCGAACTGCATCTGATAATAACACCCAAGCGCGCGATCGTACAGGATACGATTGCGGACTTCTTTTTCGTTTGGCACATGACTCGTTCCCAGTCTCACCTCGATCTGTTGCAGCCGGGACGCGGCCAGCGGGAAATCTCCCGAAGCATAGGCAAGATCGACTAATCCGAACGCCGCCTGCCGCATGGGGTCGCTGAGTCCGCCTTTGGTACGGGCAAGCACTGCTTGATAATCTTTCGTTGCGCGGGGTAGATCGAAGCGTTCGGAATACGCAAGGCCGCCGGCATGTGCGAGCGCATCGAGCGCGAACTCGTTCGTCGGCGCGTGTGCGGCAAAATCTTCATATTTCGTAATGAGACCTGAGATGGAATCTTTATCCATGGAGTTCGAAAGATAATATGCTTCCCATGTTTTTAGCGATCCGAGTTCGGCCTGCGCGACGTAATACTCTTGCCCGCGATTAGCTTTGAGGCGCCGCGAAGCTTCGGCATACGCTTTGGCGGCAACATCGAGCGCGCCTTCGCCGCGCGCGCGATCGGCAAATTGTAATAGTTCCGGGCCTTCGTTACCGGGTGGCGCAGTGCTTCCAGCCTGCGATTGGGAAAGATCGTCAAGCTGGATAATCGTTTGGAGTGCCTTCGCGTAGTCCTTTCGCTCGCCATAGAGCCATGCCAGCAGGCGCAGATTGGCGCGGGTCGGTCCACCGACAGAGGGATCGTCCGCAGCGGCGATCTCGCGTTCGAGCGCCATGAGCACGGTTGCGCGAGAGAGCGAATCGGTCAGGTATTCTGCAAGACGCTGCTCGACCATCCCCACATTCCCTTCGCCCGATTTCAGGATGGCGATAAATTCTTTCGAAGCACGGCCGAATTCTCCCAAGCGCAGATAGAGTCCGGCGATTTGGCTCGAACAAATATCGGCGTCGCCCGAAGATGCTTTTCGCATTTCATCGAGCAAAGCAAGCGCGTCCTGATTGTAGGAAACATCCATCATCGCATAGACGATGGGAAACAGGCTAGCGCAATCCTTTGCGTTGACTTGCTGCTCGGCTTTTTGAAACGCGGCGAGCGATGCGGGCCGTTTATTCATCCACGCCTCGATACGCGCGGAAAGCAGAAGCATATCGAGCGAGCTATCGACAGCAAGGCGCCGATTTACGATTTTTTCGGCATCCTCATAGTGCCTCAGCGTAACCAACGACCGGACGTACCCCTCGAACACATTCCCATCGTTTTGGTTAAGCGTATAAAGCTCGCCATAGATACGCGCGGCGTTCGTGGGATCGCGGTTTTCTTCATAGACTTGGGCATACCGTAGCTTTTGCGCATACTCCGCCGGACTCATGCGCGGTGCATCGCGCGGCTCGTCAGAATCCTGCGCACGCGCGAATATGGGCAGCATACATAGTGCTGCCACTAAAAAAGCCATCAGTCCCATCGGACGCATGCGTCCCATAAACGATTGTTTCATCGAACGAGAAGTTAAAATTACAAGAAATCCAACTTGCGCAACGCGCAATCGGTTTCAACGGAGTTGTGAGGGAAATTTAATGCAGAATGAGCAGCCGCTGAACCTCATGCGCTGCTCCCGCTTGAAAGGCAAGCGAATATACCCCACTACTCAGAGAAGAGACATCCAGCGGAAGTTCGTGCCAGCCAATAGCCGCGCTGACATGATCGACTGAACGCACAAGATTCCCAGCCGCATTGTAAAGCCGAAATTGAACGTGTTCTGGCGGAGCAGTACGATCGGAGATGAAATAAGATATGCTCGTGCTTTGTATAGCCGGGTTTTGTGTAATTTGCATCACGCTGCTTGCAGGCGTAACGCCCGTCCCCACAAGCGGCACGCATGTGTCGATGACACGCAGTTCACCCGTATCGGTCATAATAACAGGCTCGAAGGGTTCATTAATGCCCAACCCGACATTGGAACAAGTAAAGGCCGATGTAGTGAAGACCGGCGCATCGCTCAGGACATAAAAAATGAGTCTTAAAATTTCACCCGGACCATGCAGGGTGTCCGTGCTGGAAACACCGGTAATATGCACACTTCCAGCAATCGTGATGATTTTGGTAAGTCTCCAGGCCGGTGAAGGTGTGCGCGCCCCATTTTGAATGTCGATTAATTCGAGCAGGTTATCATTATACTGAATGTCTTCTTGAAATGATTGAATGGGGCTGAGCGAGCCATTCAGGCTATCGGTTACCACTTGCGAGATAACAATATTCGAATCCGCATAGACAAGATAGTTTTGTGCGATCGAAAGGTGCGCAACGATGGACGGATGACCCTCCCCCGTGAGCAACACGGATTGCGAATACAGATTGCCGCTCATGTCGCTATCCGTGATAACGACAGTGCTTTGTTGCGGGCCAGCAGCGTTCGGCGTAAAGGTCGCACGATAGGTAATGGTGTCACCCACGCCAAGCCAATAGTGCGACGGGCCTTGCACCGAAAACTCGACGTTGTTCGACCATCGGACGCCATCGATGTACGCGGGAGCGCCGCCGGTATCCGTAAGTATAAAGGTGTGCGTGCTGGCCTCGCCGATGATGACCGTTCCAAAATCGACCGTGTCGGGAATGCAATCGAGATCGGGGTTGCCAGCGGCAAAAGAGCTATTCGCGAATACGAAAGCAAACGCAACGGCCACTATGACGATATGGAAGCTCCGGTAGAACATCTTCAAGAATGCTATAAGCAAATCCGCCCAGTGAAGTTCCCGAATGTCTCGTTCTATTGAAATAGAGACAGGAGCCTCGTGTGCTCTCTAATGGTATTTTATTTCGAATTTTTCCCGGAGCGCTTCCGAAACGGCGCGCGGCACGAAGCCTGTCACGTCCTTGCCATAACGCGCAAGCTCGCGGATGATCGTGGAATTCAGATACGTGTATTCCTCATGCGGCATGAGAAAAACGGTGGTGAGCGCGGGCGCGAGCTTCCGGTTCATCAGCGCCATTTGGAATTCATATTCAAAATCGCTCATCGCGCGCAGGCCGCGGACGACCGCCGTGGCGCCCTTCGCGACCGCATACTCCACAAGCAGCCCGTGAAATGCATCGGCGCGGATATTGGTACGCTCCGGGTAGCATTCGGCAAGGCTTCGCTCGATGAGCATGAGCCGCTCCGGCTCCGTAAAAAGCGGCGACTTTTGGCTGTTGCGCGCAAGCGCGACAATGACCTCATCGAACAATTCGCTCGAACGCGCGATAATGTCTAAGTGACCGTTCGTGATCGGGTCGAACGTGCCGGGATAAATGGCAATCTTCATAGAACTGGAATCGAGGTGGAATGTTTCTGGAAGATGGAAAAGCTCGCTTCGCCCGCATTTAGCTCCCGCAGCAGCTTTGAGCCTTCCGCTAAAACGATGCTATCGGTCGAACGGTGCTCGATAATGCAAATCCCATTACGCGCAGTTTTTTCCAGAAGCAAGGTTGGCAAGAGTTCGCGTGAATGCTCATCCTCATACGGCGCATCGGCGAAAAGGAGATCGAATTGCTTCGATTGCTTGCGAAGGAATGCGAGCACATCGGAATGGAAGACGGCAACGCGATCCTTAACGTCAAGGCTCTTTGCATTGGCATCGATGGCAAGGATGGCACGGCGATCCCGCTCGACAAGCGTGGCATGTTGCGCGCCACGGCTGAGAGCCTCGAAGGCAAACGCTCCGGAACCGGCATACAGATCGAGCACCCGTATTCCGTTAAACACGATAAGATTATTCAGCACATTGAAGAGCGATTCCCGCGCGCGATCGGTCGTGGGACGTGTGGCTGTGCCTTTGGGGGATTGCAACTGACGGCTTCGAAATTCACCAGCAATGATGCGCATGTCCGCTTCTCAAGATTGAGACAAGAATTACAATACCTTTTCGATGCGAGCCGTTACGTCGTCCACGGTTCCCAATCCATCGACAAGTTTCACGCCGCGAGATTTTTCGTAAAAGGTTTTCACCGGCTCGGTCTGCGCGTTATAGACTTCGAGGCGGTGCCGGATGGTCTCGGCAGTATCGTCCTTGCGGCCTTGCTCGAGTCCGCGCTTAACCATGCGGTCGATAAGTTCCTGCTCGGGCGCGGTGAGCATGACGATGCGGACTTCGTGAATAGCCAGCTCGCGGAAGAGATCGTCCAGCGCGCGGGCTTGTTCGAGCGTGCGGGGAAAGCCGTCGAGCAGAAAGCCTTTGGATTCCGTAGATTCGAGCACTTCGCGCACCAGGCCGATAATAATGTCATCGGGAACAAGCCCGCCGGACTCGACGAAGCCTTTCGCGGTCATGCCGAGCGGAGTGCCTTCGGCAATGGCCGAGCGAAGCATATCGCCCGTGGAAATATGGAGCAGATCGTGCGTGGCCGCAAGCCGCATAGCCTGCGTGCCCTTGCCCACGCCCGGAGGGCCGAATAAAATGAGGTTCATGTCTATGGCGAAGCGTTGTTATTGTTCGTAAGAATCGCTGCGGTGTAAACTCGCCGGGGGGTGGGTTGGTTTACAAAAATTATCCTGGGAGTGGCTTCGTTGGATTGTATAATGTTCAAAAAGTGGGACTTGCCGCGTTGTGGACGATGCCAGGCAGGATGAAACTACGCCAGCCGAATTTCGTTTTAAGGTTTATGGAAAATGTTGCAAATCCTGTTTATTCGTTCACGCCGGAAGCGCTTGAATTAGTTGGCACGGCGCGGCTGGCGTATGTCCGCAAAGTCTATTCGTATTTTGCCATCGCGGTCGCGAGCGCCATTACGGGCACGCTGCTGGCGATGAATACGGGTCTGGCGTTCTCGTTCGCGCATGCGCCGATCGTGGGCATCCTCGTTTTTTTCGGCTCCATCTGGTTCGCCTCTCGGAGCGCGAACAATCCTTCGCGCGCCGTGCCGACGCTTTCGGTGGCGACCTTCGTGAGCGGCCTCTTTGTCGCGCCGATGCTCTATGCCATCGCGCACGGCTATATTCGCGGCACGAGCACCGGAACGATCTACGACGCGCTCATCCTCACCGGCTCGATTTTCGGCGGGCTGACGCTCTATACGTTCGTCTCGAAAAAAGATTTTTCCTACATGGGCGCAAGCCTTTCGATCGGACTCTTTATGCTGATCGGCGTGATGTTCGTCAATATTTTCGTCCAATCGACGACGCTCGATCTTGGCCTTTCGATTATCGGCGTCATCATCTTTTCGGGATTTATATTAGTGGATACGTCGCGCATCCTCCGGCGCGCGCATGAGACGCCGCCGACCTTAGCCGCGCTCAGCCTGTATCTCGATTTCCTGAACCTGTTCCTCATGCTGCTCCGTTTGATGAGCGGCGGACGCAATAGGAGTTAAAAGTCTCTTCCTGTCATTCCCGCGAAAGCGGAAGTCCAGGTCTTTAATTACCAGTAATGCCAAAACTGGATTCCCGCTTTCGCGGGAATGACATTGTTTACCGCGATCGGGCCCTTAGCTCAGTTGGTTAGAGCAGTCGACTCATAATCGATTGGTCGCAGGTTCAAGTCCTGCAGGGCCCACTTTTTTAATTACGAATTTCAAATTACGAATTACGAATTGGGGAGATGGAACAGGGCGGCATTTCCTCGAAGAAATTCTTCGGTTGACATGGCGCGCTTTCCTTCGCGTTGCAGTTCCGTGATTTCTAACGCATCGGTTGAAGTTCCGAAAAATATTCGCTTCGAATCCTCCGAGATTCGAAATGCTCCGGGAAGAATTCCTTGCGGAGCATCCGGCGCAATGTGGCTTCGAAGCAACTTCAGATGGTGACCGCTGACTTCTGTATAAGCAGCTGGATATGGCGAAAGCCCGCGAATGAAATTGTGAACTTGATCTACGGGTTGATTGAAATTTACGATACAATCTTTGGGAAAAATCTTGGGAGCATTGGTGGCGAAACCGGATGGCTGATCGACGGGATGAAGCGTACCATCAGCAAGCCCGTGCAGGGTTTCTAAAGCGGCATCCGCGCCGAGCACCATGAGGCGGTCATGCAACTCACCGGCGGTTTCATCGGGGCCGATAGGGATGGATTTTGCAAGCAGGATTTTGCCGGTATCCACCTTCTCATCGAGCAAGAAGGTCGTGATTCCCGTTTCCTTCTCGCCGCGAATAATCGCCCAGTTAATCGGCGCCGCGCCGCGATACTTCGGGAGCAACGAAGCGTGAATGTTGAACGCGCCGAGCCTCGGAATCGTAAACACTTCTTTCGGGAGTATTTTATACGCCACGACGACGAAGACATCCGCGTTCAATCTCCGCAATTGTTCCAAAAATTCAGGATCGCGGTGCTTCGCCGGGGTGAGAACCGGAATATTCAATTCCATCGCGGTTTCCTCGACCGAGCTACGATGTAATTTCATTCCGCGTCCGCTAAGCTTCGGCGGGGTGGTCACAACGGAAACGATCTCCTCGCCACGACCCACCAGTTCGCGCAATATATACGCCGCAAATTCCGGCGTACCAAAAAAAACGATGCGAAGCCCAGAAGTTCTCATATCGACGATGTTGACTGGCGATCGAGCCAGACCTTAACAACGTTTGTAAAATCCGCGAATGGTAGTTCACCGGTATCGTAATGGAATTCTCCCGCAATGGCCTCCATATCGTTTTGAAATTGAGAGTACCATTCGGTAATTCGTACTGCTCCCGGCAATTTCCGAGTCAGCGTCCATGGACTTGCAACCAACCAGTTCCGAATACATTGAATGGCGCGAAGCGGATCGTTATGATGGGCTTTAATATCCTGGCCGGAAATATCCGAAAGTGTTGTATCGTATCGATTATCGTCGGAGTCGAGCACTAACAGCGATTTCTCTCGGTGCCAGGACTTGCCGAACTTTCGGCACGCGAGATCCAAACCGAATTCGAATGGCATATTAAAGCGTGGATAAGCTCCTTCTGACAATTGAACTCTCGAAATATCGTGGATTCCATACCGGCAGGATCCAATGATGTCTAAAATTTTCTCGATGCGATAGTGCGCGGTGTTAAAACTTTCGTCCGCACGGCGTGGCTCCAGCCTACAGATTTGCAAGGTAAAAATAATCGCTTCAACAATCGGCCGATAATCGGAGTCGAAGGGACAATTAATAAAAACCGAATAATCGAATTGAATGGGTTTAGCCACAATCTCTTAAATAATAAGAAAAGCAGCATATCATCGCCCTCGCCGGGAGATGACAGCATCGACTGCTGCTTCAATTTCTTCGATAGAAAAACGTCCCTTGCCAGGAGAAGCATGATAAACAGGGTAATCTTTGCCCTCGATAACAAGAGTGGCAAAAAGACGCTCGGCATTTTCTCGCGCTTTTTTTATGGCTTCAGCCTTGGAGGAGAATGTAAAAACGCGCCCGTTAGGCACAAAAACCTCCCACTTGCCTCCCGAATGAC
Source organism: Ignavibacteriota bacterium (assembly GCA_003151825.1). Classification (GTDB taxonomy): domain Bacteria; phylum Bacteroidota; class Ignavibacteria; order Palsa-1295; family Palsa-1295; genus PALSA-1295. The sequence continues at coordinate 28,745 of PLYO01000047.1, forward strand.
TCACGCGAACCTGCCGATGAACTGGCTTGGGGTCAAATCCGTTGGCGCGCATGGATTTTTTCAAACTTGGTCTTTCCATAAATTATACTAACATTCCGTCAACAAAACCGTTCTCGTTATTTCAACAACACCATTTTTCGCGTAACCGTCGCGGCGGCGGTTTTCACTTTGTAGAAATAAATTCCCGTCGGCCAACTCGCGGCGTCGAGATCATACGCATGACGGCCCGCCGCAAGCTTTTCGTCCACGAGCACGGCTACTTCGCGGCCCATCATATCGAAGATGGAAAGCCGCACCGTTTCCGGTTTCGTGAGCCGGAACGCGATGACGGTCGCGGTATCGAAGGGATATGGCTCGTTTTGCTCGACAAACACATCGCGGTTCGGAGCGTATTCTAATTTTACCGGGACGGTATAAACGGGCGGCTCTTTGTCGTTAAAACCGAGGATGGCAATGCGATAAAACAAGTCGATGTCGCCATTGAAGGCTGGCAAATCTTCGGACGCATGGTAGATTGCTCTAGAAATAATGGGCAGTCCGCGTTTCACAGTTTTCATGCCGTGCTTTGCTTCGATGGACAGCACTTTTTCGAAGGGGCTGTCCGGGCCGGCGCGCCGTTCAAGTGTGTATTGCTTCACGCCGAGTTCGCTTGCAACATTCCATGTCAGCGAGACGCGCGTCGGCGAAAGAAGTTCCGCATCCAGCATGGCCGGTTCCGGCGCGACGGGCGAAGTCGTCTCGCGGATGGCGGCGGCGCTATCAAGCGAGAAAGACACCGGCGCCGTCTCGCTCACGCTCGATCGCGCGGTGGCGCCATAATCATCGAAATGAAAAACGGCAAACGCTCGGCGAGCGGTATCGCGATAGGATGTTGCAATATCGCGCTGAAACTCCGATGCGTCACGATAAGGTGATTTCAATAGTCGCAGCTCGTCTATAGAGAAATCGTTATTCGTTTTGGTGGAATCGCCGATTGCGAGTGAGATAATATTCTTGAACAAGGACGCCGAAGCATGTCCCGTTGCCGGCGGCGCGGCGTCCACAAACAAACGAAGATACCCAAGCGAATCCTTCGAGAGCACGAGATTATGCCAGACGCCATCGTTCGAAACCGAGCGCGAGGCAAGCAGAACATGCGGTTTCGTCCCGGCAAAATTAAGCGATACCTGCCCAAGCAGCCCAATGACAAGCCTTATCTCGCTGCTATCCTCCGATTGCATGCGCAGAAGGTTCTGCTCGTAACCCGTCGTTCGAAACCAAAGCTGAACGGAGAATGGATGCTGAAAATAACCCTGAAGCAATTCGGGTCGCCGGTGGAATTCTGCTATCGCTCGCTTCCCGCCATCCATCACCAGCGCGCGCGATGCGCGGGGAACCCGCTCCATCTCTACCGAAGCGATGAACCGCTTGGACGTAATCTCGTTAAGCGAAAAATCGTATCTGGAAGGAAAGACCATCCGCCAGTTCATGTTCACGGGGACGGGCTTCTTTGTTTTGGGATCGATTTCCGTAGGCGCGTCGGGATTTGTGCGTTCGACGAGCGCGGCTTTTACGGTTACGCTTTTGTTCGCGGCCTTTCCACCCAAAGGATTAGTGGTAAATACGATGAAGTAGGCCATGCCATCCGCGTCGGGGTCGAAATCTTCGGAGTAATCGGCGAGCGCAACCGCCGCATGGCCGGACTCTTTCGAAAGCAGCGATGTAACTTCCGCGAACGGAGCAAGCTTTACCGCATGATCGCTGCCGGCTTCGACACGCCAGGCGCGTTTGAACTTCCAGGATTCGGGATACTCGACGGCCAGCGTTCGATCGATGTCCGTTTCGCGCGCGCTCGCGGAAACGAGGATGGTAATGTCGTCACCCGCAGGGATTTGCTCCGGCCCACGCACGAATGCGATTTCGCCACTCGCGCACGCCGTTGCTGGGCTTAGGGTAAGGGGTAATGGGTAAAGGGTAACGGATAGAATGAAGCCAAGCCAATAACGCTTTGTTCGTGTATAACCGTTATCCACTATTCACTATCAACTATTTAGTTCCGCATCTTCGCCAGATAATCGAGGCGGTCCTGTAGCTGGGCTTTGGGAACGAGAAGCTTATCTTTGCCGAAAATGCCGTCCGCCGGATCGCGGAAGGAAAGCTCGTAGTCCTTGCTCATGATGATCGCTTCTTCGGGGCAGACTTCCTCGCAATACCCGCAAAAAATGCAGCGCAGCATGTTGATTTCGAATACGACGGGATAGCGTTCCTTCAAAAGTTCCGTCTCGCTCGCGCGGACCTCGATGGCAAGCGGCGGGCATACTCGGGAGCATAGCCCGCACGCCACACAGCGTTCGACACCATTATCTTCCACCACAAGCACGGGCCGTCCGCGAAACGAAGCCGGCGGATCCCACCGCTCTTCGGGATATTGCCGCGTGAATTTCGGGCGAAAAAGATGCTTGAACGTCGTGAACAGCCCGCGAAAAATTTCGGGAAGATACAGCTTTTCCCAAAGCGTCAGCGTGCGCCGCGTGGAGGGGTTGTTATATTTGGTTTGGTGTGGCATTTCGAAAAATTGAAACAATTAAAATAGGGACATTTATTCCCTCAATCATTTATCGTAAGCGTATAGCTTCGAGTGACGCGCATTGAAGCTACCCTCTTTTCTTTGTCCATTCCTCGGCAGCTTTGAGCCATGCCGGACGGTATTCGTCCCAATAATAGAGCGTTTCGGGATCGAAATCAGCGCCATTGGGCCACACGATCGTAGGAACTTCAGAATCAATGTGGACTTGCCGGAACAATGCTTTGTCGCGGAGCGGAGCGTAAATTTCTCCGAACAACACGCCATCGAGATCGACCACATTCTCCTTCCCATCTTCATAGGTGAGGCGCAAGGCATAGTCTCCGACGATTTTAACGTCTCGAATTTTATGGATTTCGTGTCGTTCTTTCATTTTCGCAATGGTTCGATCGTTTCTGGTTTCTTCTCACTCATGATACGCTCCCAATTTTGTAAGAGTTCCTCTTTGTGAAGCTCAGCCCAGGCCATGACCAATCGCTCATGACGAACAGGAAGTGAGCTTTCAAGAACCTCAATGGGGTCGAGCGCAATAACAGCAGAATCGTCCTGCACATACGCGTGAAAATGGGGCCGATGATGTTTCACCTCCCGTTCGTAGTACATACGAATAATAATTCCAAAGAATCTGCTGATCTCGGGCATGAATCTATTTAGAAAGATCTATTCAGTAATGCAAAAACAAGGTTATTGCATCAAATACATTTTCTCAAGCGCCGTAAAAATAATGTTAACGATTCCCAGCGGCAGCAGCACTTTCCAGCCCAAGTCCATCAGTTGATCGTAGCGAAAACGCGGGATCGACCAGCGCACCCAGATAAAGACGAACAAGAGTCCCAGCACTTTCAGCACAAACGCCGCAACGCCGATAATCGTCATGGCAAGCGGCGGAAGGCCGAGCGTATCGACAAAGGGCATGTTCCAGCCGCCTAAGAATAAAACCGTTATCACCGCGCTGGCCGTGATGATATTCGCATACTCGGCAAGGAAAAAGAGCGCGAATTTCATGGAACTATATTCCGTATGATAGCCGCCGACTAATTCCGGTTCGGCTTCCGGAAGATCGAATGGCAGCCGGTTCGTTTCCGCATAAGACGAGACGAAAAAAAGCAAAAATCCAATCGGTGCGCGAATGATATTCCATAACCCGTTCGATTGCGAGGCGATAATCGTATTGAGATCGAGCGAACCGCAGAGCATGACTACGCTGAGGAGACCTAAACCAAGCGTCAGTTCATAGCTAATCATCTGCGCGCTCGAACGAATGCCGCCAAGCAGCGAATATTTCGATCCGCTCGACCACCCCGCGAGCGTAATCCCATATACACCAAGCGATGTGAGCGCCACGATGAAGAGCACTCCGATATTGATGCCCGAAGCAATCGTCAAGGCTACGGCTCGGGTACCGAGCATGAGCGTGCCGCCAAACGGAATGACCGCCAGCACGGTAAACGCCACCGTAATGGAAATCACGGGCGCGACCCAATGGAACCATTTTTGCGACATTGCCGGCTCGATGTCCTCTTTGAGCAAAAGCTTCAGCACATCCGCGAGCGGCTGCAAAAGGCCGAGCGGCCCGACGCGGTTCGGCCCGACGCGATCCTGCACCCACGCGCTGATCCAGCGTTCGAGCAAGACCGTGTACGACACCGCCGTCAACACGACGAAGAGAATAATCGTGATTTTTACGAGTGCTTCAATAACCATATTAAAAAATATGAATTATGAATGATGAATTATGAAGAGATCCATTTCATCATTCATAATTCCTCATTTGTCATTCATCATTGTCAAAGTATTACGCTCCCCACACTTTCGATTTGCTCCGACTCCGATTGATACACTTCGCGGTAGATCGGCTGTTGTGTCACACGCGCCACGCGGCCATCCGATACCGGATGTCCGAGATCGCCGAGCGTTTCGTAGGACATTCCTTTGAATTCCGGAACGAGTTCAGCGATTTCATCGAATACATCTTCGGTATGAAGATATTTCCAATTCATTCCCAACGCATTCGCGACAAATTGCACCAGCCGCCATCCCTCGCGGGCGTCGCGTTTGCTCGATCGCGCCCATTTGTCGTAGGGCGAGCCGAACCGGTCGAGCCGCGACATGTGGAGTTGGTCCCTGCCACGCATATAATACTCCGTTGTGACCGCGGGGCGCATCTGCTGCGCCCATCCCTCGAAGTTTACGATAACGCCATCGCGTTCAGCCCATTGCGATGCGGGAAATACGACATCTGCTCTTCGCGAAGTCACGCTCTCGTTCGAGGCATGACACGCGAAGAATTCCACGTCTTCAAAGGCTTCGAGAAGCTGTGGATCGGCAAGGAAATCGTCCGCAAGCGCAAAGACTGCTTTGATTTTTCGAGCGCGCAGTAATTCGAGCACAGTCATTTCGGCTTCGCGCTCGCCGTGAATATGCTGGTAATGCTCGTCGGCCACGCAGCCGGTGAACGTTGCGCCGAAAGCGTTTGGCGTTCTATCGGCTTTGAGAAGCAACCGCTCGTCTTGGCCGACGAAATGCGGAATGAACGGAATGGAATGCTTCCCGAATTTCTCTTTCGCAAGCTTCGCCATCGCGTAGTTATCCTCGACTGTCGCATACGCCGAGCCAAGAATCAATACTTCGTTTTTATGATATTTCGAAAGCTCTTGCGCAATCTTTCGCGCGGCTGCATCGTAATCGGTTGGCTGTTGAAGGCCATTCGCGTCTTTCATGCGCGGGCCATCGATGCGGTTTTCGTTGACGGGAGGGTAGGCGTTCAAACGCCCGTGATCGCACATCCAATAGCCATTGACATTCGGATTATTGCGCGGCTCCAGGCGAAGAATTTCGTTGTTGCGAACGCCAACGCGGATGCTGCACCCGCGCGAGCAACCCGGACACACCGAATCCGTAAACGACATATCCCACACGCGCGCTTTGAAGCGAAAATCGCGGCTCGTCAGCGCACCCACCGGACAAATATCGATCACGTTCATCGACATATTATTGTCGAAGCCTTCTTCGGGATTCGAAACGATCGTCACATGGTCGCCGCGATTGACGAAGGTGAGGACGGGCTGCTGGGCGATCTCATCGGCAAATCGAATACAGCGCGAGCACGAAATGCACCGCTCGGCATCGAAGAGAACTTGCGGACCGAGTGCGACACGCTTATCTTTGTGAACTTTTTCCTCGACAAACCGCGAAATGCCGCGCGAGTGATCGAAGGCATAATCCTGAAGCTTGCACTGGCCGGCTTCGTCGCAAATCGGGCAGTCGAGCGGATGATTGATGAGGAGGAATTCCATGATGTCCTCGCGGCCTTTGGTCGCCGGCTCGGAGAGCGATTTGACGACCATGCCCTCGGCAATCGGCGTGGCGCACGCGATTTGCAGCTTCGGCATCTTTTCGACTTCGACCAAACACATGCGGCAATTGCCCGCGACGGTCAGCGCGGGATGCCAGCAAAAATGCGGGATGTCCATCCCATGCTCGAGCGCGACCTGAATGATCGTCTGCCCCGCCTGGGCTTCGTATTCGTTTCCGTCGATGGTGATTTTTGGCATGATGTAAGATTTGTTGAGGTTTGAAACAGTGATAGAGGGAAGATTTATCCCCTGAATCGTATTTCTTCATCTTCGGAACGTGTTCGCGCATGGGGCACTAATACCTACGAAAATTAGTTTAAATTAGTAGTATATTTAAGGGGATTGGCAACGTAATGGAAGAATCGCTGAAGCTTGCTACGAATGACCTTCTGAGAATCGCCGAGCGAATGCATCAGAGCATTCCTGAAAACGAAGTAGCGCGCGCGTCGCTCGAAGAGTTCAATCGCTGCGGCTTCGATTGGAAAAAAGGGCAATCGCGCACAGTTGATGTCGTGGATTTTCTGCGAGAAGCCATGCCGGAAGCCATTGCTGAAAAAGCGATCTATTTTTTTGCGCAACCCCTCGATCCGAAACTAACGGAAGGCGTTAAACAAGAAAAGCAAAAATACTCCTGGGATGCTTTCGCAGCGGGAGTCGAACAACTCATCCAACAGAATGCCCATTGAGCTTGGCAAGCCCGCCGATTATGGGCAATTTATTTTGGAGCGCCGGTACTCGCTTGCGAAGTCGTACGCTCGCGATGCGCTCGCGCGGGGCGGATTCTATCTCGATGTAGGCTGTGGCAATGGTGCGCAAACCATACTCTTTGCAAAGCATTTCAATGCATGGATGGGAGTGGATGTCGAGCCAGGACGCCTTGACGAATTCCGCCGCGAGTTAGAGCGAGGAGAATATGAAGTCGCCTCGAAACCGCATAAAATTCTTTGTTACGAAGGAGAAAGAATCCCTCTCGAAGACGGCTCAGTAGATGTTCTGACCTGCATCGAAGTAATAGAGCATACTCAGAACGATTCGGCGACAATCCGCGAGCTTCTGCGCGTTCTCAAGCCGGGCGGGACGGCGATCATTACAGTCCCGAACAAATGGTGGATATTCGAGACTCACGGCGCGAGCCTTCCCCTCCTGCCGTGGAACCGAGTGCCATTTTTCTCGTGGCTACCGAAACGCATTCATTCGAAATATGCGAAAGCACGAATTTATCGGAGAAGCCAAATTGAATCGCTCGTTTGCGCCGGCGGATTTGAAATTATCAACAGTGTTTATGTTACTGCGCCGATGGACATGTTGAAACCCGCCATACTGCAAACCCTGGTCCGTAAGTCATTCTTCCGGAACGATGCGACTTCGATTCCATTTCTCTCCACTGCAGTGATGATCGTCGCAACAAAACCAAATCACTGATGCTCGAAACCGCAACTCAGCAATCCCGCATAAGAAAACTCAAATCCGTCGAAGCGTAACGGCCAACGACCAGCATGATTTCGGCTATCAACAAGGACTCGACGTTCGGCATATCGTATCGTATCGTATCTTCGTGTCAAGGGCGTGCCTTTCGCGAATAAAAATAGTTGCGAAATCGGCTGTGGCGAGGGCGGAATTCTCGCCGCGCAGGCCGATGAAGGTGCAGCTTACTCGCTCGTCATTGATATTCGCCAGAAAGCGATAGACCGGGCTGTGATTATTTTTCACGCTCTTCAGATTAACTCCGAATTCATGAGGTAACGAATCAGCCCACTCCTGCTGCATGGTGAGAGAAATTCGATTTCGTCACCGGCCGCGATATACTCTTTGTTCTTATACCCCGAGCCGTTACCCGCGTTCGTTTCGTCGAGCACTTTATACCCATTCGATACAATTATCTCCACTCCGATCGGCACCAGTGCCACATGGTTATCGTCTTGCTTAATCCATAGGGAGCACCAAAACAAGCGAACAGGAGTTTCGGCTGCGCGAACCCTCCCTTTCGACTTTGTGTATTATCCCCAGTGCCCAATTCAGAAAAAAAATACGTTCTCTTTATTTCCTACTACTTTCCGCCGGCCGGGGGAGCGGGGGTGCAGCGCATACTGAAATTCCTGAAATATCTCGGCGAGTTCGGCTGGACTCCCATCGCGCTCGTTCCGCAAAACCCAGAATATCCCGCGCGGGATGAATCGCTCCAAAACGAACTCCCTGCCGATCTCATCGTCCGCTATGCGCCAATTTTCGAGCCGTACGAACTCTACCGGAAATTTACCGGAGAGCAAAAGGGTGTTCCCATCGATATCAACGTGAAGAAGGAAGCGGGTGCCTCGCGCTCGATGAGCGAGCGATTCGCGGAATTTATTCGCGCTACAATTTTCATTCCCGATGCGCGTATTGGATGGCTGCTCTCGGCTGTGAAGGAGGGTCGAAATATTTTGCGCGAATATCCTGTCCGGGCGATTTATTCATCGTCGCCGCCATACACGCCCGCGCTCGTTGCGCGCAGGTTGCACCGCATCTCGAAGATTCCCTGGGTTGCCGGCTTTCGCGATCCGTGGACGGGCTTCCATAACACCCCAGGCCGTTGGTTTTTGCCGCGATTGCTCGACCGCTCGCTGGAACGGTCCGTTTTTACGGAGGCAAATCTGGTCGAAGTTGCGTGGAAGGGAATTATGCGGGATGCAACCGAAAAATATCCAGCATTGCCGCGCGAGAAATTTATCCATATTCCCAATGGCTTCGACAGCGCGGATTTTCCGGAGCCGGATATGGCCAAGCGGGCCATTCATCCGAATAATGCGAAGTGTACGATTACATATTCCGGCTCGCTCTATGGCCCGCGCAACCCCCGCAGTTTTTTGCAGGCGGTGGAATTGCTTATCGAGCGGCGAGAAATAGATCCCGCAAAAATGTCGCTCCGATTCGTCGGGCGGTTCGGTGCGCAAATTCACGACATGCTCGACCGTCCGCTCGTTCGATCGATGATCGAAAACATCGAGTACGTCCCACATGCCCGCGCGGTGGAACTATTGCTCGAAAGCGACGCGCTGCTCCTCATTGTCGATGACGTAGCTTCGGTCGCCGAGATCGTTCCAGGCAAAGTGTATGAATATCTGGGCGCGGCGCGGCCCATCCTTGCCATTGCTCCGCCGGAAGGGGCCATCGGCGATTTGCTCCGCGAGACCGGCGCGGGCGAAACCGTGCTGCAATCCGATATCGAAGGCCAGGCTCGACTCATCAAACGCATCTATGACGATTGGACGCTCGGACGTTCGAGCTTTGCGATGAACCTCGCTGCCATCTCACACTACGAGCGCCGCGAAGCCACGCGAACGCTCGCCGGGCTATTCGATTCGCTTACCCAATGACGTGGAAGGATTCTCTCGATCGCGCCACGCAGAAGCTTGCAGATGCGGGCGTCGAGGACGCCAGAGCAAATGCGGAATATCTCGCGGCGCATATACTTTCTCTCAACAGCAGATCGGAATTGCGTGCTCTGCTCAATCGAGCAATGCCCGATTCCCAGGCGGATGCTTTCCATCAACTTATTGCTCGCCGCGCGTGCCGCGAACCGCTGCAATATATTCTTGGCGAGTGGGAATTCTTTGGTTTGCCAATCAAAGTTGGTTCCGAAGCTCTGATTCCTCGTCCCGAAACGGAAATTCTTGTCGAGCAGGCATTGAGTGATGCGGCAAAAATGCCTGCGAACCTTTCCATTCTCGATCTTGGCACCGGCACGGGCTGCATTGCGCTGGCGATAGCGAAGCATTTGCCCTCTGCATCTGTTGTTGGAATTGATATAAGTTCCGGGGCAGCCGAACTTGCGCGAGCGAATGCACGGCTCCTTAGCATTTCCAATGTACGTTTTCAAATCGGCGATATTTTTTCCGATGCTTGGCTGAAATCGATTCCCGCAACATACGATCTGATCGTGTCGAACCCTCCTTACATAAGCATAGCAGCATTTGAGATGCTCGAACCCGAGCTGGGGCGCTTCGAGCCGCGCCTTGCGCTCACGGACGAGTCGGACGGCCTCACGTTCTATAAGCGCATCGCCCAGCTTGCTCCGAAACTTCTTACAACGCGCGGAAAACTCCTCGTCGAGATAGGGTACGGCGCATCCGATGCGGTGGTGGAGATCATGCGCTCCGCCGGGTTGGATGTGATAAGAGTTGTGAACGATCTGGCCGGAATTCCGAGGGTGGTTGTGGCGGGATTGTCTCTTACGTGAACGCTCAAAAATGGTCTATTAGGGCCATTTTTCAGCAATGGCACGATATTAGCTGTTCTTAGCACCGCCCACGTGGAATTCTATTGGAATTTATAGCCTTACTAAAGGCAGATGCTACAGCTTCGCCAAAGCCAATCGCTGCAACAGCGGCTTACACCGCAGCAGGTTCAATATCTGAAGCTGCTGCAATTGCCGATCCTTGCGCTCGAGCAACGCATCAAATCGGAGATCGAGGAGAACCCGATGCTCGAAGAAAGTTCCGAGGACGAAGAACGCGAAGATCAGGTCTCGGAGGATTCGGCGGGCGATGCGGTGGAGATGGAAGACAGTCCGGAGCTGGAACGACCGGGAGCAGCCATAGAAGGCGCACTGGAACTAACCGCGCCAGACACGGCGGCCGAGCACGCGTTGCAACGCACCCGCGAAAACGAAGAGCGATTGCGCGAAGCACAGACCGAGCCTTCGAACGAGTATTCCATCGAGGATTACCTCAACGACGATACGGAGGGTTTCAAAACCCCTACGTCCAACTCCTCGGATGAGGATCGGGACGAGCTTCCGCGCGCCGCCTCGGAATCGTTCCTCGAATCGCTATACAATCAAATCACGATGCTCGATTTGCCGGATCGTCATCGCGCGCTGGCGGAAGAAATCGTCGGCTCGATCGATGAGGACGGTTACCTTCGCGTTCCGCTCGAACAAATCGCGCACGACGCCGGGGTATCGTTTGGCGAAGAATACACCACGGCCGAAGCGGAAGCGGTCCTCCGAAAAATTCAGAAGCTCGATCCCATTGGCGTCGCCGCGCGGGATTTGCGCGAGTGCCTTACGATTCAGCTCGATGTGATGTCGAATCACAATCCCGCGCGCGAGATTGCCCGGCACATTATTCACGATCGCTTCGATGATTTTGTCAACAAGCGCTTTACCGCGCTCGCGCGGCATCTGGGGATGGAGGTACACGACCTGAAGCCGGCCATCGATCTCATTCAGCACCTCAATCCCAAACCCGGCGCGGCCGCCGGCGATAGTGGAGAAGGAGTCCATTATATCACCGCCGATTTTTATATCGAGAAAACACCGGACGGGAAGGATTTTACCATCACGCTGAACGAACGCGGCGTGCCACCGCTCCGCGTCAATGCCGCCTACAAAGATCTGATCCGCAAACAAGCGCCCGAACACGGAAAATCGCTGACGCCGGAGGCAAAAGATTTTATCAAGAAGAAATTCGACGCCGCGAAATTCTTCATCCTGGCGATTTACCAGCGCCGCGAGACGATGATGCGCGTAATGCACTCAATCGTCACGCATCAGCGCGCGTTTTTTGAGCAGGGTGAAAAATTCCTCAAGCCGCTCATCTACAAAACGATCGCCGAGGACATCGGCATGGACATTTCGACGATCTGCCGTGTCGTCAACGGAAAATATTGCCAGAGCGATTTTGGCGTGTTCGAACTCCGGTACTTCTTTTCGGAGTCAATCCCAACGCACTTGGGCGAGGGCGGCGAGCACTCGGGCGGCGAAGCCGTCGCGAACAAAGTGGTGAAATCCCGCATCAAAGAAATCATCGAAGCCGAGTCCGGCGGCGACCCGCTTTCGGACGAAAAAATCTTGCAGATCATCAACGCCGAAGGCTTCGATGTCGCACGCCGCACCGTCGCCAAATACCGCGAGCAAATGAATATCCCCGTCGCGCGGCTGCGGAAGAAGTTGATCTGAACTTCTTTTCGTTTTGACTTGTAGAGACATTGATTATGATTACACCCGGGATTCCTCTTCGCATGATCGTTTTTAAGGGACGAAATGAATGGACGATGATCTGTTTAGAGACGTACATCGCCGTTCAAGCGTCCGTCTGGGAAGACCTCGAAACCAAAATGCGCGATGCCACGCAACTGTATTTTCAATCCTTTAGCGCGGAAGCCATCGAACAAGGCGAATACATTCGCATGGCTCCATTATCTTATCGGTTGCTCTGGTCTTTTCGTTCAGGGTTCCTTGGCCTGACGAAGCTTATCTCCGGCCCGCTCCGAGCCACCTACGATCCGTTGCACGCCCGATTGCAATTTGCCTAAGAAGTTTCCCGCCCTGACGCCGGATGACGTCGTTGCCATTCTGAATTCGAATGGCTTTGCTCGCACGGCATTTCGTGGAAGCCACGCCCAATATGAGAATGGCCAGCGGAAAGTTACCGTCGATATGGCGATTAAAGATTTCAACTCCTATCTCATCAAGTCGATGATTGCTCAATCCGGCCTGACCCGCGAAGCGTTTTACGGCGCAACCAAATCGACCGCGAAAAAGATCGGCCGACGATAAAGTAAAAATATTCCCGTCGCGCGGCTCCGGAAGAAGTTAGTGTATTCTGGTCACCCCCTCGAAAACGCGCTGTTTTCGAGGGATTTCCCCCCAAAATGTGTGAATGTTGTAACATTTTTCCAAAATTTTGTAACACTTTCGAATATCCCTTTTATTATTTTTGCACTATGCGTTTGGTGGCCAGGAATTTGGACAACCGTCGTTGTTCATAGTGACTCGCTGCCGATCGCAGAGACGGCCCCTCTGGTTTGCATAATGAGGGGCGAGTTAAGAAAAAGGAAAAGGACGATTGGCGGCAGCCATTCGTCCTTTATTATTTTAAAAGGCATAAAAACTATTCCTCGCCGTGCTTGGCGGCGGTGGTGAGATCTTTTTCGATCTCCGTAATGTCGCCGGGTTCCAGTTTGGTGGTGCCGAGCATGTGATCTTGCCACGCACCATAGATGATGGGCATGACAGGCTGCTCGATTTTCCCATCGCGAATGTCCCTGGACCGCCTAATCGCCCACCGAATAACGAAAAACCACACGACGGCAAAAATCCCCATCGCGATAAGTGTTTGTGTTGTAAACATGTCTCTATAATTGCCCGGAACCCATAATAGGTGCCCGTGGCCTTAGCTCCGTAGGAGCGTTATCTTTGTAGCCGTGGGTTTCAACCCACGGTTTGATACACAAATATTTTTCATAGCTCCGTCAGGAGCGATATATTCCCGCCGGTTAATATGCCGCTCCTATGGAGCTTTAATTCGATTGGCTTTTCTCAACCCCCGGTTGAAACCGGAGGCTACAAAGATGGCGCTCCTACGGAGCTAAAGACGGAATGCGGCCTGAGCGGGGCAGCCTGAGACGGGCGGCGGCGAAAACCCCGCCGGAATGAATACCATTGGTACGGGCAGCATGCCTCTATCATTGCCCGGAACCATCCTCCACATTGGACACACACCACGCGTGGGAACCGCTGTGTTTGATTTCCATCAGAGGAATTAGTTGAAATTTATTCGGACTCGAATGCGATCTTAATGGCATGGTCGATTCGCTCAGCTATATCCGCGTTGTAATGTCGTATTTCGCGAATAAACTCTCGAGTTGTTGCATACAGCGTATTACGAAGTTCAGTGGGATCAATTTTACGAACGAGAGTATCACCTAAGGTCATAAGTTCTTCGGAAGGTAGCCGGTCAGCCCCACGCGACTGCGCATGAGGTAAACCGAAACGAATGCATCGCAATGCGATGACATGATCGCGAAGACCATTGAGCCAAAACGCGGCATGCCATAGTCGTCCCCGCGCAATTGCCGAATTTGTATGGAGTATATGATGCCATCCCCATCCGATCATGTCGGTGATATTGGGTCCCGGAAATTCCGTGCGTTCTATCGCCATTCCGAAATTCAACTTAAAATTCGGTCCGAGCGCGCCGAACTGCGATGCAGGACTTACCGAGAGATCCATCTCAAGAGCATTTGAAAAAAGGATGACACGATATATCCACTCCCCACGCAGTACGTCAAAAAAATGGGCAACGCTAAAGTCGCAATCGAGGATTTGAGTCCAATCATCCAATACTTGCTTAACGGAAATGCCGTCCTTAATACCAAAGGTAATATCAATGTCGGAATAACGATCATGGATGTTCTCTGCAACCGAACCGATGTCAGCACAACCCGTGGTGCGCTCGTCGGAACGAGCAATAGAAATTATTCGTGATCGTACCTGCTGTCGATCTTCATGTGTGAAGCGATTCATGGTGCAAAATTACAGGTATTTTCACTCGGACCACCGTTGAAACCGAATTTATACTGTCCCGAGTTGCGCGACGGAATTTCCAGAGACCGATCGCTATTTCAGCGGCTTGTGGCTTTGTTGCGCTTCGGAGTTTTTACAGTGGATCGGAGTGACGTCCTTCGGCAGGCTCACGGCGGCTCCGCCACTGAGTCGGGCTGGAAGCGCCGATCAGTCGGCAAGTTCAGGGCAGGCGCTGCAAAAATAAAATGTTGAAATCAGTTCAAAAAAGCCAGCATGTGCCCAAACGGGCACCTTTTGGAGAAAAACTTTGTTCTATATATATGGGGGGTTCATATCCGAAGGCGAATTGGCCTTCGGTCCTATCAATATTACACCCCCTATCCGCGAGCGTTGAGAGTGTAAACAGTCCGCTGCAAGTACAGGCATGACTGATCCCTGCACAATGAAATCAAATGGCGCCTGAGGGCGATCAAAAAGTCCTGAGCGGGTGTACCCTTAGCTTAGGGGACATTGATCGCCGGAGTTCTTTGAAAATGTATTGTGGCCTGTTGTAGTGTACTTTACGACAGGCCATTAGCCGCTTTGGTGGCAACAAAAATAGCGAAAATGGCTTGGAAACGAAGAGTGGTCAGGAACTCTGCAAGAAAGAAAAACGGCACCTATTTCCTTAAGAAAGAGGTTGCATCATTTAAATGCTCTCTCGCCGTAACCGATACCTTCTCGCCATTCTTTCCGGGCTGTTGCTTGGCCTCGCGTTTCCACCGACGGGGCTTGCCGGCGGAATGCTGGCATTCATTGCGCTCGTGCCGCTCCTCGTTGCGCTGGAAAACGGAACCCGTTTACGCGAGGCATTCAAGATCGGCTGGGTTGCGATGTTTGTTCTCGGTCTGGTTTCGAATTATTGGGTCGGCGGTTGGAAGTCGATGAGCGAAGTCGATCCGTTTCTGATGGTGGGCGGAGTTCTGCTTGCTATCGTGCATCCTTTTTTTCTTGTGCTTCCATGGCTGTTGTACGATGTTGTTCGCCGCCGTTTTGGGCGCACCGCCGCGCTGTATTCGCTGCCGGTTCTTCAGGCGGGATTCGAATATGCGCATTCCTTCGGCGATCTCGCGTATCCGTGGCTCAACCTCTATAATACGCAAACCTATAATCTCGCCTTCGATCAGTTTATCGAATTCAGCGGGCCATATTTGCTGAGTATGATTATCGTGCTGGTGAATGTGGAGATTTTTCAGACGATTTTTCCTTTTCGTGGGACGGATGGGTCTAATGGGACGAATAGGGTTTTGCGACATTTGGCCGTTTTGGTTCTTTTGGTCGTTTTACCTTGTTTGTATGGTTCCCAGGCAATACAAGAGCACGAAATTTCCCGCGCTTCGCTGCGTGTGACCATCGTGCAGCCCAATATCGATCCCTGGGCCAAATGGTACACCGATGAAGCGCGCACGCTCGATACCAATTTTCAGGCGACGATCACCGCACTCCGCGCCAACCATGACTCGACCGATCTCGTCATCTGGCCGGAAACGGCGATTACATTTTACATCACGTCCCCCGCGAAATCGTATGAGCTTGGGGAGTTGTATAAATTTATTGCAGCAATGCGTCATGCCTTGCTCACGGGATTTCCGGATCGTGCAACCTACATTGAAGGTCAGGATTCAATCCCTAAAGATGCAGTGTATGCCGGAGCAAGCGGCGTCTATTACCGAAGCTGGAATGCCGCGATGCTGGCCTATCCATTGCCGGATGGTGCGATGCACCGTGAGGCATATCACAAGCAAAAGTTAGTTCCGCTTGGCGAGCATATTCCATTCGTTCAGGATTTTCCGTTTTTGGGCAAGTGGTTTCAATGGGGTGTTGGAATTGGAAGCTGGAATTATGGGGAGGGTTATGAACCATTAAAACTTCCTCTGCGACTGAAAAACACCACCCCCCGACGCATGATCGATCATGCGTCGCCCCCTCCTCTTTCAGAGGAGGGGGAGTTTGATACGCTTCGTATCACTCCAACGATTTGTTACGAGTCGATCTATCCGAGCTTCGTTCGGCATTTTGTCGAGCATGGCGCAAACATGCTGGCGGTCATCACGAACGATGGCTGGTATGGACGAAGCTCCGGCCCGTATCAGCACGAGCAATTTGCGGTGCTCCGCGCAATCGAGAATAGACGATGGGTGGTCCGGTGCGCTAATACTGGAATCTCGGCGGTGATAGACGATCGCGGGCGCTACGTGAAGGAACTTCCACTCTTTATCTCCGGCTCGATCACTGAGCGCGTACCGCTCATGGAGCGAAAGACGCTTTATGTGCGATGGGGAGATTACATTGCCATTCCTGCGACGATGTATTCGATTGTTATTTTAGTCTTTGCATTATTGGCGTGGATCATGAGGCGTTTTCACAAGCAACCAAAAGTGTGAAGCACCCAAACAACCGGCTCGCAATTGTTACTCAGGACCCTGCCAATTATGGCGGCGTGCTTCGCTTGGTGGAGTATATTTATCGCCGTGCTGAATCCGTTGGTCTCGAACCGGTTATACTTCATTATGGGAAGTATTCAGATCATCCCGAGCTTCATTCCTCGTTTGCCAATCTTCTTCGAGGCGAAATAAATTTCCGCCCGAAGGAGAAGCAATACAACTTCCGGGGAATGCGAGCACGAGCCATTGGCGCGTGGCTTCCGGAATGGGAACCGCAGCGCATTCGATCTAACGCGCTCTGGCGCAACGCACTTTTGGAATACGATTCCTTTATGCTCATAGCTGGTTCTGCTCATGCGGGTCTGGCGCTCGCAGAAAACGGGAAAAAGTTTTTAGCCTGGGTGTCGTCCACGGTGGAAGAGGATCGCCGCGCGCGGCTTGCTCATACTCCATCCGCATTCCTGGAACGATTGGGATTGCCGAGTATTCTTCGCGCCGAGCGGCACGTCCACGAAACTGCTTCGCGCCTGCTTGCCGTAAGCCGGGATACTGAGCAGCATCTAACGAAAATTACAGATCGACATGTGGAAGTCTGGCCGTTTCCCGTCGATACCGTAAAATTTAGTCCGGCACCGGCAGCGGATTCCAATACTTTTCCGCGCTTTCTATTTGTAGGCCGCGCACACGATCCTCGAAAGCGGATCGGGTTATTTCTTGCGTCGTGCGAGACACTTCGCAAAGAGCACCCTGAACTTGGGTTTACGGCATCGATCGTCTCTTCAAAAATCGCTGCGCCAGATGATCTACATTTCCCAATCGAGTGGCTATCGGACGCATCCGAAGCAGAGTTGATCGAGCACTACCGCTCTTCGACTGCTCTTGTTCTCACGAGCGAGCAGGAGGGCCTTGGCATTGCGGCGATGGAAGCGATGGCTTGCGGCACCCCGGTTATCTCGACGCGCTGCGGCGGCCCGGAAACATTTATCGAGGATGGCGTGAGCGGCTTCTTCGTGGAAGACGATCCGAAAACCATCGCTCGGCGCATGTTTGAATTAGCAACGGATGTGTCCGCGCACGCGCGCATGGGCGGAGCTGCTCATACGCGCATCGAAGATGAATTCAGCGAGCGGGTATGGAATGAAAAATTCGAAAAACTGCTCCGAGGTGTGTGAGTTCTTGAACATCGTTGTGTTAAACAATCGTATTTTTCTATAAAGATCGAACCGGAAAGAATTTTGGGCGGTTTTAACGCTTCGAATCCGAGTCCGAAGAAATCCGTCTTACTTTGGAACAAAGGATTAAACGAAGGTGGCCCGTCACCACTCAAAGCTTAGTTATCGGTACGATCTCCGGCGCCGCGGAAGATGGTTCGTCATCCGTTGGCGGCATGTTTGCTCAAAGGATTTGCTAACATATACAATCGAATGCGTCTTAGACACTACCTCGCATCCTCTTTCGTCGTCGTCAGTATCAATTTTTTTTATTCTCCCGTTCACGCGCAAGCCAGCGACGCATACGAATTCGTATGCGCGGACTGGCATTTAGCCGGCATTTCGGAAAGCCAAAACGACTGGCCCACGGCGATAAGCTATTATCAGAAGGTGCTCCAGGAAAGCCTGCCGCTGCCGCTCGACGTTCGCGAGTGGTACCGCGGGACTGCGTTCTACGGCATCGCCCGCTGCGCATGCCGTTCGGGGAAAGATTCGACCGCCGTCCGCTCGGCACTCGCCAAAGCCTTTGCGCATCATTTTTGGAATTTCGCGCTCGTTCAAGAAGATTCCGTGATGCTGGCATGTTCCGGCCGCATGTGGCTCGATTCCGAATCGCAATTATGGACCGGTGTCTTAAATGACGAACGCCCGCTCTGGCGAGAGCAAACGCCGATTATTTTCTACCCTGCGGGCTACGATTCGACTGCCAGATGGCCGCTTCTCATAGCGCTCCATGGCGGCAATGGCAATTACGAGAGCTTCGCCGAGCACTGGCGGGGCATGGCGAATAATTTGAGATCTGTTATCGTCATACCCGCCGGAGTCTTCCGTGAATCGCAGATTACAAATTCGTGGGGTTCGGACATGAGCCTCGTCGAAAAGCCGATTGTGGATCTCGTGAAGGAATTTACCTCGAAGCATTTGGCGGACCCGTCCCAAATCTATCTTACCGGATTTTCGCAGGGCGCTCAAGCTGCAATCGAATTAACCGTATTACGGCCCGATATTTTTCGGGGAGCCATCGCGATGTCGGGATTTGTCGATCGCGTTATTTCGGATTCCATCCTTCGAAAAGCTCACGACCGGAGCGTTCGTATTTATGCGATGAGCGGCGAATATGAAGACCCCCTCTTTCATAGCGAGATCGATATCTTTCACACCCGTTGCGCCCAGGCGAGCATTCCGTTCGAATTAAGTGTGCTTCCAGGCATGACTCACGAGGTTCCTTTGGATTTTCATTCGCAATTTCTCCGAGCCTGGAATTGGGTACGGCCATCCTCGCAAGCCATTGGCAAGCGTGAAGGATAACGCGAACCCTCTCATCCATTGCGGCGTTTGACGCGAGTGACGGCAAAAACGGATGCCTTCACCCAAGATTCAGACTAAATTATGGCAAAACAACAAACTTTTGGCGATAAATTAAAGAAGCAGTCACACGAGCGTATCGAGTTCGTGCCGCAGCTTGGCAAAAAAGCGAAATTAAGCCCCGTCCGGCTTATTGGCGTATCTAAAAGCGCAACGGGCTATAAATTCGAGGACCGCATCGCGCGTCTGGCCGAGCCAGAAGGCGGCGGAGAAGCGATCATTATCTAAGTGCTGAAGTGCTAAAGTGCTGAGTTCTTACGAACAAGCATAATCAAAAGCACTTTAGCACTTAGCACTTCAGCACTTTCCCCATGCGTATCGTTTCTCTTCTTCCGAGCACAACGGAAATTTGCTTTGCGCTGGGTCTGGGCGATATGGTCGTTGGCGTTACCCATGAATGCGACTATCCCACGGAAGCTCTCGCCAAACCGAAAGTCACTTCCTCGGTTGCGCACGATGGTCTTAGCAGCAGGGAAATAGACGCGCTGGTTCGCACGCAATTAGATGGATCTGGCTCGATCTATACTCTGGACGCGCAAAAGCTCGAAGAACTCCAGCCCGATCTCATTCTGACACAGCGGTTATGCACGGTCTGCGCGGTTTCGATCGAGCAAGTTCAGGAAATAGCCTCGACGCTTAGCTCCAAGCCGCAGGTTGTGAATATCGAGCCTCGGAGCATGGGCGAAGTATGGGCGAGCTTTCGAAAAATTGCGCAAATTTGCGATAGCGCGGCATATTGCGCACCCATCATTGTGGCGCTCGAAGCACGTTACCGGAATGTGCTGAATCTTGTCCGTGGGCTTAGTGAGCCAACCCCGAAGGTCATGCTCTTAGAATGGATCGACCCGCCGTTTGCAAGCGGCCATTGGATTCCGGAAATCGTGGAAAAAGCCGGTGGAAAGAACACTGTTTCGTTCAGGGAGCGGCCATCTCGCGAGATTTCCTGGACGGAAGTATGGCAATCGAATGCGGATTTCATCGTTTTTGCGGCTTGCGGCATGGGGGTCGGGTGGCAAAAAAAAGAAATCGAAATTATCTTGGGTGAACAAGGGTTAAGTGGCCTCGCCGGAGAATCGGTGGGCATGCCGAAAATATGGATTTGCGATGGATCGCACTATTTTTCGAGGCCCGGACCGCGCTTAGTCGAAACGACCGAACTTCTCGCAACCATCCTGCATCCTGAATTGAAGGCCGAATTTGGCTCGAAATTCCGTTCTGGAGTGGATTACGAAAAATTTTAATTATGGCTCAACAACGAACTACAACAATGACCGGCGGACGGAACGGGCAGTCGAGAAACGGCAGCCGCGATTCGCGTCAGGGTAATAACCAAAACGGTTATGGCCGCAACCAAAACCAGCGCGAACCGATCAGGATTAAGCCCGATCCGCTCAAGCTGCGAGATATTACCTATCTCGATTACCGCGATATTCGTATTCTCGAGCGTTTCCTGAACGATCGCGGCAAATTGCTGCCGAACCGTATTACAGCGGTAAGCGCCAAAGGACAACGCACGCTCGAAACCGCCGTGAAACACGCGCGCCATTTGGCACTGTTGCCATTCGTCGCAGAAGGAATGAAATAATACATAAAAGAAAGAAAAGATCATGTCACGAGTTTGCGAATTAACGGGCGCACGAACCCACGCCGGAAATCATGTATCTCATGCGGTCAACCGCACGAAGAAAAGGATTCTGCCGAACCTTCAAACCAAACGGATTTGGGATGTCGAGGAAGGCAAGTTCATCACCATTCGCGCGACCGCGCGGGCCTTGCGGACGCTCGATAAAAAAGGGCTTCGCGCAATGCGGCAAGGCGCCTAATCATCTTTTTTCGTTGACGGACTGGCGCGGCCCGGTAAAACGGCGCGCCATTACTGTTTATGGCTATTGCCTCGCTTAAACCCATCGAATTATTTTTCCGGCGAGCGTTTCTCTGGGGGTTGGGACGCATGGGACAAACGGGACAAAAGCGGCTTCATGCTGAATTTACTATCCCGGAATCTCCATCCATTCTACTTTTAAGGCAGGATCGGTTGGGTGATGTGCTGATGAGCACGTTTTTTCTCGCCGCGCTACGGGAGCGTTATCCCAGCTCTCGCCTGGCGATCTTGCTCGGAAAAAATAATTGGGAAGTTATTCCGCTGTTACCATTTCCGTGCGAGACATTTCTTTACAGCAAAAATATGTTCGCGGATATGAAAATGCTACGCATGATCCGCCAAGAAAAATTCGATGTCGTGATTGATTTGACCGATAAAGCCAGCGTCACCTCTTCCCTTTTGATGAGCGTTATCGCCCCGAAGCTGCGCATCGGTATTGAAAAAGAAAACAGCGTTATCTATGACATCGCCGTTCCTCGGCCAAGCCAGACGGAAATCCATATCACGCAGCGGATTGCGGAATTGCTGCGGCCGTTTGGCATTGACCCAACGACGGTTGACAAGCGGCCTCGATTGCGGTTAACGGCTATACGACAAAAGGGACGCATAGGACTAAATGTATCATCGAGAACTCCTGAACGATCTGCGCCAGCAGCAGCGAGTGCGGAAATTGCTAAAGGAGTGCTGAAGCTTGGCTTTTCGGAAGTGCTCGTTTTTGCCGCGCCGCATGACCGGCAGCGTGGGGAAGAAAGCGTCCGAATTGCGCGCGATTCACGCGTTCATCTTGCGGAAAGCAAGTCAACATTTGCGGAATTTGCGGAGCAGATTGCAAGTTGCGAATATCTCATCACGGCAGATACTTCCGTCATTCAAATCGCAGCGGCGGCGGGCATTCCGATGGTGCTGATGTTCAAGCCCATGTACGATGAGCACCCCTGGACGCCAGTCGGCGTAGATTTCGAAATCCACACCCAATATCCCACGCTCGCGGCGCTCGAACCACAGCCGGTGCTTACGCTGTTCCAACGGCTTCTGGAACGAACTTCTCCCGCAATCGTATTCGATACTGAGAAATCCTCCTAAACGCACCTCATGCTCTACCGACTCTATCGCCGTCTGCTGCCATTCGCGAAACCGTATCGCGTGAAGATGGTCGTCTCGTCGATTTTTAACATTCTCGGCAATTTTGTCGGAAGTGTAAATATGTTGGCCTTGTTGCCAATCGTCAGTATTGTCATTGGCGAGCCGAACGCTTCCTTGGGTGGCAGCATAAAAGGCGGCGCGGCATTCTTGCAGAAGTTCAGCAATCTTTTTATCGTCACGTCAGCCGGCGGAGCGATCGATCATACGGCCTCGCTCTTTCGCATTGCCGCATTTGTATTTGGCACCTACGTTCTGAAGAATATCTTCCAATATGCCAGCGGGTATATGATGGCGCTTGTCGAAAACGGCATGTCTCGAAGCCTTCGCGATGCGGTATTCGAAAAGCTTTCGACGCTTTCGCTCGATTATTATTACGACCGCAAATCAGGCATACTTCTCAGCCGGCTGACGAACGATGTGAACTCCGTCAATAGCACGCTCTCGTCGAGCATCATGACGCTGATCGGCCAGCCGGTGCAATTCGCTGTTTTTTTGACAGCAATGATTGTCATCAATGTGAAGATGACGCTTATCTCGCTCGTGATTGCGGCGCTCAGCCTGTATCTCGTAAAATTGTTCGGGACGACGCTCAAAAAAATGGCACAGCGGCTCCAAAATTTGCAGGGCGATATTCTGAGCGTTGCGCAGGAAATGATTTCCGGTATTAAAGTCGTGAAATCGTTTGGGATGGAACGGTATGAAGTGCGCCGGTTCAAAACCGAAACAGAAAAGCATTACAATGGCAGCCGGCGGATCGCGCGCGTTCGGTTAGTCACGAGTCCACTCAACGAAATGCTGGCGGTGCTCGGGTTCATTGGACTGCTTTGGTTTGGCGGCGAGGAAGTGTTTGCAGGCCACATGCTCGGCAGCCAGTTGATTTTTTTCTTGGTCGCGCTCATTCAACTTATGCAGCCCGTCCGCAGCATCAGCGATTTGAATACGCGCCTGTATGAAGGCTCGGCCTCGGCGGAAAATCTTTTTGCCATTTTGGATGCCCAGCCGAGCGTCAAAGGCGGCGAAGTGATAGCTTCGCGCGTTATCAATCAGCCCATTGTGTTCGATGATGTTTCGTTCCATTACAAGACGGTGACAGAGAATGCCGTCGATCACTTGGACTTGGAAATTTATCCCAACGAAGTGCTGGCCTTGGTTGGCCCGAGCGGCGCGGGAAAGACCACGCTCGTCGATTTGCTTGTGCGCTTTTACGATCCGACTTTGGGAAAAATCCTTCTCGGCGGGCGCGATATTCGCGATTACGAATTCGAAAGCCTGCGCGCGCTCTTCGGCATCGTTACGCAGGACACGCTGCTGTTTCACGATACGATTCTGAACAATATCGCGTATGGCAATCGGGATGCCTCGACACAGATGATTTACGAGGCTGCCAAAGCCGCGAATGCGCATGATTTCATCATGCAAATGCCGGATGGCTACGAGACCATTGCAGGAGATCGCGGGGTCCGGCTGTCTGGCGGGCAGCGGCAGCGCATTGCTATCGCGCGCGCGCTGCTGAAAGATCCGCCAATCCTTATTTTCGACGAAGCCACGAGCGCGCTCGACACCGAAAGCGAAATGCTTGTGCAGCAGGCCATCCAAAATTTATTGCATCGCCGCACGGCCGTCGTTATCGCGCATCGGCTTTCGACCATCCAGCAAGCCGACCGCATTGCCGTCATGGATAAAGGCCGAATCGTCGAAATGGGCAGCCATGCGGAATTGCTATCCGATAAGAACGGACTGTATCACCGGCTCTATACCATTCAATCGCGCGCAGGGACGGAAGCAGTGATAACACTCTGAACCTATTCTCTTCGAGAGGCAACTATTTCGTGCCAACTACGACTGACGCGACCGGCAATACGCTGCTCGATGTGCTGACTCCTTATGAAGCTCCATTTTTTACGATGGAGCGCTGGGGTCCGGCATCCGATGGCGGGTACGTCGTCCCCGCGGAAGTGATGCGTCAAGCAAACGTTCTTGTCTCAGGCGGTGTAAGCGATAACGTCGAGTTCGAAGCGCGGGTCGCGCGCGAAGCGACGGATATCCGCATTGGACTATTCGACCATACTATTTCAAAGGCTCCAGACCACACTCCTTCGAACGCCACTTGGCACCGGCTTGGCCTTGGCGACGAGCCGGGATTTATCTCGCTCGAAGAAGCGGCGTTGTTGTCCGGCGCAAAACCGGACGAACCCGTGGCTCTGAAGCTCGACATCGAATCGTCGGAATGGGAGCTTTTAGCAACGACACCAGCCACATTCTGGGAACGGGTAACGGTCCTGATGATCGAGTTACATGGTCTCGACCGCATCACGGACTGGAGCCGGTATGCGCGCCTCTTAGGGAACCTTAAATCGCATTTACTGCTTATTCATCTTCACGGCAACAATTACGCCCGCGTGGTACACTTAAAGCGGGAAGGCATTGAAATCCCCATTGTAATGGAAGCCACGTATATCAATCGAAAACTTATTCCTTCCAGCCATCGGCCCGAAGTATGGAATCATGGCGCTCCGACACTTATAGACCGCCCAAATAATCCGCAGATTATAGACATTGCGTTCGATTTTTGGCTCGACCGCAAAAAAAGTGGCGTGAGACGCTTCCTGAAGCGCATTGGCCTTTACCTCTTGCCCTGGCGCGTGAGGAAAAATATTCGCCTGAATTTTACTCCCAAAAGCCGTTAGCGGAGAAACGTCCAAAGGGCACATCTTAGCAAAGGGCGTTGTTCTCTCACATGATGTTAAGAAGGCCTTTATTACCGGCCCTACACCATTCAATCCCGCGCGGGGGAACGGAAGCGGTGATTACATTATAAGCTATGAATCCATCCATCTCATCGACAGGACTGATTCTTCCCAACGAGCCGCCGCCGCGTCCACGGCTGAAAGGGTGTATCGTTAAATACGAAGACTGCTTTGCGCCAATGTATTATTATTGGTCGGCTCGGCTCGGGATGGGAACCTATCCTTCTCGAAAGCAATGGGAAGACGTCGTGATCGTGCAGGCGTTGTGGGAACGAGGATGTCTTGCCCCCGGTAAGACTGCTATTGGATTCGGAGTAGGCAAAGAACGTATGGCCGCGCTCTTTGCAAGCTATGGCTGCAATGTGCTGGCGACCGATCAGGCGCTCACGCCCCAATCGCAAGCGGTTTGGCAGAATACCGGTCAACTCTCCACCAATAAGCAAGAACTATTTTTCCCCGACATTATAGACTGGGAGGCCTTCGACGCGAATGTCGAATTCGAGAATTGCGACATGAACGATATTCCAGCGAGCTATCGGAACCGATTCGATTTCACCTACTCTGCGTGCTCGCTCGATCATCTTGGGACGATTACCCACGGAATGAAATTCATCGAAAATTCGCTCAAATGCCTGAAGCCGGGCGGCTGGGCGATTCACACGACTGAGTATAATGTTGGCTCGAACGAGCGCACCATCGAACGTGGCGCCACGGTGTATTGGAGAAAAAAAGATATTGAAGAGCTAACCCGGATTCTTCGCAAGAAGGGCTATTTCGTCGAGGATACGGATTTCTCTCGCGGTACGCATGCCGAAAATTATGCGGTCGATCATCCTCCGTATAAAGAGCATCACACAATCCTTTTCGCGGCGGGCCAAACGATTTCCTCGATTCTCGTCATGGCGCAGCGCCCCGAAACGATGACTGCCATCTCGGACAACGATGGAATCGAATTTCCGTTCATCGGAAAGACTCATAGTTCGTTTATGGCGCGTCTGAAGCGACATATCCGGAAGCGGCTGAGGGAAACATGGTTGAGCTGAACACACGTGAAAATAGCCGGTTGATTGTCACAGCGGTTCCAACCGCCGTGTATATTCGCGCGAACCGTGCTGAACAGGATCGCTATGTCATCGATGAAGTAATTACGCGCGACACATACCGGTTGCGGAATATGAAACAAAGAGGTTTCGAGCCTGAAACGATTGTCTCTATTGGTTCACATATCGGAACGTTCGAAGTGATTGCTCATGCCTTGTGGCCCGAGGCACGGATCGTTTCGGTCGAGCCGAATAAAGAGTCTTTTGCAATATTGCAACGGAATGCTCCCTTTGCATCGGCTTATAATGTTGCTATTACGTATAAGACTCAGGGAATTTTTTGCGATAATGAGGTTTCTACCGGTGGCGGGTTTATTTCGACAAAGGAAGAATTCGAACACATTCCGGAATACGATTCCACGTCGGGTTTGGTAGCTGAAAAAATTGAACATGGGTCCGTCTATCATATCGCGGATGAAAATATTGACCGCATGACCTTCGAGGACCTCATTCGAGCCGAGCATCTGTCAAAGATCGATTTGCTCAAGCTCGATTGCGAAGGCGGAGAGTGGGGCATCATTGAGCATCTACCCATACCGGGCCTCGACATCCGCTATCTTGTCGGGGAGTGGCATGGAGTCAGAGAATTTGCAGGACGTAGGTACCATGATTTTGTAAAAGCCGCCAGCGCAGTATTACCACACCTTACCTTTCACGGTCCTCGGCCGGAAGAGACGTACGATTGCCCCTGGGGACCGTTCTTCTCTTTCCCCGACGATGAACCCATGATCGACCCCGACCACCGCCCGAGCACTCTGAAACAGGGCCATATCCATACGCCCTTTCTGAAAAGGGTCAAACGATGGTTGATAAAGAGAATTCCACAAGATGAATAATTAGCTTCATCGATTATTTCTGGGTCATTTCTTCTCGTTTCGATTCGTGGCCAACGTGCGCGGCTGCCACAAAAATGGCGACGCGATAATCCATTGCCTGCAACCGACGCGAGTAGTACCAGTCTTCCACGCCCCATTCGTGAAAACCCTGTCCGATCGGCGGAGCGCCGAACTCCGAGAAAAAGCTCGTAGAATAAAAATTAAACCCACCGTTGAAGGTGGAACGAATCTTAATTTCCTCCGGCCCAGCGGGAAGATCAACCTGTATCCGTTTGACCGTTGGGTGATTTCTTTCCTCAACATCGTTATCAAGCATGCTGATGGCTTTTATCCGTTCTTCGCGCAATGTGGAGAGAAGATGAATCGCGGGGGCAACAAAGGGCCGCTCGATCTCGAGGTCGTCATCGAGCCATGCAATGTATGCAGGCGATTCCAATGAGAGGAGTTTGAGCGCCTGATTAATAGCAAAACTCTTTTGCCATTGCGGAACGTCTTTGAAGGTATTTAGTAGCACTTTATTTATTTCGCCTTTTTCCAGCAACTCCGCCAGCGCGTGGCGCGTGCCATCGGTGCTTCCGTTGTCGATGACGAGAATGGGTAAGTTCGGCTCATGCCGGCGCAGCGTCGCCAAGGTTCGCACAGCCATATCCTTTCGATTGAAGGTGAACATGATCGCCCAAGTCTTCGAGTTATCCCGGTTTCCTTCGAATTCGGGCATCCCGCGGACGAGGCGATTCTCTACTCGTATGAACGCCGCGTTTACGGCACCCTGCATTTCTTCCCGGTTCCGGTGCAATAGCCGTTTGGTACGTTTGTAATACAGCCAAAATGAAAGGATACTCACAGCCGTGAGGGAAAACAATGCGATAATGACGATATCCATTACTTATCGAAAAAATAGAAATAGTGAATTCAGCGAATTTGAACATTCGAAATGGAACAAAAGGGCCGTTTGTTAGCTTTAGATTTCTCTATTCTTAACATTATTTGAACGCTACATTTAACCAGGAAAATCCATTAAACAAATCAATCCATGGACCTCAAAGATAGTGTGCTTTCGGAAGCGGGAGAGTTCCGCGACCTTGTTACCCGTATCTACGATAGCTGGTTGCATGGGCCTTCCGATAGAGAAATTCTCGGCACGGCTATTCAGCCAGGCGATCAACTCTCCGAAATGATCCAGGGCAAAGAAAGCTATGCGTGGTATCGCGCGCTCGGCCTGGTACTTCGGCCTCATATTCATGCGGAGATCGGTGTCCGCTTCGGTTATTCGACGTATGCCATTGCCGATGGCGGCAAACTTCAACCGTTTACTGCCCATGGATGGGATGCGCAGAATTACGATGTCCAATCGAGCCCAATTGCACGCAAACTGGGGTGTTTTGCGGATATTCGCGATGCGGATAGCCAGGCATTGCAAACACTTGGCATGAACGATACCTTCGATACCTTTAGCGTGGACGGCGATCACTCCGAAGAAGGAGCCTATCACGATTTGGAACTCGCCTTCGAAGCGACGAAGCACGGTGGGTGGATTCTTGTAGACGATGTGCGTGGGCTATATTATCCCGCGCATCCTCCCGTGACGCGAGCCGTGGCCCGGTTTATGAAAATTAGGAATCAGAAAGGATTTTTTCTTCCCACGTACCGAGGTCTGACGTGCATTCACGTCGATAAATTTGCTCCGCCACCTCCGAGTGCAACTACGGTTTTTATCCGAAGACTAAAGAAAAATCTACCGCGCATTTTTCTTCCAACCCGATGGAGTTGGTGAGAAAACATTGATGGAACCTTTATCCGTGAATCCGCCGGAACAACTCTCGCCCCGAGAGCTGGAGTATATTGAGCGATATACGAAACAGATGCGAAAGATTGGCCGAACCCGCAAGCGGGTTCGCGAATCCCTTTGGCATCGCATCCTCAAATGGGTCGAAGGAATCAATCGAAGGGCTATTTACAGCATCTTTCGCCACTTCTTCCAGAATGACGAACTTCCTAAGCGGCTCGATCCATCCAAAGTTCATAGTATCTTCGTTATTCCGTTCGGCGGCGCGATTGGCGACATGCTCGTGGCTATTCCACTTTTCCATGCCATCAAACGGCATCTCCCGCATTGCAAGATCGGCACGTTCATTACGGAGCGCAATAGATCGCTGCTTCGCTCGGATTCCTCAGTAGATGAAGCCTATCCTATTCGAGATAAGCGTTCGTTCCAAAATATTCGAGAAATTCTTCGTGCCAGGCGCTCGGGTTACGATGTGGTCATTAACATGCACATTCACGGAATGACGGAGTATGGGCTGATCGCGAATGCCATATCCCCTCGTGGCGCGAAAGTAAGCTGGACACATGCCAGAGGACGACTCTATCGGACGCTCTATAACAATCTTATTCCTTATGAGCGCGATTCGATGCAGGAGGCGCAGATGGGCCTCGTGATGCTCGAATCCGTGATTGCCTTAGAAAAGCCCATCGAGCAATGGGAATCGCGTCCGACGCTTATCGTTTCGGATGCCACGCGGGTAACGGTAAAGGAACAAATTACTTCGACACTCGAACAACTTGGGGCTTCATGGTATATTCATTTTAATCTCCAGGCGAGGCATCCAAAGCGGGAGTGGGGGTTGGAAAACACGGTCACCTTCGCGCGCAGGTTTTTGGACTGCTACCCCGATGGCGCAATCTTTTTCTCCGCTTCGCCTATTATGCGCCATGCAATCGAGCAGCGCATTAAAGAGTTGCCGCTCCCACGCACCGTCTTCTTTCCGACGTCCTTCGACCTCCATGAGGTGGCCACGCTGGTGGCAAATTCAAAGTTAGTGATTACTCCGGACACAGCAGTCACTCATTTTGCAAGCGCAAGCAATCGCCCCGTGCTCGTGTTGCACCCGGGACTCATTCGGCTCCCTCTGGAATGGGCCGCTCTGCAAGTTCCATCTTATATTCTTGCCCCCTCCGCCCGAGATATGGGCACGATTGAAATTCCTGTCGATGAGGTATGGGAGGCTGCGTGCAGCCTCCTCGATGGAGTAAGGACTGCCACTGCCACCAGCGTCGGACTGCACCCCGATAACGACCCATTATTTCAGGAAGCTAACGCTGCCGAGCCTCTTGCCAGCCTGATCAATCGTTCCTCCGTGCCACGGATATTCACCGATGATATCCCTGGGCCAATCCCAATGGCGTCGTCCCCCGCACCCTAATTCCATGCCCATCCTCGATCGTTTATCTGAAGCTCGTTTTCGGCGCCGCTCGCTTTCGCGCTTCGATTCGCGGTTCCGCGAATGGGTTCGGCGCATCGAAAAAAAAATCAAGTTTTTACTCTCCAGCCCACTGGGTTTTTTGCTCCATCCTAAGCGCGCGAAGACACCACTGCCGCTTTCCGCAGTCTCCAGCATTCTTATTCTCCGATATGACGCGCTGGGCGATGCCGTGCTGACGACGCCCCTTTGGCGTTCGCTCAAACGCCTCGCGCCGCATATCCGCATCGGCGTTGCGGCAAGCGCAAGAAACCGCGCTCTCCTCGACCCCGACCCGGACATCGACGACGTCTTTATTTTTTCGAAAACTCCATCCTTTCCACTGCTCCGTGAACTGTTTCGCGCGCGTAGAACAAAATGGGACATCGTGCTCAATCTTTATTTTCACGATAAAACACGCGGAGCTATTTATTCGAAAATTGCCGCGCCGAACGGTATCAGCGTAACGATCGTGCGAGAAAAGAAAGAAAAATATCTCAGACTCTATTCCGCAGTAGGTGAGCGGCCCCCGATTCCTACGCCGATGGTACAGCAGAATTTATTGGTACTGAAAGAAGCGCTCGATCTTCCGATCGATGTTACGGCGGAGCGGCCATCCCTTCCCGAATTTCCGGAAATTGACAGAACATTCAAGAAAGAACTCGACGCAGTTTTGCGAAAATCTGGTAAAACGGATTACCTCATCATCAATACGGACGCTTCACAGTTGTACAAGGAGTGGGGCGTGGAACATTCTGTCGCACTCGCGCGGCGCATTGTGAGTAACTGGCCGAAATGCCATGTTTTTCTTTCGAGCGCGCCGGCTCGAGCGGAAAATGTTCGCAAGCTTCTTGGCTCTGGAGAGAGCGGAATATCCTACCTTGAAACACCCTCCATTCTTCATCTTGCCGTTGCCGTCCGCCATGCGGTTGCGGTGGTGAGTCCCGATACGTCCGTCATCCATTTCGCGACGGCGCAAGATGTCCCGGTTGTCGGCTTATATTTAGAACCCAATGAATTCCTGCCCTATGCATCAGCCTCCCGTGTCTTATTCGCACCGGATGGCAAAATGGCAACAGGAATTAGTATTGACGATGTTTTTCAGACGCTCGAAGATCTGCTTGCGGAGACAAGCTCCGCGTCGTAGGCGCTCAATAATAGAGCACATACGAGCGATACACTCGCGCATGGGAAAAAACTTGCCGGAGCTTTGAAGTAAGCGTGCCCCACAACGCCGCTTCGCTTGTGGGCCGATGATAGAAACGATCTTCAAATCGAGTAATTACTGCAATTTCTCTCGCGGAATCGGGGAGATAGTAATTCATTGCCGCGCTGTCCCATGTTATGGCACGAGATGTTTTGCTGGGAACCCAGCCTAACATCCAACCATCCGTGTAATAGGCAAGCTGCGGCGCGTATTCCTCATTCGGAAAATCTGGATGAATGATCACGATGCGTGATTTTGCGGGAAGCGTGTTGACGATATTCGCAATTTGTTCGGCGCCATTTTGATACACCTTCTCTTGAATCGAAAAAAGATGTCCGATTGCTAAGGCAAGGAGCAATGCCGAAAAACCAACGGCCATTCTGGACTTGGCTTCGGAGTATTTCATTGCCACAATTCCGAGGGCAATCGTTAGTCCAAACGCGGCGACGCCTTCGGGTCGAACAATAAAATCGTTCCACGGAAACCGGCCCGTGAGAAATAATCGAACTTGCTCGCTCGCGGACCATGCGATGACGAGAAGCGATACAGTCAGCAAAAAAAGTTTGCGCCACCCGGAAGGAAGTTCCTCTGCATTATCCCAGCATGATCCCATAAGGATCGCTCCGGGCGTAAGCAGGATCATGGCAAAGTGCGGCATCCGTGTGCCAACGATTTGGAGCCCCACGAGCAACGTCACAAGCCACGCGAGCGATGCAACCGTAAGTCGGTTTGAATTCCTGAAAAAGAACGCCACCACGAGAAGCGGCATCGCCACGATGAGCCGGTTTAGATAATACCACCACGCCAATTTCGAAGGCGCATAATGGCCCTCGCCGAGCGTCAGGAGCGAGGCTGTCACATGTTGCCAATAATCCGCGTGGCGCACGGACATCATGATAAACCATGGCGCTGCAATCGCAAGCCCGATAATAACCGCAAGCAAAACATGGCATATCGCCCGCAGCTTGCAAATCGCCCACGGAAGAAGAAGAAAAAAAGGAATGACGAAAAGCGCAAAGCCAAATTTCGTGAGCAAGCCCAGACCTAACGTCGCGCCGCTCAGAGTCGTAAAACCAAAGCCATCCTGCTCAATGGCCAATACTAAAAAATAAATCGAAGCAACGCCAAAAAAAAGAATGAAGCACTCCATTTGCGCCAGATGGCTGAACTGAAGAAATAGATCGGATGCCGCAACGGAAACCGCCGCGATAAGCGCCGCGCCGGGCGAAGCGAATCTTCGAAGCAATAGCCATAAAAAATAAATTGAAGCGGACGCCGCGAGCGCCACCGGGAACCGAATGGCAAACGTCGAGTTCCCAAAAACATACTGCGAGAGAGCAATCAGCCAGACTCCGAATGGCGGATGTGTTGCGGAATACAAATGCCCGACGGCGTATGATGTTTGGTCGAGCCATGCGCCAAACTTTAGGCACGCCGCCGCACGGATGACATAGAGCGATTCATCCCACGGCTGGATTTCGCCAATGCCCAGCCGAATGAACGGGAGCAGACAAGCAACGGCCAGCAACAGAGCCGGTAATCGTCGATTCATTATTGGATGACGAGCGGCGATGGAGTGAAACACAATACGAAAATAACGATCGTTGCAAAGCCTATAATTTTTCTTCGAAGATCAAGCGGACTTTCATCTTCGCTTGGCGGATGGCGAAAACGGATAATAAACGTTGTGAGCAGTGCCCAGAGCAGCCACGTCTCGCCGCCGGGAATGGAAATGGCATGAAGCCACGCGGGAGCACCGTCCCACGAAGTAGAAATTGTGGCGGGAATGCTGAGAAGAAACAGCACGCACGCCGTGCCTTCGCCGATCCATTTATGCAATCTGCGGCCCAGCAGCGTGTAGGTCAAATGCCCGCCGTCGAGTTGACCGATGGGAAGTAAATTAAGCGCGGTCACAAAGATGCCAAACCATCCCGCGCACAGCATCGGATAATGATACACTTCCGACATCGGTGGCATATAGCCGTTAGGATTTGCGAACAATTTCTGCATTCCGCTAAAAAAAAGCGTCTTGCCAAAAGATAGTTCCATCGTTCCGGGCTGCACGGCTTCGTTCGGATAGCCGGGATGGATATGCTGCAAATACTCGATGCCCGGCAGCGTGGCAAACCCAACGGCGAGCATACCCATGCAAGCGATAAATCCCGCAATCGGCCCCGCGACGCCAATATCGAACATCACTTTATTAGATGGCACGCGCGAGCGTGTTCGAATGACCGCGCCGAAGGTGCCAAAATTGATCGAGCCAAGCTGATAGCCGGGATACGGTATGTAAAACGGCAGCGTCGCATCGACGCCATGAATACGCGCGGCGATAAAATGTCCGAATTCATGCGCCGTGAGAAAAAGCATGATGAGCGTCGCGTATTCGAAGCCGAGATGCAGATTCGAAAGATCGCCAATGTCCCGGACGCCGCGCCACTCTTCGCCGGCAACGCACGTCGTGAAATAGGTGGCAAGGAAAAGCACGACATGCAGCCACAGCCGCTGCTTGCCGAGCGCTCGATCTAAGAACCGCTCGTCGGCCCTCGTTGCTTTGGGAGATTGCGTCGTATCAGAATCCACGGACATCCATTTGTAAATTTATCGTGCTCCGCTTCGCGCCTCCATCGGTTCCAGCCCAGGAGGCGCCATATTGGTAATAAAGTTGAAGGTCGAATATATCTTCCCCAATCCGTTCTTCGTCATATGAGAGACGTTCCGCACGCACGCCGCCCGTTATGTTCGGCCAGACCGGCCCATCTCCTGATGATGCGAAAAGGTAGAACGAAGAACGATTCCAGATCATTGGGCTCAGATCGGCTCCCGCTTGGACGCTTTTCCAGGTTTCCCACGGCACTTCGGCAAAGCGCCATGTAATTACCGCTGGGACTGAAATCCAGGGATCGACAACCGTCACCTGATGAAAGAGGACGCGCATTCCGCCTGAGACTGAAACATCGGGCGCTAGGAGCCACTCGCGATCCAGCTCGGCAAATTCGCGGCTATAGTGGCTGCTGGAGCCTCCAACGACCGTATCTTTGCCATCGACATCATGGGAACTGATATGGCTCAGGCGCAAACGCCAGAGGGCGCCATTCGAATGTTCGGGCCAGGTAAAAAACGAGCCAAAGAAAAAATCGGCCGTCTCGACTGGGAACCGGAAATCGGGAAGTATCCTCAGACGCGCCCAGGTTGATCCTTCTAAGCCAAGATAAGATTTGCCGAATCGAAAAATGGGCCGCCCGTATCCCATTTGCAGCCACATCGACCGGTTCGTTAGCTCTTTTACCATGTCGAATCGGTTCGGATCGAGAAAAAGCGCGGGGTCTTCCTCCCAGAGTGTACGCACTTGATAGGCACTCGATTGCGGATACCAATACGCAACCTGTCCCTTCGCGAATTCTGGAACTAAAAAAATGACAGCAAAAGCTGCGATGCGCCAAAGCGTCGGTTCATTTCTCCTAATTCGTAATTCGTAATTCGTAATTCGTAATTTCAATGCTTATATACCCTCCCTTTCCATTTCACATTTTTTTGCGCCATCATGATGGGCATGGAAAAGACGAAAAACAGAAGATAAATCTCGTACGCCAGAAAATATTTCAGGAGCGACAGTTTATGTGTCCGGATGAGAACGGGAAGAATGATGCATAAGTCCGCCCCGCATTTTATTCCAATCGTTAGGATGGCTATCATCGGTGGAAGCATAAAAAACGCCAGGATCACGGCAAGATGAGCGAGCAACGCCATAATAAAAATAACATATCCGACGAATTTCAATCCCTCGCCACCCTTCACCCATCGGTGCTTCTGCCGCCACCACGATTTGAAATCCGGGCAGGGCTCGCTCATGACGACAAGATCGGGATGAAGTGGGAATCTTACTTTCCATTGCGCCGCACCATTGCTGCGCTTCTTATTCCATATTGCCTGAAACAGCGCGTGATCTTCCGTTACGCTGAATGGAATTTTGCGATACCCGCCAACGCTTTCATACGCCGCGCGCCGCACCGAGATATTATTTCCGATCACGGAAAGAGGAATTTTTATATTCGCGGCCGCGCATGCCATACCGAGCAAGTACGACCAATCGATCGACTGCACTCCATCGAGAAAATATTTTTGTTCGAGCAGCGTGATGCTGGCAACCATGCCGGTATCATTCGAATAATATTTCATGTATTCTCGAACCCAGTTGGGCTGCACGGTCGAGTCCGCGTCGGTAATCATCACGAACTCGCCTCGCGCGGCGTCCATCCCTTGCGTGAGCGCATTGACCTTGCCCTTCAATTGCAATACTTCCTCGCCGGTGCGAAGCACGGTAAGATTCGGCATTCGTTGTTTCCACTCTGCTAAGATTTGCGGCGTACGATCGGTCGATTTATCATCGACGATAAGCACTTCGAGCCGGTCGTTCGGATAATTCAAAGCTTCGAGCGAGGCAAGGCACCGCTCGATATTATCCTCTTCATCGCGAGCGCATACGAGCACGGTGCAAAAAGGTAAGGATGAAGAATTAGGGGTACGAGACGAAGGCGCCGGCGCGCGCATCCCACGCAACACCCCGATCAGGAATATCACGTGCTCGACAAAGAAAACGAGAACGATGAGGAGGAAAAGACCCGAGAGTTCGTTGCTCACGCTAAAAAAGTAAGAAGTAAGAGATAAGAAGTAAGAAGTAAGGGGAAGAAGTTTCCGTTTAATCCCTCAAGCATTGTTCCGCCTCATTTTATGTCCTCGCTTCCATTGTTTATTATTTTTACCTCTTATTTCTTACCTCTTACTTCTTACCTCTTACCTCTTACTTCTTACTTGCATTTTATGCCCACTCCGCGACATGCGCATGAAAATCCAGGAGCACGTCGTCCGGGTTTGCGGTATGGAGCTGCATGACGATCTTATCCTCCACGTGCAGCGGGCCAACGCCGCGCGGCGTGCCGGTGAAGAGCATATCTCCGGGACGCACCGAAAAAAGCTGCGAGATATACGGCAAGAGCATCTCGGGAGAAAAGATCATCTGGTTGGTGGATGCGCGTTGGCGAAGCTCGTCGTTCACCCAGAGCGAAAAACAAAGTTCCTCGAAAGGCGGCGCGGCTTCGAATGGGATAAAGTGGCTCACCTGCGCCGCGCCATCGAACCCTTTGGAGACCGTCCAGGGCAAGCCCTTGCGCTTGGCTTCCGTCTGCAGGTCGCGCATGGTGAGGTCAAGCCCGACCGCATAGCCCGCTATGATGTCAGCGGGACTGTATGCCCTGACATTCCTGCCTCCGCCACGCAAGAGCAAAACAAGCTCACCCTCGAAGTGCAGCTCTTTCGTCAGCGGGGGGTACTCGATGAGATTATAGGAGCCATGCCGCAGCGCATTGGCCGGCTTGACGAAGAGAATCGGGTCCACCGGAACTTCGTGACCCAGCTCCTCCGCGTGCTCCACGTAATTACGCCCGACGCAGAAAACCGTCCCTGCCTCGTACTCCTCCTCGGTATATCGGTCGAATAGTAGTCTCATAACTCATGTAACATAAGACTTTTCTTAGTAATTCTATCCGAAATCGAATTTTTCCTCCGCCACTCATCCTACTTAATCCTTTCCATTTTGAAAGCTTGTCCTGAGCGTGTCGAAGTATCGTGGTCGTGTGTATTCTTTTCATGTTCATGAACACCCCCTCGATCCCAAGCCATTTTCGCCGGTTTCCCTGAGACAGCGCAAACTTCAGTTTGCGACCCACTCGCCCGTTTATGCATACCGAATGCATAATTTCTCTCCAAAACCAACCCCGATAAACCAAAAACGCATTTGTGCTTCATGAACTGTGGCGTTTCCAAACTGATTTCGCCAGTTGTCTTATAGCAATAGGTGCCTTTTGTGTGTGCTCGGTTAATACTCATAATCTTTTTCATGAACTTATGCATTATGTGTTCTCCCTGAAATAGGTGCCTATTATCATACCTCTCAATATACGACAATTTTTCCACCCGCAACGAAAATTCGAAATTTTCTCCCGCGTAGGTCGGCGCTTCCAGCCCGACACCCCCGGAGGGACGACAGAAAAAAGTGCCGTAGGCGTCCTGAGCTTGCCGAAGGAAATATTTGTAGCCCCGGGTTTCAACCCGGGGTTTGCGGGATTTTTTTAAGAGCCAGAGTCCCGGAGGGACGACAGAAAAAAGTGCCGGAGGCACGAAATATTTGTAGCCCCGGGTGAAGCGAAGCGCAACCCGGGGTTTGCGGCATTTTTTAAAGAGCCAGAGTCCCGGAGGGACGACACAATCCGCGCGACGGGAAGCACCTCCCAAGTCCCATTAGGGACGGCCCGTTTGTAGGATGACAGCTTTTATTTTGATGGATCAAGCTCCGTTAGGAGCGGCCATAGGTCGCTCCTAACGGAGCTTAGGATTTTATTCGATTACGATTTCTACAAACGGGCCACGCCTACGGCGTTGTCAGCCAGTCCAGTGCCGGAGGCACGAAATATTTGTAGCCCCGGGTGAAGCAAGCATCGCCCACGATGCGCGCGCAACCCGGGGTTAGCGGGATTTTTTTATGAGCCAGAGTCCCGGAGGGACGACAGAAAAAAGTGCCATAGGCACGAAATATTTGTAGCCCCGGGTGAAGCGAAGCGCAACCCGTGGTTCGCGGGATTTTTTTAAGAGCCAGAGTCCCGGAGGGACGTTATTGTGGAAATGAAGTTGATAATCGCCTTCTGGGAGAGGCTGATATTATCTCCCCCTCAATGCATCCATAAACCTGATAAACCAAGTCATCTGCCACTGAGGTACCACCGGCCATGTTCTTTCGAGACAACTTCGCAGAGATGTTTGGGTCTATTTGTTTTTGCTTATCAAAATACGAAAACAACATCCCCCTACGGTGCCGGCCCCAAGAGGCCTTCCAATTCTCGAGTATCCACAGCAGCTGATTGCCATCACCGTGCTGAAGCGGTTCTTCCCACAATACGTAACCCTGGTCGAATACGAGGTCGACAGATCTCATAACGTCTATCACAGCCTTGAGCGCGTCATCGACTTGTGCTGGCGTGCAAGAAAACTCTCCAGCCGCGACGCGCGCTGGATGAGCAATTCGCTTATTGCGAAAACCCCGCACGGGATCAATTCGTGTGCAATTTGCAGCCATGTGGCCGAAATTCTCTTGGCATCTTCGGCGTGAGTTCTCTGCAACAGTTCTTCCATTCTGAGAATGGAAAGATTCTCATGCTTGCCGAACCATGCGGGTTCAACCAATTTCGCAATTTCAAGAATAACGTAACCGTACATTGATCTTTGGATGGTCGTAAATGCACCTGATGCTGCTTGATTCATCAAATGGATATTATCCTCTCCCGATAGGAACAACTGCTTGAAGACGTTCCAACTCGCGCTTACCTCAGTAAGCGTCCTATAAATGTGCGCGTAAAGCTGCATTGCCTCAAGATTTCCAATATCCTTAACTTCTTCCATATTCCGCTCCTACGGAGCTTTGAAATGTTTGTTTAATCGCTTACCCCCGGTTGAAACCGGGGGCTACAAATATTTCGCTCCTACGGAGCGGGGCGGACGTGCGCAGCACGTCCCTATGGATCACGCCTTCAAAAACCCCAACTCATACACCATCGGCTGTAACATTTCAGTCAATGATTTGTAGGCCGATTCAAATGCTTTGAAGCTGACGGGCGCGAAATCCCCGCTCTCGTTGCGGGCTTGCAGGGCTTTGCGGATTTGGTACCAGCCTACATCCGCGCGGTTTAGTTTCAACTTTTTTTCAGCGTCCTCTTACATACGCCTCGACCGACGCTCGTATTTGAGAAACGAATTTTACAATAGTGAGTTCTTCCGAAGGCTGTTGCATCACTGTTGGGCTTGCATTTGTTGCTAACGCAAGGCAGGCTGTATCGTAGAGCCGCTCCAATAAGAGACGCTCGCATAATATATGATATCGCCGTCCGTAACTCGTATTTTGGAAAATAGGATCGATGGGGAAATGTGGTTGACGAACAGCTACCGTGCTGTGAACGGCTGGACAATCTTCCAGCAGGAAAAAATATCCGAGCAGAGGACGATGAGTTCCAAATCGTCCTTCCCGATAAGCCACCCAAACATCGGACGCACTCCCAATCGCTTCCTCCACTCGATTGTTAAAATTGTTTCCAAACGATGGTCCCACTTGTGATTTGAATTCCAGCGCACAAATTAATTTGCCATTGTCCACGATCAAAAGATCCCACTGCTTCTCCGGCCGATAATATCCTGGCAACTCAATCGCTGCGCGCGTTCGAAAGCAATTTTGATGGAGGCCAACATCGTCAAGAGATGAAACAATCAATTCTTCCAGTTTGCTCATCTGCCGATTTGCGGTTGCCGCTCCCCGGTTGCCAGTATCTGTGATTCCTCGTTCACGCTGACCGCTGAGGGCGCTGCTCCTCGAATCCCAGAAGAACTGGACGGCCTCTTGTAAGCGTTGCTGTATCTCTTCGTTATTCATGTTTAATTATTTAGCCATAACCTCCCTGACCATCCATTCGCCGAACAGTGGGCTACCCTCTTTGAAAAAACGAACTCGCGCTTTCTCAATGTACTCTGGATCAATTTCAATGCCGATGGCATTTCGATTAGCTTTTTGAGCGGCGATCAGAGTAGAGCCACTTCCGGAAAAAGGATCGAGAACCGTGTCTCCAACAAATGAGAACATTCGAATGAGACGGTATGCCAATTCTATAGGAAAAGGCGCAGGATGGTTTTTCAATGAAGCTCCTCGCAAAGTCCAAATTTGTTGAAACCACTCTGCCTGTTCTGCTTTTGTGAGCATACTCTGCCGTCGCTGTTCCTCAGTCGGCTGCCTAT
This sequence comes from Ignavibacteriota bacterium, assembly GCA_003151825.1. Lineage (GTDB taxonomy): Bacteria > Bacteroidota > Ignavibacteria > Palsa-1295 > Palsa-1295 > PALSA-1295. The sequence continues at coordinate 68,936 of PLYO01000047.1, forward strand.
ATCCACCAGCTTTTCGCTGCATTAGCAAAAATTCCATATCATTTTTAATTATCGCGTTTGGCTCGAATGGTTTGCCTAAAAACGTCGAACCACCTTTGACCTCATAATTTGCGTTCGCGATTTTATGCCATATAATCGGATTCAAATTATCTAATCCAATCTTTCGACAAGCCACTGCAATATCGGCGTGCAGAGGAAACACTACGTGTCGTCCAAATTCCCGTCGCGATTTACAGACATCACCTACAACGATCACTAGCCTTCCTCCAGGCACAAGAACTCGAAAACACTCTTCCCAAACCTTGTTAAGTTCCAGAATAAACTCTTCATAATCATCCATGTGTCCTATCTGCCCCGCCACATCTCCGTATCGTTTCAGGTTCCAGTATGGTGGCGAAGTGACTACGAGATGAACACTTTGGTCAGGAAGAAAGCTCAAATTTCTCGCGTCTCCTCGACGGAGACGAATATTTGGCTGATCAAGCAATAGGAATTCCATTATGACCTATAACTACGGAAAGAGCTAACTCGCTCCCGCTCAATATTCTCAGCTTTCCGCCGAGACTAAAGACCGGCGAATTCCCTTTATGCAAGAGTTGTGCGGTCAGATTATCGTGCGTGGCAGTCGTGCCGTCGCTCATCACATCGGCAAAAAAGAGGAGCGCGTAATCGTCGTCGGAGACGCCTTTGATTTCGCGCCCGATCATCGTCACCCACTTATCGAAAACCTGTTTCAGATTGTCCGGCGTGATCTGAATGCGAATGATCTCGCCCGTGTTGATCGCATCCTTGAAGGTTTTGATAAACTCATCTTCGTGCGTTTCTATGCGGAACGAAACCAAGTGCGTGCCGATGTATGCCGAGACAACCCCCAGCGCCTCCGGCGTAATATCGCTCGCTCGCTTACCCCACTTGATATTTTTTTTCGCGAGTAACGGAATTACATCCTCAGTCTTCATTATCGCCGCTTTCTGCGTATCCGCGACAGCGAGAAATGGCGGCAGATACTCACCCTTGTCCCACGCCCGATAGACATAGTGCAGCAGTTGGGTGAACATAGCATAAGTGGAATGCTTAGAGTTATCCTTCGCCTCGAACCATATTTCTTTGGTCTGAATATCGATCAGGTTTTTGGAATACCCCTTCAATCCCAGCGCCTTAATGTAAATATCCTTCACATCCTCCTCGCTTTTTACGAGCTTGAGCTTTTCAAAAAGAGACATGGTGGGGATGTTTATGCTTTGGGTTATAATTCGGTGTTTTGCGGCGCGGGAAGAACATATTGGGCACCTATTCTGGGTTCCGGCCTTCCAACGATTTCTGTCGTCCATCCGGCCTTCCCGAATAGGCGCGAGTTTGGATGCCTTTCCCCCATCGTCTTGCGCTGGCGGCACGATGTTTTCGGGCCGGTGGTTTAAGTGATTACTATGGAACCAACAATTTCCCAGATGGACCCCGGACGCTTGAAGCACCTCGAAATGCTTCAGGCCGTCATCACCCGCGTGGCGGGCAACTCGTTTTTCATCAAGGGATGGAGCTTGACGCTATTCGCAGCAATTCTCGTGGCCGGAGCGGCAGAATCTTCATCTATTATTTGGATAGCCGCCATTCCGGTAATCGCATTTTGGATTCTCGACGCATTCTTCTTGCGACAGGAGCGGCTTTTTCGCGGATTGTACGATCGCGTGCGGGCACAGCCACAGGATTCGCCAACGGATTTCAGCATGGCTACGGGCGATGTCAAAGGAGTGTCCAATTGGTTCGGAGTAATGTTTTCAAGAACGCTCTTTCTTTTTCATGTTCCCTTGCTCTTAGTCCTCGCCATCGTGTTTGCAATTACTCGTTGTTCGAGCTGTTGCTGCTATTAGCTGTCCTTCGATAGCATCCTTTAAGCCGCGCTGCGATAGCAAAGCGCATTTTGCCCCATCGTCTTGCGCTGGCGGCACGATGTTTTCGGGCCGGTGGTTAAGCAGAGCGATGAAAGAACTTTCCGAACTATTCGAGAACAACCGGCGATGGTTGGAAGAGATCACGGCCAAACAGCCCGATTTTTTCGAGCAGCTTGCCGTGCAGCAGACACCGGAATATCTGTGGATCGGCTGCTCGGATAGCCGGGTTCCCGCGAATGAGATCGTCGGGCTACTGCCGGGCGATCTTTTCGTTCACCGCAATGTGGCAAACGTCGTTTCGCATACAGACCTGAATTGCCTATCCGTGCTGCAGTTTGCCGTCGATGTGCTGGGCGTGAAGCATGTAATCGTTACCGGACACTATGGCTGCGGCGGAATCACGGCGGCGCTCGAAGGTAAGCGATTAGGACTTATCGATAATTGGCTTCGGCATGTGCAAGATGTGTATCAGAAGCACGAGCGCGAGATAAATGTTATTCCAACAATGGATGCTCGCGCCGACCGCTTGTGTGAACTAAATGTGATCGAGCAAGCGATGAATGTATGCGAGACCACCGTCGTCCGCGATGCGTGGATGCGCGGCGAGAAGGTTACGGTACATGGCTGGATCTATGCACTCAAAGATGGTAAGCTTCGCGATCTTGGCATGACTATTTCATCTCCGGAAGAAATGCGGAGTGCTTACCAGAACGCTGTTCGAAGCTCGCGATAACGTATTATTTCTTCTTAGAAGGTTTGGGTTTGAGCGACGCAACATAGTTGTAGCTCACAGCAAAGTGCTTTTTTAGCTCTGCCGTATTTTTGAGAAGTGAATCCGGCACGGTTACGTATTCTTTTTGAACGATTCCATACGCCTCGCAAAGCTTCGTCTTATATTTCGCAAGAAATGGTTCTATTGCATCTTTCGGAAGCCGCAGGTTCAAAGTCCCATCCTTCGAAAGATAAGAGAACATGTGTCCATTGAGCGAAGTGTATGGAACGGTATCGCCTTTGCGCGCTACGTCCTTCAACGTGCTTATCACCTTGTCATAGAAGGCGATCGTGTCCACCGATATAGTGCTTTCTTTCTTAGTAGCCATTAGTTTTGAGATTTAAGTTGGTTCAAAATTACGACGGTTTTTCATTCTTAGCAAGAAAAGTCCCGTTATCCCCGCAAATGCAAACAGCGTCAGCGTTTCGATCCACGCGGTGCTCAACATTTGAATTGTTGCGGCAAGAATGAGAAGCGCAGGAAGTATGGAGATGAGAATAACAGTTCCAAATCCTCCACGAATGCGAAATGGCCGGGCCAAATCGGGCTGAATGCGGCGCAGCCGAATTAGCGCGAGAAATTCCAGCAGTAACGCCGAAGAATACAGCAGCACATCAACCTCCGCAAGTTGCTCGAACGAGAACCCGCTGAGCACCATATAGATTGCTGCGCTCGTAATGATGGCGCGGACGGGCGTTGCATATTTCTTGTGGAGCTTTGTGAAAGATTTTGGCATATAGCCATCCACTGCAAGAATGAACGGGATTCGTGATGCAGCGAGCAAGCCAGCAACGAAAAGCCCTGCCGCACTCAGCAAGCCTCCAACGCCAACAACAACGCCAAGTGATTTACCACCAACAGCAGTTGCAATTGTTGGCCAGCTTCCCTCCGTCCATTTCGAAATATCGGGAACTGCGTTCAAGCCAACAAAGACGGGGAGGAAATAGAATAATACAACGAGCGGCAAGCCGATCATGAGTGCGCTCGGAAAAACGCGGGGTGCATCTTTCATTTCGCGTGAAATGGTCGAGATGGAATCCCAGCCGAGATAATTCCACATAATTACGAAAAGCCCGGTTGCAATCGCAGTTGTAGTAGAAACTCCGGAAGCCGTCAATGGCGAAATGATTTGTCCCAAATGATCGGCAGATGGAACAATTCCGATTGCAAGCATGACAACAAAAGGAACCAATAAAGCGAGCGCGAAGAGCAATGCCACATTTCCTGTGGTAACAGCACCTCTGATGTTCAACCACGTCAGCGGCACCACCATCGCAAGCCGCACGGCTATATTTGCAATCGGATCGGAAAGATCGAAACCGAGCGCGCCTAAATATTTTACGAAAAGTACCGGATAAATCGCGACATCGACGCAGCTATAGAGATAGGTCAGCCATGCACACGCAAACCCGGCGCGGGGCCCGACGCCTCGTTTCACCCATTCGTAATACCCACCTTCTTCCGGAATCGCAGAACCGAGTTCGGCGCTCAGAAGCGCGATCGGAAGCGCCCAAATCACGGCAACGGCTACGATTAAAATGAGCACCATCCCGCGCCCCGATTGCACGACCGTTTCTAAACCATACGGCCCGCCGCTGACGCAGAAAAAGATGGTCATGACGAGCGGCCAAAGCGCGAGCTTGCCTCGGTTTCCAATCTTGCGATTTAAAAAGGATGAGCGACTTATCACGATATTAATGGCACAAAATGCAGCCGATATTACAGCGGCTATGAATTCAATGTTCCCGGTGTTTATCTTTCGATGGCTTACACTCTTATTCGGCAGTACGATCCACCGGCGGTAGATGTTTTCCGCTCGCTCAAGGGAAAGAGTGGGCATTTTGAAAAAGGTCTTTTTATCGCCGAAGGAGAAAAGGTCGCGCGGAAACTTCTGGAAAGCTCGCTCCATATTCCCGTGGCCTATATGACCGAGGAGCATTTTATCAATCTTCAATTTCTGTTCGAGCAAAGGATGGATCGGACGGATGTGTATCTTGCAACAAAGCGCGAGATGGAGGATATTATCGGCTATCATCTTCATCAGGGCATCATGCTGGCGTGCCGCATTCCGGAAAATCGTCCGTTGCTAACCGCAGTTCAAGAATGGAAATCTCCCTGGATGGCCGTGGCACTTGATGGCATTGCAGATGCGGAAAACATGGGAACTATCATCCGGAACGCAGCGGCGTTCGGTGCAAAAGCGGTCATCGTGGATGGTCAGAGTTGCAATCCGTGGCTTCGCCGCTCGGTCCGTGTTTCGATGGGAACAATTGTGGATGTGGAGATTATTTTTGTGGAGCACTTGGCGGCAGCTTTAACAAGCATACGAAATATGCATCCCATTCGACTTATAGGCGCGGCACTTACGGAGAACGCTATAAATGTCGCGGATTTATATGGCACAGGCAACAATATTGTAGTTTTTGGTTCCGAAGGCCTGGGCCTGTCAAAAGAGGTAATGGTCGCCTGCGACGTGCTCGCGCGCATCCCGATGGCTCCGGGGGCCGATTCGCTGAATGTAGCCGTGGCCTGCGGGGTGTTTCTGTATGCGCTTGCAGGGCCTGCGCTTCGAGCGGAAGGAAAAGGAACGTGAGTTGGCGCATCGAAGTTTTCATGCCCGAGTCCAAAAATTGACCAATTGGAGAGGTGGCCGAGTGGCTGAAGGCAACGGTTTGCTAAACCGTCATAGTTTAATCGCTATCGCGAGTTCGAATCTCGCCCTCTCCGCAAACACGCTATATGAATAATAAGGAAAAGATTCGGGCTATCCGTAATTTACCCAACGAGCTTAACGCCGCAGTTCAAAGCTTGAGCAATGAGCAATTGGATACGCCGTACCGCGAAGGCGGATGGACGGCGCGGCAAATTGTGCATCATATTGCGGATTCCCATCTCAATGCTTTCGTCCGCATGAAGCTCATTATGACCGAGGACCACCCCACGCTCAAACCGTACGATCAGGATGCATGGGCCGCGATGAATGATTATTCGCGTGACATCGCGCCTTCCATTGCAATCATATCGGGCGTGCAGGAACGCATGGCGAATCTGCTGGAAAATGTGAGCGGCACAGATTGGTCGCGCAGCGCCCATCACCCCGAGCGCGGCGAATTGACACTACAGAATTTGTTCGATGAGATCGCGTGGCACGGGAAACATCATGTCGAACAAATTGTGATAGTGCGAGAAAAGATGTTACGCTAATTTTTTTCTGAACCTAAGCGAACTAAGTGTCAAAATTCCGGCGCCAAAAATGAAGAGCGCGAGGACTTGCGGCCATAGTTCCGACAGCCCCGCGCCGCGAAGGAAAATCCCGCGTATAATTTCGTAAAAGTAGCGGAGTGGAAGTAAATAACTTACCCCTTGAATGACCGCCGGCATATTCTCGATGGGAAAAACGAAGCCAGAGAGAAAATTCATGGGCAGCATGACGAAAAACATCGCCGTCATCATCGCCTGTTGCTGCGTGCTGCTGACCGTGGAGACGAAAAGACCGATGCCGAGCGTCGTAAAAATAAAGAGCACCGAGAGCAGGAGCAGCATGAGAATCGAACCGCGTATGGCAATGCCGAAGATGAGCGTAATCCCGCCAAGCGCAAGCAGAATATCGACAAAACCGATGAGCGCAAACGGAGCGAGTTTGCCAATGATGATCTGCCACGTCTTGATCGGCGTCACGACAAGCTGTTCCAGCGTGCCGCGTTCTTTTTCCTTCACAATGGCGAGCGCGGTCAGCGAGACCGTCGCCTGCGTGAGAATCGTTCCAAGCAGACTGGGCAGAATGTAATTGCGGCTTTTGAGATCGGGATTATACCACACACGGATTTCTGGCGTTACCGTGATCGGTTTGAGCGCGCCGAAGCCGCGCCGCGCAAAACTTGCGAGAAGGATGTCCTGCGAATATCCGGCAACAATCGCCGCCGCGTAATTAAGCCCGACGGAAGCCGCGTTGCTTTCAGAGCCATCGACAATCGCCTCGACTTGCGCCGGCTGACCTTTCAAGATTTTCTTGCCAAATTCCGGAGGAATCGTTAGCGCCACCGAAGCATCTCCTCGCACGAGGTATTTATCGATGTCGGAGAGCCGGTTAACGCGGGCGATGATGGGAAAATAACCGGAGTTTTCGAAGCGCGCGATGAAATCGTGGCTTTGCAGCGAGTGATCCTGATCGAGCACGATCATGGGAACGGAATTCACATCGAGATTAATAGCAAAGCCAAAAATAAGCAGTTGCGCGATTGGCCCGATGAGCATCAGCCGAATGAGGTTCGGGTCGCGCCGAAGCTGCTCGAATTCCTTGCGGAGGAAAAAAAGGATGGTGCGCATTACATCTTAAAGAGTACCCGATACAGTTTGTTTGTCATTCTGAGCGGAGCAATTCGGAGCGAAGCGCGCATGATCGGTCATGCGCGGGAGAATTGTGGAGTCGAAGAATCTCGTGTGGTTCAATTAACTGCCAAACTACATGAGATCCTTCGACTCCGTTCATTCCTCCTTCGTCGGAATGAACTCCGCTCAGGATGACAATCTTAGATTTCATTGGAATTTTGATTAGAACAATTTCTTCATTTTATTCCAGCTTATCGTAACAATCCCGGCGGCGAATACGACCATAAAAAGCGTCTGCTCCCAAAACACTTCGAGACCCGCGCCGCGGAGGATGATCGCCCGCAAAATCCACAGAAAATAACGCGCCGGATTGACGTAGGTAATCGCCTGAATGACGACAGGCATATTCCGTATCGGAAATGCAAAACCGGAAAGCATAAACGTCGGCAGCACGGATACCAACGTCGCAAGCTGGAACGCGGATTCCTGTTTATCCGAAATGGAGGAAACCCACAGCCCAAGGCCCAGACCGCAGAAAATAAAAATCAGCGATTCGGCATACAATAGTATAATACTTCCACGAATGACCACATCGAACAGTAGATAACCGGTAAATAAAATGAGTGTTGTGCTGATGAGCGAGATCACAACATACGGCATTGTTTTTCCGATGATAAGTTCCATTGGGTGAATCGGCGAGACAATGATTTGCTCCATCGTACCTTTTTCGCGCTCGCGCACGATCGAGAGTGAGGTCGAAATGACGGTCGAGATCATAAGAATAAAACCGATGAGGCCGGGCACAAGAAATTTAGGACTCGTAAGTTCAGGATTATACCAGATACGGGCGCGATAGTCAATTGGAAGTTCCGGTTTCGAAATGCCATTGCTTGAAAGCGCCTGGAGTGTGATTTTTGTCGAGTAATCTTGCGCCATCGCCGCGAGATAACCCGCTGCGGCGGTCGCGTTCGTGGCGTTCGAGCCATCGACGATGACCTGCACCTCGACCGAATGATTGGCCCGCAGGTTCTTTTCGAAATCAACTGGAATGACAAGCACGGCACGCGCAATTTGACGGACGAGCATCGTATCGATCTGCCGCTCGCTCGTAAGCGAAGCGACTCTATCGAAATATTCCGTGTGCAAAAAGCCGTCGGTCAATTCGCGGCTCGTCGTGGTATTGTCCTGATCGAAAATTGCGAGCGGCACGTGCTTCACGTCGTAGTTTAGTGCGTAGCCAAACAGTATGAGCATCACCGCCGGCACGGCAAGCAACACACCTAGCGAACGGCGATCCCGAAGAATTTGCCGAAGTTCCTTGCGGATGATCGGACGAATACGCGCGCGACTAATCATGTTTGCTGGACTCCCGATTTCTTTGCTTCCACGTCGATCAAATGAATGAAAACGTCTTCGAGCGATGGCGTAATCCGCTCGATGCGCGCTGGAACGATTCCACGCTGGCCGAGCGCTTCCGCGATTACGTTTTTTGCGTCCTGATCTTTTGGAATGCTCACATGCAAAAAGCTCCCGAAGACGGACGTTTCTTCCACGCGCGTGTCCGTATCCAACGCGGACATGGCTTCGATGACGCGGTCGGTCTCGACTTCGAAAACGGGTGTTTGAAGATATTCTGTTTTTAGTTCCTCCGGCGTTCCGCCGGCAATGATGCGGCCCTCGTGAATCAGCATAATCCTATTGCAATACTCCGCTTCATCGAGATAATGCGTCGTGACAAAAACGGTCGTCCCCGCTTCGGCGAGTTGCTGAATGAGATCCCAGAAGCGGCGGCGCATGATCGGATCGACGCCGCCCGTCGGCTCATCGAGAAATACGACTTTCGGAGCATGAAGCATTGCGCACCCAAGCGCAAGGCGCTGTTTGAACCCTCCGGGAAGATCGCGCGGAAGGCTGTTCTCACGCCCTTGGAGTCCGGCAATTCCAATTGCCCACGTTTGCCGCTCTTCGATCTTCGTATCCGAGAGGCCATAAATTCCGCCCCAAAACCGGATATTTTCCATGCACGTTATATCGTCGTACAAAGAAAATTTCTGCGACATATAACCAATATTCTTTTTAATCTCGTCCGGCTGCTTATTGATGTCAAAGCCGGCAACGGATGCCGTGCCGCTCGTCGATTGCAACAAGCCGCAGAGCATACGGATGGTCGTCGATTTGCCGGAACCATTCGCACCCAAAAATCCGAAAATCTCTCCCGCATTAACAGTAAACGAAACGTTATCGACTGCGGTAAACGCGCCGAAACGCTTCGTCAAATCTTTCGCTTCAATGGCAAGATCAGACATGCGCGCTCCCTTTCTCTTCGGTTGAAACGGTGTCTGTTTCCGATGGAGCCTGTTCTCGCAAAAGTGCTATAAACACATTTTCAAGCGAAGGCTGTATCGTCCGAATACTTCGCACCGAAATTCCGGAAGAATCGAGCCACATTTTGAGCGCCTCGACTGTGACACGTTCCTCGACGACTACATTTATCCGGTCACCGAAGGTTTGCACTTCGAGAATTTCGTCGTGCAAGCGGAGCGTTTCGGTTGCGCGGTGTAAATCGTTCAGAATAATTTCGATCACGCTCCCCTTCATCTGCTTCTTCACATTTTTCGGCGTATCTGCGAACAGAATCGTTCCTGCACTCATCAGTCCCACGCGCGAGCAGCGTTCCGCTTCGTCGAGATAGGGCGTCGTCATGAGAATTGTGATGCCTTCCTCGAGAAGCGAAGACAGAATTTTCCAAAACTCACGCCGCGAGACCGGATCGACGCCAGTCGTCGGCTCATCCAAAAAAATAATTTCCGGCTTGTGGATAAGCGTCGCAGCGAGTGCGAGCTTTTGTTTCATGCCGCCCGAGAGCTGATCGGCCAGCCGATTTCTAAATGGTATGAGCCGCGTAAATTCAAGCAATTCGTTCGCGCGCACCCGATAATTTTTTACTTCGTGAATTTCGGCGAAGAACTCGATATTCTCATCAACCGTAAGATCGGGATACAAACTGAACCGCTGCGAAAGATAGCCGATGCGCGGCTTGATCTCCTTCATTTGCGTTGCAAGATCGAGCCCCAAAATCTTCGCGCTGCCGCTATCGGGTTTCAGAATGCCGCAGAGCATTCGAATGAGCGTCGTCTTGCCCGCACCATCGGGACCGACCAAGCCAAACATCTCCCCTTTCGCAATCGTAAGGTCGATGCCGCGCACGGCCTCGACCATCGGCTTTCCCTTTTCGCCAAAGGATTTTTTCAGGCCGTGAATTTCGAGAGCAGGTGCTGGCATGTTTAGATATGCACCGTCGCATCCGCGGGCAAACCTTTTTTGAGTTCCCCCGTGGGGTTTGGAATTTCTACTTTTACGCCAAAGACGAGCTTGACGCGGTCGTCTTTCGTTTGAATATCTTTTGGCGTGAACTCGGCCTCGGACGAAACGTAGGTGACCGTTCCAGTAAAATTCTTTTTCGGAAGACCATCGACTACGACATCCACTTTCTGCCCGAGCTTGACTCGCGGAAGCTCCTCCTCGGTCAAATAAATCATGAGATAGACGCTCGAAAGATCAGTCACCGTCGCGACCGTCGCGCCCTGTGGGACAAGCTCGCCCTGCTCGGCCACTTTATGCGTGACCATCCCCTTGAGCGGCGAAGTAAGATACGAATCGTCGATCGATTTTTGAACTTCATCGCGCGTGGCTTCGAGTTGGTTTACGTGCGCGAGCGCGGAGCTTACATCTTCCGGTCGCGCCAAATGCCGGGTCTTTGCCAAACTTTCTTCGGCCTGCGTGAGCTGGCTTTGCGCCACGCGAAACTTCGTTTCTTCCTGATCGAGCTGCTCTTTCGTGGCCGCACCTCCCTGAACGAGGTTCTGCATCCTATCGAGTTCATCCGCTTCGAGCTTCCGATTCGTTTCCGCTTGTGAAACGCCTTGCTCGGCGGACTGGATGTCCTCCGTGCGGGAGCCTTGTTCCGTCAGCGTGAGCTGCGCGCGCGCCTGATCGACCGCAGCCTGCGCGGCACGAAGCTGAATGTCGAGCGCGCTCCGATCCTGACTGGCAATCAAGCTGCCGGAATCAACCGGAGTTCCATCGTCAATGTAGAGCTTGACGATTTGCGCGGTTACTTTCGCGGCAACGTTCACGTCCGTCGCTTCGATCGTGCCGCTCGCGGTGATGACATTCGGATTGTTATTTCCTCCGCAGCCGATGAAAAGTGAAGCCGTGAGAGCAAAAAAAAGAAAGGGTTTCGTCATGATAGTTATCGTCGTCGCTTAGACGGCAAAAGCATAAACATATTGTATGCCTACATCACGCCCGCTTGCTTTTTTGAAAAAGCATATAGGAATACACGAGTGGTGGAATGATAATTACTCCGAGATAGACTCCAAAAAATATGGGCTGCAGTGTTTCGCTCAGGAAAAACTGAAGCACAAAAAAGATAGCAGAAGCAATGACCCAAAGCTTGCCCGCCATGGCATGGGTCAGCCGCCAATTTTCCGGGCTTTCTAACGTCCACGGAGTCCGGATACCGACAAAATAATTCGGCTTGACGGCCGGTAAATAATTTCCGATGAGTAAAAACATAATCGGCAGCCCAAGCTCGACGACCGTTTTCACATCCACATTCATTCCCATCGAAGGAAGCAGCGTCACGGAGACCATCGCGGAAAGAAACGCCGTAATCACGAGCCGGATGGGTTTCATCGCTGCGCTCGGCAAGTTCATCTTATTTGCCTTCGGATCGATCTTGCCGATCCAAATTAGGAGTGCCGCGAGGCCAACATTGAGCAACGGGATGAGGAAAAATCCGATGCCCTTTTCGGTGTACCCATTCGGATGCCCGTTCAAGCCCCAATGGGTAGGAAGGCGCTCCGGTAATTGGTCCCACGCCGCCGCAAGAATCGCGAACGGGAGTAAAAGAATGAGGAGTTGCGGCCATTCGTCTTTTAGGAAGTTGATTCGTTTCATGGTTTGTTGGAAATAGTTACGTTTTCTTTTTTTTCTTGTTCAAATCGAGCAGCCAGGCGATTGCTTCGTCCATCACGCTGAGATTCAGCGAATAAACCTGAAATTGCCCGCGCCGAATCGCAATCACCAGCCCTGCCTGCTTCAAAATATCGAGATGGTGCGAAACGCTCGGCTTCGTCATCTCGAATTCGGACGCAATCTCGCCGGCGGAAAGGTCCTGCTTTTTTAAAAGCTCCAGAATTCGCCGCCGAGTGGGGTCGTCAAGGGCCTGAAAGATGCGATTCATTGATTAGATAGTTAGATAACCGTCTAAATGTTATATCCGTTCCAGTGCTTTTATTCTTTCATTTTCGGCAAGCAGCAAGGTGGTTATTTATCGGATTTCTCCGCAATGGCAAACAGCTTCAGCATCTCCGCGACTTCGGACAAGTAAGGAACGGTATCCGGGATGCCGAGATACGTTCCCTGCATCATCGGCTCGCCTTTCGTATCGTATTGCGAGAAAAAACCACGCTCCGCGATATCAGGAAGTGTGCGGCGGCCGGCAAAATACAGGATGAACTTCTCGGCCAGCGATTTATATCTCGCAGTGTGGGTCACCTCATAAAAATGGAGGAGGCCGTCGGCGAGGTCGCCAATATCGGTCGGGTTCCGAAAGCCGGGTCCCTCGTGATGCAGCATGGCCAGCCCACCCGTCACGGCGGAATTCAAAAGTTCCATTGCACGAGTATGGAGCGATAGATCCTGCGAGACCTCGAAGGCTGTCAACGCTGCGTCCGCAGCGACCATCATATCGCGCGGAAAAAATCCCACTTGTGGGGTACGTAGCGCGTTGAGCGACGCGACGGTCCACTGTTTATAGACATTCTCGCCGGTGATTTCGTACAGCCGCGCAGCCGCCAGTGCGCCATACGCCGTGCTGACCCCATCGGGCCTGCGGTCGGCGGTATTCCACATCCAGCCTTTCGAAACGCCATTCATCCAAAATCCCAGATCGAGCAGCCCCTTGAAGGACGATTCCGCCGCAGACAGATAATCGCTGTCCTTCGTTACCAAAAAGCAATGTGCGAGCACGGCACACCATTGCAAATCGTCATCGCCGCCCACATAAATCTGGTCGCCTCGCCGCCCGATAATTCTCGCGCCGGTCATGCCGTTCGTCTTAGGGTAGAGCATCGAGGATGTTACAAAATATTGCTTCAGTGCCTCCGGGGTCATCAGTCCCTCTGAAACCATGTAGGCATCGGCGTCGAGGACGATAGTAATGCCCCACGAATCGCTGCCGGACGCATTGGGGTAGTCCGCGCGCAAGACATAGTTCCCTGTCGAGGGATTCCATAAGTGGTGCTGCATGTAGCTCTGGGTGGCATATAGCAGCGCCGCCCACGTTTTTTTCTGAGCGCGCCCGCTCGCGGCAGCGCACATGACTAAAAGGAGGGGAATGACGATTCTTCTCATGACTGGTGTTTACCTAACGAATGATGAAATACATACATTTCGCGGTTGTTTGCATTTTTCTCTTTTCGAGAATCGCTGACGCGCAGGTTTCGACCGGCCTCGATAACCTGATTGCGCAACATTTCGCGCCACTGAAAGGCAAGCGCGTTGGCCTCATCACCAATCAAACCGGGCGAACGCGCAATGTCGCGTTTGGCGCTGACCTATTCGCAAAATCGAAAGCGCTCACGCTCGTCTCGCTCTTTGCGCCGGAGCATGGGCTGATGGGAACGCGCGGGGCTGGCGTAAATAGCGACACGCTCGAACGCTTCGATGGCATTCCCGTCTATTCCCTTTATGGACGAACTCGCAAGCCTACGCGGTTGATGTTGCGCGGTGTGAATGCACTCGTTTTCGATATTCAAGACGTGGGAGTTCGGCCCTACACCTATCTTTCGACGATGATACTCGCGATGGAAGCGGCTGCGGAGAATAAAATCCCATTTTATGTGCTCGACCGACCGAATCCGCTATCCGGCGAACGGATCGAAGGGAATATCCTCGATACCAATCTCAAAAGCTTTGTGGGAATGCTTCCCATTCCGTATGTGCATGGCATGACGCTTGGCGAACTGGCGCGGATGGCGCGCGCGAAAGCGTGGTTTCATCATGCGGCCAAATTAAAACTTACCATTATCCCGATGACGGGTTGGAAGCGTTCGATGTATTGGAACGAGACGGGCATTGCGTGGACCGCGCCCAGCCCGAACGTCCCGCATTTCGAGAATGCCGTTGGCCTTGCAATGCTTGGCGCAACGGGCGAGCTGGGCGCGCTTTCCGTCGGCGTGGGAAGCGATGTGCCGTTTCTCCGAATTGGCTCGACGCTGATGAATGCGAACGAAATCCTGCGCATGGCGGACTCGGCATTCTACAATAAGTTACAGTTCGCCTCCGAAGATTTTACGGCAACCACCAGTGCCGGAACAAAAATATATCACGGAGTGAAAATTACGCTGCCGGCCGACTTAAAAAGCATACCATCCCTTTATGAAGGACAATTCCGACTGATCGAATCGATGCTCCACGATACAGCGTTCCGAACCAGCTTCGACGCCCTGAATCCTTCGGTAAATTCGATGTTTGAAAAAGTTACCGGCGAGCAAACACTTTTAGACACGCTTCGACGATGCGGAAATTTGGAAGCTCTCTTCGAGCGGTGGAGCAGCGATGCGGAGACATTTCGCGTGGAGCGAGAACCGTGGCTGCTCTATTAATTTTTTTCCGGACATCATTAAACCATCGAGCACTTTTACCTTCTAACTATTACAATCAACATTTACCAAGGAGTAATTTTCAACATGAGAACAAAAATAATTCTATTCACCCTATTTTTTGGCACATCGCTCGCACTTAGCAATTTGGCCGTGGCTCAGACCCCTGCGGCACAGACGCCCGCTACAACTCAGGCGCCGGTTACACTCACTCCAGACCAAAAGTTGGAGGTGCGTCTGGCCCATGTGGCAAAGCGGCTGAAACTCACGGACGCGCAAACCGACCAGCTTCGCACGATCTGGCAGCAAAATGCCGCAAAGATCGAAGCGGACCGCGCCGCCGTCGAAGCCGCCGCGCCAGGAACAGATGCCCGCAAAGACGCGCGGAAACAGCTCGCCGCCGATCTCAAGGCACGGGACGGGCAAATGAAAACCGTACTCACGCCGGAGCAACTCAGGAAATTCAAGCGCATGATGATTCGCACCATCGAGCGGCGCGAGCGGCGGCTGCATCGAGAAGAACAGAAGCTGAAACAATAGAATCCGATTTGCATCCAAATTCGACCCCTCTTTCGCCCATCCGGCGAAAGAGGGGTCGATTGTTTTGATGAAAGAAAAAAAATCTCCACCAAAGCGGAACCATCCTTATTAAGACTTAGTCTTAGTAAGTCATCGTGGAGAATACTGTAGAACTCGACCGAAATAAAGCCGGAAATCCGTTCGTCCCCTCTCGCCAATCGAAATGGTCCAAATTCAGCCGCGTGGGAATTTGGTTCGCCGTGATCGGTCCTGGGCTGATGGTCATGCTGGCCGATACGGACGCGGGCAGCGTCATCACCGCCGCGCAGTCCGGCGCGCAGTGGGGTTTTGCGATGATTTTGCCGCAGCTTCTGCTCATCCCCATCCTTTATATTGTGCAGGAAATCACGGTACGCCTGGGAGTCGTGACTGGCAAGGGCCACGGCGAACTTATCCGCGAGCATTTCGGGATGTCGTGGGCCATGCTTTCTGTCGTGACGCTCTTTGTGGCGTGCGTAGGAGCATTGGTTACGGAATTCGCTGGTATTGCCGGCGTTGCGGAGATGTTTCATATTCCTATTTGGGTGAGCGTCCCATGCGTAACGGTGCTCCTCGTCATGGTCGGACTTAGCGGCAGTTACCGGCGCGTGGAAAAAATCGGGCTTGCCGTCGGGATGCTGGAATTGCTCTTCATCGTCGCCGCAATTATGGCCAAACCGGATATATCTCAAATGGCGCATGGCCTCGCAAGCTTCCCGTTCGGCCAAGGGAATTATACATTTCTGCTTGCCGCAAATGTCGGCGCGGTGATTATGCCGTGGATGGTCTTTTATCAGCAAGGCGCGGTCATCGATAAACGCTTGTTCGGAAAACACCTTCGGCTCCTGCGCTGGGATACGAAGATTGGCGCCGTGCTCACGCAAATCATTATGATCTCGGTTGTCATTGTCACTGCCGTCGGCATCCACGAGACAAGCCCGAACGCCACGCTTAACGATGTGAAGGACATCAGCCGCGCGCTCATGCCCGTGCTTGGCAAAACAAGTGGCGTCATCCTCTTCGGACTTGGCATGGCCGGCGCATCGTTCCTGGCCGCGATTGTCGTGTCGCTCGCCGGAGCCTGGGGATTAACAGAGGCGCTCGGCATGAAGCGCAGTCTCGACATGCCATTCAAAAAAGCGAAAGGATTTTACAGCGTCTATACTCTGGCGCATATTGGCGGCGCAACGATTGTGCTGATCGGCATTCCGCTCGTCAGCCTGATGATCGATGTCGAAGTGATGAACGCCGCGCTGCTGCCCATTGTCCTCGGATTTCTGATTTTGCTCGAAGTGAAAGCCCTGCCGAAGGAACACCGCATGTCCGGCTCGCACAAATACATTGCCTGGGCGCTAACGGGAATTACGATTGCCTTCGGCCTTTATACGGCAGGAATAACGCTCATCGGCGCGATGGGGTAATACCATCAATACCTCACCTCAATCCCCACTGCCCCGCCATACATTGGTTCCAATTTGCTTACAGTATAAAAGAGAATGGCTCCAATGCCTACATAACGCAACGGCTCATAGACAGCCTGCAACTGGATGGGCAGCGCGGGTGAATATGCAGAACTATTTCGCGTCGAATCCGGAAAGTATGGCCGCCCGAAATGCCAGCGCGTTTGATAATCGTTAACTCCAATTCCTGCGGAGATGGCCGCATGGAATGATTCCGAAGGATCTTGGTAATGTCGGACAAAACCGTCGAGCGCAATGCCATACATCGCATCGAATTCTGTATAAGTTATTCGCGGCGGTTGGCGAGAAGCGGAATTGCTCATCATAAATCCCGCAGTAAACTGGCTTGGCGCAAGTTCGTAACTTATATTTCCAATATAGGATCGAGGCGTTGCCGCGCCAACTCCCTCATTGCCACCGAATCCGAAGAGCGCACGGTAATGCGGCTCCTCCGGCTGGATATAGCGCGCCGCGCCGACGGAGGAAAAAGCATTCGGATCGACCAGCACTGGTTCCTGCGCCCGGAGCGTGCTGAATGAGAGAAAAATAATACTGGCAAAAACTAAGCGAATCATTATGACAAAAATATCATCAAATAAAAAACCCGCTCCCGTTTCCGGTCGCGGGCCTTTGAGGGAAGACCTGATTTACCCCGAATATGATGTACCTATATTGACGCATGGCATTGATAATAGTTTAAACGGCAGGAGTAGCTATAGGTTTCTGAGCACTTCGGGCTTCGCGAGCAATCAAAAGTTCAATCAGCGCAAGAATAAGCGCGGCCCAGAGAAACGATTGCCAAAGCTCCACGCCATAGCGCGATTGTTCGACGGTTTTTGCAAGCTGCTTATCTCCAGCCGTCAGCCGAATCACCAATGGTTTCGTATTGCTCATCCGCGCAGCAAGATATTGCTTCATCTCTATAGGTGACGCGGCGCGCAAATCGGACTCATCCGATTGGATATTTACCGCGAACGCTCCGAATGGCACCTGCGCTTCGGCGTCGCGGAAGACGGTATAATTCCCAGCCACGCGCGCGTTGTCCATGCGCAATTCCGGCTTGCCATCCGCAGCGATTGCGATCGGCGCGCGCGAACTGCTGCCATCCGGAGCCTTCACGAGGAGCGTCGCACCCGCCTGCTCGCCGGCCAGCGCAGGTAATTCCACATCGAACGGCTCGGTCGTTACAAAATTTTTGGTCTGGCTTTCGTCCAGCGAGGATTGAATGGAACTGGCATACGCCGCCGTCCGCCGAATGAGGGGAAGGAAAATACTTTTGCGCGGAAAATCGCTGAACGCCATAGTGGGCGGAATTCCATAAAGCAACACGTCGCCCTTCCCTACTTTGGACTCGACTAAGAATGGCGATCCATTCGAAAGCGTGATGAGCGGCACACCGGCATTGGCGGCAAGATCGTAGGACTCGAAAATTTTCGGAGAAGAAATGCCCTGTAATTGTGAACTATTATTGGGAATTGATTCGAACATTCCGGAAAAGAATGGATGCGAAAATTCCAACCGGGCAAAACTGAGATAATGCGTGGCATCGTTCGGAACGCCCTCTTTGCGGATAATGTCCGGAAGGCCAAGTTGCACAAGATCGTGATTGACCGTGTTCGGATCGAGTCCCGGCATGAGAAAAATCGCCGCGCCATGCCCGGACGCGATATATCCTTTGAGTCCCGCCAGATCGCTTTCGTTCAATGCTTGTGGGCCAAGCTCGACCATGATGCCATCATAATGTCCGGCGCTTGCGGAAAGGCTGCGGAGTTCCTCCAACGGCTTTACTTCCGATACGAATGGCAGTGAGCCTTGCGTGCCAGAAAGCGTCTCGAAAAGCGCGAGTTTGATAAAATCCGCGTTCGATGAATTTTGCGTAAAAATTCCGATGCGGCGCGAGAGTGGAACATCAAGCACGGCAAAACGAGTGTTATCGAATGGCAATGCGTCCGGCTCAAGCTCCGCGCGGACTTGCACCATGCCGGCGCCGCGCGCGGGGCCATCCATCGTAACATGCTGGGATTCATTCCCGGCAATGGAAGCAATTGTTTTTTGCGCGACGCGGTCGCCATTGTAAAAAAGTGAAAGCTCGACATTCTGCGCCACGTCCGTTGTCGTGTTTCGAACCCACGCTTCGAACTGAATCGGACGGCCCGGCTCAAAAATCGTCGTGACAGGACGCAAGGAATCGAGTGAAAGATTTCGGCCCGTGATATGCTCGCCGTTTCCGAGCGTCATCGTAAAAAGTTTAGTTGAAGCATCGAAGAGCTTGTTTACGTGACTCGAATCGGATTTCGAAACTGGCGCAGCATTCTCGTCGCGAAGATTTCTCGCTTGATCGTCTGAAAATAGATATACTTCCTTGTTCACATTATGGGAACCGGAAAGCACGCTGCTTGCCATGCGCATACCATCGGCGAGGAGCGCGGGCCGGTCCGCAATGTGGACATCGTTAATGGCAGCCAAAACATCGCGCTTCGCATGGATGGGATGATACGCCGCGTCCGGCGCAATCGAGGCGAGTGGAATGATCGTCGCATCGTCGCCATCTTCCAGCACTCCTGAAATTGTCGAAGCCGCGTCTTTCGCTTGCTTGAGTAATTCCCCGCGATCGTCCGAGCGGGACATGCTGGCCGAATTATCGATCAAAAACACCATCGATGTATTCGCGTGGGACGAGCCAAAAAAGCTGCCGAGATAACCTTTCATTGCCGGGCGCGCAAAGGCAAGCACCAGACAGGCGATGAGCAGCGTCCGAACGATCAGCAAAAGTATCTGCCGTATCTTGACGGAGCGCATGGAAGTCTTTTCCAGCTTTTGCAGGAACCGGAGCGAACTGAATTCCACGCGCCGCGACCGGCGCCGCGCGAACAAATGGAACAGCACCGGCAAACTCGCCGCCGCAAGACCGAACAGAAAAAAGGGATTGAGAAATGTCATGACCGGAGGTAGGTCAATGTATAACCGCAATGGGCAGCGCTTTTGTCTCGCCGGAATCGCTTATGAACTCGATATAATACGCGCCATTGGCAAATGCGGCGGTTGGAACTTCCATACTGGAAGGCCCTTGTGAACTTCCACTCATTACGGTGGCGCCATTAGCGTTGACTAATCGCCAATCGCCCGGAGCGCTTAGGTTCAGCATAAACTGCGACGAGCACGGATTCGGATAGGCTTCCATTTGGGATGAAAGATCATTTCCCTTCGCAATTTCCGCGACGCTTGCAGGTTGCGGTACAGCGAGCACGTTCCATCCCGATAAGGGATTTACCGTCGTGGTGCCTGACCCATCGAGCACTGAAATTCGGTAATAGATGTGTGCGCCAAGATTGGTAAGCGCTGCTGGGCCGTTGGCCGTGGTGCAGGAATATACGAGTGAATCGGCGGCAAGATGAAATTGCGCCTCATGAGGATTGATATCGCTGTCTCCGAAATAGGTGAGCGTGGCGTTTACGATGGGATTCTGGGAAGCGATTCCGGCGCAGATATGGAACGTGGTATCGATCCATGTGTGCATCGGATGGATAATAGTTCCGAGTTCCAACGCGGCGGCGTAGGCATTCAGCTTTCCCCATCCATACACGTTGTTGGGATGGGCGGCGTTATTGCCCGTCACCATGACGGCGTGGCGAATTTGCTGCGCAGTCGCTTCAGGATGAGCTTGTAGAATGAGGCAACACGAGCCGGAAGTCAGCGGCGTGGCGAAACTCGTGCCATCCAATCCGTCGCTAAAAGTTCCATCAGAATTTTGTCCCCAGACATTCACGCCGGGCGCGCAAATATCCGGCTTGATACGTAAGTCGCTTGTCGGCCCGGGAGAAGAAAATCCGGCGATAGAATCGTTAACATCGAGAGCGCCACATGCAAGAATACTGTCCGCATCGGCAGGCGCCGGAACGTTTTGGTCAGGGGGATTATTGCCTTCAGCGGTCACTACCAGCACTCCTAATTTCACCGCCCGCTCGACCGCTTGCGTTGAGATTGCCGTGTGGCCATTCATATCCGCATAGGTATAGCTATGCTGCAAGGAATCGAACGTGAAATATCCGAGGGAACTCGATGTAATTTGCACACCGAGCGCTTCCATGGCTTCGAGCGCTTCGGCGTAATTATCTTCCTCAATGTTGTGCTCGTAATCCGTGTTTTCGGTATGGGCTATCATGACCGAAGCTTTATACGCAGGTCCTATCATGGTATCGGGAAGGTATCCCATCGCGGTCGAAAGGGTAGCGGTGCCATGCTCATCCTGAGGATTAATAACGCTGGAAGTGTCATATACATAATCATGTTGAAACAAGACATCCGCGCTGTCGAGCGAGGAGACAGCCACATTGACCCCCACATCGAGATGACCCAGCCGCACGCCGGAACCATTCAGCCCCATGGCGTGAAGCGGCCAGACATTGATGCGATCTAAGTCCGTGCGATTATTCGAACCGATTTCCGTATCGCCATACTCATAAATGATCGGATCGTAACCGCAGCCGGAATCAAAGGATAATGGATGAAGGACGGAAGAAAAAATATGGGGAGTATGGCGATTGGGAACCGTTGGCTCGGTCGAAAGCATGTTTGCAACACCGACGGGATGGATATCGCGCACAAATGGGAATTTTAAAACCTGCTCGGCTTGAGCATCGGTTAACCGGGCGCTTACGGCGTTGCTCCAGTTCGATTTCGCCGAGATTTTAATTCCCATTGCTCGTAGAGAGTCGAGATAACGCGCGCAGATCGGCGCATCTTCGATGGTGACGGTCGTGGCTTCGTCTTCACCCATCGCCCGCTCGCGGCGATGAAGGCAGGAAAGTGAAAGCGATGCGCGTATTGCTTCGAAAAGGGGATTGCCTGGAATGAATGATTTGCTATCGAACCCCTTATCGGAAAACTCGATCCAATATTTGGACTGCGCTCCGGCAATGGCAGGAAGGAACGCGGCAGCGCTGAAAAAAAACAGGGCTAAAAATATTCGATAAGTCCGGTTCCGCATCAATTAATCAGAGATTCCATAAAGGAAAAGGTTTATTCCTTGACCAATCGTTCGATCATCTCGACGCTCGAAAGCCCTTCGGCTTCCGCGTTGAAGTTCGTAATGATGCGGTGACGCAGCACGGGCAGCGCAAGCGCGCGAACATCCTCGATCGCCGGCGTATAACGGCCATTCAGAACCGCCCGCACCTTTGCGCCCAATACGAGATATTGCGAGGCGCGCGGACCGGCACCATAGCTCACGTATTTCGAAATAAAATCCGGAGTTCCCGCGCGTTTGGGCCGCGTTTTTCCAACTAAGCGAACGGCATACGAAATAACATTATCCGCGACGGGCACCGTGCGAACCAAATCCTGGAATGCACAAATCTCATTGGCATCCATCACTTTTGTGAGTCCTGCGGTGTACTCGCTCGTCGTGGTTCGAACAATTTCAATTTCTTCCTGCTCCGAAGGATAATCGAGCCAGAGATTGAACATAAAGCGGTCGAGCTGGGCTTCCGGCAGCGGGTAGGTTCCCTCCTGCTCGATCGGGTTCTGCGTGGCGAGCACGAAGAATGGCTCGGCGAGCGTGTAAGTGGTGTTCGCGGCGGTCACGCGGTGTTCCTGCATCGCTTCCAAGAGCGCGGCCTGTGTTTTGGGCGGCGTGCGATTGATCTCATCGGCAAGGATGATATTCGCAAACACCGGCCCGCGAATAAAACGAAATTCCTTTCCGCCCGTCGTGATATTTTGCTCGAGGATTTCCGTGCCGGTAATATCGGTGGGCATGAGGTCCGGGGTGAACTGAATGCGGCTAAACGAGAGATGCAGCACATCGCTCAAGGTGCGAATGAGGAGCGTCTTCGCAAGTCCCGGCACGCCGACGAGCAGGCAATGTCCGCGCGCGAGCAGCGCAATCATCAGCTGATCGATCACCGCTTCCTGCCCGACGATGACCTTCCCCACCTCGCGCTTCAATTCCTGAAATTTTTGCACGAGCGCGCTGGCCGCTTCGATTTCGCGGCCATTCTGGGAGATATTAGAAGTGATTTTCGTCGATACTTCAGCCATCAATAATTCCTAAATAGTAACCGGCCGTTCAATAACCGTTCCCTCATCGTTAAAAACATTTATTTCGCCGAACTCTCCCATGCCGGCTTCGAGAGCTTGAACATCTCCCGAAGCAACAATAGCCAGCTGGCCCGGATGAAGATATTCCCCCGCCACTCTATAGAGATCGACGGATGTTATCGCCGAAAGTTTCTGGCGATACGTATCCCAGTATCCGCGTTCGAGCCCATAAAGCACGAGCGCAGCCACGCGGCCGGCCACTTGCTGCGGCGTTTCGATCTGAAGTGGGAAATTCCCGATCATGTAATTTTTCACCATCCGAAGCTCTTCTTCGGGCACCTCTTCCACGGTCAGCCGGGTAATTTCGCTTACAATTTCCTCGACCGCGCGCGTCGTGACTTCCGTTCGCACTTCGGTCGAGACCGCGAACGGCCCGGCGGCAATCCGTGCATCGAACGCGCTCCGAGCGCCATATGTATAACCGTGGACTTCCCGAAGATTAAGATTGATGCGGGAATTAAAATACCCTCCCAGCAGCACGTTCAATGCCGAAAGCGTAATAAAATCTGGCGTATTCCGCGGGATGCCAATATGACCGACACGCAACGCCGATTGCACCGCGCCTTCCCGATTGATAAGACCAACTCGCCGCGAGCGCGCCAAGCTGGCATTGCCATACGTCACTGTTTGCCGTGCCGGACCGGACCAGGACGACAAATTAGAATCCATGAGCTTGCGAAAGGTATCCGGCTCGATGTCGCCGGCTGCAACCATGAAGGCATTTGCCGGTGCAATATTCTCTTTCGCAAAACGGAGAATGTCTTCACGATTAATTTCGGCGATGGAGCGCTCGGTGCCAATGGGCTGCTGTCCGTAAGGATGGTTCGGAAAAACGAGTTTGGAAAAAACCATATCGGAAAGAAATCCCGCATCGGCTTTCGCCTGACGAAGTCCGGCGAGACGCTGCAATCGCATCCGTTCGATTTCCTCTTCGGGGAAAGTCGTGTGCTGCACAACATCGGCAAGCAGATCGACGGCTACATCGAGATATTTGGTGAGCACGCTGACGTTAATTGTGAGCGCATCCCAGGAAGAAGATGCGCTCAGCGAGCCTCCCACAAAATCAATTTCTTCCGCAATTTGCGTGGCGGTGCGGCGGAGGGTGCCCTTCGTCATCAGCTCGGCGACCGATGAAGCAAGCCCCTCCCGATGCTGAGGATCGCACGCGGAACCGCCGCGAAAATAAAGCGAAAGCGAAACAATCGGCTGCTCGTGGTTTGGCACGGTCCAAATATCGAGCCCGTTTGAAATTGGAGCGCCGTCGAACGGCGGAAATGCGACCTTCGGAAATGGCCCCGGTTTCGGTGGCGTCGAGCGGTCTAATATGGTCGTGAAGTTATTCATGCAGTAGTATTTTCTTGTAACACCGATGGATTTAAATGGTACAGTATCGAACAGCGGTTTTCCGGGCGCAGAAAACGCTCCGCAGCAGCGCGGACGTCTTCTACCGTGATAGAATTATACTCGTTCAAAATCGTATTGACGCGTCCGGCTTCCCCAAACATCAGCGCGGCATGGGCAAGCTGATCCGCTTTGCCCTGCAGCGTCACGCGGCTTGAAACAATCATGGCTTCCGTTTTATTTTTTGCTTTTTGAAGTTCCTCTTGCCGAACGCCATGCGCGATAAGCTCCCGAATAATGGAATTCATGGCTACCTCTAACTCCTCCGTTCGGCCATCCGGCGATTGGTGAACGGCATACAGATAGAGCAGCCCCGGCATTTCGCGGCCATCGATGTATGCCGCGCATTCGGACGCGATTTGCAAATCATATACTAAGGATTGATACAACCGCGAGCTTTCGCCGCTCGACAAAATATCGGTTAGAAGATCGAGCGCGAAATACTCACGCGAATCTTCCGGCGGAATCCGGTACGCATAAAAAACAGCGGGCAACGGAACGGGTTCCGAATCGATAATCTCGCGCTGCTCTCCGGCAAGCTCCGGATCGTCGAACGGCGGTTGCACGATTGCTGCGCGCGTATTCGGAATTCCTTCAAAATATGTGCGAATGCTCTCGAGCGCTTTCGCCGGCTCGAAATCCCCCGCTAACACAAGCACAGCATTCGAGGGAAGATAAAACGTCTCGAAAAAGTTACGAACATCCGTGAGCGTCGCCGCGTCGATCGTTTCCATATCGCCGATTACAGCCCACCAATAGGGATACGTGCGATACGCCAGCCGATTCATGCGGATACTCATTGAGCCATAGGGCGTATTATCGTAACGCTCCCGCTTTTCCTCTTTAACAACTTGCTTTTGCGTGGCAAGCCCCTTTTCCGAGACGGCAAATTCGAGCATCCGATCGCTTTCGAGCCAGAGCGCGAGTTCCAATTGGTTTGCAGGGAGGACTTCGTAATAATTGGTCTTGTCCTCGGTCGTATAGGCATTATCACGGCCTCCGGCCTGCGTGATAAACACATCGAATTTACCGCGTGGAACGTTTTTCGAGCCATCGAAGAGCAAATGTTCGAAGAGATGCGCAAACCCACGCCGATGAACATCCTCGTTCTTGCTGCCAACGTGATACGCGATATTCAGACATACGACAGCGGAGGAATGATCCTCATGCAAAATCACGCGCAATCCATTCGCTAAGCGATGCTCCGTGAATGCGATAAATCCGGATTGGGTTTTATCGGCGGAATGGGATTCGATCTCCAGTAGCTCCTCTCTCATTTCGGGACAACGTGGCCAACCACGCAATGTGAACGGTCGAGATGGCGGATGGCCAAGCTTTGAATTTCTTCCGCACTGATCGAGCGGTAAATACCGACCTCCTCCATGCACTGCGATGAATTACCCTTGTAGCACCAGCCCTGTTGCAGCCGATCCGCGCGCGAGCCAAGTTCGGCAAGCGACGCAATGACATTCATCTCCGCTCTATTCTTTATTTTTTCAAGTTCCATCGCGCCCAAGGGCTGCGCACGAACCTTCTCAATTTCGTTCCAAAGCGCGTCCTCGACTTCTTCGAGCGAGCGTTCCGGCCGCACTTTTGCTTCGATGTGGAATACGCCCGTTTTTTCCAAACCCCAATTCATCGCGTTCACATCGCGGGCCATCTTGCGGCGGTAAATCAGTTCGCTATAGAGCCGACTGCTGTGTCCCGTGGCGAGCGCACCCGCAAGAAGATCCAGGATATATTCTTCGCGGCTAAGCGTGGAACCGCCTTGAAAGGCAATATACACGGCCGGCAGCTTCACGGCGTCTTCAAGCGTAAAGCGCACCTCGCCGGGGGTTTGGGTAACGTTCTGCGGCGCGCGCGTGACCGGCGTTCCTTTCGGGATCGGCGCGAAATAACGGTCGATGAGCCTTCGGGCTTCTGCTTCCTCGAAATCTCCGGCAAGTGCGAGCGAGCAATTATTGGGCTTGTAAAACTCGGCATGAAAGGCTTGCGCATCCTGAACGGTCGCCTGATCGAGATGATCCATCGAGCCGATCGTCGTCCAATGGTATCCGCTTGTTGGCCATAATTTATCGGCGATATTTTCCCAGACCGTACCATAAGGGCGATTGTCATAGCGCTGGCGGCGCTCTTCTTTCACAACGGCTCGCTGGTTCTCGAAATTTTCGTGGGTCACATCGAGCGCAAGCAATCGGTCGCTTTCGAGCCAGAGCGCGGTTGCGAGTTCCGTGGAAGGCAGCGTTTCGAAATAATTCGTCCGATCGACATTTGTTGTCGCGTTCAGCGACCCACCTGCAGCGAGCACATATTTGAAATGCTCCGCTTTCGCTATATTTTTCGAACCTTGAAACATCATGTGCTCGAAGAGATGGGCAAAACCGGTACGCGCAGGGGGATCGTCCTTGGAGCCGACGTGGTACCACAAGTTTGTCGCAACAATCGGCACATGATGGGCGGGCGCCAGGATCACATGCATACCATTATCGAGATCGTATTCCGTAAAGGGAATAGGATGGGCACGCGATTCCGTTTTTGCCGTTCGAGCCATGGTGAAGTGAATGGGAAAAAGGAGAAACTATTAGGTGATTAATAATACGAAGAAAGATCGCGAACATCCACATAGACCGTGCTCCGGGCATGCGCGAGCCATCGGGTGAGGTCCTGCGATTGCTTCCATTGCAGGGCGGCCGCTTCGAGCTCGCGATAATCCTGGTCGAGCGAGACGGGATGCGCGGGGATTCTTCGAATGAGTTTCACGATTTGAAATCCAACGCGATCGGCAGAGTATGCGATATGAACGGGATCTGAAATGTCTCCTTCCTTGAGAGAATCGATGACCGCCTGCTGCTCGGGCGCGAGATCTTCCATGCGAATGCGGCCCAGCACACCGCCGAACGAGCGTGTCTCGGCATCATCGGAATGATTCTGCGCGAGTGTTGCGAAATCCGCTCCGTGAATGGCGCTGTCGCGCAGTGCAAGGAGGCTGTCGCGCACGGCGGCTTCATCCATGGCATTGATTGTTGGCTTGATGAGTATCTGCGCGACATGAACTTCCTCGCCTCTGCGTTCGATGAGCTTGATAATGTGGAACCCCTGCGTGGTTTCGACGACATCCGAAATCTCGCCGGGCTTTAATTTAAAAGCAGCCTCTTCAAATGCTGGAAGGAATGTCCCGCGTGGATAAAATACGCCAAGATCGCCGCCACTCGACGCCGTGAGATCCTGCGAATAGCGTTTTGCCAGGAGCGCAAAATCGGCGCCGTTCCGAAGCGAATCGACAAGCGCTTTTGCAAACGCGCGCGAGCGTTCTTTTTGATCTGGAAGCGGCTTGACGAGCTTAACGATCGTCGCCAGCTCGACTTCCGCGCTCACTGTCGGAAGCGAGTCCTTATATATTTGGTAAAATCGCTCGACATCCTGCCTGGAAATGCTCGTTGCCGGAGGAAGAACTTTATACCGCTCCTGTTGGACGATGAGGTTTTCCCGCGTTCGCTCGCGAAGATCGGGAGAAGCTTTAAGTTCGGCGATCGTATGCCCAAATTGGCGTTCCACTTCAGCCTCACTGCCAAAGCGGGTGATGTAGCCTTTTACCAAATCATTCAGCTGGTTATCGACCTCCTGCTCGGTCACTGTTACGGAGTCCTCATCGGCTTTGGCCAGCAGCAATTTCTGATTGATTTCGCTTTCCAACACTTGCTTCCGAAGCACCATCATCGTATCCGCGTTGACGTTCGTTACCCCACGCTGTAGGATAAAAAGCTGGGCTTGCGCGTCAATCGAGGACTTGAAAATCGGGTACTTCCCCACCACCGCGACGACGGCATCGAGCGTCGCGCCATCTTTCGGCGGCTCCATCTGGGCTGCGGCAACGTGCGCCACGAGAAGAATAATAGCAATGGTGGATAGAGTGCGTTTCATGTCAAAAATAATACCGTCATTGCGAGGAGCATTCGGCGAAAGAAGGGGGAGCCGAATGCGACGAAGCAATCTCCTCGCTTCGTCGCGGAGATTGCTTCGTCGAACGAATCAATCATCGTGGGCGATGCGCCTCCGGTCGATTCGTTCTTCTCGCAATGACATCAAAAACTAACCTAATCAGAATTTTCCTATTCTTAATTTTTAATCAAATTACCCTGCTCGCCGGCATGCTGCTTGGTCCATGCGGCGGTGATGGCCGGCTCATTGATCTGCCGGTCGTATTTCGTGCGGAGTTCCTCGACCCACTGGGCGCGCAATTCCTGGGCGCGCTCATCCTGATATTGGCTTGCCACTTCCTGACGCGCTTCGGCAAACGTTTTTTGATGGATGGGATCGCGCTGGTTTAGCCGGACGATGGAATATCCGCCTTGAAACGCGAACGGCTCCTTGATTTCATCGACAATAAAATCAAACGACCGTTTTGCCAACTCGTTCTCGTTGTTCGCCAACAAGCCCCAATGTCCCGCCTTTTGTTTAAAACCAGGCCGATCCGTATATTTCTTCGCTAAGGTATCGAAATTCTCGCCAGCGATTGCGCGCTTGTATATTGCTTTGGCGAGTGAGTCCTTACCGGCATTAAAGTAGATTTCGGAAAGATCGACTCGCTCCGGCCACATATATTTGCCCTTGTGGTCTTCGTAATATTTAAGCTCGTTCGCGCTGTCGGGCACGACCTTCGACCACACCCGCTTGTTTTCCAGATCGAAGAGCACGATTCCATTCTTATAGTCCTCCATGATCTTTTCGAACTCGGGATATTTCGCCGGAATCGCGCGTGCTTCGATCTGGAGCGCGGTATTCTCGGCATTCTTTGCAATGATGCTGCGAAGCTGATTGCGCGCGAGCGGCGAGCCGGGCGAGGCGGTAAGCGAATCGACGAGTGAGCCGACCGTCCAGGTAATGTCTCCCATCTGGAAAATGGAGCGGGAACGATCCTTCAGTTTTGCCGCCCAATTCGAATCTGCGGACGTGCGCGAGGAATCGATATGGGCCATCACATAATCCAACGCGCTCGAATCGAGATGGAAATGCTCGGCCGCTTCGATCCCTCCGATAAACGTTGCCTTATCCTCATCGAAGAAATACTTTTTGTAGAATTGCTCGAGATGCTCCTTCTCTTCCTCGAACGTCCTGCTCCGCACGCCATTGACACGCTTGATGATATGGTAACCAAAGCTCGTGCGTACCAGGCCGGAAATCTCGCCGTCTTTCAGCGCGTAGGCCGCGCGGTCGAAGGGAAGTTCGGTGCGTCGGTCTTCATGGTTGATCGTGTCCATATCGCCGCCGCGAGCGGCCGACGGTTTGTCGTCGGACGACTGGCGCGCCACATCCTCGAAGTTCGCGCCATTGTGAATCGCCGTCAGAAGGCTATCGGCGGTGTGAAAATACGACGTCGTGTCAATTCCGCCAAACTTTGGCACGGAGACAAGAATATGCTTCACATGCACACCGCCCGTGTGCGGTTCTTTCTCATAAAGGATGATGATATGGTAACCATATCGAGTTTTGACCGGAGTCCGAGTATATTCACCGGGTTTGAGTGAAAAGAGCGCGTCCTCGAATTGCCGGACCGTCATTCCCGCCATGAAAAAGCCCAGGTCCCCACCAGACTGCGCGCTGGACTTGTCATCGGAACCACCCCAATTCTCCATGAGGGTCGAATCGAGCGTTCCGCCGTGGAGGACACTCAAATTATGCTGATAAAACATCGCGCGCGCTCCCGGGTCCATGCACACATAAGTGAAAGGATAAGCATTATTCAACATTTGGAGGGCTTGCATGACTTTTTTATACGCTTTCAGCGTGTCGGCGGGATTATTCCAATTTTTGACGCTCGCAAGAAAATGGCCCGCGTGCATATCCCACTGCCGGCGCCCGTATAGCGCGCGAACGGCGGGGTCCGTTACTTCCTTATCCAAAATAAACGGCCCGGCCAGCATTTTGCGATACCCAACGATCTCCTTCTGTACCGACGGGTCGTCATCGAGACCATCCTCTTTTGCCTCCTCTAATTTCAGACGGTAATCGGCATAAACGCTGAGAAAATCCTTCAACGAATCGAGCGTGGTCCCGAACGCCGGCTTGCCATTCATGCGCTGAAACGCATCCTCGAATTCCGGAAGCGAGACTTCCCCGCCTTTCCATTTAATAAGCCAGGGCGCCGTCCCTTGCGATGAAGCATTCTTCGAGGATTGGGCGTGAAGCGGAGCGAGTCCCGCACTTGCGGCGAGGAGGGTTACGAGTAGTCCGAAAACAAGCGTTCGGAGCGGATTCATCTGCATGGATTCTTTATGTTACTGCGAAATGTGAACGATAAAAAGCGATTTCTGAACGATAAACGAGAGGTGAAGGATAGCCCACAGGCTTTGCGCAGCCTCACGCTATAAAATACGGTTTGGAAACAACGCCGCAACACGCGATTTTGGTTCGCCCGATTCTCAAAAGGGCAAAAACGCATTGGTACTTCAATAATTAATCATTATTAATCAAAAATCGCTTGACTTTCGGCTTGGAATTGATTATATTTTCTGCAAGTTTAGTGAACGCTCGAATCCCAGAAGCTTTCCCGCACTCGTGTTTTTTCACAATTTATTTTTTCATGCAAATGAAAAACACTCTTCTTACTCTTATCGCGGTGTTGGTTTTAATAGGCACCGCTTCGATTAGCCACGCGCAGCCATACGCAAATAATTGGACCGAAATTACCGATGGTGGCGATACCATTTATCATACATGGCCGCCGCCCGATAGTATCTGGCTTCACGATCAGATCGTAATTAAGTTCCGGCGAGGCGCGCTCGATTACGCGCAGCTCTGTTACGATTGCGATACTATCGTCGGCGGCGCATTAACGTCGGACTCCTTCATGTATTTCCCGAAATGCAAGGAAACCCTCATGAGGCAAGAATTCGATACGAGTGTCATTCTCGATTCGACGGTGAAAGCCATTTTGCAAGCGCATGGTGTGTCCTATCTTCGCCGGATGACCGCCGCGAACCCGTGCGCGAATACGCTTAGCATTACGAGGTTTGGCGATACTATTCCGATGGACCACTTCGATTGGATGGTGGCGCATATGAATAACGATACGGGCTTGCTCGCTACGCTCGCCAATTTGCATGTCCCAGACTCGTGCGGAATGGAACTGGCCGAACCCATTTATCTCATGGAATTAGCCCACACACCACGCAAGCCATACGATCCGTGGTGCGTCGATTCACCTTACGATCCGTGGCCTTACCACCAAATTTATCTCGATACGATTGATTGGAATAACAGCCGATGGGGTATCGACATACGACCCGCATGGGGCTACGACGTCGGCAGCACCCCTGGGCATTGGCCGCAAATCGTCTCCGTGATCGATAATGGCATCGATTACTGGCGGTGCGATTTGGGCGGAGGATTAGGTTCGAAGGTCATCGGCGGGTGGGATTTTTACCGAGATTCTCTATCCACTATCTATAAAGGAACTTGCCCTTTAGGCTCCGATGAGGGTGATGGTGCTTCCAATCACGGGACGCTGATCGCGGCGATCATAGGCGCTCTTACAAATAATGAGGGGTGTTTAGCAACCGCAGGTTTACCTAATGCCATGGCTGGTATTGGCGGAGGATATGGAACCGTTGGGGGTGCCACTAACCTCGGAACCGGTGTGCAGCTTGTTGGATACAATGTCATCGATCCATTATCTTGCACCCCTTTGACGCAAGGTCCGCGCAGCGATTGGGCCGCGTCCGCGATCATGGAGTCTGCAGCCGGTTCTGTCTCTGGCTATTACGGATACGGAGCCACTATCATAAATGCAAGCTGGTATGAACCTCCTGGCTTAGTGCTCGCAATTCGTTCGGGAGTTGCGGAAGCCTTTCGGAACAAGGTCTCGTTCGTTGCATGCACGGGTAATGCCGGCAATACAGAATTAGTTTGGCCGGCCGGGATCGAGCCGGCCAGCGAGGTAACGGCGGTCGGAGCCGCCACCGTGCCAATAACCGGTCCATCCGCGTACGTCCCGACGCGGGCTACTTATTCAAACTATAACCATTACACGGATCTTGTCGCGCCGGGAGGCGGTGACGGCACCGATCAAGTTTATGCGCTCCAAGATGACACGAGCGACGGCCCAACATCCGCTTCTATCGTCCCCGATGCAGCCATGTCCCCTCCTCCAGAAGGCACGTCTTTTGCGGCGCCGCAGGTTGCGGGCGTTATCGCATTGCTCCGAGATTATCTCCTGACAGGAGGCTATATGGGAGATCCCCCACAAGAATATTTTTTTGAAGACGTCGAAGGCATACTCAAGGCTTCGGCGTTGGATTTCGGTGACTCTGCAACCGATCCGTGGTGCTGTCCTCACTACGCTCCAGATAACACTCCTTACCTGCCCGGATTCGATGAACAAGTCGGATGGGGTCTCCTGCAAGTCGGCCATATGTTCCACATGCTCGACCCCGCGGGCCTCGGCTATAAGCTTTTTCACCTCGAAGTTGACGGCACAGACCATAAGTCAATAACTTACGGCTCTTGGAGTTCCAAAACGCCGATCATGATTTACGATCCGTCCAGTCTGGGGGTTCCTCATGCCGGTAAGTACATGGCCCAAGTTCGGGAAGTGATCGGAAAACTATCCTATGCTTGGCTTAACCTCAATACTTCGATTCCAGTCTATGCCTGGGGAAATTCCATACCCAAAGTTGGCTGGGACAGCATACCGTCCGTTGGCGGAGCCATCTGGTCGAATTGGCAGGAATACTGGTGCGAAGTCAAAATGGATACTCAAACGCCACCACGCGATTTCGGCAACGGAATCGTTCCCGGCATTCGTCACGAGTACTCGACCACGTTGACGGCGCATACGTACCAATATAAATTATGGAATTCTACGGGCACCGATTCCCTGGGATTGTATCCTAACGATTATCCCGGCGAAGAAGTAACTATTTTCGGCGTGCCGTGCATTGGATGCAAAATCGCCGATGGTCATCCATCCATACTCGATACAGCAGGCATGGATGTTA
Organism: Ignavibacteriota bacterium; assembly: GCA_003151825.1. Taxonomy (GTDB): domain Bacteria; phylum Bacteroidota; class Ignavibacteria; order Palsa-1295; family Palsa-1295; genus PALSA-1295. The sequence goes on from PLYO01000047.1 coordinate 102,110, forward strand.
CCGTGCATCCGAATCCAGCAAACTCAACGTCGAAAGTTTGCGTTGCGGACTTGCCCGGCGGCATACCGGCGGTTGTCGAAGTGGTCAATCAATCGGGGGAAGTTGTAGCAACGCTCTATGACGCCACTCCCGACGCAGAACTTGGCCTCTGCCTGACGCTCGATTGCTCGAAGCTTCCGAGCGGGATCTATTACGCGCGCGTTTGGAATGCCATCATGGGACAAGCGGTGAAGCTCTCGGTTTCGCACTAAACAAAAAATCTGCTTCGTTTAAGGAACAGAGTACAGAACAGGAGGATAATCGTATGTCACTAATCATGAAACCAAAAATAGTCATCGTCATCGGTTTTATTATGTTCACGCTCTTTGCAGCGCGAGACGCGCGCGCGCAGTGGGTGCTGACGAATTGGGACGGTTGCACGATAACTACTTGTCTCTTAGTCAGCGGCGCGAACACATCGTCACCAATGCTCTTTGCGGGTTCAGATGGGTGCGGTGTCGAACTTTCAACCGACAACGGCACCAATTGGACAAATGTCAGCGCTGGTTTGAGTGGCTTTGGTCTGAATGTCAATGCCCTTGCCGTGCATGGCTCTGATCTTTTTGCCGGAACGGAAGACGGAGTTTTTGTTTCGACCGACAATGGCACAATTTGGAATCCGGCGAATGCCGGTCTGCCTCAGAATACAACAATCGCAGCCTTTGCGGTAAGTGCAACAAATGGATCCATGCCTATACTCTTTGCATCTACTGAGTTTCCAAAGGCGCCTGGCGTTTTTCGTTCGACCGATAACGGAACAGGCTGGCAAGCTGTCAATACAGGCTTGAAAGACAGTAATTCGGTTCATGCATTCGCGGTGATCGCCGCCAACACATCCTCGCCGACGATCTTTTCAGGGACGAATAACGACGGAGTTTTTCTATCTACTAATAACGGCACAACTTGGAATTCAGCCAATACAGGATTAACGTACACCTATGGTGTTCTTTCCTTTGCGGTATTAGACACAAACTCAGCTTCGCCCATTGTTTTCGCAGGAACTTGGGAGAATGGCGTTTTTCGTTCCACAGATAATGGAACAAGCTGGAATGCCGAGGATACGGGGCTGACAGACCTTAAAATCAACTGCTTTGCCGTAAGTGGCACGAATCTATTTGCTGGAATGGACAGTAACATTTTTCTTTCCACCGACAGCGGCGCAACCTGGGGGAATGTTAGCGATGGCTTGTATTCTATCGCTCAGACCGAAGCGCTCGCTGTCTCTGGAACGAATCTCTTCGTCCTCGCTGTGGGCGGGGACAACCTCGGGGACGAAATTTATAGTGTCTGGCGTCGTCCACTTTCGGATTTTAATCAGTCGGGCGTGGCGGAGGGTGGGGCTGCACCTGCGGGCAGCGGCCTTCGCGTGTTTCCCAATCCGGCAACGGATGAGTTGCAAATTATGGGCGGGGAAGCGGGAACCGTTCATCTTTTCGATCTCATGGGCCGGGAGCGCATGAATGCTATGGATGATGGCGCTAACACCACACTCGATGTTTCTCGCTTGGAAGCCGGGATGTATTTTCTGCGATTGGGCATCGAGTCTGTGCGAGTGGTTGTCCAGCACTAAGAAATTTTGAATTTTGATGGCGTCTCGGAAATTCCGTCGTATATTAGTAGCGTCTTATATGGGCACCCTGTCCGGGTAGGTAAGAAGTAAGAGTTAAGAAGTAAGAAATGGGGAGGGTGCTCGCGTTCATTGACATTTGGGGCGGGATAGTTTTCTTTGAGAAGGAGAATTATGAATAAAAAAATAAAAATGGCGAAAGTGGCTCAGAAATGCCACAGTTCATGAACTCGAAACTCCCCCCGCACAAACGGCACCCGTTCGACAAGCTCAGGGCATGCTCTATTTTTATGTTGATAATGGCATGCCCGATCGTTTGTCAAAGGCTTCTTCGAGCGCACGGACGCGCGGAAAAAGCATGTTGTTTTCGCCAAGCACGAGTGTGACGAAAATGATTGTGCGCGAGTAGGGCATGAGGGATTGCTTCGAAACTGGAATGACCGATATTTTGCTATTACGCAGAACCGGTTTTCAACAATCCCCTGAATCCTCAAACAGACCCGCACCAGCGTTACCTTTCGACGAAGTATTTCCCTTCGCTCGATGGCCTGCGCGCAATCAGCATTTTGGCCGTGGTATGGTATCATGTGCCGGAACTCAGGCCCATTTGGAAAACGGGATTCTTAGGAGTCCACCTCTTTTTCGTCATCAGCGGATTTCTCATTACGACGCTGCTGCTGCGCGAGAAATCCGCATTCGGAAAGATTTCACTGAAGAAATTTTATATCCGGCGCACGCTGAGAATATTCCCGGCTTATTATTTCACGCTCGGCCTTTTTCTCATCGCGTGTCTCGTGACGCCAGAGTTTCGCGGCGAACCATTGGCCATCTATCTGCATAATCTTCCCTCGTTTTTAACTTACACTTCGAACTGGTTTGTCTATCCTGGTGGATGGGCGCCCGGCGGCCCTCCGGCGCGCGTGGTGTTCGTGGCAGCGTGGTCGCTCGCGACGGAGGAGCAGTTTTATCTCTTCTGGCCGTGGATTGTCGCGCTGACGCGGCGCTGGTTTACGCCTGTGATCGTGATGCTCGTGCTCATAGCTGCCAATGAACTCGTTAAACTTCACGCGGGATATTCCTTTTTTCTCACGGGTTATTCGCTGCCAATTCTAATTATCAATAGCATTTCAACCGCGATTTGCCTTGGATGCCTTGCAGCTTATACACTACACCGGAAACGCAGCTTCGATTTAGTATGGCGTGTGTTCAGTCAGCGGTGGAGTGCGCCGCTGTTTATGGCGATTATGCTGCTCGCCTGCACCATTCCGAACGACGCCATCCTCCATGTATTTCGGATGTTTTATATTTGCGTGGCGATGACGCTGGCGGTCATGGCGTGTTCAATTCGCGGCGATCATGTGCTGGTTCCCGTGCTTGCGAATCCAGTGGCGCGGTATATTGGTATGATAAGTTATGGGATGTATCTTTATCATCCATTCGGAATCAATATCACGGATCGCTTCTTTTCGTTTTCCAAAGAATGGCCTCTTCTGCAATTCTTTTTTGTGGCGGCCAGCACCGCAGCCCTTGCGACGATAAGCTATTTCCTGTACGAGCGATTTTTCCTGAAGCTGAAAGCACGTTTCACCGCGCGCCGAACGATTGCTGCGCCGGGTTAAAGTCCTGTGTACACCCGATTCAAGCTAAGGAAACTCTGATTAAGTCACTATGTCATTCTGAGCGTAGTAAATCTTCGCGGAGCGAAGATTTACGAAGCGAAGAATCTCTTGCCATTACAAGAGATCCTTCGACTCCGTTCGTTCCTCCTTCGTCGGAACGAACTCCGCTCAGGATGACAAGGTACTTAATCAGTGCTTCCTTAATTCACTTTTGCAAGACGAAGCTTAACAGAGAGCGTCTCCGAATCCGCAAGCGGGTTTGAAGCACTCCCGCTTCCGCCACCGCCGCCATGCCGTCCACCACCACCATGGCCCATACCACCCGCGCCATAACCACCACCCATCCCTCCGCCAGTATATCCTCCGCCAGCCCCGGCGCCAGGATAGTTACCATCTCCTCCGGCAGTTTCATCCGGCTCTTTCTGCCGCTTGCCGCCACCACTGCGCGCGACGCCATTGACGGTAAAAGTGAGACCAATAATTTTTGTGCTATCTGCATTCGAGAGTATCCTTTTGTAAAAAGTCGAGAAAGGGATTGCAGCCTCGTAGTTGAGCACATTGTTTATGGTGTCCCAATTGATTCGGACTTCAATTCCAAACGCATTCTTGAGCGGCACAAGCCCTGCGGCCGGCGGCAGAAATCCTGTCAATTGAAGTTCATTCGCCTGCGCGCGAAAAAAATTCCTGCGCAGCGCGCCGATGGGATCGAAATCGTCCGAAGACGATTCGTAACCGCCCCGCTGCGGTTCCACATGCTGCATGGTCGAAGGGACGGGATAGAGCATCCCAATGTCTTTCCCTGTTCCGCCGGTCGTATCGAGCCATAACTGCAAACCGCCGCGCACGATTTTCGTCTGAAGTTCCTGATCGAACGCTTCGATGCAAAAATAGAGCTTCGTGCTATCGTTCGAAATCGAAAAACTGAGTTTCGTTTCTTTATCGTAGTATGCGAGCGGACGATCCCAATCGGAGGCGTCGCCATCGACCACGATCAGCTTAGTTTGAGGAAGGCTCTGCACCATGGGCGTTGACGAACATGCCGAAAGCAGAAGTCCCAGAAGTGGAACTATTAGTATAAGGAAAAGTCGTTGCATGATTGTCATGGAAAGTTCTTATCACATCAAACACAACGAAAGCCCGACGCGCTTCGTGAAATCGGTTTCACATCCGGTTTAGGTCATTCTTACCGTCATTGCGAGGAGAACGAATCGACCGGAGGCGCATCGCCCACGATGCTTGATTCGTTCGGTCCCGAGGAATCGAGGGAAGCAATCTCCGCACCGAAGCAAACAGATTGCTTCGTCGGAATCACTCCCGCGCATGATCGGTCATGCGCGCTTCGCTCCATGATTCCTCCTCGCAATGACTGAATATAGCCCTAACCAAAATTTCCTTAACGCAACACCACAAAATTCTGCTCAGCCACTTGCCGGCCACACGAAATTTGCGCGCGATAGACCCCGGCTGCCAAAGAATGAATATCGAGGGTGACCACATTCTCCGCCGACGGGTCCATCATTGGCTGCTCCGTCAGGACTACGATGCCTCGAAGGTCAAACACGCGGATGGAAGCGGGCGACTGGACGCTTGAAGAAATGACAAAGGATACCGAGCCGCCACTGACGGGATTAGGCGATGCATTGCTTATCTCCAATTCCTGCGCGTTGATTTGGCGCGTTACGCCGGAACCGGATGAGAGCGGAGAGGAAACATAAGCAAAAATATCGCCATCATGATAGCGCGGTTGCCGATTCTCGGTCCAGGTGGCCGCGAAATTCCCCGCGTAGGCATCGCTACCAGTGTAGTCGCCGATAAAATTCCACCCGCCCGAAGTATTCAGCAGAGGATCGAATAAATCGTGTCCCACGTCTTCCATCTGCTCCGGCGTCGCAAAATCGCATCGTACCGCGCGAGTCTTGACGTTCTGGACCGTATCTTCCTCCGAACTGTACAGCGAGATATAAGCGTGCTTAGAAATCGGATCGAAGCTCACCCAGGGCATGAAATGGTCCTCGCCAAGCAGATTGGGAGTCCCTATTTGTTGAAGATTGCTCCAGGTCTGCCCGAGGTCGTTCGAGGTCGCCTCGAACAGTATTGCATTGCCAAAGCTGTCGTCGTAGCTGCCGTACACTCCATACAGCATATTGTTCGAGCGATCGACGTCGAAGCAAACGTAAGGGAATGCGCGAAAGCCGTTGCCTTTCAGTCCATTGTATCCGCTCTGGACCGCTGGGTAGTCCGTAAAGTCCGTAATCGCGTATTCCATGAAGCTTGCTCCGCCGTCTTGCGAGACGACCATGCCATGTGTGTTCGTGGCATCTTGCTGATTCCCGCTGCTCGATGCGATGAAGACCGTCCCGCCTTTGCCAACGCGAAGCAGGGCAAAGTAGCCATAGGTCTCGGTGTACACCTGGGGAATGGACCAGTTGTCGCCCTTATCATCGCTGTAGGCAAGGAAATGGGTGGCCGACGACGAGTTTTGATCGTACTCGGTCCATGCGATATACAATCGCCCATGCGTGGGGCTGCCGGGATCATTATCGATCGCGATCGTTTCCTTGTCTTCGAGGAGCGCCCCTGTCATATCGGTATTGCCTACGACAGGCGAACCGAGCGTCCATGTCTCGCCATCGGGACTGTGTGCGACCATCAGATCGGAAACGCCGGATAAAGTGGGCTCATCCACTAAGAACGCATAATAGAACATACCGGAATCATCGGAAATGATCATCGGATCGCCAAGTGCTCCGGAGCCACTATCATTGACGAGCGGGAGCCGATAGGTCTTCCAGGACATTCCCGCGTCCGTACTAAGGTAGGCTGGCATCGATGACGTGGTCATAGCCTGGTCATTCGCGCCCGCAACAATGAGTTTTGGGTTCTTGCGATTAATGGCGATGCTCGGCTCGTCCTCGTCATTGGACGTGTGGCTAATATCGGCCACGAGCGATGTATCTTGTTCCACATCGAGCGGGGCGCGTTGCAGCATCGTCGACGATCCGTTTTTGCCCATTGCTATTCCGAGCTTTTGAGCAGCCACATCATTGACCTTGCGCGCGAACACGTCGCAGCGCCGGTATAACTCGGCGCCGTGGGTAAACTGCGCAAGTTCCTTTTGAACCTGCGCCTGAAAATCGGAGGCGGGAGCAGCCGGCTTCTGGCTTCCGTTTGCCGCCGGGCCCGGTTGCTGCGCGCGCGTCACGGTAATGAGCGAGGCGATCAGGAGAAGACCGAGAAAATATTTCATGGTTCTTATGGTTTGGGAACACTTTTTTGAGGATTGGTCGGCCGGATGTCGAGTTCCGAAATTGTCGCGCTCGCCGGCAGCATCACCGTCGCATGGACCGCCGCCGCCACATCTTCGGCGCGAAGTGCATCGGGCGCGCTGCTACCCAAAGGATGACCGGCCGTATCGAAGAAGTTCGTATCCACGCTGCCCGGAAAAATCGTGATGACGCGAATACCGAACTCACGCACTTCGAGAAAAAGCGATTGCATAAGTCCTCGCATGCCAAATTTAGAAGCACAGTAGGCTGCTCCGCCCGCAAAGCCATTGCGTCCTGCCAACGAAGAGATCGATACAATAGTCCCGCTTCTGCGATCCTTCATTCCTGGCAGAACCGCTTGCGTGATAAGAAAGACTCCGCGCAGGTTCGTGCCCAGCACGCGATCGAATTCTTCCGCGCTCAAATCCGTCACGGACTTGAATAATCCAAACCCGGCATTATTAATGAGAATATCGATACCGCCGAAACTCTGTTCCGCTTCACGCACGAAATGTTTCACATCCTGCTCTTGCGAGACATCACAACGCGCAGCCAATATCTTCATGGATGGAAATTCCACTTCGAGCGAGCGCTTCGCTTCGATAATCTGCGATTCCTCGCGCGCGCAAAGGGACAGACTCATATTTTTTTCGGCGTCGGCAAAGCATGTGGCAATCGCCAGTCCGATTCCTTTCGACGCGCCGGTTATCATCACATGCATTAAAGCCTCGATCCAATGGAGAAATAAAAGTACGGGGAATTCAGCGCAACCACGCGAGTGGGCTGCGTCAGTGGTTTTGGACTCTGGTTTTGGATAAAGCGGAAATTCTCGCCAATCCCAAATTGTGCGAGTCCCAGCGGAGTTTTCAATCCCACCTGCGCGCCGATACCGTGAAGCAGCGATTCGAATTTTATCTGGGTTGGCTCTGGCCAGGTCGAACCAATATCGTAACGCGCCGCTACGAAGGTCGGGAAAAAGAGCGCATGCGGAATGGCAACTTGATAGGTCAGGCTGCCCTCGATCATTTGCTGGCCGCGGAGCTCATATTGGTTGAGACCATAGAACGATTCCATTCCGCCAAGCTCGAATTCCTCGATCCGGGGAATGAGTCCATTGCCCCAACCGACCTGAATGTGCGGTATGAGTGTGTGCAGGCTGGAGAGCGGAACAGCCTCTTCGAGTTCCCCGAAAAACTTCGCATAATTCGTTCCGGCACCGAACAAACTGAGACCCGTTTCCGCATAGCCTCGCCCGAGTGTGCCCGTATGCGGATAGTCGGCATCGTCGCGCGAATCGATAAGAAGCTCCGCGCGAGCGGCACGAAGATTGTCCGAGCCATTGTCGCTGGCAGTCGTGCTATCCTGCGTGCTGAACCAACGCTGGTGTTCCGCACGAAGCTCCACGGTAAGCTTGCCGAGCCGCTCGATTTGCCCGCCGGCACGCAGCCGGAGTCCAAAATCTCGCGACTCCCGAACAACGTCCGTCACGTTCGATACCACGCGATCCTCGGCGGAGTTGGTCACGAGCGAATAGACATTAATATCCCGGTAACCGGAATAGACACTTGCTTCGAGCACCCCAAAGCTATGAAAGAGCCGCGGTGCATCGAACGTAAACGATGCCGAGCGCGCGAGCGAACCCAAACTTCCCAGGATGGAATATTCCATCCCGCTGCCCGCAATATTTTCATTGGCCAACTGCGCCGAGAACTCCGCTCCGAATTCGTTATCGGCGATAACCCCGAGCCGGATGACACTGGGCGTTTTCGAATGGACGGTCAAAATAATCGCCGGCTCAAACGAAGGCGGCGACGGAGGGTAGGCAATCGTGTCTTCACGTTGAATATATCGCGTGCCGGGCCAAAGCGTATCGTAGGAAATTTCAAGCACGGCAAAATCGAAGAGACCCGTGCCGGTCAGATCGTGCAAGGACCGCTCGCCGGCCTTCGCTCGAAAAATATCGCCGCTTTGAAAGGCTAATTCATGCAGCACAAAGTCCGAATCCCCACCCCGAACCGCAATGCGCGCAACATGCCCTTCATCGACATAGAGATCAGCGCGCCCAACGTGGGTTCGCAGCATGACACTATCGATTCTCGCAAGGGTAAATCCATGCGAGCGGTAATCTTCGAGGATCTGTTGCTCCAGGATCTTCATATTCTCGGAACGAATGAGCGGCTTTCCAAAAAAGGAACGGTCTGCAAGGATAGCCGTGTCGATAAATGCTCTGCTCGTTCCCACAACTCGAAGATCACGAAGCTCAGGAAGCAGCGTATCTTCGGCGCTCGGCGCGGATGTGCGAGGGTCCTCGATGGAAGCGAGCGTATGCTCGATTTGTGGCAGCATTTCCCGCGCAGCCTGACGGCCGGCCTCGATCGCCGCGCCGATATTCGCAAAGTCCGTTTCATCGAATCCCGTAAGCTCGGGAGTGATGGTACAATCCGAAAGCTGAAGTTCCCTCGCGTTTTCCCGACGCATCATCAGCGTAACGACCTGATCGGCAATATCCCACGGAGTATTCAGCTCATCGCGCGGATGCAAGGCGGCCGTCGTATTCGAAACGATGATTCGCGACGCCCCAAAAGACTTCGCCACATCCGTTGGGATATTATCCAAAAGACCGCCATCCATAAGAATGGCGGAATCCTTTGGCAATGGGCTAAATCGCAACGGAAGCGTAGCACTGGCCCTCAACGTCTCCGTAAGATCGCCGCTTGTGAGCAACCGCCGCTCGCCGCGAACAATATCCGTCGTGACAGCGACGAATGGTATGCGCATGTCCCGAAGGAAATCGCTCGGAACACCCGCCGGAGCCCCCAGCACCATCGCATTCAGCAGCATCGTAAGCCGCTGGCCGCTCGAAATCGCCTGCGGAAGAACGGGATCGAAAAAGCCCGTGAAACGCAGCGAAAGCAGCGCGTGATCCATGTCCTTTTGGCTCAACACTCGCTCGGAGCGATCCGATGAAGCTTGAAGTTCCAGCACATCCGACCAATCGATGGACTTCGCAAATACTTCGAGCTGCTTCGGTGTGTAGCCGGCCGCGTAAAGCCCGCCGACCACCGCGCCGATGCTCGTGCCCACGATTAAATCAATCGGCACATGCGCCGAATCGAGCACATCCAACACGCCGATATGCGCAAAGCCCTTGATTCCACCGCCCGAAAGCACCAACGCCACGCCCGGCGGATGCTGTAGGGACGTGCTGCTCACCTCCTGAGCTTGCAGAGCAGCCACATGAAAGAGTAAAAACGCGAGAGTAAAACGAACGATCATCGAATGCGAAGTGGAACACCGCCTCAGACGGACTTAGCTCCCTTTTATTTTCTCTCTGCCTCGTTGACTTACGCCGCTCTCTAATTTCGCATAATATTTTTTTTGAATTTGTAGTTCAGGAACTGTGACGTTTCCGGGCCAATTTCGTCCCCCCAGTCAAGCTGAGGGCAGGCTCTACGCGGCGGATTGCAGTGAAAAAGTCCTGCTGAATAGTACACTCCAACAGAACTCAATAAATTTTCAAGGAACTCCGATGATCGATGTCCCCTAAGCTAAGGGTACACCCGCTCAGGACTTTTTAATCACCCCCAGGCGCCATTTGATTTCAGTGGATAAGAGATCATCGCGTAAGCCAATCATCGCATTAAGCGAATCTCATCCATGTGCAGGGATCAGACATGCCTGTACTGGCAGCGGTCTGTTTACACTCTCAACGCTCGCGGATGGGTGGGGTATTCTTGTTGAAGAATCTCCTCCCACTATAGTAAACACCAATTTTGCCCCGAATGTGCCCATGCGAGCAGATATTGGCTTTCTGCCGCTGATTTCAACACATTATTTTTCCACCGCCTGCCCCGAACTTGCCGAAGGGTCGGCGACTCCAGCCCACCCCCCAAGTGGCAGAGCCACGATGTACCCGCAGCCCGGGGTGAAGCGAAGCGGAACCCTGGGTACGCCATCATTTTTAATTTACTCCCCTCCCGCACCAGCGGGAGGGGCCGGGGGAGGGTGTCATCCGAAGTTGATATTTTTAATACGTTTCAGAGTTCGGTCCTTGCACACCCACCCCTAACCCCTACCGATGATGCGGGAGGGGAATAATGCAATAATTCGAATTTAGAGTATCATCTCCGTGTTTGTGGAAGTCATCCATCGTTTCAATCCATTAATCTAATTCGCAAAGGATACCTCTATGCCAATGATCGACATTTACGCAAAGCACGGGACATTCGCCGACCCGCACCGGCTCGCCACCCAAGCCGCAACGATCGTAAAAACGGTGGAGCAGGTGCCGGATATTCCGATGTTCCGGAAAAACACCGCAGCTTTTGTTCACGAACTTCCGGATGCTGCCATTGCAAACGTCGATGGCGATAGCAACTATGTTCGCGTGCAGGTGCTCACGAACTCGGGTGCGCTAACGAGAGAGAAACAACTCGCCGTCGTCGAAAAACTAACGGAACTCGTAGCCACCGAAGCGGGAGACTCAACGCTCAAAGAACGAACATGGGTATTGCTCACCGAAGCAGCGTCCGGCGGATGGGGATTGTGGGGACATGCTCACACCAACGAGGAACTCGTCGCCGCCGCCCGCACGGAGATTGGGAAATTGAAATCGGGGCAGTAGGGGGCGAATGGGGAGGATGCAATGCGTGCAAGTTCGTAGCCGTGACTTTTAAGTTACTGCGAATTGTTTTTCAGAGCAGCATGACAGAGTGGTGTACCATACGATCGAGAAACATTTTACCAAGTCATCGTAACACATTTCAACATTCACACTTATACCATCCCATTATTACATGAAAAAATCGCTTCTTCTGATTCCTGTACTAATCATGCTCGCTTCGGGTTGTGGAAGCAGTTCTTCCGAGTTCGGAAAGAGCGATTCCCTCTGGCTCTGCCGGCTCCAAAGTCCGGATGTCGGTTATGTCGAGTTCCCAATGCAATTGCATTTCGAGGGTTCTAAGTTAGAAGGGGAATCTCGGCCTGGTGTAGCTGGGCGCTATATTGGGTTCTTCAAGCTGATGTTAGCAAAACTTTTTTCGAGTGATTTTGAGAATGGCGCCCTCATGCATATTCGAAATGGGCAAATTTCAGGTGATTCCGTTTCGGCCATACTTTCCTCTGCACTCGGAGCATTGCGTTTAAGAGGACGCATAGATCATGATACGCTCCGCGCCAACCTCACGCGTGGTGGAAGGGCAAGTGGATCCTTCATTGCCATAAAGATGTCTGCAATTCAAGACCCTTTGAAAAATTATCAGGCGATTGCAGACTCCGCTATTGCTGTAACCCATCGATCACTTTTCGACAGTACTCTTCTTACTCAAACGCCTTGGCAAGATTTCGAGAAAGACCTTCACTCGGTAGCAGGTCAATCGGAAGACGATGTGGAATTTCTCTTCGCGTTCTTCTATATCAAGCATTTGCCGTTCTCGCATTATTATGTTTTTCAGCAGCCTAAATCGCAAGATACTTTGCCAACACCACCTGTTCAACAAGGAAAGCCAACGTTTGAAATTAACGAAATCCAACCAAATACCATGAGGTTGAATATCAGATCATTCGACGGTTCTTCGCACGAGATCGACAGCGTATTCGATATTATTTTTCAACGCAATCCAAACAACCTTATCATTGATCTTCGAGAAAATCCGGGCGGTAACCTTTCGGCAATGGAGCTTGCCTCTTATTTGACAGATTCGGCTTACTACGGCGGTGTATTCGTGACCAATCTCTGGTTTCGAACGCATAGCCGTCCGCCAGCGATTAGCGATTATGCATCCTTACCGATCGTTACCGACGCAAACGTAGATTCTTTGCTCGATAATATTCATAAATATCCGGCAGTTGCAATAAAGTTAACACCAAATTCCAGACGCTATGCCGGAAAGGTTATTGTCCTCACCAGCAATAGTACGGCCAGCGCGTGCGAGCCACTAGTCAGTGCTCTTCAATCGCACAAGCTGGCAACAATCATTGGAGAACAGACCGCAGGCGCTATGCTGAATGCAGAAAAATTCGATCTGGGAAATAATTGGTTTGCATTCATTCCGACTGCAGACTATTATACTACCGAAGGAGTTCATCTCGAAGGAGCAGGCGTAACACCTGACATTAAAGTGCCGGAAGCTAACGCTTTGGATTCTGCGAAAGGTATATTGGCAAGACGTTAGATATCGATTAATCCACGTTCGTGCAAGCGGGTTGTGTGCCGACAAACGTGCGGTTCAACACCAACGGACGTGCGCAGCACGTCCCTACGGTTGATTCATCATTCATAATCATTTCCCCTTGCTCCGACGCACGCAGGCACTCACGCATACACTAACCGTCCTTTCGGTTCGGGAATTTCGCGGCCTAATTCTTTTGCATAATCGATCCATTCACGCATTACTTCTTCCGCATTCCGGAGAGTTTCGGCGTAGGTTTTGCCATCGGCCATGCAGCCGGGAAGTTCCGGTACTTCCGCAATAAAACGGTCATCCTGCTGGCTCCAATAAATGATAATTTCGTATCGGCTCATAACGTGTCTCCTAATTCATAGTGCAAGATGATCTTGCGTACTTGCCTGACCTGATATGCCTTTGCCATTCCGTTCTCCGGTTGCAGGTCGATAATTTCCCTGATTCCGGTTTTCGAATACATGTGATGGCTGCTTCGAATCCGTTCCGAAAAACCCATCGAGAGCAGCATACCCGTCAGTTCATTGAACCGGATATTGTTGTCGGAAGTGCCACCCAGAATGGTTTCGAGTGTCTTTCGATGATTCACTTATTCCAAATTGTAGTTCACATCATTAATTTCCACTGCTCCGCTCCCATACCCTCCACAGCCGCATGCTTAAACGTGGAGCGTCCCAGCGTTTTGCCCCCCAGTCAAGCTGAGGGCAGGCTCTGAGCCTGCCGAATGGGTCCGGGAACCGTGGGCGTTCCGTTCCCGACATCAATCCCTCGATATTCACCGTAGGGACCCTTCGACAAGCTCAGAACAGGTTCTAACGGAGCTTGATATTCGTTGTGTTCCCTACACCGTGGGTTGAAACCCACGGCTACAAATATTTCGCTTCTGACGGAGCAATCATACTTGACCGGCGAGTGAAGGGCCGCAAAACCCTGACTGCTATAGATAAAGCTTTCCATTGCCCTTAGGTGTAACGCGCCAAAACTCAGCACTATGACTCTGGAGCACGTTCGGCGATGTGGAACAATCCCGGGTGGAAGCCTCGTTTTATTTTTAACTTCTCGTCTCGTTTCATTTTTTTCTACTTCTCGTTACGCTTTTTAGATGAGTTTTCTCCCGCAAAAATCAGGCAGCAAGCGGGCGATTCTCGTGCTCGCCTTGATTTGTGTGCTGGTGCTACCGGCACTCTGTTTTTATCCATTCCATACCGATCACGCTATCCAGCAGGCCATGGGGATGGAATTATACCGGTACCACGGCCTTCCTTATATCGGCAGCTGGGATCACAATTTTCCCGGGACGGTCGTCCTTCATGCCACGGCCATCGCAGTATTCGGGAATTCGATGATAGGCTTTCGTGCGTTCGAGCTTATCCTGCAAATTGCCATCGTACTCTCGCTTTATAAACTGAGCCGATTATGGCTGAGCGAGGGGGCGTCGCTCGTGGCTTGTGCGCTTTATGCCCTGTTTTATATCCACGGGCCAGGACAGTTCATGGGCCAGCGTGATGACTTTGCGGTACTGCCACTCGCGTGGGCGTTCTGGGCCACCGTAAAGGCTTATAGGAACACCTCGCTAACATCCGAGAAATTGTTTTTTGCGCTTGCCGGGGCAATGTTTGCACTCGCGACCTCGATCCGGCCAACGTTAGCTCTTTTACTCATTATCCCGTTCGTGACTTTGCACGGTCTTCGAAATGCTCGTGGCTGGGAATTATTGTTGTTCGAAGTAATGGGGTTCATAGCAATCGTTTTGCTGTGGCTCATCCCTTATGCGCTAACGCCGGACGGCCTACGCCAGGCGTATCTTTCCACAATCCGGTTTAATCTGGATGTCTATACCGACACTTCGTTTCATCTCCATGACGTTTCGAATCGAGCATATTTAGTGATTGCGTTTCTTTTGTGGTGGGGCGCGGTGATGGTACTTCACCGCCGCAATGGGCGACATTTTTCGAATGCTCCGCACTCGAAAAAAGAGCGAAATTTTATGATTGCTTCCTTCGCGGCGCTTCTTTTTGGAGTGATCGTCATGTATCGGATTGCCAGTTATCACTTGATGCCTTTTTGCGGGTTCTTCATGCCCGTGCTTGCGGCGGGAATCTGGGATGCAAAGCTGCGCTTGGGCCGGCGTGGAGCGCTTGCTTTAAGCTTACTGATGATTGCTCTTTTCGCGGGGCTTTACCCGTGGAAGATGGTATTAGGCCCACAAGGGCGAGCCATCTTTTCTTCCTCGAAGCCGCTTGCCGAACGCCTCAGAGGGAATCCGGTCGATGATTCCATGGTCACCTACATCAATAGTAATACAAAGGCGGATGACGCCGTGGAAGTCTCCGCTTTTTTCCCCGACATTCGCTGGCAAATCGAGCGGCCATCGGCTACGCGATTTACTACGCTGACCGGAATCCTGCTCCATGGTAAGGATGGCAGGATTCCCGATTTTCAGCGGCAGTGGCAAGTGGAATATGCCGCGAAAATCGAGCAGGTCCAGCCAAAGTTCTATATTATTCAAAATGCGATCGATTCCGGACAAAACATTTTCACCCTCCGTGACCTGATGGCACTCCCCACGCTCGGAGCGTTCATACAGCAACACTATGTGCTCGATACGACGATGGGAGACTATTTCATTTATCGCAGAAAATAGCCGTTTACTCGCATGGAATTCTCTCTGATATACGGAAGTTGTTCTTGAAACAGGATTAATGATGGAAGCCAACGGTCATCCACAAGATAAAAACAGGGAAATGGAGCAAGCGTGGACGAACTCCACCGCATTGCGTGGCGTGGGAGTGCCGCTCGCAAAATATAATTTCCCGAAAGACGCGCGTCAATTAGGCGGCGATTTCACCGTCGAAGAAAGCGCGCGGCTGTTGCTGCGATTTTTTCTTTTCGAGCGAAATATCCTCCGCGCGATTGCCGGATGGAGCATGGGCACGCCGGAGTTCGAAGTGAAAGTCGAATTCGGTCGCCATATCTATTACCATGCCGAAGCCGGAATGAAAATCCGCACGCGCCTCACCGAGCTTCGCACCGCCGAAGAAACGACGGATAAATTTCAATCCGAGGATATTGCCGAATTTTTCAGCGAGCTTATTTATTCCGAATCGCCAGCACATTTTGTCGCGGCGCTGTATGGGGTTGTCCTTCCCCATTTGAAACAAGCATACCAGGAGCACGCCGCCCACACCGATCAAGTTGCCGACGCGCCGACCGTCCGCATGATCCGGCAAATTATGCCCGATTACGATGAGATGATCGCCTGGGGCGCGAGCGCAATCCAAGCTTATATTCAAGGCGGCTACGATGAGGGCAGCCTTCACCAGTGGCAGGATCATATCGAAAAGCTGCTGCGCTCGTTCGGAGGAGTAACCAACTCCCCCACCTCTGAAAGAGGAGGGGGCAAGGATCGCCCACGATCCGTGGGGGTGGTGTCCCGGAGGCCCGAAAAACTTCGTTCCGAAGGCAAGCCGACATTCGAGCGATCTTTCATTGCTACGCGCGATCCGCGCTTCGGCACCTTCGAAGATACGTATGAATATCAGGCGGCGGACAATGGACAAATCGAATACGAAACGGAATTCGACAAGACTCGGCTGAATCTCATACGTTCGCAGCGCGATGAATTGGACGCCATCGAGACCTTTGGGAATGTGCTTTACGAGATACGCGATGTGCCTTTCGGATTCGATTACGATCTGGCCCGCATCATCTGGGACGAGACGCGCCACACGGAACTTGGCCACAAGGCGATGAAAGCCCTCGGTTACAATCCTTACGATTTACTGAATCGCCTGATCGGTATCAAAGTACGCACAAAAATGCCAGCGGAATATTCCCTTGCGGAAATCAATTTATTTGGCGAGGCGAATATCGTGCAGGAATGCCTTCGCTATGCCCGCGAAGCTTATGAAAATGGTGACGACCTCACAGGCCGCATGTTCGATTTCGTCAATGCCGACGAGCGTACGCATCTTGCCAAAGGCGTTCATTGGTTAAAACATATTTTCGGAACGGATTCTGTGCAGGAAATAGAGCAGAAAACAAAAAAGATTGCCGTTGACCGTTTGCTGGAACTCGGAATTATTAACCACGAAGTCGCATTAACGATTTCGCATCGGGAACTGGCGAAGATTATTGGGGAGTAATATATGGGACGATTATCAGAACTCAAGAGGAGACGGAAAGAAATTTTGGAGATCGCCGAACGGCACGGAGCGAAAAATATTCGTGTGTTTGGATCGACGGCCCGTGGAGAAGATTCTCCAGCAAGCGACATCGACTTCCTAATTGATTACGGTACGAAAGTTTCGTTCCTTTTTCCAGGCGGATTTCTTGCGGATCTCGAAAAACTCTTGCAATGTCACATCGACGTGGTAACTGACCGCGCCCTCCGGCCCCCGATGAAGGACATCATTTTACGAGAGGCAATCGCCCTGTGAAAGACCATCTCTGGATTCACTATATCCTTTCGAGTTGCGATTTGCTGAAGGAGTATGCTCCCGAATCGATCGAAGCATTCGAGCATGACGCCATGCGGCAAGATGCAATACTCTACCGTCTCCGAATCATTGCCGAATCCGCAAACCGTCTGAGCATCGAGACGAAGAAGCTCTCGAAGCTCGACTGGGACACCATACGAGGATTTCGCAATGTCCTTACTCACGAATACCATTTAATTGATCTCGATAGAGTGTGGAGTATTCTCTTCGATGACATCCCCGTTCTCGAACTTGAAATCAAACGGCTCCGTGACTTGCTCGAAACTCAACAATAATGCAGCATCCCACGAAGTCGCGCTGACGATCTCACACCGGGAACTGGCTAAGATTATTGGGGAGTGAACGATTCACGCATTCGCGCCGCCACTGAAATCGAGAGAAATTTCGTTCACGAATTCCTTACCATCCTTAAAAAAGACGAAGCCCGATACATGCCCGATGATGCGCTGTATTAGCTCTACTAATTCCTGCGCCTCCTCCGGAGGAAGCTTTTGTATTAGTTCAAGCGCGCGTTTCATGGCGGCTTCGTATTCTTCCGGGGTTTGGATGGGCTGTTGCATGGTTCTTAAGAATTATTTATGTCCAAGAATCCGAATCGCGTCTGTAGTGCATATATTAGGAAAACCTGACAGCGCCCAGGATGTAACTTCAATAATTGTGGAATCGGGTACCAGAGAAGGCAGGCAGTACGGACAAGGTATCGTTTTATCGCGAACCGCCTCGATTGAATAAAGCACGGAATTTGCAAAACTTCCTGATGGGCGAGCGACTAACCGATATGATGGTTTACCATCAATTAAGAATGGAGGAGCAACGTAAAACAAAGGAGAATTAGGAACTCCGTTTACGATAAGCTCAGAAGGGTCTTTTTCGCTCTCAGGAATAAATCCACCGAACACCCCTGTATCATCACGATTTAAAGCATCAGCCGGTCTATGAAATTTTTCTCTAAAGTGGTTGGGGTCACCATTTATGACAGCAATTTCGTCTGTCGCTTGCCAAAAATTGCTCGTATCCGTGTGCCACCATGTAACACAAATGAGTGAAGAATCCGGAACTATCCAGGATGGCAACGTGTGCCGTTTCAAAAGTGTACGGTAATAAGGCTTGCCGTTTATTTTAAACGGAGGAACGATCATAGCCTGCAATCCAGGATACTCAGGAGCAACTAAAAAATTCCATTCCCCTGGGTCCACCCAAATATCTTGAAACGTCACAGTATCGTGATGAAGCACGGCATTCTTCGGGCGTTTGCTATTCTCAGGTGAATCCTTCAACTGCTGGTTCCGCTTATATCGATTGGATTGCGCCAGACCAGCAGGATTATCATAGAAAATGCAAAAAAGACATAGCCATAAAATTACTGAATTCATCTTCAAGGTAAATTAAACGAAGAACATGTTCCCCGACGTCTCATCGAGTGAGGATGAATCATAGTCCAGTGAACTCAAGTCTGGTGATTGCGTGGGAAGAAGTCCCATATTATCCCAGCTTGAGTTCATCGAAGAAATTCCGGTCGGAGGGTTTGGTGGGGGCGGGGGAGCTGTTTGAGCATATTCTTGTATGTAGCCGCAAACATCCGTAGAATAAGCATTTGACTTAGGAGTTCCAGGAGTGCCATTGTAAGCCTGAATTGCCTTTGTCAAGTTCCCGCCATATTTTTTCAAATTAAACGCCAACAGCTTAGCAGCCTGCATTGCACAAAATGCAGGATCAGTTTGACATTGCAATAATTCGGCATCGGTAAGACTGAGTGGAGGATCTTTGCCGAAGCCATCATCAATCTGCCAAAGCCCACGACCATGTCCGCCGTCGCCTGTTCCGGTTTTTCGGTTGTAGCCTCCGCCAACCCCCATATGCGATTCTTGAATTCCAATTCCCATAAGAAGCAACGGGTTAATTCCGTATGTTTTAGCCGCATTGATAATTGCTGCATTAATAATTGCACTTTGGGACTTGGAAACGCCCGCATATTGGCTTGGAAGCCGGGTAACTTCGCTCGCTGAAAATCCAGCGCTCAAACTGGCACACGGATTCGTAACCGGAAGCGGCACAGCCTTCTTACCCCCTGTGGACCCAGGGCCGTATGGCGGCGGTAAACCACCACCACCCCCGCCGCCGGGCCCACTGCCGCTGCCCGTTGGCCCGCCTCCACCTCCATCCCAAGAGCCTGTCTCGCATGGGGTCCATGACCACCATCCAGGATCCATATCACCTCCATTGTGGACCCACCCACATGGCCCTCCTCCGCCCTCCTCTGCTGCCCCGAAGGTTTTTATAGGCGACGGTGCTCCACCCCCAATCGTCGGTAGTATCGGCGTCGGGAGCGCGGGTATCGGCGTAGTGCCGGTTCGTTTTGTAGGGTCAGCCGCCATGTCTTATTTCTCCTTATTCTACGAACCACTCCATTTCGAACATGCTGCAATTGCCGCTATTATCCAAAATGTTAAGCCCGACGTGGAAATGACCCGTGCGCAGCAAGGTCACCTGGAAATTCCTTCCCGTGCTACCGTAGGTCGCGGCAGGAAACGCAAAGACCGGAACGGTTCCCGCCCCTGAGTTCTGGAAGTCGCCGCTCGTCATGGAATTATCTCGAAAGCTGAGCTGCACGGAAGCGGACGTTACTCCCACCGCCCAATCCAAAAAGATATTATTGACGAATGCGGTTCCTGCCTTCAAAAACATAACTTGCCGCACAGCGAACGGCAGGTTGTTAGGAATAGGTGCCACCATCTGATGGAGCGTGTTCCAGGTGTTGGCGTCTTCGATCGAAGCATAATCGTAAGCGTTCGGTACTGTGACGTTCGGAATCAAAATTCCGGCCGGCGTCGTAACATTGAGCGGGGATTGTATCCACGGTCCGGGCAGAAGCCAGTTTTGGCTTCGCAAGAACGTGGCGGCGCGCATGGTTCCGGTCGAATCCTCGAACGATGCGGTTTGGATGATGCTGCGTGGGTCCATCGTCGGCATGACGACGAGATCGAACCACGATTGAATTGTATTTCGATTGTTATTTCCGTTCATAGGCTGTGTTGGTTTTTCGTTATTACATGTTTCACACATATTGCTTAAACGAACGCCCGCCCCCCCCCTTAGTTCTGCTTTCATATCAACAAATCATTAATTCTTTTTCATTAAAAATGATAGGACCCGCTCACCATCGGGATCACATCGAAGGTGGTATTGAAAACATAATCGCCTAAGGTTTTCAGGCCGCTCGCGCCGGCTTTGTAAAGGGAAAAAACGACTCCGGCATCGATGGTGAGATCGTTCTGAAAATACCGCACGGAAAAGATCGTTGGAACGATTCCAAAATCCTGGATAAAATACAGTTCGAGCGCCACTTTCAAATTCTCGCCGACCCGCATATCGCCGGACACGCCAATAAACGAATTTACCGGATAATACGGATTGCCCGCCGAGTCCACTCCGCTTTGATAAGAGATGCCTCCGAGCAGCGTGAGTTCCGATTCCCACGTTCCATACGTCACCGCGAGATAAGGAAATGCAATGCGGGTGGTATGGATAACTTTGGAATAGATGTCCTGAAATCCCGCGGACACATTGAAATCGTCGGACGAATAAGGCGTGAGCTTTATCCCTCCGGTCAGAGCGGTCACGGAAGGAGTAAGAAATGGTATGAAGATACCGCCGGCATTCAGACTGATCCAATACGTGGGGCCATAATTAAGCTGCGCTCCGGCAATCATATAGTCCGTGAAGAAAAATTGGCCTTCGCCAAATGGGCGCGCTGTCGGCAAGAGAAAATCCTGCGAAGAGAGCGGGTCTTTCGCCACATAGTATTTCGCCGTTGCAAAATCGTCGCGGCGATCGTTCCGGCTGGACCAATTATCCACATAATCGAGATCGGGATACGTAAAAAAGAGCGTGCCATAATCGGTGGCAAGAATGACGTGTGCGGTATCGTCAAAAAGATAGCGGTGTCCCTTAAAGATATTGTAGTCTTTTGTCGCAACGGTGGAGGTGTCCGGCAGCTTTGGCTGATGGAGAAAGCGGGTTACATCATATTGCTGCGCGTCGGTCATGTTTTTGAGCGCCGCACGCTTCAGGTCGCCCTTTTGTACCCAATTATAGCTATAGTCGATCATCGAGCTAATGCGGGCGAGCGGAATCTCCAACTGGCCATACCGCGTCTCGACGATGACCCGGTCGGGCAGCGGACGCGCCAGCACGAGCACGTAAAATTCGGAAGAATCGTCGAGAAAAAGCTTGACATAGCTATCCGGCGCAAGTTGGTCGGGAGTGAGTTGGGCGAAAGCTGAAGAGGAGACAGCAATCAAAATGATTGAAAACAATAGCATGACAAACCGATTGAATACCCTGTCATCCTGAGCGGAGTTCATCCCGAGGAACGAGGGATGAACGGAGTCGAAGGATCTCGTGAAACTTCCAAAGATCCTTCGACTCCGCAAATTTTTGCTTTGCAAAAATTTGCTCCGCTCAGAGCCTGTCCTGAGCTTGCTGAAGGAATGACGTTGAAAAACATCTTCTATCATGCGATATATCACCGTTTTACCCTTTCCGGATTCCTCTCCGCAAATTGCTTCCAACTTTTCGAAGCGCGCTTGGTTTTGGAACCGGAAGCTGCTCCAGAAATCCGCGCGGCGTGTGTAATCGCCACGGCGAGCGCATCGTAGGCATCGGGAAGTTTTTTGTCCGATGGCTTCAGGCGGAGCAGTGTCCGCACCATAAATTCCACTTGATCTTTCGAGGCATTGCCGTTGCCGACGACGGCGCGCTTTATTTCGCGCGGGGAATACTCGGCAGCCGTCAAATCTTTTAAAATTCCCGAAAGCATGGCGACCCCGCGCGCATGACCTAACTTCAGAGTCGATTGCACGTTCTTATGATAAAACGCCGATTCGATGGCCACTTCGTCGGGCCGCACGCGCTCGATAACGGCCGTTAATCTGGTGAAGATAACGCGCAGGCGCGCGGGAAGGGTCGCAATTTTTTTCGATTCGATCGTCCCATATTCCACGAGCGTCATCTTCGAGCCTTTCGCGCTCGTGGCGATCACGCCATAGCCGGTAATCAGCGTACCGGGATCGATGCCGAGAATCGTCATGTGGATAAAGTAAGATGACTTCCGAGCCAAAATCTCAGCGCGATAAGTATCTTACGTGGGGTCGAAACTGCGATTCGCTCCGTAAAAACATCGTATCGCGCACGCTCAATTTTGTTAAGAAGGCGAAAATAAATTGCGTCCATGGTCTGGGCGGCGAACATGGCCGCTCGCTCGTCGCGTTGCAACAAAGAACGCGCCTGCGTATAGTATTGTCGCGCACGAGATACTTCGAATTTCATAAGCGCTATGAAACGCTCGTCATATCGCGAAGCCAAAAGGCTCGTTTCATCATAATGAAAGCGACGCAAATCTTCCAGCGGAAGATAAATGCGCCCGTTCGCGGCGTCTTGCTTTATATCTCGCAGGATATTCGTCAGTTGCAGCGCATAACCAAGATTAATCGCATACTCACGCGTTTCCTCGTGCTTATATCCGAAGACCTGAATCGAAATTAACCCGACCGTGCTCGCGACGGCATAGCAATATTTCTTTAATTCTTCAAAGGTTTCGTAGCGCGTTTTGGTTAAGTCCATTTCCACGCCATCGATAAGCGTGAGCAAATATTCTTTCGGAATATCGAAGCGATCGAGTACGCTTTTCAAATCACGGAGAATGGGATGCAAAGCGTTTCCATGATAGCAAGCCTCCACTTCTTCGCGCCACGTTTGTAGCCGCTCTCGCTTTATTTCCAACGGTACGTTTTCCGCATCGGCCAAATCATCGGTATGTCGGCAAAAATCGTAGATGCGGCGCATGGCCTCGC
The DNA here is from genome assembly GCA_003151825.1 of Ignavibacteriota bacterium. GTDB lineage: Bacteria > Bacteroidota > Ignavibacteria > Palsa-1295 > Palsa-1295 > PALSA-1295. The sequence goes on from PLYO01000047.1 coordinate 125,134, forward strand.
GCTTCTCGTTCGGAAGAAGTGAGAGCGCATAAAAGAAATTACTCCGCTCGGGCGCTACGAGGTTAAGTGACATGGACTATTGCAACAAAGAAGCTATAGTGGCATGGTTCCCGTGCCCTCTGCGCCGATGTCACGAGATTGGCTGTTTATTATCGGAATTGCGAAGCGCGGAAACGAGAATATGCAAATGCTCGAACCGTGAAAGCTTTGGCCATTCGTAAAAAATCTCTTCTTTCATTGAGCGGATTTTGCCAAGCATAAATCTTGCACCCGCGAGGACAGCTCTCAATTCCAGCTTCAACCGGCCCTCGACACTTTCAGCAAGCGGTTTTCCACTATCGAGCAGCGATTGGATTCGGTCGCATTCGTAAAGAATGAGTCTGGGAGTCTGTGAGGAGTTTTGAAGATCGGCAGTGTTTTCGATTCCGAACGCATGGCAATCTTCGGCGGGAAAATAACAGCGGCCTGCGGCAAGATCGTCGCCAGCATCCTGAAGGAAATTTATGAGTTGCAGAGCCGTACAAATATCGTTCGACCACGCTATTCGTTCCTCATCGCGGTAACCAAAAAGTGCCAGCACTAACTGTCCCACCGGCTCGGCCGAGCGCATCGTGTACCAATGCAAATCGTCGTAAGTCTCGAATTTAACATCGCCGCACGCATCGAATTCAAACGCATCGAGAAGCAAATCGAATGGCTCGATGGCAAGATTGAATTTTCGAATGGTATCTTGCAAAGCTAGAAAGATGGGATCGTTGGGTTGCTCATTCTTGTAGATAGAATGAAGTTTCTCGCGCCATTCGCCGAGCAATGTAAGCCGTTCTAAGCTTGAACGGTGAGGCAGATCGGCAAAATCATCCGCCGTGCGCATGAAGGCATAAAGCGCGAAAAAATGCTTCCGCAACTTGCGCGGGATAAGCAAGGAGCCGACGGGAAAATTCTCATAATGGCTCTGCGCGATCTTGCGGCAATGATGGTAAGCTTCGGTGAGGGAGGGATTTGTCACGCCCAATCCTACTTCAATAACGCCACAAATCCGGCCTGCTCAAAATGTTTATCGCCGGTGAGCGCTTCTTTGATACCCTGATCGCGCATGACGACGAAGGAAGTGCAATCGGTGAGAGACCACTCTTTATCTATGTGCTTATTGTAGTAGTCGAGAGCGCGGTCGAATAGATCGTCTGAGGCTCGAACACACTCAAACTTCTCAATGGAAAGTAGGTGCTTGAAGTAATCCCGCACTCGACCGCGAATCGCGGAAGATGCGAACGCATCGGCGACCTCGGTTAACACCCAATCCGTGGTGACGATGCGACCGTCGAAGCTCTTATTGAATGCGATGACTTGATCTGCGTACTGGTCTCGTCGATTCAATATGCCCATAAAATAAAAGGCGTCTCCAAATAAGACTCTCACTTTTTTGGAGCTCCGTGAAGATAATGATCGTGATTCATGGCGAGATCGGACGGCATATCGTCCGCGATGCCGGTATAGTCCTTCATGATGTCCGCCCATGTGCGCGGCCGCTCCTCAATGGGTTGAATCTCGAGCTTAATCCCGTTCGGCCAATCCACATCAGGTGGCAGAACGACGGTGCCTTCTTCGTATTTCGCTGTTATTGGTTGGTATGTCATAATTTCACCTCATCCGCACTAACGTAAGAAACGCCTGGGAAATTCAATGCACAATGACAAGCTTTGCCCACGTCACACCGGCAGCGAGCAGCCAAAAAATCGTTATGCAAAAACTCATTCTCATCATTGGAGCAATGCTAACTTGTAGGTATAGACTTTATCATCCGTAAGGATCGTGAGCACATACGCGCCGGCAGCATGAGGGGGAATTGGCATTTGCCAGTCGATGAGCGGATGCGTCTCTTCGGCAGTCACGATCGCGCGACCGAGAATGTCGTGAAGTATGGCGGTAGCATGAACGAACATGCCGTGCCACGCATGGACGAAGAGCGTATTGCCATCCGCACTTTGCGTCACCGAAAAAGGATCGGTAGTTTCCTGCTGCGGCACGGCGGTAGCAACCGATTGACCCACCGCCGGAATCTGATGCGAGCCGTGAACGAAGAGAACGGAACCATTATACTGCATTCCATTGGTGATTAGCGCAGGAAATGCCGGGGCGCCAATCGCAATGTCCTGCAAATTATCGCCGTCTAAGGTCGCCGTATCGATGGTGCCGCCTCCGTAGGGATATTCCGCAAAATACATATCGACTTTTTCATCGAATGAATTGCCTAGAACATAAAAGGTGAAGAAACTTCCATCATCGCCGAAATTTCCAGTCACACCGAGCACATGGTCGCCGGTTCCCGCCATATTGCCGCAATCGGCTACGTCTAAGCCCCATCCACTTTCTCGAAAATTGCCGCCGTCAAAAAGTGCTGGTGTATGAATAGTGAGTGTGTTATCGAATGTAAAGGGATGAGAACCAAAAGTGGGACCTCCTTCGAAAATTCGCGCTTGTGCCCAGTCGCCTTGCAAATATGCCGAATCGAGAAGAAATATAAAACTCTGGGAACCACCGTCATGCATTCGTATGGTGGTAGGAACTAAACCAAAATAAGCTGGATTGACCCATGAGGGCGCGGAGTATATCGAAAATAGAGTATCGGTTTTAAGAGCCGTGATGAATTTGTCCAGGGTAAATGGAGTATCATTAGAGTAAAAGAGCATATTGCGGGAGCTATTGAACAATCCAACCATATCCTCGCGCCCTGTGCCGCGAAAATCGCCAATGTTAACTAAAAAGGCAGAACCCGGAGTAACGTTCTTAGTGCTATCGAAGAAGGCTTTCGAATCAGGCAAAACCGTATCTCCCGGATGAAAAAGGTTTGCACCACCTATGAAGAGGCAGGCATTTTCGCTATCGGCCAAGGTGATACCATCTCCCTGAAGGTATAGTATCACAATATCTTCAACCGAATCGGAAGTGAGATGTGCATGATAAGGAGGGTTTAAGCCCTCCAAATAGGTGGGATCAATATAGCGGTACAAGTCTGCATCCGGCAGGAGCGTAGTGCAAAAGGAAGAATCATACGTTCCATCGTCCTTTTGCCAGTAGATGCGGGGAAGGTGAAATTCAGGATTCGTGCTTTCGGTCCTGACGAGCATATCCATATATTGCGACGAACGGAAATGGCCCATAATAGGATTATCGGGTTTGAATCCGAGCATCTTCGTGATGTTGAGATTTGCCGGGTTGAAGTTTGGGCCAACGGTGAGAATGGCAGCGGAGGAATCTCCGAGGGTTCCCGGCATGCCGTACATCATGAGCCTTCCCGGTCCGCCGGTATCGTTCGGGCTTGGGCCGATATTGATAAGACCCTGACCAAGTCCCTGCCCGTTCGCTCCCATGATCGTATCGATCACTCCCGGCGTTCCGATTACCGGCTGGTAGCAATGGGGATCGAAGGCCGGTGAATTAATTTGGGCACGAAGAGCCACAGGGCTGGCAGCACCTGCCCAAACGAGAAGAAAAACCCACATTCGGAGATTTCTCATACTAAGAAGACCCGCAAAGGGTCGAAAGGTTACAATGATTGAGAACAAAGGTGGGGGAGAAATTCTTGCATGAATCATTTTAATGGGCTTTCCAGATTGTCATCCCGAGCGGAGTTCTTCCGACCGAAGGGAGGAAGAACGGAGTCGAGGGATCTCGTGCTATCGACGCGAAGATTCTTCGACTCCGCAAAACTCCGCTGTCGCTCCGTTCTGCTCCGCTCAGAATGACATGGATAACAAAAGCCACTCTCCACGGTACAATTGGAGCCGAACGCTATTCATTTGCGTTTTAGGCATTTCATCTATGGAAGCTCGACGAAACGCCGTTTGGATTCACTGGTTCGCTATTTTCACAGCAGCCTGCTGTTTCATTCTTCTTTTTATTGGCGGGCTTGTCACGAGCCATCAGGCGGGGCTTTCCGTCCCCGACTGGCCGACGAGCTACGGGTGGAACATGTTCACCTTTCCGATGAAAGATTGGACGGGTAACATTTTTTACGAGCACACTCACAGGCTGTTTGCATCGTTCGTCGGTTTTCTGATTCTTGCACTCGCTATCGTTCTGCAAATGTATGAGCCGCGCAAGTGGGTGAAACGGCTTGGATGGGCGGCGCTTGGCTGCGTGGTATTGCAAGGCATTCTCGGGGGAATTACCGTGCTCATGTATCTTCCGCCGGCAATTTCCAGCGCCCATGCGGGGCTGGGGCAAGCAGTGTTTTGTTTGACCATTGGCATTGCAATGGTTACCGGGCGCGCTTGGGAAAACCAAACGACAAGAAAGACAGAAAGGACAAAAATTGGGGTAAGGGTGCTTTCGCTTGTTACCGTGATTGCGATTTTTACGCAGCTTATGATTGGCGCGGTTATGCGGCATACGTTCTCAGGTCTTGCGATACCGACGTTTCCGTTTGCGCCGAATGGAAGTTTAATTCCGGATTTCACCTCGTTCGGCGTGGCAATCAATTTTGCTCACCGCGTGGGCGCGTTTGTCGTTACGATCATGATGTTCCTGACTGCTCGGACCCTCTTTCGATGGTATCCACGAGAGAAATCGCTCGTTTTTCCAATGATGTTCGCTATGCTTTTGCTCGGCATTCAGATCACACTCGGAGCCATAACGATCTGGAGCCAGAAAGCGGTTACTCCAACGACACTTCACGTCTCCTGCGGCGCGGCCATTCTGGGAACGATGGTTTATATTATGGTAAAGAGTCGGCATCTTTTTCTTCCGAAGAATGCCCATGCGACCCATGCGTCACATGGCTTAGATGACACAATGGTTACCGCCGGAATCAAGTAAATGGAAAGTACTGCAAGACTTGATTCCCAAGTTGCTCCGCCATCCTTCGATTGGCGGCAGCTGCTGCGCGATTTTTACGATCTCTCGAAACCGGGTATTGGCTTTTATTCGCTGCTGACGACGGCTACCTCCTTTTGGCTGGCTTCCGTGGAATTTAACGCTACGCTTTTTATTCATACGATGATCGCCACCGGTCTGGTAACCTGCGGCGGCGGAGCACTGAACCAAGTCCTCGAAATCGAGGCCGATTCAAGAATGCGGCGAACGGAAAAACGACCGCTTCCATCCGGAAGAGTGTCTCCGACGGCTGGACTTCTGTTTGGCGCGCTCACATCGCTCGCGGGAGCCGCCTATATGCTGGCGTTTGTCGGGAGCCTTGCGAGCTTGCTTGCAATCGTTACACTATGCGGATATTTATTTGTTTATACTCCGCTCAAGAAAAAGACGCATCTATCGACGCTGGTGGGCGCGTTTCCCGGCGCGGTTCCCATTTTGATTGGATGGGCCGCGGTGCGCGGCTCGCTGGGCCTCGAAGCATGGTCGCTCTTCGCAATTTTATTCTTGTGGCAAATCCCGCACTTCCTCGCAATCGCGTGGATGTACCGCAAGGACTACGCGCGCGCGGGGTTCCCAATGCTGACCGTCATCGATCCCGAAGGTTCGCGCGTTGCGTTTCAGGCTTTGAGTTACACATTGGTACTAATTCCGGTTAGCTTGCTGCCGTCGCTCCTGAAGATGACGGGTCCGCTCTATTTTGGGGGTGCGCTGCTGTTAGGAATCGGATTCGTTGTGGCCGCCATTCGGATAGCGAATGCGCGCACCAATACGACGGCAAAACAACTGCTGTTTGCCTCGATTATCTATCTGCCCGTTCTCCTGGCTCTCATGGCAATAGATAAACTCTGAGTGCTCCCGGGAATCGGATAATGAATAATTGCTCTCGAACTTAGACCTTAAACCCCCTGTTTCGTGTCCTATCATAAAGGAAAGAAGCATTCAAAATGAAACGTAAGCATATTATCGCTCTTATCGTCGCTGTTGGATTTATCGGTATCGCGGCATTCGCGCTGGTCGATAACAAGATCGACTATTCCGATTTTGAAAAAGCGCAGGCGAGCGGGCGGCGAGCGCAGGTCTCCGGCACCTACGATAAAGACAAAGGCTCTCGGTACGATGTGAATTCCAATACCTTTTCGTTCTATATGAAAGACCGGCAGGGCCACGAAATGCCCGTGAAATACGCCGGCATTCGTCCGAACAATTTCGAGATTGCGCCGAGCGTGGTCTGCGTCGGCAAGGTAGAAGGCGGTGTGTTCGAAGCGTCCGATATTCAAACGAAATGTCCATCGCGCTATGAAGGGTCGGGGAAAATGCAAAATCCTAATTCTTAGTAGAACTTATACGTCCCATGGGACGCAGGGGTCCCAGCGACCATACAAAACATGTTAGGTAATATCGCTCTCGCACTCACTCTTACCGCCTCGGTCACGGGGATGGTGCTCTATATCCTGGCCGCGCGGGGAAGAACAGAGCTAACGATCGCCGCCCGCCGCTCGACCCAGCTTGCAATTGTGGGGATGCTCGTCGCGTGCGGTACGCTTCTTTATTATATCTTCAATTATCACTTCGATATCAATTATGTTTATGAACATGCGTCTCGCAAGCTGAGTAAATTCCTTCTCTTCTCGACGTTTTACGCAAGCCAGGAAGGCAGCTTCATGCTATGGGGATTGTGGACTTCTCTCATCGCCCTATTCCTTATTGGCTATGCTCGCCGCCAGCGATATGAAGCGCATGTGATGGCGATCTTCCTTTCGGTGCTCGTTTTTATCTCGATCATGCTGCTGGCAAAAAGCCCGTTCGAGACGATTTACGCAGCAAATCCTGGCCAAGCCATGAAAGGATTTATTCCCGCCGATGGTAAGGGGCTGAACCCCTCGCTCGAAAATCTTTGGATCGTGATTCATCCGCCGATGCTGTTTCTCGGCTTCTCGCTGCTCGCCGTGCCGTTTGCGTTTGCGCTTGCGGGACTCATCAAGCGCGATTATCAGGGGTGGGTTGTTACCTCGATGCCGTGGACGCTTGGCGCGGCGATGGTGCTTGGTTTTGGCGTAATGCTCGGCGGTTTCTGGGCATACGAAACGCTCGGCTGGGGTGGATTCTGGGCGTGGGATCCGGTTGAAAACGCAAGTTTACTTCCCTGGCTCGTGACCGTCGCCGTTGCGCACTCGATGCTGACGCAAAAACGAACGGGCGGACTCATTCGAACGAACATCGCGCTGACGCTGCTCGCGTATGCGCTGGTATTATACGGATCGTTCCTCACGCGCTCCGGTGTGCTTGGCGATGCCTCGGTGCATTCGTTTGCCGATCCGGGTTTTCTGGCATTTAACATGCTCGTTATCGCGCTCGGACTTTTTATCGTTGTGCCATTCGGCATGTTCTTTTGGCGCTGGCGCGAGATGTCCGGCTTCGCACAGGATTACAAAATTCTCTCGCGCGAAACAGGACTTTCCATCGCTTCGGCGCTTTTAGGCGCAAGCGCGCTCGTTGTTTTTATCGGAACGAGCGCGCCGCTATTAAAAAAGAAAGTCGAGACGGGTTTTTACAATAACCTTCACATTCCACTCATCGTTGTTTTGCTCGTTGTCAATGGGCTTTCGCTCTTGCTCAAGTGGCGGCAATCGAATTGGAGTGAGGTGATGAAAAAGTCTATCTCCGCGCTGGTGGCCGCAGCTATTTTCACCATAGGGGTGGTATTGCTCGGCGTACACGATCCTCGTTTTATCGCGGTGTGCGCGGCGGCGTTTTTCGCGCTCTTCGTCAATCTTGAAATTGGCTGGAAAATTTTGCGCGGACATTGGGCTGTGTCGTTCGATCGCTCGCCGCCCACTCGGCAGGATTATGTTCGCCGTCTTTCCACCGCGCTGGGAGTGACCGCACTGCTTAGCTTGGCGTCTCTTCTCATTGTTAGTTCCGGGGATTACAATCGTTTTGCCGATATCGTTGGACAGTATTGGACGTATTGGACATTGCTCTTTGCCTTACTACTCTCGGTCTTCGTTTTGATGGGCTATCCCAAGTTTATTTTCGACACCAAATTTCTTGGCGCGTATGTCGCACATATCGGATTGGCGGTTTTCGTGATCGGCGTTATTGCGGCGAACGGTTACACGAAGCATGACATCCTTCGATTACCGATTAACAAGCCGGTGCCCGCCTTCGATGGCAAATACATGCTGACCTTTCACGGAACCCAGGAAGCGCCGAACGAACACACGTATTGGATTATCAATATCGCCGATAAGCATGGTTATGTGGGAACCGCACGACCGCTCACCTTCATGACGGACTTCAATCAGCATCAGGAGCCGATCCGAAACCCCGGTATTGTAAAATACGCTTCGCGTGACCTTTACTTCACTCTGAATGCCGCAGAGTACGAAGGCGGCGTGCCAAAGGATACGCTTGGAAAGCTTCAGGAAGTAAACGTTCTGGACGGCAAACTCAAAATAAAATTTATCAATTTCGATTTCCCGCCATCGGAACGAGCGAAGATGCTTTCGCAGCAGCCGTTTCATGTAAAGGCAACCGTTGTTGCATACCCCCTCCTTTCCAAGGAGGGGGAAGGGGGTGGTCAACAAGACAATCAACCACCCCCCAACCCCCACCTTGGAAAGGCGGGGGAGATCGGCGATACGCTGATCTTAGGCGTCACGCGAAACCCGGCGACCGATGAAGCGAAGGAAGATGACGTACTCGTTCCCGGCACAAGCTTCCATGTGCAACTCGGGCAGCTGATGCCGGACATGCAAAATCCCGCGAATTCGAAAGTCGTCCTCCGTTATTTCGACGATCAACATTTGCCTCCGCCGCCAACGGCCGTCATCACCGTCGAAGCATTCGTGAAGCCGTTTATCAATCTCGTGTGGGCCGGTATTCTCACGCTTGTCCTTGGATTTGGCTTCTCGGTTATTCGCCGGCGCAAAGAGGCGCTGGTCGCTATCGAGCGTGCAGAACGAGCTTACGAAAAGCTCCTCGCAAGCGATCATGCGCCAATGAATCCGGACGCACCGGCGTTAGAAAATCCACGCGAACAACCACTCTTAATCAAAAAGAAACACGACTTTAGGGCGTAAAACTAAATTTTGATGTGTTCAAAGCCAGGTCTGTTATTTTGCAGACCTGGTTTTTTTTATTTTTGAGAATCGCAAACTGAAGTTTGCGCTACATTCATGAGCTTTGTACGCGACGCCCTCAGCCTTCCCCGCCGCTTAAGCTATGCCGACCTCGTCGTCTTCGGCATTCTTGGCGGCGTGATGTATTGGCTCGTGCTCGTCTCGCGGGAGTGGTCGCAGGCATTGCAGCCGCATACGATCATCCATTCGGAGTTCCGTTATCTTCCGATTTACACGCTCTATTCGCTCGCTCGCGGGCTTGGCGCGTATGTGATTTCGCTGCTATTCACAATCGCGTATGGCTATGTGATGGCGCACTCGCGGCGCGCGGAAAAAATCATGCTCTCGCTGCTCGACATTTTGCAAAGTGTGCCGATTGTTGCATTCCTGCCTGAGTTGGTGCTCGTCTTCGTGTTTCTTTTTCCGCACTCGAATTTCGGACTCGAAATCGCCTCGGTCATCACCATCTTCACGGGCCAGGTCTGGAATATGACGTTCGCGTTTTATCATTCGATAAAATCTATCCCGCAGGATTTACGCGACGCCTCGGAAAGCTACCATTTGAGCAAGCGCGAAACGCTCACGCGCTTAGAATTGCCGGCCAGCGCGATTCCGCTGATATGGAACTCGATGATGTCCATGGCGGGCGGATGGTTTTTTCTATCGCTCAGCGAGGCGTTTACCGTCGGCGGGAAGGATTTCCGCTTGCCCGGGATCGGCAGCTACATGGCGATGGCGGTCGATCAGGGTAACGTGCCCGCCATGATCGGCGCGGTCGTCGCGATGGGACTCATGATTATTTTTCTCGATCGCGTGCTCTGGAAGCCGCTCGTGATTTGGAGCCGGAAATTCCGCGTCGAGGAACTTTCGAGCGAGCCGGAAGGAAAATCCTTTGTGCTCGCGATTGTGCAGCGCTCGGAACTCATCCAGTCGATCAGCCGCCGCCTCCAGCGCCGGCGCAAGAAAAAAACCGGCGACGACGAAACGGAATTCCTTGCCGCTAAAGAAGCTCTCCAGCGAGAAGCATTCGAACCAAAAGTGGAAACCGATTCACAACTGCGGAAAGTCATTGGATTCGCCTTTATGGCGATTGTGCTGGGGCTGATGGCCTACGGCGTGTTCCGGCTCTATCTCCTCTTCACGCAGGATGTGACGGGCGCCGAGTGGCTCATGATTCTAAGCGACTCGCTGCTGACGCTGCTGCGCGTCATCGCTGCCCTTATCATCGGCGCGGCGTGGGCCGTTCCGGTCGGAGTGATCATTGGAATGAATGCGCGGTGGTCGCATCGGCTGCAGCCGGTGGTGCAATTTCTTTCGTCGTTTCCTGCGCCGATGTTCTTTCCGCTCTTTATTTTTCTGTTCCGCGCATGGGGCATTTCGATCGAATATGGTTCCGTTGTGCTCATGCTGCTGGGCACGCAATGGTATCTGCTGTTCAACGTGATTGCCGGGGCAAGTGCCATTCCGACTGATTTACAGGAGATGTCCGAAAGTTATCGGATCACGAGAAGGTCTCGCTGGAGAAAGCTGTTGCTTCCGGCGGTCTTTCCATCCATTGTCACGGGCGCAATCACTGCGGCCGGCGGCGCGTGGAATGCCAGCATCGTCGCGGAATTCGTCGCCTATGGTCATGAGAAATTTGCCGCACACGGAATCGGCGCCTTGTTGACGAAGGCTTTCGACGATGGCCATTACGCGCTGTTAGGCGCGGGCATCTTCTCGCTGTGCGTCATGGTCATCTCGCTCAATAAATTCGTTTGGCGCAAACTCTTTGCCATAGCGCAGGATCGGTATGCGTTGAATGTCTGAACTATTGTTCCCGCTCGATCACATAGTGCGCGAAGTGCCGCAGCGCCTCGCACGATTCGGATTCTGGCAAGACCATTAGTTCCTCGTGTGCTTTCGCTGCATATTCTTCCGCCTTTGCGCGCGTGTAGGCGATGCTGCCATTCGAGGTAACGAAGTCCATCACCTCCTGGTACGATTCCTTCGCGGCTTTGCCGTTTTTCACAAGCCCAATGATTCTCTTCTTCTCGCTTTTACTGGCTTTCGATAGCGAGTGAATGATGGGAAGCGTAAGCTTCTTCTCTTTTAAGTCGGCCTCGACAGGCTTGCCGATTTTGCCGCTCGAAGATTCGAATCCAAAAAGATCGTCACGAATTTGGAAGGCGATGCCGACATATTCGCCGTAATTTTTTAGTGCTTCACGATACGGAGTTCCCGACACCGACGCAGCGCCCAATTCGCAGCAGGTGCTGATGAGCGAGGCCGTCTTGTCGGCGATGATGCGGAAATACGCCGCTTCATCAATATTGAGCTGTCGCGCTTTTTGAAGTTGATAAAGCTCGCCTTCCGACATTCTCCGAACGGCGTTCGAGGTGATTTCCAAAAAATGATACTCGTTGGTTTTTACTGTTCGCAGTAAACCTTGCGCGAGAAGGTAATCGCCCATGAGCACGCCAACCTTATTCTTCCAGAGCGCTTTTATGCTTGCGAGACCGCGGCGTAGTTCGGAATCGTCAATCACATCGTCGTGAACAAGCGTGGCCGTGTGCAAAAGTTCCACAAGCGTAGCGGCACGATAGGTGGCGTCGTTCACTTCGCCGCAGGCTTTTGCCGAAAGCAGCACAAGCATCGGGCGCAATTGCTTGCCCTTGGTGCGAATGAGATACTTCGCGACGAGATTGACGAGCGGCACGTCCGAAATCATCGCGCGGCGGAATTCCGCGTTGAATTCCTTCATCTCGCGCTCGACCGGCTGAATTATTTCCTTGAGTTGGGACATGAATCCTCTATGACATGACCGCAGCTTCTGCTTTACGGCGCTGCCGCGTGGCAATCGCTGTTGCGGCAATCGAAAGCTCGAAAAGCGCCCACAGGGGACCGAACAAAATGAGCTGCAAAATGGGATTCCCGCCCGGCGAGAGCACCGCCGCGATCGCAAGTAAAATCACGATGGAATGACGACGGTAATGGCGCAAGAAGGTTGGAGTCAGAATCCCCAAGCGTCCGAGAAAATACGCGACGAGCGGTAATTCAAAAACAATTCCCGAAAGTAAAACGATTTCTAAGAATACCGAAAGATATTTGTCTATCGCGATCATGTTCTGAACGTTCCCGATTACAAACCCCATCGAAAAACTCAGCACCATCGGCAGCATCACCCAATACGCAAACGCCAGCCCGCATACAAAACTGAACGCTGTAAAAAACGAGATTTGTCCAACATACTTCCGCTCTTTATCTTTCAGGCCGGGCGCGACAAATTTCCATATTTGCACGAGCGTATATGGGAACGAAACAATCACGCCGCCCCACAGCACAATTTGCATCCAGACCGAAAGCTGGCCATACACCTCCGTGTTCAGCAGTTTCATCGGAGGATTTGTTTGTGTGGTCGGACGAAGAATAACGAAGTCGGTAATTTGATCGAAAAAAATCGCGCAGAGTGCCATCCCGACGCCGATCCCGATCACCGCGCGCACCACCACCCAGCGCAACTCTTCGAGATGTTCCCACACGGACATCTCCAGATCGGCTGTTTTCGGTTCGTTGTTATCCTGTTCGCTCATTGCCCGCGATAAACGTATTCGAACATCCTTTTGTCACCGAAGCCGCAGTGAAAGGGCCGTAGGCCCGGCCAGTTTGTAGAAATTTGTTTTTATATAATGAAACAAGCTCCGGAGGAGCGACCTTTTTAGGCCGCTCCTACGGAGCTTGTTTGATCTAAAAAATAATGTCCTTCTACAAACGGGCCACGGCTACGCCGTTTATCATGACACCGCGACTATTCGATATTACTCTTCCCCAAATTACAGGTAGCACAGAGCGTTTGCAAATTCTCCAGCACCGTCTCGCCGCCTTTCGACCACGGCTTGATATGATCGATATGAGAATAATCTTCGATTTCGCTCTGTATGATTTTTATAAGAGACATTATCTCGCGATAATGATTCTCCTCCAAATAACGAATTGCTCTCCGCTATTAGACTCGCCTACAATTCGGACGAAATAAGAGCCTGTTGCAATACTCGAGGCATCCCAATTCCAGGTCGTCGTATTCGATGAAGCGATCTCTTTGCCGAGCAGATTGTAAATTCCGATCTCTGCCGTGAGAACACCGCTGGACAGGATGTTGACGTTATCCGTCGCTGGGTTCGGAGTAATGGTGAACGAGACGTTGCTCGGAAGCGAGTTCGCGACTCCCGATGCTGCGACAGTGCCTACTAATTCGTATGTTTTGCCGCAAGGGCAGGCCACTGTTCCCTTAAATGTTCCGGTGGCGTTTGCGCCAGGTGTGAAGGTAATCGTAAAATTAGCCGTATCACCCGAAAAATTACTGATCGGCATTTGACTGACGGTAAATACATCCGATCCGGCGGTAATAGTAACGGTTATTATATCCCCTCCACCAGCACTGTACGCGGTCCACGTTAGGGTCTGCGAGCCTCCGGGTGCGGCAGTAAATGATGTCGGTCCGCCAACCCCATCTGGACAAGCTGTTGCTGTCCGACTAAAAATGGACATGGAGCACAGCAGCATGAGAAAAGCCCCCACGCTTAAAAACGAAGTGCGATTAGTTTTCATATTTTTTCTTAACAAAAGTGAATGAAACCACCAAAGATTAACCTGAATTGAACGTGCTTCTCTGGTACAAAGTTTCACTTTTCAAGCGCAGTTTGGTGAGCAGTTCGGCCTGCTCGCGGTCTTTCGTCCCGAATTTATAGAAAGACCTCCACTCTTGACGAGAACCACAATGTCATTCCCGCGAACGCGGGAATCCAGGTCTTGAGATTACTCTGAATTCGGGGCCTGGATTCCCGCGTTCGCGGGAATGACATATCACAAGTTTGCCAAATACATCGAATCGAGATTACGCATAAAGCGGGAACCGGCTCGTCAGCTGTTTCACTTCATCGCGCACGGCGGCGATCGTTTTTGGTTACAGCAACATTAAGTGCGAAGAGCAACATTTCTCGTCGTAGCAGGGGTGCGAATCTTATGTGGCTTTGCGCCATTCGTTCTTTCAACGAAGTAGGGCGTGTTTCGTATGAATCCCGCGATGGAGAGATGTTCGTCCAGATCGGGCCACTCGATGCCGATGCCCTCGCCGATCCACTGCCAACGGAGCAGCTTTTCGATAGGAGCATTTTTGAGCGCAGGAAAGAGCTTAGTCGGAATTCGCATCATACGTCCGTCATCGAGTGCTACATCGAGATAATCCCTCGAAACCGAGAGACTGCTTGCTCTAACCATTTTTTCGTCGTTTGTTTTCATTCCACCTTTCTGTTATTAACTCACGATTCATTTCAATAATTCGCTCTATTTCTCGAAGCTCTTTTGAGCGAAATTTATGATTGTATTGCAGCCGGAGCGGCGTTTCCATCCAATATTTTGCGGATCGCTCTGCCTGCTCGACATGAATATGCATCGGTTCGTCACTCTCGTTCGAGAAAAAGAAGTATTTCCGCGAATATATATCTCTAAAAATCTCTCCCATATCTCGCTTTGTAACTATTCGCTTTTCATCCCCGCATAAAGCGGGAACCTGCTCGTCAAACTCTTCACTTCCCCGCGAACATTCGCAATCAATTTCTCATCCGTTGGATTGGAAACCACGCGGTCGATCATCCCGGCGATGGCATCCATTTCAGATTCTTTCATTCCTCGCGTGGTGATAGCGGCGGTGCCGATGCGAATGCCGGATGTGACAAGCGCGGGTTTATCGTCGTAGGGAACTGCATTTTTGTTTACAGTGATGGCGGCTTTGTCTAAGGCTTCTTCGGCGGCTTTGCCGGTAATGTTTTTGCCACGCAGATCGGCGAGCATAAGATGGTTATCCGTTCCGCCGGAGATAATGTAAAATCCTCGCTTCACAAGTTCGGAAGCCATGCGCTTGGCATTGCGAATAACCTGCGCGCCGTATTCGGTAAAGCTATCTTCCAGCGATTCACCAAACGCCACTGCTTTCGCCGCAATAACATGCATGAGCGGCCCTCCCTGTATGCCTGGCATGACGGTAGAATCAATAAGCTCGGAGACCATTTTCGTGCGTCCCGATTTTGGCGCAACCGCGCCCCAGGTGTTTTCGAAATCCTTCCCAAGCAGAATAATTCCCCCGCGCGGGCCGCGAAGCGTTTTATGCGTCGTCGAACTGACGACATGGCAGTGGGGAAGCGGGCTGGAGAGATGTCCTTTTGCGATGAGTCCGGCGGGATGCGCCATATCGCAGAAGAGAAATGCGCCGACGGAATCGGCAATCTCGCGGAATCGCGCAAAATCCATATCGCGCGAATAGGCGCTTGCGCCAACGGTAATCATTTTCGGCTTTACTTCATGCGCTTTTCGTTCCACATCTGCATAGTCGATATATCCCGTCTCTTTCGAGACTCCGTACGCATGAAATTCATAAAGCTGTCCGGAGAAATTAGCAGGGTGTCCATGCGTGAGATGTCCGCCTTGCGAAAGATTCATTCCCAATACGCGATCGCCGGGTTTTAAAAAGGTGAAATAGACGGCCATGTTCGCCTGGGAACCGGAATGCGGCTGTACGTTCGCATATTCCGCGCCAAAGAGCTTTTTCACGCGGTCACGCGCAAGATTTTCGACGACATCGACGAACTCGCAGCCACCGTAGTAGCGCTTGCCGGGATAACCCTCCGCATATTTATTCGTGAGCACGCTTCCCTGCGCGCGCATCACGGCTTGCGAAGTGAAATTCTCGCTCGCAATTAGTTCCAGTCCGTGCTGCTGGCGCTCAAGTTCAAGTTCGATAGTGTTGAATACTTCTGTGTCGTTCTTCATAGTAATGATATATTATTATGCTGTCATTGCGAGGAAACCCCGGAGGGGTGACGAAGCAATCTCGTGAGAGCAAGTGTAATCTCAAGGGATTGCTTCGTCGCTCCTACGTCGCTCCTCGCAATGACGATGGAATAGGTTTATTCATTGCTCATCATTTTTGCAATGCGCGCGATGTGCCGCCCTCCATCGAACGGCGTTGCAAGCCAAATCTCGACAATGCGAAGCGCTATTTCTTTCGAAATCATCCGCTCGCCCATCGAAAGCACATTGGCGTCGTTGTGATGTCGGGAAAGACTCGCGGTTTCGTCATTCCAGCAGAGCGCACACCGTACGCCTCGCACTTTGTTCGCGACCATCGCTTCGCCATTGCCGGAGCCACCCAGAACAATGCCGCGCTCGCACTCGCCGTTTGCTACAGCCTGAGCGGCGGGTCGAATAAAATCGGGATAATCCACGGGCGCGGTGCTCGATGTGCCGAAATCCGTCACGTCGTAACCGGCGGCAACAAGCCATGCTTTAATGGCTTCTTTATACTCGAAACCGGCATGATCGCTGGCGATGGCAATCTTCATTGGACAATGATGAATTATGAATGATGAATTATGAAAATTCTCCCTAAAAAAACCGGCCTGCGAATTTGCTCACCTTCCCTCATCATTTGTCATTGACTATTGCCTTCGCATTGGCACGAACCATTGCTCGGAAAAGCTCACGTCTGCACCTATACGCACGAAGGTCTCCTTCGGTGCGGAACCGGTGTTCACCGGCTGGCGCTGACCGGCAACGACCGAAAGATTGAGCAAGGTTTCAAGGCTGATAGGAATACCGAATCCAGCTGAAACCGAAAGCTCGTTGATACCGCCGGTGCCGGAAGGATATAAACGAATATTTGTTGGCGGCAGGATCGGAAGTTTACAATACGAGAACCCTAATCGAAGACCCCATCGGTCGAAACCGGAAGACGAGCCGAATTCACCGCTCACATTCGGGAGCCGCTCGATACCGACTGCGATACGATTACTCGAACCTAATACCGTGTCGCTGGAAATGGCCTGCGGAGCATACACATAAGCCGAGGAAAAGTTCTGCGCGAAATAATCGGCCTCAGCGCGGTATCTTCGGCTTAGATGAACGGAGATTCCGGCGGAAAGCGATGCGGGATAACGCCCCACGCCGCCCTCGTCAACCGTCGTATCGAGCGTCGAGGTGATCGGCGTGGTGATTGTTTCATACGTGGAGTTGAGCTTAGTAGCAAAGCTATAAGACGCTCCGATCATTACACCGCTCAGGGCATCGGCGATGGAGTCCCCGATGATTTCAAATCCGAGCGTAGGCCGTACTCCATAAAAGATATAATCCCGCTCGAACTGGCCGGTCCCTGCCGTCGTATCGGTGTACGTGACCTCGTCGATATGCCGGATATCGCCTGTCACGAGGTCGAGCCGGGCGCCAAATGCAAGCGAAGGAATGGGCCGGGCGGCGACGCCTCCGAAAACAAGATTCGTACCGCCGCGAATAATATAATTCCGCGTGCCTGTCGAATCGGTTATATTTATATCGTTGCTGGCATTCGTGAGCGGCACATATCCGAGCGAGATGACCGCATGCATCTGGTTCCAGACCGGCGCGGCGAACGAAGCTCCGCTGAATTGGATATTTTGCTGTACGTCTTGACTATATCCGGGCTGCGTTGCATTGCTTAAATCATAATGCAGCGAGGCCCCGAAACGTGTGCGCGTAATCCACGTCCAGTCGGCGGGATTGAGATCGTTGACCGTCCGGCTGGCATCCATGGCCACGCCCGTGCCGCCTAAAGCGTCTTCGACAGCGTTTCCCGAACGCACCGGGAGGCCGAAGCCGATATTGTCATAAGGCGAGCCTTGCGCATGGCCCATTTTTGAAAATGCCAGCAGGAATAGGACAACAATAGCCCATCGCGTCTTTGGGTGATGGTGCATTACTTCAGTTTGGAATAAGAAAGGATGAAATACGGGCGTTTCGTCGAATCGGAGTGACTCATGCCGTAGTTCGGGCCGTAGAACGTCCAGCGGTTCAAGGTATTATCTTCGACTCCGATCGACTCCAATGCACCGAAGCTGTGATCATCGAACCCGGAGCGTAGCTCGAAACCAAGATTCTGCGACGGATTCCGAAGCCACTGCTCGATGAGCGTCCGCACCTGAAAACGATAGGTGGTATTGGTCGGGTCCGTGGGATCCAAGTATCCGTTGCTTTCGTAATGATCCGCGGAATCGACCGTGCCAAGCAGCACCACATCCGGGCCCGCCGTATCTCCCTGGATATTGGAATGGCTTGAATTATTCGGATCGATATGAAGCACCAGCGTGGCATTATTAATGGTGGTAAACCCATTGAGCTGCGCGGTATCCGTGGGCCGCGTGAGGTTTAGCGTGATCCGCTCGCGTTTGCCCATGCTGCCGCGCAGGGTAAATTCATTTGTCGGGGTGATGCTCATATCATGCACGATATGAAAATCGAGCGTGGGAGTGGCGACGACCGAGTTTCCATTCTTTAAATAATATATCATTTGAGGGATGGAACTTGCGTCGGAATAACTATGGATCGTTCCAAAGCCGCGCGCGTTGGTCATGGTCGGTTTTGGGATAATGACAAATGCGTTAAAGCTCTCGGTTAGCAAAGGAATAACGGCGTTCGAATTTTGATTTAGCGTGATTGCCAATTCACGATCGGTTGAATCGGGGAAGAGCGTATCTATTGAACCAACGAGCACACCACCATTCGGAGGGTTAGCGGTTGGAAACGAATCCATCGCATCGAACACCGCGTTGTAAACCGCATAGACGCTAAGGTCCACCATGCTGCTCGTGGCACTCGTGCTATCGCCATACTTGTAAAGATGGTCTTTGAGAATTAACCGAACTCCGGTAATATTGTTAACCGAATCCAACGGAGGGAATGCCAGGAATCCCCAGGATTCGAGATTCTCCGTATTACTCGGGGGATAGGGATTATTGACCTTCCCGATAATCATGAGCGTGGTGGAATCGTTAAGCCCATAGTCCACGCCATTAGCCGCGACGAACGGCCGGAGCGTGTCGGCAAATTGGATGAAGCCGGGATCGTTTCGGATACTGGTTTCGGTCGAGATGGTGTCGGAGTAATATTGCGCTCCGAGCGTGGAAATCTTATCCTGGCAGCCCGCGAGCGCAAGGCCTGCGGCAAGGAGGAGGAATGCGTACTTTAGCAAGGCGTGATGTGCAATGTGCCGCCCCAGCGGCACGATCGATGGAAATTACTAACGAGTGGTGGTTTGGAGAAAACAGGCGATCATGACCCCTCCTGTAAGGATGATAAGGGGATGGTCGTTCCCGGCTGCTGCTTTAGGTGCGATTTGGGTTGTTTAAGAATTTTTTCATAAACCTGCCCATATTCGATGGCCGAGCGATCCCACGAGAAGTCTTTTTTCATTCCATTGATTTGCAATTGACGCCACAGCGGCTTATCCTCGCGATAGATTCGTAGCGCGCGCGAGAGCGCTTTCCAAAACGCGCGCGGATCGTATTCTTCGAACGTAAATCCGGTCGGATGACTGTGTTCGGGTCGCTGGCGATCCTTCGCCGTTCCGGCGTCGATCACGGTATCGGCCAGCCCGCCGGTCTTTCGAACAACGGGGATCGTCCCATAGTGCATGGAATACATCTGATTGAGTCCGCACGGTTCGTAGGCGCTGGGCATGAGATACATATCGCTGCCGGCTTCGATCTTATGCGCAAAATTATCGTGGAAGCCAAAATAAATCCCGATCTGCTCCGGATGGATCGCTTGCAGGCGGGTAAAAAGTTCCAGATATTTTTTATCCCCTTCGCCGAGAATGACGAGCTGCGCGTCCGCCTCCAGAATTTTATCGAGGATGGCCGCAACTAAATCGAAGCCTTTTTGATCGATGAGCCGCGCGATCATGCCCAGCACCGGACGGCCCTCGGTATAGGGAATGCCCATATCGAAGCACAGGTCTTGCTTGCACGCCTCTTTCGCGGAAAAATCTCCTTCTTCAAAATCGTCCGTGTTGTAGGGCCGGGCGATATTTATATCGTTTTCCGGATCCCACACAAGGATATCGATCCCATTCAATATTCCATGAAGATCGAGCTTGCGCTTCGTGAGCATGTCTTCCATGCCGAATCCAAATTCGGGCGTGCGAATTTCTTCGGCGTAGGTTTGGCTCACGGTCGTGATGGCGTCCGCATAAGCAATCCCGGCCTTGAGATAGGAAACCTTCCCATCGAATTCCATACCCTCCGGCGTGAAAAATTCCGGCGGTAGCCCGAGCTTTGCAAACGTCTCGGCAGGAAAATTTCCCTGATAAGCAAGATTGTGAATGGTAAAAACTACTTTCGTATCCTTGAAAAACGGATCGTCCTTGAACGGGCCTTTGAGCAGCGCAGGTATAAGACCGCCTTGCCAGTCGTTGCAATGAATGATGTCCGGCTTCCACAGCAATCGTTTGCACATCTCGAGCGCCGCGAGCGAATACAGAAGAAATCGCTCGTCGTTGTCCGGATAGTCCTCGCCGGTGACGGGATCGACGTAAAGGCCCAATCGATGGAAATATTCTTCGTTCTCGAGAAAATAAATCTGGATGCGCGTCTTATTCGTAAGAATAGCGGAGGATTTTATATTACTGACGATATATTTCCCCGCGATCTCGAACTCGATGCCCTGTAGCCGGTTGACAATGTAGATTTTTTGTTTTTTTTCTCCAATGAATCCATACTGCGGCATCATCACGCGCACATCATGGCCGAGTTTGCACAGCGCCTGCGGCAGCGCGGCGCTGACATCGGCAAGCCCGCCCGTCTTCGCGAACGGATACACTTCCGTCGAAAGAAAAAGGACGTTCCGAGGAGTAAATAGCGATCGTGGAGAGGTCATGGTTTCGAGCTTTTAGGCAATGGCTGACCGGCCATTCCATGTAAGTTCCGTTACCCGCAAAATTCGATTTTCACGCCGAGGCGTGAAAAATGTTGTAATTTAGATTGTTGGTTTGTGTGCCTTAAGTCCTATGACAAGACACAAACATCTACAAAAATACGGAATTTTCGGGATGCACTACTTAAATCGGCAAAAATGTGTTATCGCTCTAACGCCGCGACGCGGGCAATTTGCTCCACATTCCACGCGTTTTGCGCCTCGCCGGACTCTGTTGGAGTCGAAAACCACGCATCCAAAATTTCCTTCATAACGGGAATTGGCGTGGCGCGAAGGCTGAGCGCAAGGACATTCGCGTGATTATAGACGCGCGCGCCGCGAGCCGTTTCCGCATCCTGAGCGAGCGCGCAGCGAATGCCTCGGATTTTATTCGCCGCGATGGCCACGCCCGTTCCTGTCCAACAGCAAACGATGCCTTCATCCGCGCCGCCATCCACGACAGCCCGCGCGACATCTTCGGCCACGAGCGGCCAATCGCGCTCCGCCTCACCAACCGTGAGCGGCCCGAACGCAAACAGCCGGTGCCCGCGCCGTTCCAGCTCGGCTTTCAGCGCCTCGGTAAGTTCTGTCGCGGCATCGCTGCCGATGGCTATGCGCATGGTATAAGCATCAAAGTAAAACGGCGCGCATAAAGTGCCGTGAATTACCTTGCAACCACCACCGGCACGCGCATAACCTGGCCATTCATTCTCACAATGCACTCATACGCGCCGGATGCAGCCGCGCTCGCATCCCATGTGAAGGAGTGCTCGCCCACCGCAAGCTCGCCCGAAAATATCCGCGCCACCGGAGCGCCGAGAAGATTTACAATACTCACATCAGCCTCTCCGCTATTTAGCGATGTGAAGCTAATGATTATCGATCGAGAGAATGGATTAGGATAAGCAGCAAGTACTGAACTTGATGCAGGCGTGAATTCCACCACATTTGAGCCAATCCCCGAAAGAGGTCGGCGCCAGATGCCGTTTTGAGCTCCTGCAAATAGATACCCTCCATCGACGGCGAGGGATTTAATATTGGTGTCGGGCAAACTATTACCGATACTCGACCAATTCATACCACTGTCACTTGAAACCAGCACACCCCCACCCTTTGTGCCAGCAAAAATCACCGAATCGAAATTCGCTAAAGACAGAAAACCATCGGTCGCAGTCACGAAAGAGAGAAGCTGCGCCCATGTTGTTCCCGTATCGGAGGATTTATAAATACCTCCAAAACATCCAGCATAAAGTGTACTCCCAACAATGAGGAATGCATTGATATCGGGTGGCCCACCGGATGACCAGGTTCCGCCGCTATCGTCAGAAAAATAGGTAGCACCATAGTCGTTAACAAATGTTTTCGTGCCAAGGAATACTATAGGGTAAGCATAGCCTTCCGTAGGTAATCCCGTGTTCACACTGTCCCATGACGCTCCACGATCCGTAGATCGAAAAACCCCGTCGCCAGCCGTACCGGCAAACAAAAGATTCCCACTCGCGCACAGCCCCCAAACATAACGATACGTCAATCCTGTGCTAATCTCTGTCCATTGTTTGCCATAATCGGTCGATTCGTACACGCCTGCAAGTATTACGCCCGCATACAAGGTCGAGTCATCTTCGGCAATCGAAGTGACATACCTGAAATAGGACTGGGGCATCAGGCCACTATCCGACGCGATCCAGCTCGATCCACTATCAGCGGAAGTGAAAAATCCCGATGGAGTTCCCGCAATGAGAATTCCGCCACTTGCTACCAAAGCGTTGACGGTACCTATGCTCGTATCGCTTACTTTGACCCACTGTGCGCGGCAAAGATCGCTTTGCACGACAAGAAGCATAGCGAGACCGGTAATTGCAAGGGATCGTAGCATGGATGGATGGTTAAATGACAGGGAAGCGATACACGGGTGGAAGAGTGCCCAGTTTGTTTTGGGGTGTGGGGCGAAATGTCCGCCGCGGCGGATTCGCTCTTTCTTTGTGGATCGAAATATCATTTCGATCCACACACACAAAAGTCGCAACGTAGCCGTGACCTTCAGGTCACGGTCGCGGAGCGTAACGACACACCGTGACCTGAAGGTCACGGCTACACGTCACGGCGATACCAGCACTCCGCCGGAGGCGACTTTTCCATTCGTTTGAAGATCGCGCTCGCCTAAATTCACGCCGCCGAAAAAACGAGGACGGTTATAGGTATCGAGATTTTTATTGCAGACAATCTGGAAGCACGTCGAATTGCCCTGCTTCGCAATATCGACCGACCATGCGAGAAATACTTCCCAGCATCGGAACCACCACTCGTTATATGCGGCGAGAATCATCGCTTTGTTGGACTGCCAGTTGTTGTACCATTTCTGGATCGTGTAGGAATAATGGATGCCGACATTTTCGACGCTGTGAATTTCAAATCCCGCGCCCTCCAAACGCTTGACGACAAAACTGAGCGGCATGCTCGCGTCCGCGCCGGGGAAAATATATTCGGCCATGAATGCGCCCCATATCAGCGATTCCTTGTGATAGCCCGCACGGAGTCCCGCGATTTGGAGATAAAAAAGACCATCGTCTTTTAAGAGGCCAGCGATTTGCTTCATAAACCGCTGGAAATATTTTACACCGACGTGCTCCGCCATTTCGAGACAGGAAATTTTATCATATTTCGCGGGTGGAATCGAGCGATAATCCATCCGCAGCACGCGCGCGCGGTCGGCCACACCCCAGCGCTTGATCTGGTCATTCGCGTAGTCGGCGCCTTTTTGCGCGATGGTGATGCCGGTGGAATCCGTGCCGTAATATTTCGCGGAATGCGCCGCAAGGGTTCCCCAGCCGCAGCCGATATCGAGCATTTTCTCGCCTGGTTTAAGCTGCAATTTCTGGCAGACGAGGTTAAGCTTTTGGTCCTGCGCCGTTTCTAAATCTTCAAGACCCGTTTTGAAAAACGCGGAGGTATAGACCATCCTATCGCCCAAAAAGCCGCCGAAGAAATCGTTGCCGCGATCGTAATGACTTCGGATAACGCGCTCGTCCTGCTTTTTCGAGTGGATCGTCACCTCGGGAATAAATCGAGAGAAGAGAAATTTAAGGTGATGCCCGACGAACTCATAATTGAAAAAGAGCGTCCGGTTTTGGATCAGCTCCTGAAGGTCGCAGGTGATGTCCACCAGACCGTTCATGTAGTCCTCGATGAAATCGGTGATGGACGTTTTCTCGCCATTTTTATAGCGGGAATCAACGCGATTATCGCGGATAGTGACGAGATCGCGGATTTTTTTCGATTGCAGCGTTGTCGAGGGCATACAGAATGAATACTTGTTTGAACAGGAATGGACTACGGGAGTCCACGGAATTAATTGATGGACAGGTAACAGAAATATCCGAAGATAATTCGGGTAGAGTTCCTCTCCATCAATATCCCGGAAACTCCTCGAAGCGGATATTGTCCTCATCGACTTTTGCTTCGACAAGCATCTTGCGCATCGCCGTGACGAAACCCGCTGGGCCTGCAGTGTAGTATATTGGCGTAGTAAGATCGCTCACATGCTGTGCTATCATCTTTTTATCGACAAAGCCCCGCTCGCCATCCCAACCACCCCCCGGCCCCCGCCTTGAAAAGGCGGGGGAGTTTACTTCGGAATTCATATCGGTCATCGTCGGAATGTAATGGATGTTCGGATTTTGTTTTGCGAACTCGGTAAGATCGGCGAGAAACGGCGCATCTTCCGGTGTATGGTTCGAGTGGAAGAGATAAATCTGGTGTGGCAATTTTTTATGTCCGGCGCTCTTCACCATACTCATAAAGGGCGTTATGCCAATGCCTCCCGCAAGAAAGACCGCTGGCTTCGACGCATTTCTGTGCATGATAAACGAGCCATACGGCCCGTCCCACGTAAGCTCCATTCCAGGCGGCGCATTTTTCAGCGCGCGCTTGAAGGCAGTGTCCCTCATGCGCGTGGCAAACATAAGCTGCGGTTCGTGCGGCGCGCTCACGAGCGAGAACGTGCGGACAGGCCCTTCGGCATCCATCTCCTTCGGATCGATAAGGGTAAGATCGATCGTCTGGCCCGGTTCGTACTCGAAACCATCAGGTTTCGAGAGATGAAATGCGCGCGTACCGGTTGCGATTGCTTCACTTCGTAGGAGTTTCAATTTCTTATCTGACATGTTATTTCCCCAAGTGTGTTGGATGATAACACGGCAGCTATTGTCAATGTTCAATTACAAGTTTTTGTGTTTCTACCATTCCCGCAGACTCGATTCTACAATAGTATGTACCCGGAGCGAATGAAGAAAGATCGAATGAGCCAGTATGGGTTCCTTCATCGAACGTTCCCTGAATGGGGGATGCGATTTCCTGCCCAAGTACGTTAAAAATAGTTGCCTGAATCATATTTCTTTCGCTCATCGTAAAGCTTATCTCACCCTTGCCGGTGCTGGGGTTGGGCATGATTGAAAATGCATTATTCGGCGAGATAGCCTGTGACACTCCCGCGCTGCCTGGAACGAAATAATACAGGCCCTTGCCACTATTCAGGCCATACGTTGTATCTCCAAACGAAGCCATCGCGCCGAAGTTGAGGCTGTCCCCTGCCGCTTCAGTCCAATGCGATCCGAGATCGGATGTCCAATACGTGCCAGTGGGCGTCCAGCCGTTATTGGGGACAAAATTCCCGAAGATTACCCATAGCCGGCCCGACGAATCGACACTTTCCGGCAAACCGTAAACATTCGTTAGTCCTGCGGGATTGGGAATGACGGTCCAGGTAGTACCGTCATAATAACCGAGCGCGGTACTGTCATTGCCGCCGACAAGCTTGCCGTCTTTCGTCGCTGTGAATACATTCGGGACTCCGATCGAAGAATTCGTTGTAACCTCGGACCATGCGGTCCCACTGGCAATTGGCCGCTTTAGAAGACGGTTGCCATTCGTGCTATTCGTGATCGCTAAGTAGAGCGATCCATTGCGGTCCGAGGCGAAGGCGCTCGCTCCATCTCCACTCTTCGAAGTATAGCCACTCGAATCGCCCTGCCACGCACCACCCAGTGCTCTGAAAAATAGACTCGGTGGCTTGGTATTCGTTGCGAGATGCTGATTGCCACGCTCATCGATGAATTGGATTCCGCTGCCGACCGCAGTATTACCGGCAGTGTCGGGAAGCCATGTGGTTCCGTGGTCTGTCGAGATGTAAAGGTCCTTCGGCGCATTTTGTGGGTTGAACGCAAAAGAGCCATTTTTATGACGGCTGCTCCCAAGCGCATAAAGATGTCCGGCATTGTCTTCGGTCAAGGGAATAGCACTTTCATAGGAATTCGCTGGAAAACGCTTCGTCCATGAAGTGTCGGTTGGGTCTTTCGTAAAAAGTCCGAGGTCGGTCGTCGTAACTTTTCTCCCATTCGAAAGTTCGAGGAATGAATAAATGTTCGAAGCGGGAACTTGCGCGATCGGAGTCCATGTCGCGCCGCCATCGCCGGAATAAAATTCACCATACTGCGTGGCAAGATAAAAACCAGAATCCACGAGCAAGTCATTAATGATGAATCGAGCCGTGGGATCGCCAGAAAGAATAGAACCCGTGCCGATCGGTTGCCACGCGCCGCCTCTCGGTTGCTTCCATAAGTGATCGCCAGTGAATTGATCCTGAGTGATGGCGTATAGCGTTCCGGCTGAGTCATCTGTGATGCTCACGTTGGTAGAGGGCGACATTCCGAGTCCCGCGCTGTCCGATGTCCACGTCGCACCGAGGTTTGTGCTCATCATAAGGCCGGTAAATCCATTCGCAAAGATGCGGCTGTCCCGCGTCGAGGAAATATATTGGAAAAAACCGCTCGTCAGCATCTGCCACGGGTTCGCTGCACCTAAAGCTTGCTTCAATATCCCTTTCGAAGTCGCAAGATATACGGTCTGACTCGAATCCAGCGCGGCGTCATAAGCATGTGCGCCATTCAGCCCTATGGTATCCACTTGCCACGTCGTGTCGTTGTGTGTCACTTGGACGGAGCCATCACCCATGATGGCGTATAGATCGTCACCTTTGATTGAGCTGAAAGGGTTCGGAGGAGGAGTCACTTCTTCAGAACTTGAGACGTAATAGTGATCGTTAGCATCGGAAGCTAAATGAATCCGATACAGATGATGGCCCGGCTTAGTTATCACGTAATAAGTATTTATTTGTTCATAAAAGCTGCCATAATGTTTTGAAAAAAATGAAATCCCCTCTCCCTGGGGAGGTGTCCAAATTTTTGTTGTGGTAATCACCAGAATTCCATTTATCCAAATCTTATCGTTGCTATAGACCGAATTCTGAGTATAGAAACCTTCTCCATCGCCACTGCCGCCGAAAGTGCCCATTGCGGTCTCCCCTTGTGGAATTTGAGAGAAATCAAAAGCCTGCCCATGAGCAGCCGCGTGCGGCCAAAGCAGCGCCGCCGCAGTCGCGATGGCAATAATAACGGGCGAAAAAGCATTTCGAAGATTTTTCATAATTGTATTCAAAAAAGACGTGAAAATGATTTCGATGAAAATACAAATATACGGCAATTTTTAAGCGTTCCTCGTAATTTTTCCCGTGGAGTACGAAATCCTTCGTATATTGCAGGTTTTCAGACAAAAAATGTCATCCGAAATAGTGAAAAACACACTCCTCGCCGCTAATCTCATCCGCGACATCCCCGATTTCCCGCGACCGGGAATAATGTTTAAGGACATCACGCCCGTGCTCGCCAATCCGCAAGCGATGCGCGAGATAATTGACCGCTTCCTCGAATTTTCGATTCCGAAAAAACCGGATATTATCGTCGGAATCGAATCGCGCGGGTTTGTTTTCGGGATGCCGCTCGCGCTGGAAATGGGCTTGCCGTTCGTGCCGGTGCGCAAGCTTGGGAAGCTTCCTCACAGCACTATTCAGGAAGAATATGCATTAGAATATGGCATGAACACCGTCGAAATGCACACGGATGCCATTGCGCCCGGCAACCGCATAATTATCGTGGACGATCTGCTCGCAACCGGCGGCACGGCTGCGGCTGCGAAGCGGCTCGTGAACCGGCTTGGCGGACGTGTCGAGGGATTCGCGTTCCTCATCGAGCTTTCCTTCCTGCATGGCCGGCTTGCGCTGGCGAATGATGACGTGCTCGCGCTGATTGCCTCTGAATGATTATTTTATTCGCACAAATTAAAGCGCATGACCATGTGCCTTTACTTCTTCTCAAAATCCAGCGAAGCGGAATTAATGCAATAGCGCAGGCCCGTCGGCGCGGGGCCATCGTCGAAGACGTGGCCGAGATGCGCGCCGCAATTGGCGCAGGTCACTTCCGTGCGTGGCATCCAACCGGAGCGATCGGTATGCTCCTCGATTTGGGCATTTGCTTTCGGCGCGTAAAAGCTGGGCCATCCGCAGCCTGCGTCGAATTTCGTATCGCTTTCGAAGAGCGGCGCGCCACACGCGCCGCATTTATAGACGCCACCCTCCCAAAAGGCTTCGTACTTGCCGGTGAACGGGCATTCCGTCCCTTTTTGGCGCATGACGCGAAATTGCTCGGGAGTTAGATCCCGTTTCCATTCTTCTTCGCTTTTCTTAACCATTGCCTGAACCTGGATTACGCGGATTTTTACGGATTACGCGGACGATTTATGGATTTACGTGAACAAAAGCTTCAGGATTCAGAAGACCGAGTCGTTTTGGTCGCTGCTGTCACTTTTCATTTGTGCTGCAAAGTTGGATTTGACAATTCACACTCATTTTTTGTTGTAAATATTCAAGAACACAAAATCCAAAAATCGTCCGCGTAATCCATCCAAATCCGCGTAACCCAGGTTCTTCCCCCATGCTCGGCAGCTTCACCTTCATCCTTCACACGCATTTGCCGTATGTGCTGCGCCACGGCAAGTGGCCGCATGGCTCGGACTGGCTTTCGGAGGCCGTGGCCGAATGCTACCTTCCCATTTTAGGGGTGCTTGAAAGTCTCCGCGAAGATGGCCTGAAACCACACATTTCGATGGACTTCTCGCCCATCAATCTGGAACAGCTTTCCGATCCGGAGTTCGCGCCTGTCTTTATCGCGTATTGCAATGAAAAAATTACGGCGGCGGAAAAAGACTATGTTGGTTTTTCTCAGGATGGTGCGCAGCAGCAGGATGGTGCGCAGCAGTATAAGCAGCTCGCGGAATATTGGCGGGAATTATATTCACGAACGAAAACGCTCTTTACGGAAAAATATCATGGCAATGTCGTCACCGGATTTCGACAATTATCGGATGCCGGAGTGATCGACGCGATGACCTGCGGAGCCACGCACGGATATTTCCCGCTGCTACTTCGCGATGATAACATCCGCGGGCAGATCAACTGCGCGATCGAAACGCACGAGCGCCATTTTGGCAAACGCCCGCGTGGAATTTGGCTGCCGGAGTGCGGATACCGTCCGCGCTATACTTGGTCACCGCCCGTTGGGCCGGAATTGTACCGTCGTTCGAGCGAGGAACGCGCGGGTATCGAAGAATTAGTAGCCGAAGCAGGACTGGAATATTTCATCGTCGATGGCGCGCTCACGAAAGGCGGAACGATAGACGGTGCATTAGATCCCAAACGTTCGCTTACGGATATTTATTGGGTAGATTCCTCCAAGTCCACTGGATTACCAGCCAAAAACGTTCCCGCGATATTTTCCAGAGACGCGGAAAGCGCTTCGCGCGTGTGGGATGCGGAGAAAGGTTATCCGGGCGCGAGGCCGTATCTCGATTTTCATAAAAAACATGGTATTTCCGGCTTGCGCTATTGGAAAGTGACCAGCATAAAAACCGATATGGCCGATAAGCTGCCCTATGTGCCGGACGATACCGAACGGCAACTGGGTCTTCAGGCAGACGATTTCGTTTCGCTCGTCCGGCACGAACTGGAGGAGTTTGCGAAGACACATAACTATCCGGGTATTGTCGCCGCGCCGTTCGACACGGAACTATTCGGACATTGGTGGTTCGAAGGGCCGCGATTTCTCGAAAAAGTCATGCGGCGGTTAAGGAACCCTCACCCTACCCTCTCCCAGGGGGAGAGGGAAAAAATCTTGTTAACCGATTGCGCGGAAGCGCTCGACAACTATTCCGCGCCTCGCGTAACCATTTCGCTTCCGGAAGGCTCGTGGGGCTTTGAAGGCCAACATTCTGTTTGGACGAATAACGAAGTAGCTTGGATGTGGGATATAATTTATCCCCTCGAAGACCGGTTCCTGAACGCACTCCACTCTATCGGTATTGCGAACATGGACGAAACGCTTTCCACCATCCTTGAACAAGCGGCCCGCGAGCTTTTGCTTCTCGAAGCAAGCGACTGGCCGTTCGTAATCTCCACGAAGGGAGCAATCGAATATTCCAAAACACGCTTCGCCGGACACGCCGATTTTCTCACGAAGCTGCTCGATCTCGCCGAGCGATATAACGCCGGCGATGGATTGGACGAGCCGGATGCGGAAGTGCTTCTACTATCGAGCCTCACGGATCGGGTGTTTCCGGCGATTGACCTTCGCTGGTGGGGAAAAGGCATGAATCCTGATGACGGTATCCGCTCCGCCCACGGCGGAATAAAGCCGGGAGCGGAAATGAACCGAATGTCGTTACATTAATAGCGATTCGTTAATCGTCTCGTAAGAATCGCGTATTTTTGTGTTTCAGGAGGCGAAACGACCCCGCTGGAGGCGAATTATTGAAACGCCTCCGGCGGAAAAAGTTTTCAACATTATCGTTTTCGAACTTATTGCTTAAGAACCATGAAACCAGCACGGATTTTCCCCTTACTTCTTCTGACCATCGTCCTCACCGCACCGCACACCGCGAGCGCGCAGCAGCCTCATGTGGATACGTTAAGAATTTCCGTCGATTGCGGGCAAGGCCCGGGATATGATTTCTCACTTACAAATTGGGACCTGCAATTCATTACTCTAATCCAGCTCGTCTCGCTAACGGATAGCGTCACCTTCGCAATTGATGGTACTGCCGAGGTCTCAAATGACAATGGTCGTTGGTATGACAGCACAAACTACGAGGACGGCAATGGCAACTCCGATACGGCAACGTATTATGGTTCGGGGAGTACTATCGGAATCGGCTATGGAGTAGATGACACTGGTCACTATTTCCTCCTCGGTGGTCCCGGAGGCTCCCCATTTACGAGGTTCGACCAGCCGGTTACGCTCGAGTGGTTCTCAGAGATCATCTCCGGAGGCAAAATCAAGGTTGTCAACTCGGGCTATATCTATCTCCTCCCTACTTCTTTTCAGGGCATTTGCAAGTTTGACACGGTAACCGCCACCGGCGCCACGGTGGGCTGTGACCCGCAATTCAATTTCCACGTGTTCAACCGAAACGGCGAAGAGGCATCCATTAACGCGATGAAGTTCGAGGTGGAGGGTTTTTCAGCAGGCTCGATGCGGCCTTCGGAAATTCAGCCGCCGGCGGGATGGAAAATCGATTCGGTAACACAGTCCTCGGTCTATTTTTCATCGGGCGACCCAAATGGTATACCCTGGCATGGGGATCTCAACGGATTTATCGTTTCCCTGCTTGCTAATCCCAGTGTGGACAATTTTACGTTCGTTTGGACCGCCTATAATAATGATCCTGCGGCGGGTTCAACTTCCCTCATCGATCGCGACACGGTACGGAATATTCCCGCCACGCCGCAGCCATGCTCCAGTAATCCCAGCCTGGACTCCGTGATTATCAGGAGCGACTCCGGTTGCTACTTCACCATTACTGCTAAAAATTATCACTCGGGTGCTATCGATACCGTATCGCCCATTACGAAATATGCTTTAAAGATTACGACGCCCGGCGTAAACTGGGATACGGCATTTTTGCCGCCGCTGGCCCAGGGCAAATGGCAATATAGCGGTCTGCATACACCCACGCTCATGTTTTTTCTGCAGCCAAGGTACGATAGCAACCTTGCCTACGGCCAGCCCGGCGGAACGATCTGGACGATGCAAGCTTCAATCGAAGATACGATGAATCTCGGCGGACAGGTGACCGTTCAATGGACCGATTCGATCCTCTCGAATAGCATCTCGAGCGGAACAGAGACGATCCGTTGCAAGAACGGGTTTTCCGACATCGCCTTGCTCGAGCCGCCTGGCGCGGAGTGCAGCTATGCGCTTATTGTCCAAAACCGCCACACAGCCCCTTCATCGCCCATTCACGCCATATCGCTTCAAACAAGCTCTGGCACGTTTGCAAGGATTACAAGCTGTTATTGGGCGAGCAATGGATGGGGTTCAAGTGGCATGGGCACGTCCTCCCTTACTTTTACGTCGTCGTCGTCAAATAACGACCTTGACAGCGGAAAATACGACACGCTTCATTTCTGCATCGATCCCGTGGCGCCTAATAAACCAGCAACGCTTACATGGAACACGCTCGGTATTCCGGATACTCTGATTACTTCTGGTCAGCTCCCTCTCGCCGGCTGTACTCCGCCGCTCATCTGCGATTCGGTGCAGCATAGTAAATCGGCTCCAAATACCTGTGTGGACACCATTACCGTTCTGAATGAGCGCGAAGGCGGCGCGGGGCTCGACACAATCGTTGTTACGCCTGCGTCTGGAACAACAATCAATTCGGCCAACGCCATCACCAGTAAATGGACCAAAACCATTGCTACTGGCAATGCCAGTGTGCTTTTTACGGGACCAGCTATTTCATCGGGATCAGCGGGCAGGTTTGTCGTCTCCTACACGGGCGATACAGCCATGTTCGGTGTAACCGTCACGACATATTCTGCCGGAGTGACGTGCGTTAAAACGGACACTCTTTCATGCGCGAGCGCCGGGGTTTCCCCACTAAACCTGCCGCAATCGTTCGATGTCACCGTCGTTCCCAATCCAATGCGGAACGAAGCGGAGATTTCGCTCACGACGAGCACATTCGACCGTGTTCAGATGGTGCTCTTGGATATACTGGGCCGCACGGAAAGAACCGTCGTCGATGGCACACTCGCCGCAGGCGATCACGCGTACACACTCGATGTCAGTCAGCTTCCACCGGGAACGTATTATCTTCGCATTGAAGCCAGCGGAGCGACTGTAACGAAGAAGTTAGTGGTCGAGCATTGATTTTGGAAGCTCAACTTAGGACTTTATGTCATCCTGAGCGGAGTTCGCTCCGACGAAGGAGGAGCGAACGGAGTCGAAGGATCTCGTGAAGTCTCCAAAGATCCTTCGACTCCGCAATTCTCCCAGCATCGTCGGCGATGCGGGTCGAATTGCTCCGCTCAGGATGACATGAATATAAAAAGGTATTTAAAAAAGAGGCATTCGCTATTGCGAACGCCTCTTATAATTCTATCCTCTGAATTCAAGTTAAGCCATGTGCGGCCTGAGCTTCGCAAGAATCTTTTCTTTGCCTGTGGCGCCGATAATCTGATCGACGACCTGTCCGCCCTTGAAGATCAGGAGCGTTGGCACGGAGCGAATACCGAAATTCATCGAGGTTTCCGGATTTTCATCGACGTCTAATTTTCCGATCGTGGCTTTGCCTTCGTATTCGTTGGCAAGCTCTTCCATGATCGGCGCGATCATGCGGCATGGGCCACACCACGTCGCGGTAAAATCGACGAGCACGGGCTTATCGTTCTTTAAAACATCCTTTTCAAACGTCGCGTCCGTCAAGTGAAGTGGTCCCGTCATTGTAGCAGTACTCATAATAATCTCCCTTATCGCGTAAATAACAATCTATTCGTCCCGAATGCTTCTCCAAATTCGCGTACCAAGTCATCGCCCGGTTCGATCTGATATTTATTCGGCAGCTTATATTTACGGCTAAGCCCGGCGGCTGTTTCAATCGAGACGAAGGTCGTGCAATTGCCGTGAAAGCGCGCGCAAATGCGCTCGATCTGCTGAATGGCGTTTGCCGGATTTTCGCCATCGAAGAGCCGAACAAGTACTCCGCGCGTCATCCGTTTTCGCATGGCCGGAATTTCGTAGGCTTCCTCGACAATCACCGTGGGTGCCTCATCCGGCCCGTTTTTGCGGATTTTGCCTCGAAGAAAGAGCGGCTTTTCATCCACGACAAATTGCTGAAATTGCCGAAATGCTTCGCTCCAAAAAACACATTCGATCTTTCCGGTAAAATCTTCGAGTTTGACAATGGCGAAGGCATTACCATTGCGGTCGAGCTTTCGTGTGAGACCCACAATTACACCGCCGACGAGCACAGCGTCGTTTTGCTTCGTGCTGTTAATATCTATCGCTTTGTGCGTGACGAAACTCGTTACATCGATGCGGTACGGTTCGAGCGGGTGTCCGCTGATGTAATATCCGACCGCTTTCTTTTCGTGCGAGAGCATTTCAAGCTCAGTCCACCGCTTTTCGGCGTCGGTGATGGGCGGCGGAGCAAGCACATGAGGAGTATCGTCGCCGCCAAAGAGGGAGTCCTGCGGGCTGGCGGCTTCGTCACGAACTTTCTGGCCATATTGCAGGGCGCGCTCGATGTTCTCGAACAGATCGGAGCGGAATGCGGGCGCAACGCGCTTATCGTCATTGCAGGAATCGAACGCGCCCGCTTCGACAAGGGCCTCGATCGCGCGTTTGTTGACAAGCCGCGTATCGAGCCGGGAAGTAAAATCGAAGAGCGATTTAAAACGCCCGTTTTCCCCTCGCTCCCGGACGATTTCATCGACCGCTTTTTCGCCCACGCTTTTAATTCCCGCAAGACAAAAACGAATCCCTTCGGACGTGGCCGAGAAATAAACGTAACTGAGATTCACATCCGGCGGCAGCGTACGGATGTTGTATTTCTTCGCCTCGTCGATAAGCTGAACGACGTAATCAGCGTCGTTCATCTCGTGCGTCATGTTCGCAGCGAGGAGTTCGGAAGTGTAATTCGCTTTGAGCCATGCCGTTTGGTAACTAATGAGCGAATAGGCAAGACTATGCGATTTATTGAAACCGTAAGAAGCAAACTTTGCGAGCCGGTCGTATAGCTCGTTCGCAATCTTGTCCGAAATCTCGTTCGCGATGCAACCATCTATAAATGCCTCTTTCATCGCCCGCATCTTGGCCAGATCTTTTTTGCCCATCGCGCGGCGCATCTCATCGGCTTTGGCGAGCGAAAAACCAGCGAGATCGCGCGCAATGCGCATCACCTGCTCCTGCACAACGACCACGCCATACGTCTCCGCTAAAATCGGTTCCAGCTTCGGATGGAGATATTCTACTTTTCGCCGGCCATGCTTGCGGTCGATAAATTCGGGTATGAATTCCATCGGCCCAGGACGGTAGAGTGCATTCATCGAAGAGAGATCTTCCAAATTCTCCGGCTTCAGCGCGCGCATGTAATTCTGCATCGGCGGCGAATCGAACTGAAAGACTCCGATGGTGTCGCCGCGGCCTAATAGCTCGTAGGTCTTTATGCAAGTTGGGTCATTCGGATCGTCAAGTGGAATAGTGTCGATGTCGATCTTGACGCCATGATTTTGCTCGATGAGCGCAAGCGCTGTGTCGATGATCGAAAGCGTTCGAAGGCCGAGGAAGTCCATTTTCAGAAGTCCGACTTCTTCGACATCCTTCATGTTGAACTGCGTGACGGCATCGTCAAGCGATGGCGTTTTGTAGAGCGGGACGTAATTCGATATATCGCTCGGCGCAATGACTACTCCGGCAGCATGTTTCGAAGCCGACCGCGCGAAGCCTTCCAAAATCAGCGAATACTCGATGAGCTTGGCTACAAGCGGATCGCCCTTTGCCAAGATCGCCTTCACTTCGGGTAGTTCGATTGCTTCCGCGAGCGGCGTCACGCGCCCCATAATGACGGGAATGTTTTTCGTCAGCTCATTTATCGTTCCAAGTGGCACACCTAAAACGCGACCCACATCCTTCAGCACCGCACGCGCGGAAAGCGTCGAAAACGTGATGATCTGCGCGACGGAGGAGCGGCCATATTTTTCGCGGACATACTCGATTACTTTCTCGCGCTTGTCGTCCGAAAAGTCGATGTCTATATCGGGCATCGAAACGCGTTCGGGATTCAGGAACCGCTCAAAAAGCAAATTGTACTTGATCGGATCGACGTTCGTTATGCCGAGTGCATACGCAACGAGCGAACCCGCCACAGAGCCTCGTCCCGGCCCTACGCTCACGCCCATCTTACGCGCGGCTGCGATGAAATCCTGAACGATGAGAAAATATCCCGCATAACCCATCTTGTTGATGACGTTCAGCTCGAATGCGGTGCGATCCTCGATCTCGCGAGTCATGGTGCCGCTGAATCTGCGGTCAAGTCCGCTTTTCGTCAGGTGATCGAGATATTCTTCGAGGGTTGCGGCACCGGAATCCGGCGGGATGGGGAACGCCGGCATTTTGAAATCTTTCGAGAGCGTAATATTACACTTCTCTTCGATCTCCAGCGTCGTTTCGATCGCTTCGGGCCACTGGGCGAAGAGCTTATGCATCTCCTTCGCGCTGCGGAAATAATTTTGGTCGGTGCCGTACTTGAGCTTATTAACGTCGGGCGTTTCTTTACCACCGGCATCACGAATATGCAGGAGCACGTTATGTGCGATAGCGTGTCGTTGCTCGATATAATGGCAATCGTTCGTGGCAACGAGCTTTATGCCAAGCTCGCGGGCAAGCTTCGGAGCGGATTCACGAACCCTCACTTCAGGCTCAAGTCCATGATCCTGTATCTCGATATAAAAATCGTCTTCGAACAGGTTTTTGAATTTGGATGCGATGCGTTTTGCCTTGTCGTAATCGCCGGAGATAAGATGCGGACTGATAATCCCGCCCGCGCAGGCTGTCATGGCGATAAGGCCATCGTGATTTTCCTCCAGCATCGAAAAATCAATGCGTGGCTTATAGTAAAATCCTTCCGTGTGCCCGCGGGTCACGAGCTTCATCAGATTCTGGTAGCCGGCCTCATTCTTCGCCAGCAATATCAGATGATTGTATGCCTTGTTCTTCCCTTCCGCGTCCTGAAATCGCTCGCGATCGGTCGCGAGGCCATCATTTACGAAATACACCTCACAGCCAATGATCGGCTTAACGCCGGCAGCCTTTGCGGTCTTGTAAAACTCGAATGCGCCGAAGAGCACGCCATGATCGGTCAGCGCAACGGACTTCATCCCGTTCTCTTTCGCAGCCTCGACGAGCGACGTGACGCTGCACGCGCCATCCAAAAGCGAGTAATAGGTGTGATTATGAAGATGGATGAATTCGGGCATGCGACTCTCTCAACCACAATCGAGAACAAGTAGTGCAATTTTGGTGCGGAATTCATTTTAAATAATGTGCGCACAAAAACAGATCTGTTTACGACATTGCAGTTTCATCCACAAACCAAACAAGCTCGCTACGCGGGCTGACGCGGGCTGCGGGATATTTCGAATCGGCATTCCCCGCGTCCGTCAGCACCGCTTTCAGTATTTCCTTCTTCCCTTCACCAGCAACAAGAAAAAAAACATTGCGGACATTATTGATCACAAACAGTGTGAGCGATACCCGTTCGAGCGGAGGTATCGGCGAATGGGTTGCTATCACAACCCCATTATTCATTTCATGCTCGGACATTCCTGGAAACAATGATGCCGTATGCCCATCATTGCCAAGCCCCAGAAGAATGAGATCGAATTCTGGGATACCCTGTCCGAACATCTTCTGGATAACTGCCGCATATCGCGTTGCAACCGTAGCGGCCGTATCCTCCATCAGAATGGGAACTGCATGAACATTTTCCAGCGGGATCTCGATACGGTCGAGCAATGATTCTTTCACCATGCGATAATTGCTTTCCAGATCACTGTGAGGAACATTTCGCTCGTCGCCCCAGAAGAGATGTACCTGGCTCCAATCGATGACTGTTGAATAATCCTTCGCTAATATTTCGTAGAGCGCACGTGGAGTTTTGCCGCCGGAAAGCGCAAGTGTAAATCGGCCTCGTTTGGCTATTGATTCTTTGGCTAAACGTGCAAGCTCTTGTGCAGCGGTGGCGCTGAGGGACGCAAGTGACGGAAATGACCTAAGTGTCATGCTGCTAATAATAAGGGTTTGGCTGCATGAGATAATTTCGGGCATAATCGCGCACGGAATCCTCTAACGATTGAAATGGCTTCGTGTATCCTGCAGTTCGCAGCTTCGACATTTCTGCTTCCGTGAAATATTGATACTGCTTGCGGACATTTTCCGGCATATCAATGTAGATGATGTTCAGTGGCATATTCATCGCGTCGAACATGGCGGCGGCAAGGTCATTCCACGAACGCGCTTTGCCCATGCCGAGATTGAAGATGCCATTCACCTTCGGATGTTCGAGCGACCACATCAGCACATCCACTGCGTCCATCACATAAATAAAATCCCTTTTGAACTCGCCATCTTTATACCGTGCATCGGCGGACTTGAACAAACGAATCGCGCCCGTTTCCAATATCTGATGATATGCCTTGAACACAAGGCTCGCCATTGCTTCTTTGTGATATTCATTCGGTCCGAAGACATTGAAAAATTTGAATCCGCATGCACG
This sequence comes from Ignavibacteriota bacterium, assembly GCA_003151825.1. GTDB lineage: Bacteria > Bacteroidota > Ignavibacteria > Palsa-1295 > Palsa-1295 > PALSA-1295. Next base: position 163,383 of record PLYO01000047.1, read on the forward strand.
GGCATCATTCCCATTCTGAATCAGCCATGCATCAAATTTGCGTTTCGATTCTCCGTAGAGATTGAGCGGTTTTATTCGCGCGGTCATCTCATTCGCGTCGCTGAAACCCAGGGTGCCATCCCCATACGTTGCGGCGCTGGAGGCATAAATGAATCGCGTACCATGCTCGAATGCCCACTCCGCAAGCGATTTGCTGTATTCGAAATTATATTTTGTGAGAAGTGCCTTGTTCGCCTCCGTCGTCGAAGTAATGGCGCCAATATGAAGTATAGCTTCGACATCCGATGCCTTGAACAATTTCAGGAAATTAAATAAAGAATCCCGTTCTTCAAATTTGTAACTTTTTCCCTTCAAATTCGGAGAATTTTCCATTGCTGCCCGATCGACTACGAGCACGTCCTTATGCCCAGCTTCATTGAGCTTGCCGAGCATCACGCTGCCAATGAAGCCGGCTCCGCCGGTGAGAATGATCATTGCTAAACGAGGACTTCCGCAAAATTCAAAGCCAGCTTCCGTGCTTCCCGCGATTTCCAGCCACCTTTATGAAACGCATAGCTTGCTAAGAGCGGCAGCGCGACCGTCGCCTCGCAATACACCATCTGCTCATAAGACGTGGAGACTTTCCCCCACGAAGACGCCTCGCGCAGCGTCGAGCCGGAAAGCGCGCCATCGCGCTCGTCGGCAACGGTGACTTGAATCGCGTACTTGTGCATCGGAGCTTCCTCGCCCAAAAGTTCCGCAGCTACGACGATGTCCTGCGCGAAATTTTTCGGCACTCCACCGCCGATCATGAGTAATCCTGTTTCTTTGCTTGCTAACTTGAGTTGCGTAAGTTCTAAGAAATCTTTCGCACTGTCCAGCGAAACGTGCTCATCCGGATGAGCGGTCTGATGCATCACCAGCCCAAAACCCGCGCTGCAATCGCTGAAAGCCGGAACGAAGATCGGAACATCGTTCCGAAACGCGGTGAGCACAATGGAATTCGCACCCGCATGGCGCTCATCCAAAAATTTTCCCATCTCGAAAATAAATTCACGCGAAGAATACGGTCGCCGTTCGAGCGAATCCGCAATTTCGCCAATGGTATGATCGCAGACGCGGAGTTCATCTTCATCGATCAGCGTATCGTAAATGCGGTCGATGGCCAGATCGCGCAGCGTATTATCATCGAGCATCGCCGAGCCTTGATAATGCCGGAAGCCCAGCGCCTCGAAAAAATCCTGATCGACGATATTTGCACCCGTCGATACGATAGCATCCACCATCCGGTTTTCAAGAAGATCGATGATGACCTGCTTCAGCCCCGCGCTGATGAGCGAGCCGGCGAGGCACAGAATGATCGCGCAGTCTTCGTCTTCGATCATTCTATTATAGATTTCTGCCGCGCGGTTCAGATTTCGCGCCTGAAACGCCATTTTGCCCATAGCCTCGACCATCGGCACGGCATTCATCCGCTTAATGTCTATATGCTCGACTGTTTTGGTAAATAATTCTTGCTTTTTCATCGTGATGTTTGGATTGAGGGACTGCAAAACGGTAAAATGAGGCGGGGGGTTCGAAAGAAATTTTACGGATGTTCATTCGTTAGTAGAAAACGGTGCTCATTTTCTTAAAGAAATAGAGCCTGCCCTGAGCTTGCCGAATGGGTGCCGTTTTTTTTCTTACGAGTTCCCGACCAACTCTCGTTTCCGAGCCAATTTCGTCCGCGGCGGCGGATTGCCACTAAAGCGGCTAATGACCTGCTACATAGTACACTACAACAGGCCACAATACATTTTCAAAGAACTCCGGTGATCGATGTCCCCCAAGCTAAGGGTATACCCGCCCAGGACTTTTCGATCGCCCCCAGTGCGCCATTTGATTTCATTGTGCAGGGATCATACATGCCTATACTGGCAGCGGTCTGTTTACACTCTCAACGCTCGCAATCAACCATTACGCATGAATATCAAAAATGTTTCATTTTCTATAAGAAAATATCATATTAAATTTTATTCTGAAATGCATTTCCTTATGAAAAAACGCAGCCACCTCTTTCATAATTCATACTTCATAATTCATACTTGCCCAAAGGCGCTCGCTTGGAATGAAGCTCTCGGTGGAAGCGGTTGAGGTGCAGGCTTCGAGGAACGCTCGTGTTTGACGGCTGGAACATTCCCTGAACCACGCCGTGTTGAATTAATATGATGCAACATAACTTCACACTCGAATACTGGGAAGAAGATGACTGGCTCGTGGGACAACTTCTTGAAATACCGAGTGTATTTTCTCAGGCCAAGACCCTCCCGGAACTCGGGGGCGAACATTCAGGAAGTATATGAGTTGCTTTTCGAAGGTAGAATAAATAAATGAACAAAGTAAGATCTAAACGCCCTGCCACGACGCGAATCGGCAGAAAAGCTCCCGGCAAAACGGCGCGACCGCAAGAGGAAATTTCGGATCGCGAACTTACCAGGCTTGCAACGTCTTCCCGCGCTCACGAATGGCTACGAGACCCCGCCGAAGACATTTACACCCTCAGCGACGGCACGCCAGCCTCATGGCCGAAACGTACAAACGGGCGAGCGTAGCACTCGTTCGGTTCCCTTATACGGACTTGAGCGATTCGAAAGTCCGCCCGGCTGTTATCGTTACCGCCGATACGTATCTCGCGCGCGCGGAGGATGTACTGTGTGCCTTTATTTCTTCCGTGCTACCCGACCCGCTCCTGCCGACCGATATTATTATTAGCTCAACCCATCCCGATTTTTCGCGAACGGGTTTGAAGCGAAGCTCCGTCTTCCGCACACACAAGCTCGTGCTACTCGACCGGGAACTTGTCTATTCGAAATTAGGAGACCTTGCGCCAACCCTGGTCAAGCAAATGAACACCGCGTTAGCTGATGCCTTGGGATTGGCAGGGTAGGGCAACTGAGGCTTGCCCAGATGGGGGCAGCCGTCCTGCGCTCGCTGGGATTGAAACTCTCGGTGGAAGCCGTTGGGGTTCGAACTTAAATCGTTTCGACGTGCGGGTAAGCAAGAATTCTTCCATCCACCGTTAAGAGCGTTGCCGCGTGAACTCGCGCGGTTGCAACGATAATGCAGTCGGCAGGATCGCGGTGAAATTCGCCGGGCAAATGATTCGCTTCAATCGCTATTTGGGGAGTAAGCGGCAACAGACGAATTCCGCTCGCTCCAAGCGCTCCGGCAAACCATTCCGCCATGGGACGGTGAAGTGTTAAACGACCCTGAGACACAAGCTTTGTGATTTCCCAGCACGAAATCGCGCTGACGCAAATCTCCGAGGCGTCCGTTTGTTCTAATAATTTGCGATGGACCCGGCTCAGGCGAGCATCGTTGTGAACAGACCAAACCCACACATGGGTATCAAGCTGAAACATTGTTCATTACTTCCCAATCTTCCGGCGGAACGGCTGGCTCGAACGGATCCATGTACTCCACGGGAACACCCGCTAAAGGAGTACGGAATATCTGGCCACGCGCGGTGATCTTCGACTCCACCGTCACCTCGACCTCATCGCCGGCAGAAAACGGCAAGCCCGTGATTACGAGCGCGCCATTTTGCGAAATCTTCGAGGTCGTGTGATAGGCTTGCATGATAGTAGTCTAACGAGATAACAACGTGGCTGGTTTCGCTCGCTTGACATGAATTCGTAGCCGTGACCTTCAGGTCACGGTGTATTTCCGCTCCGCGACCGTGACCTGAAGGTCACGGCTACAAAGGCTGGGGTTTGAGATGCTCGGTGGAAGCGGTCGAGGTGCGGGCTTCGAGGAATGCTCGTGTTTAGGCGAATGTCTCGAAAAAACGGGTTCTGTCTAATTTCTCGGAGGCGGTTTTATTTTATAGTTTTTGTTGTTGAAACTTACTGCTCTCATTTTGCTTGGCTTTTCGCGCTGCGTTTTCCATTATTGTCTCGGTCATTACTTGGTGTAACTCCGGTCGAATTTTGTTCTCCAGGTCATCTTGAACTCGCCGCGCAGCATCATGAAGCTCTTTGGGGTTTTCAGTCCCTTCAAAATGAGCGACCACTTTGTAAATCTCACTGATTTCGTCTTTCTTCATTATTGTAGGACGGCTCAAAAGTTCTCTAACCTTTTGTTTGATCGGGATTGCTTCCGTCATATCTATATCTATGAGGGGCATATCCGTTGGCTGAGATATAAGAAAATAATAATTTACGAGATCCTTTAGAGCAAGATATATCTCATATCGCTGTTCGGCGAGAGCCTGATCCTGTCTCTCTTTTCGAGCCTCACGAGCCTGTTCTTGCATGAGGCTTATAGTTCTTCTTCCCACCCGAAGAGTAACGATCACTGCAACGATTGAAACGATGAGCGAGGGATTTTGAAGTGTCCAATTGACCGTCGCGTTAATTACTTCGCACATACCAAAGGAACGCCTGAGATTAGTGGCTCGTTCGCACAAAATTCTCTTTTAAGACATGAAAAATAAATTCCTCGTTATAGCTTCGGTTCTTACACTCTCAGTCTCCACCATCCCGAACGCGCATGCACAGTGGGTAAAGCTGAATGGGTCTGATCAAGGTGGGAATGGATATATTAACGCTTTGGCCGCGATCGACTCGACTCTTTTTTCGGGCGACGCCGCTTACGTTTTCGGCGGCGGCAGCGTTTGGCGCTCGACAAATAGCGACACGACCTGGACTTTGGTCGATTCTGGTCTGATAGCGAATGAGAATAATTCAGTCAATGCCTTACAAGTTCTTGGCACAAACCTTTTCGCAGCCACCGATTCAGGCGTTTTCCGTTCTACAAACAACGGTACAACATGGATCAATGTCATGGACACTGCGGTCAGTTCATTTGCAGTGGTGGGAACACTTCTTTTTGCGGGAACTGAACATAGTGGCATTTTTCTATCGACGGACAATGGAACAAACTGGACAGCTGTGAATATAGGCTTGCGTTATGATTCAACTGCTGAAGAGTATTGGAATGTCGATGCTTTTGCGGTGAGCGGCACATACCTCTTTGCAGAAGAAAATGGCTTTTTTCTTTCGACCAACAACGGCACAAGCTGGAGCAATGTCAGCGACTCTTTCCCAGGCAATTCTACACCCAACAACCTTGCTGTGATCGGTACGAACATTCTTGCAGGAACCAATTATGGCGTTGTTATTTCAACCAACAATGGGACAAGCTGGAAAGCGGCTAATTCCAGCTACGCGAAGTTATCTTCGGTCAATGTCCATGCCTTTGCTGTGGTCGGCACGAATATTTTCGCGGGGGGATTTCTCTTAGACACTGGCGGTGTAATATTTCTCTCCACCGATAGCGGTGCAAGCTGGACTTCGGAGAGTTTAGGCTTGCCGTACGTTGAAATCCGTGCCTTTGCTGTAGTCGGCGAGAATCTGTTCGCAGGGGCATATGGCACTTCCGGGTTTCCATTCGGGGAGGTTCCAGGCGGCGTTTTTAGCAGACCGCTATCTCAGATGATTGCTTCAAGTTCGGTAGCTGATCCGAAAGCGACTTCACCCGAAATTCAAAGCTACCCCAATCCCCTCTCTCAATCCACCACCATTCGCTTTACCTCGGCGGAAAGCGGAGCGGCGCGCGTTACGGTTGTGAACCTTCTTGGGGAGGAAGTTGCGCGGGTGTTCGAGGGCACGCTCAGTGCCGGCGAGCATTCCTTCGAATGGGATGCCAGCGGCGCGGCGCCGGGGATGTATGAGTGCGTTGTGGAGATGAACGGAAGCGTTCAGCAGGTGCCGGTGATGGTGCAGCCGTAGGAATTTTTCAGCAGCTTCGGGGTTATTACAAATATGAAAGGCATCAAATATGTTACCGACGATACGGGCGCTCGAGTTGCCGCGCAGGTCGATCTCGCTCAATGGGGCGAGGAGTGGCGCGATTTTTTGGATGGACTTGAAGCAGAAAACGAACCGAAAGAGCCCAGTGTCCCGTGGAGCGAGCTAAAGGCCGAAATGGAAGGCGCCTCTCGCCGTGTACGAGCTTAAATTCACACCTGCCGCCATACGAATTGGCGCAAGTTTCCGCTTCTTGTTCAGCAACAGATTGCTCCACATCTCGATGGGCTTTCATCGGACCCTCGCCCTTCTGGCATAAAGAAATTGAAGGGATTCCAAAACCTTTACCGTATTCGTACCGGTGATTATAGGGTCATCTACGAGATCGAGGATGCTTCGAAGACCATTTGGATCACAAAAATAATGGATCGAAAGGACGAATATTAAGCATGGGTTTTCTTTCCATACTAAAATCGCTCTCGCTCGGTGTGCGGCGTGGCGCGCGTTACGGTTGTGAACCTTCTTGGCGAAGAAGTTGCGCGGCTCTTCGAGGGTGAGCTCGCTGCCGGTGAGCATTCCTTCACCTGGGATGCCAGCGGCGCGGCGCCGGGCGTTTATGCGATGGAAGTTACTTCAAGCAACGGAACGAATTTCGTGCGGATGGTGAAGAATTAATGTTATCGCCGCATGTCGGGCACTTTAGGGTAATGGAAAGGAGTTGGTAATTTTATGGACAGAGCACATGAAACACTACGCCAGGAAGTATTCGAACTCGATCCTCACGAGCAGGCATTGCTCGCCGAGGAGATCGCTGTAAATCTTTCGAAGGACGAGAACATGAAACTGTGGCTCGAAGAGGCCAAGCGGCGGTTGGAAGAACACCGGCGCGGCGAAGGAACGACCGTGAGCCGCGAGGAAATGATGGCCAAAGGAAGAAAAATGATTGAAGAAGCACAACGGGCGAGGCAATGACAATTCGAATCCGCTCACATGCCGAGCTGGAATATTCAGAAGCACTTGCCTATTATATCGATGAGCATACTCCCCAATCCGCCGAGCGATTTGAACGTGAAATTGATCTGGCGCTTGAGGCAATACTCCAAAACCCTCAATTATATAGTCTTATAGATTTCAATGTCCGGGCCAAAAGCCTTAAACATTTTCCCTACTCGATACTTTATTCGATAGAAGGCGAGGAAATCGTCGTCCTTGCAATCGCGCACCAAAAACGCAAGCCTGGTTATTGGCGCGACAGGCTCTAATTTTACATCTTCTCCGCTTCCTTCGGCCCCCAGGAGCCGGCGGGATAGGGATGAACCGCCCGATGCGCGTGGAGCACCGGCGTGTAAAGCTGCCACGATGCAAGCGTTTCGTCCGCCGAAACGAAGAGTGTTTGATCGCCGCGCATCACGTCGAGCAAGAGCGTGTGATACGCCTCCGGAATCGGTCCGAACGCTTCGGAATAGGAGAAGTGCATCCATTCGGATTGCACGGCCATTTCCGGGCCCGGCTGCTTGACCTGGAAAGAGATGCGAAAGCCTTCGTTCGGCTGGATGGCGATAACGAGCACGTTTGGCTGCGTCCCTTTGCCTTCGGACGACTTGAACAGCGCGACCGGCGGACATCGGAACGTAACAACAATCTCCGACATGCGATCTTTCAATCGCTTGCCGGTCTTGAGATAAAATGGCACGCCATGCCATCGCCAATTCTCGACTCGCATTTTTAATGCGACAAAGGTCGGCGTCGTCGAATCGCTGCGAACGCCTTCTTCCTGCCGGTATCCACGGACCCCATTTCCTCCGATTTCGCCTTCCGTGTATTGGCCGAACACGACATCCTCCGCGCGGATCGGCGCAATCGAGCGGAGAACTTTTACTTTTTCGAAACGCAAATCATCGGATTGGAATGCGAGCGGGATTTCCATTGCGGTCAGCGTGAGAAGCTGCGTGAGATGATTTTGCACCATATCTCGCAGTGCGCCGCTTTTTTCGTAATAGTCCGCGCGCGATTCGATGCCAAGCTCTTCGGCAACGATGATCTCGACTTTCTCTATTTTCTCGCGGTTCCAGACTGACTCGAACAGCGAATTTCCGAAACGGAACGCCAGTAAATTTTGAACGGTCTCCTTGCCGAGATAATGGTCGATGCGATAGACCTGCTTTTCCTCGAAATATTTGTGGATCAGATCGTTTAATTCCCGCGCGGATTGAAGGTCGCGCCCAAAGGGCTTTTCGATGACGAGCCGCGTCCAGCCAAGCGATTTGTTTAGTTCGGATACGCCGAGCGATTTAATCGTCGGTCCAAATCCCTCCGGCGGAATGGCCAGATGAAAAATCCGGTTGCCATTCAGCTTGTGCTTTTTTTCAAGACTTGTGATTTTCGCGTGGAGCTTCGAAAATTCCTCGCGCGTCCCTTTGCCAATGCCTTGATAAAATATTCGCGTGTCGCACCATTTCGTAATGGCGTCCGCATCGCTCACGCCCGATTTTTCAATCGATTGGTTCACATCCTGCCGAAATGCGGCGTCGGATTTGCCTTTATTCCGCCCCACGCCGAGAATGAGCGTCTGCTCGGGCACTTGGCCCTCGACCGCCATCTCATAGAGCGCGGGAAGTATTTTGCGGTGCGCGAGATCGCCGGTCGCGCCAAAAATAACGATGAGGGTGGGTTCGAGTTTGGTTGACACTTGCTATTCCTTTATTATTCTTTCGTTATGGCATGACCGCCAAATTCATTGCGCAGCGCAGAGAGAAGTTTATCGCCGAACGATTCCACTTCTCGCGAGCGGATACGCTCGAGGAGCGAAAGCGTGATGATGGGCGCCGGCACATCGTTGTCAATGGCCTCGAAGACCGTCCAGCGGCCCTCGCCGGAATCGGCGACGACCGGCGCAATGCCTTCGAGATTCGGATTTTTTGCGAGCGCATCCGCCGCCAAATCGAGCAGCCACGAACGGACGACGCTCCCATACCGCCAAATTTCAGCCACTTGATGCGCATCGATAGTAAACGCTTTCTTATGTTTGATAATCGAAAATCCCTCGGCATACGCCTGCATGAGGCCGTATTCGATGCCGTTATGGACCATCTTCACAAAATGTCCCGCACCGCATGGCCCGACGCGACCCCATCCTTTATCTTTCGCTGGCGCGAGCGTCTCGAAAATCGGGCGAAGCGACTCGACAACATTTGTATCGCCGCCAATCATCATGCTATAACCCTCTTCGAGACCCCAAATTCCTCCGCTCGTTCCGCAATCTACGTAGGCGATGTCATTTTTCTTCAGCGATTCCGCGCGGCGCATGGAATCCTTGAAATTCGAGTTCCCGCCGTCGATAAGAATATCACCCTTACCGAGAAGCGGTAAAAGAGATTCGATCGTCTCATCGACCGGCGCTCCCGCCGGAACCATCATCCAGAGAATCTTTGGTTTTGGAAGAGCCTGCGCCAACGAGGCGAGGGACGAAACGGACGCCCCCCCCTTCTGTTCGAAAAGCTTTCGAGCATCTTCATTTGGATCGAAGCCGGCGACCTCGTGGCCGCCTCGAATAAGCCGCTCGGCCATATTCGCGCCCATCCGGCCTAAGCCGATCATTGCTAATTTCATTGCTTGAATTGTTTCGACTCTCGATTTCGTGTCGAGTCCTTTAATTTTTCTCGCCTTCGAACATTCGGAAGGTATGGAATGGTTGTTAGCGCGCATCACGCCAAACGCCGCTCTCGCTTCGCCCGTTGTGTTATGATTATGAGTATGACCATGACGACCGCAATAACAAGCGAGGATGCGATGCGGCTAAGATTCAACCCACCTTGCGCCGTGGGCTTGGTAAGCGTATCGCCGAGCGTTGCTCCGAGCGGCCGCGAAAGCACATACGCACTCCAAAAGAGCACGCTCGTCGAAATTCGGGTGGTATAATGCAGCATGGCCACGATCACGAGCAGCGCAGAAAAAATGAGCGCACCATTTTCGAATCCAACACCGGCTGACGATGCAACAAAATCGCCAAGCGCCGTGCCGAGCGTGTTGGAAACAAGAATCGTGATCCAATAGAAAGTCTCATTTTTGCGATCCGTAACATGATCGACTCGAACCCGGCCTGTCGAGAAATGCCAGGCGGTCAATATTATCAGCACGAGCGTAAATAGCAAGATCGAAGATAAGACATATCCCAATCCGAGCGTGCGGTCGATATAATCCGACGTTGTGGTTCCCACCGTGGTTGTTGCCACGACGACCGCCCAATAGAACGCCGGATGGTAGCGCGTCGCCTTGAGTTGCGCCGTGAGCGTGATCGCGAAAAAAGCCAAAAAGATCAGCGTGCTTACTGCATAACCCAAATTGAGCTGCATCGAAAGCGCATCGCCGCCCGTTTCGCCAAGCGTCGTGGCGCAAATTTTCACGATCCAGAAAGCGATCGTTACTTGCGGAACTTTATTGAGAGCGTCCGATGCGGTACTGCTCGCGTGTTGTGATTTCATCGTTACAAAAGGAAGCGAAGTCTGCGATATTCCATTGCCTAAACGGACGGGATAGCAACGATAGTGCCGAACCCCTACTCGACCAACACCTGCAATCCAAGATACGCGACATATTCGTTATAGGAAGAAGGCGTTAGGTTCTTCCCGGCCGAGCCGATAAAATAGAGCGCATCGGTGATCTTCGAGTGGCATCCTATATTAGCCATGACTTCCGTTGCCGTGCCGGTTTGTGAAGTGGCATGGAGTTCCGCTAACCATTGGAACGCCGATGAACTATTGTACCCCCCGACGACGCCGTAATTCCACTGGCCCGGCTGATCGACTATGAAGTCGATTCCCACTTCCGCATCTAATTGAACATTGCCAAAGGTGCGCGCAACTTCGAGCGGAAGAAAAAATTGGTTACCAAATAAAATGCTCGAGATGTTGGTGTAATTAAAGCGATAGGATGGATACGTAGCGACATCGACTCCGAAGGAATCCTCATCCAAAAACCTTATTTTTATACCCGGATCGATATTGGCAAGCCCGGTCACTGCTTTTTCGCCTGGTGTTTTTACCACGACCCACGGCACTTCGAGCTTAAGCTGCACGCGCGAACCCCAGCCATAATTAAGATCGACAATCGGCGTTTCGTAGAGATGCTCGGAAGGAGTATTATCGAGCGCAAACGCGAAATTATTTTCCCAATGGCCCGTGCCCGGCGTGCCGGGATCGTCAGTAATCATCGGCGGGCCACCCTGAGCGAATACATCTGCGGGATGACCCATCATCCCCATCGCTTCCAAAAAAAGAACCGCTAAGAGAACGACCGCGAATGATTTCCCGGTATTCCTTCTATTGTTCCGCATTAACTATTACGACCAGACGCGCTGTTTCTGCGATTAGTTCGCAATATACATTTTCGCTAACGAGCTACCCAGCCTCACAAAATAAAATCCCGCCGGAAGATGCGGAAGTGATGCTCCCGTTTGTCCCGGCGAGACGGTAAAGCTTGCTTCTCTAATTCCGAGCGGAGAAAATATTTCGAGATCTCTCGCATGATCCGAGACATCGAACGAACAGGCGATGGAACCATTCGATGCGTAAATGGCGAGATTATTCGGTTGCGGCGTTTCGGTAACTATTGATGGCGGATCGGAAAAAGTAGCGGGACGGAAAATTCCGGAAAGCGTGACGGAGGATGCGGTGAAATCAGCATTTGTATAATCATAATAATTTTGACCATAATACTGATCTTGAAAGCTACGCTCTGAAAAGGAAATAGTATGTTCGGAAAACGATGAATCGGTAGTAAAAATAGAGGTATCATCAAAGTTCAAAGATAGTATTTTAAAGGAATCGATGATTTGGGAAGTTTGCAGATATTGGAAATTTTGCGTAGATGGGGAAGTGTCTATCGCTACGCCAGTCATAGAAATAATCGAATCGGTTCCAGGTGCAAACGTGATAGTGAGTGTATTCATTTGGTAAATTGGATAAGAGCTAGGAGGTAAAGAATCTAAGGGAACCATAAAAGTATAACTCAGAACATCAGAACTCAAGGAGAATGTAGTTGAAGCATATATGCCAGGATGATATGTGGTATCGACTCTGATACTAAAGTTTGCATTGGAATTGAAAGTCCAATAATTTGTATCATCGTCCACATATCCGCCCCTGACCGGATCAGGTGTCCGCGAACTTTCTCCATTTAGAGTATTACCTACTCCATTAACGGTTATCGTAAACGGCAACTTCCACGGACACTTCCCGCTATCCGCCGAAGAGGCGAATGCGTTCGTTGCAAAGAAGCAAAAGAGAACCACCACGAATTTCTTCATGCTAAACCAAACGGAGGGGGTTCGTAAGGGGTTCGCAGGGGATTGAAAAGTGACCTACCCGAGAGAGATGTCATTCCCGCGAAAGCGGGAATCCAGGACTTGAGATTACTCTGAATTTGAGATCTGGATTCCCGCTTTCGCGGGAATGACAATGCAAAAGAGTAATTTGTTGAACATTCCCTAAACATTCGTGTTTTTCCGTGACGCATGACTTCCAAAGAAATACGCCAATCTTTCCTCGACTTTTTTGCGGCGCGCGGGCACGAGATCGTCCCCAGCGCGCCGGTGATTCCGCATGGGGATAAGACCCTCCTGTTCACCAATGCCGGCATGAACCAGTTCAAGGATGTTTTCTTGGGCGTTGGCTCGCGCTCCTATACCCGCGCGGCCGATACGCAGAAAGTGATCCGCGTGTCCGGCAAGCATAACGATCTGGAAGAAGTTGGTCACGATACATACCACCACACGTTCTTCGAGATGCTTGGGAACTGGTCGTTCGGCGATTATGGAAAGAAGGAAGCCATCGCGTGGGCGTGGGAACTGCTGACGAGCGTGTGGAAGCTCGATAAATCGCGTCTCTACGCAACCGTTTATGAAACGGACGATGAATCCTTCGAACTGTGGAAAGCTGTAACCGACATCGACCCCACGCACATCATGCGTTTCGGCGCAAAAGATAATTTCTGGGAAATGGGCGAAACGGGGCCATGCGGTCCATGCTCGGAGATCCATTACGATCACACGCCGGATAAATCCGGTGGCGCGCTTGTGAATTCCGGAGTTCCCGAAGTGATAGAGATATGGAACCTTGTTTTTATCCAATACAATCGCAATCCCGATGGCTCGCTCGAAGAGCTGCCGATGAAGCATGTCGATACCGGGATGGGATTCGAACGAGCGTGTGCTGTGCTTCAACAGAAAGCGTCGAATTACGACATCGATGTTTTTGAGCCTTACATAAAATGGGTTTCTAAAAGGACGAACAGGACATACGGGACGGATGAGCGCGGCGATATTGCAACGCGCGTCATCGCCGATCATGTGAGAACGCTAACCGCTGCTATCGCCGACGGCGCTCTCCCAAGTAACGATGGGCGTGGCTATGTGCTTCGCCGAATTCTTCGCCGTGCTGCGCGATATGGAAGGAATCTTGGATTGCGCGATCCATTTCTATTTGAACTTGCTGCGGTTGTATCAGAGCAAATGTCGCACGTCTTTCCAGAAATGCGTGACCGCCTCGATCTCGTGCAAAAAGTTATTCGTGCCGAAGAGGAAAGCTTTAACGTAACGCTCGATCGCGGTCTTGCGCTCTTTGAAGAAGTTGCAAGTTCGATTGAAGATTCGGAATCTCCGATCATCGCTGGTGAAGATGCGTTTAAGCTATACGATACTTTCGGGTTCCCAATTGATCTTACTGAAGTTTTAGCAAAAGAACGCGGGTTGACTGTTGATTTAGAACAGTTTAGTAAACTTCTTGGAGAGCAGAAATCAAGGAGCAGAGCTGACAGAAGGAGTAAAAGCAAACCAATCGTAAGATTTCTTACCGGCGACACTTCATGGGAAACCTTTGAACATCATCGGACAGACTTTACAGGTTATGATGAATTCGAAACTCAAGCCACGATTATTGAAGGGGGTTTTGATTATGTTGTATTAGATAGAACACCATTCTATGCTGAATCAGGTGGGCAAGTTGCAGACACTGGAATTCTGGAACTTGGTGAATACAGCCCGATCGTTCGAGTTATTAATGTCAGGAAGGAAGGAGAATCATTCATTCACGAGTTTGAGACTGAGACGAATGACCTTGGAGAAACACAGCAAGTGATGGCCAAAATCGACCGCCCCCGCCGCATTGACATCATGCGGAATCATTCCGCGACGCACCTCATGCACTCTGCGCTTCGTAAAGTGCTTGGCGAGCATGTGCATCAGGCCGGTTCGTTGGTAACTCCCGACCATCTGCGTTTTGATTTCAGTCATTTCCAAAAAGTAAGCGCGGAAGAATTGCGGGAGATCGAAGCGATTGTGAATGAGAAGATCAGGGAGACGATCAAGCTGATTCATCATCGCAATATTCCGTTCGAGGAAGCGAAAAAGATGGGCGCGCTCATGTTCTTTGGTGACAAGTATGGATCACTTGTAAATGTCGTTCAGTTCGGGACATTCTCAACGGAGTTTTGCGGCGGCACGCATGTTGCCAACACTGCGGAGATTGGTCTTTTCAAATTCACGAGCGAGTCCAGCATTGCGAGCGGCGTTCGCAGAATTGAAGCTGTAACAGGCCGAGGTATCGAACAATGGCTTCTCGCCGAGGAAAAGAAATACTCGGAACTCAGTCGTGAGCACGAAACGCTGCTTGCCGAAAAACAAAAGTTGGAGAAAGATCTGACAAAACTTCGCTTAGAAGCTCGGCGCGATGAAATACGAAACCTTTCAAAGACAGCGAAGCCACTTGGCGTCACTTCCGTCCTTTTAGTCACTGCTGAAATCAAAGCGCGTGATGCCGCCGAATTGCAATCGCTCGGAGAAATGCTTCGCGAAGAAATGAAGGGTGGCGTAGTCGCTGTGCTTGGCGCGAAACTTGCAGAGGATAAAGTATCGTTGGTAGCAATGGTTTCGGATGATCTCGTGAAAGAAAAGAAGATCAAAGCCGGCGACATCATCGGAAAAATCGCGGAGATTGTCGGCGGACGTGGCGGCGGACGGCCGCAGCTCGCGCAGGCCGGCGGAAAGTATCCCGAAAAACTTTCGGAAGCGCTGAAGAATGCCGAGAAGGTTATTCGGGAAGGTTTAGAACGTTAAAACAAGCTTATTGTCATTGTTGAAACACTCAAAAAAGCATTCTTTTCGCAACCGGCTTCCGACATTGGGCGCGCTTGCGTCACTTGCGCTCTTGGTGGTACTTTCCATTGGCGCGAATAACTTTTTTACGGCGAATAACTTTTTTGCATCGAGTAAAAAACTCGCGTCGAATGATTCCCTGCACTTCGTGGATACCTCCGCGCATCCCATGCGCGTATCCTTCAACGGATGGTCGGGCGATACGGCGGGCGCCTTGAATAATCTTCGAGCGCAGCTTTCGGATATTTTGGATGGCCGCGAAATGAGACATAGTATCGTAAGTACAAAGATCGTTTTCTTCGAACCGAATGATTCCCTCCATAATATTTATTCATTCCATCCCGATGAGAGCGTGCTGCCAGCCTCGACCGAAAAACTCTTTACCTCATCCTCCACGCTCTGGGCGCTCGGATCGAAATATGCATTTACCACGAAGCTTGATCTTGCGCCAGGCGCAAAAATCGAAGGCGACCGGATTGTTGGGAATGTTTATCTTCGGCCCAGCGGCGATCCGACGCTACGCTCCGCGGATCTCGATCTCGTTGCAAGCGGGCTGCAAAGGAGAGGCATTACGAAAATTCAAGGGGACATCATCAGCGATTTGGGTGGCGAAAACCCGCTCAGTCCGGAAGCGAAGGAGTATATGGCTGCGCACAATTCATCCGAGATCGCCGTGCATGATTCTGTCGTCGGTGAAAATGGAACGATTGCCAGCGTTGATTCCACTGCTGCCGATGATGAAGAGAACGAAGATGAAGCCGAAGCCGGCGCGCTTTCAACATTCCCAAATTTTTCGCTCGATCGTAATATCGTAACCGTGACGGTCATCGGTGGGCATAGTAAGGGTTCCCCGCTCGGTATCCGAGTAAATCCTTCCATCGCCTCGATTGTCGTTGTCAATCATGGCAGATCGAGCGCGCCAGCTTCGTATCGCGTGCGAAGAGTTGGCCGGGGCCGACATCGCAGAACGATTCGAAGGCTCGTTCGCGGCACGATGACGCTGCATGTCAGTTCTTCCGGCGAGCCGATGGATGCCCGGCAGACGATCGTTATTTCCGGCCAGTTCCCGGCGCGCGCACAACGGACGTATGGATTCCCGATAAAGAATGTACCGCTTGCGATGGCTTCCGTGATGAAATCGCGTTTGCAACAAAATGGGATCGCGGTTACAGGCCAGCCGCGTGTCGAGCGTGTATCTATAGACACCAATTCACGAACCATTGCTGAAAAGCAAACGAGCCTGATCGACTTGCTGGCTTATATGAATAAACACAGCGATAATTATTTGGCCGAGAGCATGTTCCGCAAGCTTTCGACCATCTCGCAGATTGCGGCATCTGCGCCGGACGAGCGCGCGCGAAAACTCATGCGTTCCTGGCTTGAGGTGTGCAATGTCGATGGAACGGATTGTACGCTCATCGATGGTTCCGGGCTTTCACGATCGAATCAGGTGAGTGCAAATTCGGTCATTAACTTGCTGGCTGGAATTAAACAACGGGGTATGTTCAGCCTGTTTACGCATACGCTTTCCGTTGCTGGCTACGATGGCACGTTGCGAAATCGGATGAAGGGTACTGCTGCACAATTCAATGCACACGGTAAAACGGGAACGTTGAATGGTGTCACCGCGCTCGCCGGATACGTTACGACCGGCGATGGTCAGCTTGCCGCCTACTTCATCACCATGCAGCATTTTCGCGGCGGTCCGTGGGTGTATAAGCGAGATCAGGATAAGATCGTCGAAGCGCTGGCGAGTTTTAAGTATGCGGATTATCAGAGTGCAATGAACGAGCCATCGCTTAGAACGATGGGAAGTAAAAGCGCGAAGCAGTAAACTCGCCTAAACCCCAAATTGCTGCAAATGATGATCGGTGTGCTTGTAGCCGAGCTTGCCATATTGGTCACCTGTCATCTTGCCGAAGAACGGATGGATAGGCCATTCGGCTGATTTAGATTTGGATGCAACGCGCTCCAGCAGCTCAGCAAACCGCGTTTTCTCCGTTTGAATATTGTACGTTCCTTCCGAGACCAGCGGCGGAGCGGTTTTTCCTTTCTCTCTTGGGATGGGTATGGGCGAGAAGGTAATGAGCTTAAAGATCGCCGACTTTAAGGCATTGCCATGATAGGGTGAGGTTACTTCACCAAGATACAAGCGAAACGCTTCATTAATATGGTGCAAGCCTTGCTCAGGCCGCATGTTACCGAACACCCGCAGCGAGTGTACCGAAAGTTTGCTTACCCTGTCGATTAATTCTTTTCTTACCGCCGATTCAAAGATGGTCTTCATTTTGTCGTATTTTTGAAAAGAAATCAACCACTTCTTACCCGATAATCGTTTCATAAACATGGATTTTATCGCACCCAATCGTTCGGTTCTTCGAAGCATCCTGAGCGGCGCCGTAATCATATCGGCGCTTGGATATTTCGTCGATATTTACGATCTCGTTTTGTTTTCGATCATTCGGGTGCCAAGCTTAAAATCGCTTGGGCTGACGGGCGCGGCGCTTCTCGATACGGGAATTTATCTCTTGAATCTGCAAATGGCCGGAATGCTCCTGGGCGGCATTGCGTGGGGAATGCTCGGCGATAAGAAGGGAAGGTTATCGGTGCTCTTCGGCTCGATCATTCTATACTCCCTCGCGAATATCGCGAATGGCTTCGTGCAAACGGTCGAGCAATATGCGATCTTCCGATTCATCGCGGGGATTGGCCTTGCCGGTGAACTTGGCGCCGGTATTACGCTCGTTTCGGAACTGCTTTCGAAAGAATATCGCGGATATGGAACGGCGCTTATCACATCCATCGGAGTTGCGGGCGCGATGCTGGCGTGGTTTATCGCGCAGGCATTTGGATGGCAAACCTGTTTTTGGATCGGCGGCGCGCTTGGGATTGTGCTGCTCATTCTTCGCATCGGCGTACTCGAATCCGGCATGTATAAAAAAATTGCAGCGACGACTGCTCGGCGCGGCAGTTTTTTAAGTCTCTTCAGTAATCGAAAGCGATTCGCAAAATATGCGCGTTGCATTTTGATTGGATTGCCAACATGGTATCTCGTTGGAATTCTGATGACGCTTGCGCCGGAATTCTCGAAAGCGATGGGCGTCACGGGCGAAATCACCGGAGGGGAATCGATTTTCTGGTTTTATCTCGGACTCACCTTCGGCAACATGGCGAGCGGTGTGCTAAGCCAGGCGATGAAGAGCCGGAAAAAAGTGCTGCTCCTGTTCATGCTTGCTACCTGCGCGCTGGTGGCTGCGTATTTGCTTCAGCGCGGAACAACGCCGCAAATATTTTATTCGATCTGCGCGATATTAGGTATTGCCAATGGCTACTGGGCGCTCTTCGTAACGATTGCCGCCGAGCAATTCGGGACAAATCTCCGCGCAACCGTGGCTATTACCGTTCCCAATTTCGTTCGTGGAGCGCTCGTTCCGATTGCACTCGCATTTCAATGGCTGAAGGATGTGCTCGCGAAAAATTATGCGCCCGGCGATGCGCTAATCTATTCCGCCGCGATTGTGGGCGCGGTAACGCTCGTCATTGCTATCGTTTCGCTCTCCGGCCTCGGCGAAACCTTTGGGAAGGATTTGGATTACGTGGAGATGTAAATTAATGCACTATTTCCCCTCCCGTGCTGGGAAGCTGGGTCGGGCCTGAGGTGCGGAAACCGAAAGGATGCTCGCCCTGCCCGGTTTTGATTTCGCCGTATTGCTGCTCGAAGCGTTCGATGTTTTCGCGCATGGCGTTGAGCAAAAGTTTGAAGTGCTGCGGCGTCATGATGATGCGCGAAAGCACACGCGCGCGCGGTACACCGGGCGTGACGCGCGTGAAATCAATGATGAACTCGGCTGGAGAGTGGGTGATGATCGCGAGATTGGAATAAATTCCCTCCGCTTCTTTTTCGCCGAGTTCGACCTGGAGCTGCTGCTGGATCGGGGGTTGTTGAACGGGGTCTTGGTTTGCCATGATATTTTTTTGAGAAACGTGTAGCACCGGGAGTATACTCCCGGTGCTACACGTGCAAATACTGTTAATGACCCGCTTGTTTTAATTCGTCGGATTTTTTGTAAGCGGCCTGCGCGTCGGCGGAGCGGTTGGCGCGTGCATAGACGCGAGCGAGTAAGTCCCAGTATTCATGGGAGTTTGCCGCATCGCTTGTTTTCAGTGCTTCGAGATCCGCGACGAGCGAGATGACCTTATCTTTTTGGCCAAGAATATCGTAGTTCTCGACCAAGTTCATCAGCGTGGCAGGATCGCTCTTATTGATGGCGCGCAGTTTCTCGAAATAATCGGTGGATTGTTCAAGCTCGGTCTTATATTCGGGCTTTTTATCCTTCTGGTCCGCAGCGGCTAAGTTCTTATACGCTGCGGCGATGTTGTATAGTGCGGATTCGTCCGCCGGCGCGAGGGCCAGCGCTTTTTGGTAGGCCGTGATCGCGTCCTGATAATCATTCGATTTGAGCAGCAGCGTGCCATAGGAGATGTACATCTCTTTCGAAGGATGGTCGGCCAGAATGCGCTCGTATTCCTGCTTGGCTTTTTCCGTGCGTTCCATGCGCGTGTAGATGTCCGGAATGGCTTGGGAAGCAAAATCATTCGAAGGATCGATTTGCTGGAGCGTCATCAGCAGTGGAATGGCCTTTTCGAACTGCGCGTTCGCCGCGGCTTTGTCGCCGCTCCGCTGCGCGGCAAGACCCTTTTGGTAATAATCGTTGGCAACGAATTCATACGGCTGTGTCAGGACTTGCAGAGGCTGCATGCCGTCGACCTCCGATGCGGTAACGCGCCAGCCGGTAAGCTCCCAGGCATGGGGCGGCTTCACTTGACGCTCAAAATAAATATAGGCCTGCTTGTTGGGGTAGATATAAACTAACGCGCTGTCCGTCCCGCCAATGGAGACGGTCTGCTTTTTTGCCGGCGCGCCACCCACGGCCCGCTCGACGGCTTCCGGGGTCATATGCAGCATCAGGCCCATCGTGACACCCTGATCGTAGGAGGCGCTCACTTCATTGATCTCGGCAAGATAATTACCCAAGCCTTTTGCCGTGTCACCGGCGGCATAATAGACCTCGCCCAAAAGCTCGTAGGTTTCGGGCTGTTCCGGTTCGAGCTTTTGCGCGCTCTCCAAATAGCCGATGGCGTTCTGCTGCGCTTCTTTAGATTCGGGGTTGGCATTGTAAGCGCCCGCGCCGCCATTATAGAGCTCGATCCACGTGTTATGCCGCAGGACCCGCAGTTCTTCCCGGTGGGTAATGGAGTAGAGCATGGCGGTGTCGATGATGGATGCTATTTTTTCAAATTCCTTGAGGTCGTTCAGATTCTCGGCATAGAGATACCACGCCTCGTCGTTCGTCGGATCTTCGGTGATGGCGCGCTGGAGCATTTTATCCGCCATAGGGTAATCGCGCCGCTGCCGGTAGAGCTTGGCAGATTGCACGTCGGCCGCGCCGCAGCCGGCAAGCTCGAATGCGAACGTGGCAAGCACCGTCAGAAGGAGGGTTCGTTGGATGGTCTTCATAAAAATTATTCAGATAAATAGCATATCGGAGAAGTGAAATGCTTCGAATTTCAGCACTCAGCACTTTAGCACTCAGCACTTCCTACGCATTCGCTTCTTCCTTTAACATACGCGTCAAAAGCCGGACGCCTACCCCGGTGCCGCCTTTGGGGATATAATCCCCGGCAGTGTCCGAGATCGCGGTCCCAGCGATGTCTAAGTGTACCCACGGGTAATTGGTGAAGCGCTTTAAGAACATCGCCGCTGTAATCGCTCCGCCCCAGCGTCCGCCCACGTTTTTAATATCGGCCACGTCGGATTTGATAAGCTCGTCATATTCGTCGTAAATCGGCAGTTCGCACACGCGCTCGTAGGTGGCATCGCCGGCGCGCTTCAAACGCTCCATCATCGAAGTATCGTTGCCCATCATGCCGGTGGTGACGTGTCCGAGCGCAATGACGCAGGCGCCCGTCAGCGTAGCCAGATCGATGACCGATTTCGGCTTGTATCGTTCCGCCCAGATGAGCGCGTCCGCAAGCACAAGACGGCCTTCGGCATCCGTGTTATCCACTTCAACAGAAAGTCCGTTAGAATAAGTCAAAATATCGCCGGGGCGCATGGCAGTGCCGGAGGGCATATTCTCCGCACTCGATACCAAGCCAACCACGTTGACCGGAAGCTTTAGCGAAGCCACGGATTTCATTGTCGCGATCACCGTTGCGGCGCCGGACATATCGCCTTTCATTTCGCCCATGCCGGGAGCCGGTTTGATGGAAATGCCGCCCGTATCGAATGTAATTCCCTTACCGACGAGCACGATGGGAGGTGTGTCCTTCTTCGGCGCGCCCATATATTCCATCATGATGAACCTGGCCTCTTTCGCGCTTCCCTGATTGACGCCGAGGATTCCGACCATTTTATTTGCCGCAAGTTCCTTCGGTCCGAAGATGGTTACCTTCACGCCATGCGCTTGCCCGACTTCTTTCGCCCAGTTCGCGAGCGTCTCGGGAAATTTATTATTCGAGGGTTCATTTTCCATTTCGCGCGCGAAGATGGTGGCGTTTGTAATGGTTTGCGTCTCTTCGATTGCGGCTTTCACTTCCGCTGCGCTCGATCCGCGAAGGCTCGTGCCATCGTCAATAATGACGACATTTTCGATCGGAACCGTCGGCTCTTCTTTCTTGAAAAATTTATCGAATTTATAAAGACCGAGCAGAATTCCCTCCACCGCTGCCGAGGCGATTTCCGCGCCCGAAGCGCCCTTCACGGCCGGAAGCACGATGGCCAGCGATTTCGATTTCATCTTCTGAGCTTTCTTTGCCGCGCAGGCGGAAGCCCGCCGGACGGTTTCGAGCGAAAGCTTGTCCGCCTTGCCCAGCCCGACCAAAAAAACGCGCTTTGCCGCCGATTCGCTTCGCCGAGGATAAAGGACGAAAATCTCGTCCTTTTTGCCGGCCATGTCGCCGGTTGCAAGCAGCGTTTCGGCGGACGCGCCGGCGCTCGTGCGCCCCAGACCCTTGATGGTGGCCCGGATACCGCGTTTCTCTTCCGTTTGAAAAAATGCGACCGTAGTGGCGCGGACTTTTTTCCAGGTGGTGGTTTGTACGTTGAAATTCATGCGAAATCGTGTAAAAAAATAGAAAAACAGTGATGCCCAAATGGCCGAAAACATGACCGCGCGGGCTTCCCCCGCACCCTCATGCCCAAATTATTCCTACAAAGTTACGAAATCTTTGGGCCGTCCTTCGCGGATAGCCTCTTGCGGCGGGATTTTCCGGGATTGGGAGATAGCGAATCGATGCTTCGCTTGTAAGGCTGTGGAGGTAGGGCAGAAGCATATCGCTGCCCGATAAACCGAGTTTGGGCCAAAGCTTCGACAGGGCGGAATAGATGCTTGGGACATGGGAACCGGTTACATCGGCGATAGCCTCAACGCTTAACTCCAGCAGCGTATAAGCGCAGAGCCTTCTATCGTGTTTGCCGAGGTTCAGATGCTTGCGGGCAAGGTTGCCGGAAAAGTGAGGATACATGCGGACAAGCCGCTCCTCGTAGTCTAACCACCCTCCCTGATCTTTGTCAATCACAGTAAAATGCAACGTCTAAACGAATTAATTAATTCAAACGATGAATTAACCAATTTAGACCGAGAATATCATTATCCCGTTCCAGCCCCGAATATGCATATAGCTAACGATTACCCGCTCCATCATAAAAAAATCGATGAAAATAGTAGGGTTTGTCGAGAGGATATCTATGCTCCGGTTTTGTAATTTTGCACTGTAATTAATGCCGCCGACCGGGAGGAAAGCCAAACTCCTAAATATCGTTTAGTTTACCACTCCCGGCTGCGGACCTACTAACCAAATCAACTTCTTACGACGATGAAAAATTCATTCTTAAAACAAAAACTCACCGCATTCGCTGCTGCGGCGCTCCTCGGTTGCAGCGTGTTATGTATTCATTCAAGCGCAAGGGCGCAGCCATGCAATCTTCATTGCGGGTGGATCACTATTCTTCTTGACACTGGAATGGATCTTGAGTGCCCTTGTACTCCAGAAGATACATGCGATGGAGGGGTTTGTACTTCTGCACCTTATTTTATGATCCTTTTAAACGACTCAGCAACTTGCTACGTCGATAGCATTACGATAACTCCTCCACTTGGAGTATGCTGGCAAACCTGTCTGGCTATTGTTGCACCTACCCCTCCCCCTCCCCCTATTTACTGGGAGATGGGATCGTTAGGTACTGCTTCGGTTTGTAGTGCAGGGCCTGGCAATTTGATCGGAAGCACAGGCATCTATCTTATGCATGGCGGTACGCTCTTTGGTAACATGTGTAACACCAATGGAACGTTCACAAACTTTATATTTACGATCTATTATAGCGATGGCACATCATGCGTTTTCCGCCTATAGTTCCATCGCATATTCATAATTATCAGACCGCCGGGCCTTATGTTCGATGGTTGGATTTTTAGCTCAAATGGTTTTTGTACATGCTATGCACGCAAAACGCCTGCTCTCGACCGGATCGAGGGCAGGCGTTTCGTGGGAATGACAATTGCATGCTAATTCTTTTTTCATTTTCCTTGTAACGTTTGGGGTATCTGGCGTGTCGTTCCATTAGGGTAATAAATGAATTTTTGGATATTTAACCAATTTCCCACACAATCATGAAACGCAACCACATCATCATCTCTGCATTCGCGGCCATCGCGCTGCTTTCGCTCATTCATTCAACTGCATCGGCTCAAACCGCGCCCACCATTTCCTATCAAGGTGTCCTCCAAAATAATGGAGCTAACGTCAACGGTACGGACACGCTTAAAATTCTAATTTATACCGCCCAAACCGGCGGTTCGCCGATTTATTCCGAAACGCAAATCGTCCCGGTTCAGAACGGGATTTTCAACATGGCGATTGGGAGCGTGACGCCGCTCTTGCCCTCGCTCGATTTTACAAAGCAGTATTATCTCGCCGTTTCGGTGAATGACGCGCCGGAACTATCTCCGCGTTCCGAAGTGGGCTTTGCGCCGTATGCATTTCGGGCATTGAATGCCGATACGGCAAGTTATGCCACGAATGCTGCAAACGCCACCAATGCCACGCGCGCGTCCATCGCTAACACGGTTTCCGGCGGCGTGGTAACCAGCGTGAATGGATTTTATGGCGCGTTGACGCTTTCGGGAACTAACGGGATCACCATCGCTAATAGCGTTGGAAATCTTACCATTGGTAATAACGGGGTGCAATCTGTCAATACGGCGGGCGGAAAGCTCACGCTTGTCGGTTCGGGAGGAACGACGATCGCCGATACGGGAACGACCATAACCATTCACTCCGCTACTTTTACCGGTGGAACAGGAATTCAGGCAGTGCAGAATTCGGATAGTTCCATTACGATCACGAGCGGGAGCGGCCCAATCGCAACGATCTCGCTTGGTAAACAAAATGCGTCCTCGGGCCAGGTTCTCGAATGGAACGGTTCCGCATGGAAACCGGCAACGATCTCGGTTAGCAATACCGGCATTCAGTCGATTCTGAATTCCGATAGCACGATAAAAATAACGAATCCCAACGGCCCGGCGGCAACTATTGGGTTTGCGAGCCAGAATGCCACCTCGGGCCAGATCCTCGTATGGAGCGGTTCGGCATGGCGGCCTGAGAGTGTAACCGGGGTTGCAGCGGATTCTATTAAAGACCTCGGCGATGCGAGGGACGATGGCTCAAGCGTCTATCTCGGAGCGGGGTCGGGAGTTAACAATTCTGGAGAAAATAGCAATACCGCCGTAGGAATCCAATCGCTTCACTCGAATACAAGTGGCTCTGGTAACTCCGCTTTCGGCGACAGCTCCCTCTTCGCTAATACTATTGGTTACAAAAATGTAGCAATTGGAACTTCGTCTCTTGCAAGGAACACCACAGGTTTCAGTAACATTGCGATTGGGTACCAGTCGATGAAGTTAAATACGAGTGGATGGGGCAATCTTGCGATAGGAAACCAAGCGCTGAATTCTAATTATAATACCTCTGAGGAAATAGCGATCGGTACGAACGCGCTCTATTACGATACCGCTGGGTTCAGCAACGTTGCTATTGGTAATAGTGCATTAGAGTATAACACGAACGGCGGAGGCAATGTGGCCATTGGAGGAGGTGATCTCATGCATAACACTACAGGTGTATCCAATGTTGCGATTGGGTATGCTTTATTAAACAACAATACGATCGGTTCATATAACGTGGCAATAGGACAATATGCTCTCGGATTCAACCACATCGACTCCTTTCTTGTCGCTATTGGAGATGCTGCCCTTGGTAACGATGGCTGGTCGTTCACACAAAATCACGTGGCTACACTCGATAGCGGAACCGCAAATACCGCAGTCGGTTCGAAGGCGTTAACAGCCAATAGCACTGGTGCATATAATACGGGAGTGGGTTATCATGCCCTCTATTCTAACTCTTCTGGCTATCGCAACACGGCGCTCGGTTATCTCGCTCTCAATATAGACACGAATGGGAATGATAATACGGCAATCGGTGACGCCGCCGGCCCAACTACGACGAGTCTCAATAACACGACCACACTCGGCAGTGGCGCGCAGGCAACCGTTAGCAATGAGGTTGTAATTGGCAATGCAAATGTAACTTCGCTTTATTGCCAGGGCGCGTATGCGGCAACGACAGCCGCATCCGCAAATATGGTTATTGCTTCGAATGGGCAAATCATGCGGAGCACCTCCTCGGCGCGGTACAAAACGGATATTCACGATCTCGACATTAATACGGACAAGCTGTACGATCTTCGCCCCGTCAGTTATACCTCGAAAATAGATGGGAAGGAATATTTCGGTCTTGTTGCCGAGGATGTTGCGAAAGTAATTCCCGATCTTGCCGAATATGCCCGCGCAAAAGATGTAATCCCCGGCTCTTCCTCGGATGAAATGATACCGGACGCAGTGAAATATCCGATGCTATCGGTATTATTATTAGAGGAACTGAAAAAGGAACACGCGAAAGAAGAATCTCAGGAAAAAACCATTGCCGATCTTGAACGGCGCATGGAAGCTGTGGAAGCATCGCGAAAGATAGCCCGATAATCTAAGCCGGGCGAAATTTGTGAAGGAATAATTGCCCTGCCGCAGCGGGTTCGGGAACCGGTCGCCGGGCGCGTGCCGTTCCTTCTGGCATGTTTGCCAGAAGGAATTTGGATACGAAAATTATCCGCTTGCTCTGCTTCGCGGGGTGTTTTGCGGCTCCCGTTGTGCTCCGCGCGCAAGACAAGCCGGAGCCGGTCGGCTCAGAAATAAAAATCCCGCCGCCTTCCGCAGACACTACGCCGAAATCGCTGACGTTCGAGCGTATCAATCTCGGGCCGAATATCAATTCCCAATACAGCGAACTCGCGCCCGTTCTCACGCCGGACGAAACGACGATGTTCTTTACGCGCAAGGGCGATCCGGCGAATGCCGGCTACGCGACGAATCCCAACGACGAGGATATTTGGTATTCAACGCGGCAAGCCGATGGCACATGGGCGAAGGCCGAGCGGCTTCCGGGGCCGCTGAACACCGCGAATTACGATGGCGTCCGCGCCATCAACAGCACCGCGACGCATCTTTATCTACAGAATATTTATAATCCCGATGGCACCGGCTCCAAGGGATTCTCGATGTCCGAGAAGCAGCCCGATGGCTCCTGGGCCTTCCCGGAGCCGCTCGACATCGAAGACTACTATAACGACACCACCAACGCGACGATGACCGTTTCCAGCGACGAGCAGACGATGATACTCGCGCTCGACCGCAAAGATGGCAAAGGCCAGCACGATCTTTATCTTTCGCACCATCTCGGCGGCTTGAAGTGGTCGCGACCGGAACCGATTGCGGAACTAAATACGCCGATGGACGAAATCTCGCCTTTCATCGCTTACGACGACCACACACTTTATTTTTCGACAAATGGCCGTGGTGGATTTGGCGGATTCGATATTTTCGTCGCGCGGCGGCTCGACGATACGTGGTTGCATTGGTCCGAGCCGCGCAATCTTGGCGAGCCGGTCAACACGCCGTCGTTCGACGCGTATTTTACGCTCGGCGCACGCGGCGACACGGCGTATTTTTCGAGCGCCCACGAAAGTTCCACGCGCGGGTTCGGCAAAAGCGACATCTGGAAACTCGGACTCAAAGAAGAACTGCGACCGGGATTCCATCTGCCGCACGGAGATATGTTCGATCCCAGCCTGACTGCGAAGGATCTGCAAGGCTCCGTCTTCCGGCTCGACAACGTGCTCTTCGATGTCGGGCGCAGCACGATTACAGTGCAGTCGAAGGAAACGCTAAAGAAAGTAGCGGATGTCATGAAGCGGCTTTCCACCATCCGCATCGAGGTGCAGGGACATACCGACGCCGATGGCGATCCCGGTCGCAATATCATATTATCCCAGCAGCGCGCCGAGGCGGTGTGCCATTTTCTAACCGAGCAGGGCGTCGGGCCGGAGCGGCTCACCGCCAAAGGCTACGGCATGGCGCGGCCCATCGCGCCCAACGATACCCCGCAAGGCAAAGCCATCAACCGCCGCGTGATGATCGAGGTGAAGAACGGGCCACAATAAAAGTTCCGAGTGCCTACCGTCTCATCTCTGAGGCAGGCACGGAAACCGCAAAATTCATTGTTGGGCATTAAATCAAATGGGAGAAGAAATTTATGAAACAGCTTTACCGTGCTTTGTTGGTATTGCTCACACTCTGTGCCGCTCGCGAGGGCCGTTGTCAGGGCACTTGGGCAACGGACTCGTCGAATGGATTTTCCTCCGTGGCCGAAGCCGGTTCTTGCATTTTTAACGGCAAGATTTATATAATAGGAGGAGCGTATGATCCGGGCTTTGATATTTTTTCGCAAGCAGTCCAAATTTTTAATCCTGTTACTCACATTTGGATCCAGGGGCCGAGCTTGCCCATATCATCAACCTACCCCAGTTGCAATGCGCTAAACGGGAAAATTTATGCATTCGTAGCCGATTCAAATTCTGATGGTTCGGCAACGGTGGAGATTTTCGATTCCGCGACGAATGCATGGAGTGCAGGTCCGCGGATGCCTATCGCTCGATACGGCCAGGGATCGGCTGTCATAGGAGGAAAGATATATTTAATTGGGGGTTACAAAGATAGTTCCGTTGACGTTTTCGACCCTGTAACCGAAACCTGGAGCACGGCTCCCCATCTGCCGGCTCCTCGCTCATACTTTGCGTCGTGCGCGGTTGGTGGAAAAATTTATGTGATGGGTGGGTTTGGAATTGGTGAACACAATGGACTGCTTGACTCTGTCGTGATTTTCGATTCTGCAACAAATGCGTGGAGTGCTGGCCCATCGATGCCCGGCGCGCTTACCGATTGTTCTGCGAGTTTTCTCGATGGAAAAATATATGTTATGGGAGGGATTGACGATAGTAAGACGCTCGATATTTTCGATACTTTTACCAATATCTGGAGCATTGGTCCCAATATGCTAATCGCACGGTCAGACCTTGTTTCCGATGCCATCAATGGTAAAATCTACGCGATTGGAGGAACGGATAATACCGGCGCTGCTGTGAGTGTCAACGTCAACGAAGTATTCACGCCGGGGCCGCTGGGCGTGGCGGAGGGTGGGGCTGCACCTGCGGGTAGCGCCCTTCGCGTGTTTCCAAATCCGGCATCGGGCGTGCTGCAAATTATGGGCGGGCAACCGGGAACCGCGCACCTTTTCGATCTTATGGGCCGGGAAGCCCTCACCCCTTCCCCTCTCCCCATGGGCGAGGGGTCGCTGGATGTGTCGCATCTCCTGCCGGGAACGTATTTTCTGCGGTTAGGCGGTCAGTCTGCGAAAGTGGAGATCGCGCGGTAGGCTCAATTCCGAGAGTTATCGCACCGCCGTGAGCTCCGTGCTGGCATTCTTCGCAATATCGTAGAGATACAGCTTTGGGCCAACGGCGTAAACGAGCAACGTCTCTTTCGGCGTAATGGCAAGCGGGCGCGCGCCTTCGGGCAGCGGCAAGCGTTCGCCGGTGGCAATGTTTTTGACTTCCCATAGGCCAGGGAGATGGGTAATTTTGTATTTACAATTTAGAGAGTAATCTACCTCGAAGCTTCCTTCTTTCTCCATCGCGTTGAATGTATTCGAATCGAGTTTTTCTCCGCCTTTCGTATTGACCATGGAACTAAACCATCTGATTCCATACGCAGTTTTATCGGTCGGATCGAAGCTCGCGGAAGTGACACTCCTGCCATCAGGTGCTTTGAGCGGCGACCGTTCGGTCGTTTCAATATCGTATATCATAAACGAATGCTCGGAGGAATCCTCAACGAGCAGTTTGTTCTGGTCGCGCGTCCAGGCAAGGACCTGGTAATCTTTATCGTTCGGGAAAATAAGATCGCTCGCAAATTGCCGGGTATCGTAACGATAACAATCCACTTTATCGCGGTTCACCGCATTGTTCGTGTAATAGACATAGCGGCCATCGTAGGATGCGCCGATCATCTCGCTCGTCACGCCATCGCCGCCGGGCGTGAGGTCCTGCGGCTGCTCGGAATCATCGTCTTTCATGCGATAGATATGGTAATCCTTCCCATTTGCCGCGAGCCGCATATAGACAATCTCCGGGCGATTCAGCAAATGAAAGAAACGGGCTACCCCACGGCCAGTAAAATGCGTGATTTGCGTAGGAGGGTTCTTCGGGCCGGCGATAATCCCGCCATATTTATCGGCGATGACCATGCTCCAAACATTCGCAACTCCACTATCGCTCTTGAGAAAGAAGATTTTTTTGCTGTCGTTTGAAAACCCGGCAGCAACCTCATCCCCTTTGCCGACCGTTGGCAGTGCATGCCAGTATTGCGCATACGCTGGAGAAATTATGAATGATGAATGATGAATTATGAAAAATGCTATGGCTATTCTCAGTTTCATAATTCATTCCTTCGACAAACTCAGGACAAGCTATTCATAATTCATCATTGCTTAGTGAAACCCACACGCCTGATTGAGCGACACCTGTTCCTCGAACTCCTCGAGCCGGAGCGTCCCCATGTTGTATCCGAGCGAATAATGGATTTCATCGTTGTCCCAAATCCAATAGACCCAATCGCTGTTGCGTGCGCGGGCGCAGGGGCCGAGCGAAGTCGCAATCTCTTTTGCGATGGTATCCGCGCGCGGGCGAGGAATCGGCATGTACGCGGACCAATCGACATGCGTCAGCGTATGCTCGGCGGAATCGATATGAAAGAGCAAATGCCCCTCGATTTCCCAAAAGGTTGCGCCCAAGCAAATGGAATCGCCGGATTCGACACCGCTCGGTACGACCGGCCATTTGGAAAGGCATGAATCCACCACGGCCGCATGAACGCCGATCGTCAGCGGCTGTGCATCGGCACTCGGCAGGAGGGTAAGCGCCATCGCCCCTACAAACGTAAGGTGCAGCGCAAATCGAAAGAACGTGGAAATCTTCACTTCAGGTGTTACCGTAGTAGAAGCTAAAAATGTCTCGTTCGGTTCCAAAAATCCGTAGCGGCTCCGTTAAATTTGGATAATAATTTTACGGAGTCACTACGTTTCTTTTTCTTTTTGAGCAAGCAATAGCCGTTAAAGTTAAAGATGCTGGCTTAAATCCTCTTTGGTTACCTCACATTCCCTCAAGATCCTCGAAAGAAGCCCCTTCCCGATCGTTTCGTTTGCATGAACGGGAATGACGGTCGATCGTCCATCGGAATGCTCCAACCAAAAATGGCTGCCTCGGCTCCGAATAATCTCAAAACCAAGTGCCTTCAGCGCTCGAATCAAATCTTTTCCACCAACTGCGGGAACGTTGCTCATACTTCGACGGCGATTCGTTGTACACCGACAAACTCGAGGTTGCCGATTTCATCCCCTGAAACATCCAAGCAAAGTTCAGCCGCTTCGGTGATGCGCGCGATCAACTCATCGAGCGACCGGGCTTGCGTATGGCAACCCGGTAAGTCCGCGATGGAGCCGACAAGCCAGCCATCTTCGTCCCGCTCTATAAGTACATTTAGTTGACGTTCCATGTGTGCCTTTCCTTTCGTCCTTTGTCTTTGGTTGCAACGTGATACAAGAGGAATTCAGTTCGTTGCGACGTGCAAATTCCTTTTATGGCAGGTCTGACCCGGAACCGGAGCATCCCCGCTCGAATTCTACGGAACGCAATGAAAAAAGTTTATATCGAAACGTATGGCTGCCAGATGAATGTGGCGGATACGGAGGTCGTACTCTCGGTGCTTCTTAAGGCCGGCTACGCGCCGACGAGCGAGCTGGAAGGCGCCGATCTCGCCTTTATGAACACCTGCGCCATCCGAGAAAATGCCGAAGAGAAAGTCTGGAATCGGCTCGACCATTGGAAATCGCTCAAGCGCCGAAATCCTGACGTAGTTATTGGCGTGCTTGGCTGCATGGCGGAACATCTCAGAAAAGATTTGCTGAAAAATTCCGGCAGCATTGTCGATCTCGTGGTCGGGCCGGATGAATACCGGAAGCTGCCGGCGTTAGTGGAATCGATTGTAGCGCCGGCGTCCTCGCCGGTCCCCAGCCTCCCTGGACGAAGGGGGACCGGCGAGGACGCCGGCGCTACATCACACTCAATCATTGGCAAACGAACGCCATTACTCGATTCTCGCAAGAAAGTAACAGGAGAAGCCAAATTTACGGACGATATTTTTGTTCCCAATGCGCTTTTTTG
>PLYO01000046.1 GCA_003151825.1 Ignavibacteriota bacterium
AGCGCGGCGTTCGGCCAATCGGCGTTTGGTCGATAAGCTCGATGTGGCCGACCGAATCCTCGCCTTTAATTTCGCGGTGCGCACCGACCGGGCCGATGTTCTCCCCTTTCAGCTTTTTCAGGCCTGCATAAAGCACCGAATGCACTAAAGTCGATTTTCCAGAGCCGGAGACCCCCGTCACGACAACGAAGGATTCGAGTGGGAACCTAACATCTACCGTTTTCAAATTATTTGCATTTGCACCTTGAATGGCAATCGCATACTTCAGATCGACGCGCCGACGTTTTTTTGGAATGGGTATTGCAAGCTCGCCGCGCAAGTATTTGGCAGTGAGCGACGCACTTTTGCTACCCGCTTCCATTTCCGAAGGAGGGCCTTGATACAATATCTCGCCGCCCCGTTCGCCCGCGTGAGGCCCGAAATCGACAATTTCATCCGCAGAGCGCATGACTTCCTCATCGTGCTCGACGACGATCACGGTATTTCCAAGATCGCGGACGTTCTTTAAAATTCGGAGCAATTTTTCCGTATCGCGCGGATGCAATCCAATGCTTGGCTCATCGAGCACATAAAGCGTGCCGGTCAACGCGCTGCCGAGCGACGTTGCAAGATTGATGCGCTGCGATTCGCCGCCGGAAAGCGTGTTCGAAAGCCGTTCCAGCGTCAAATAGCTAAGGCCAACTTCATCCAAGTAGCGGGTCCGCTTGCGAAGCTCGTCGATAATGCGAGCGGCTATCGTCCGTTCATAATCAGAGAGCGCGAGCGTCTCGAACAACTGCCGCGCTTCGGCAATCGTTATTTGGACAATGTCGTGAATCGTTTTTCCGGCGACGCGAACATTCATCGCAGCCGGACGCAACCGCGAGCCACGGCATTTCGGGCAGGTGGTAAATCCGCGAAACCGGGAAAGCATCACGCGGTTTTGGAGCTTGTACGTCTTTTTTTCTAAATCCGAAAAAAATCCGCGAATCCCGCCGAACGCACCATAGCCATCCCAGACGATTTTTTTTTCGTGCTCCGTCAGCGAGCTATAAGGAATTTCCATCTGGAGATTCGCTTGCCGCGCAACGAGCGCGAGATCGCTCAGATATTCCGAAGAGCTCGCGCCTCGCCAGCAGACCACCGCGCCGCCGCGCAGGGAACGGCTCGGATCGGGAATTACGAGATCGGGATCGATCCCCATCGCGCGGCCAAATCCCTGGCATTCCGGGCACGCGCCATATGGATTGTTGAATGAGAATAATTTCGGCTCCGGCTCATCGTAAGGAAGTCCGTCGGTCGCGCATTCGAAGTGTTCGGAAAATTTTTCTTCTTCGGTAGAGCCATCGCCTTTGAGATAGGCCACCGTCGCACGGCCCGCGCCTTCTCGGAGTGCCGATTCGACCGAATCCGCAATGCGTGAAGCGAGCGCCTCGTCGTTTGGCCTCCATACTAAGCGATCAATCAATATTCTGACTTTCGCCGGATCGAGCTGCTTCGGATTTTCGGAGGAGAGATCGAGAATCCGGTCTTCGCCTTGCAGCACGATTCGGGAAAACCCTTGCGCGCGAAGGTTGTCCCATTCGGCATGCCACCCCTGCTGTTCATGCCGGTACATCGGAAACATAATGTAAAATTTCTGCCCGTCCTTGGCGCGTTCGGCAATAGACTCTATGATCGAACGAGGAGTGTCTTTCCGCACCAAACGCCCGCATCGAACGCAATAGGTATGGCCCACACGCGCGAACAGGAGCCTTAAATAATCGTAAATTTCCGTTGTCGTACCGACGGTCGAGCGCGGGTTGCGCGTCAACGTTTTCTGCTCGATCGCAACGGCCGGGCTGATGCCGGTAATCGAATCGACCTCCGGTTTGGTCATACGTTCGAGAAACTGCCGGGCATAGACCGAAAGGCTTTCGACATAGCGGCGCTGCCCTTCGGCATATAGCGTGTCGAACGCGAGCGAGGACTTGCCCGAGCCGCTCACGCCGGTAAACACATGCAGCTTGTTTCGCTTGAGATCGAGCGAGATGTTTTTCAGGTTATGCACTCTCGCTCCTCGGACCGAAATGGGTCGCGCGGAAGAGGGTAAACTCGGCTTTTGAGGCATAATCTTGCTGGCATGCCCATTTCTGCCATTTGCGACAATTTTCGCTG
Source organism: Ignavibacteriota bacterium (assembly GCA_003151825.1). Taxonomy (GTDB): domain Bacteria; phylum Bacteroidota; class Ignavibacteria; order Palsa-1295; family Palsa-1295; genus PALSA-1295. Next base: position 2,137 of record PLYO01000046.1, read on the forward strand.
GCTGCGGCTTCAATTTCGTCTGTTTGGCTACTTTTGGCACGTGAAAAAATGGGGTAAAAATAGGCTCGGTAAAATTCCGAACCTGCTATAATGCTTTTTTCGCGCAAAGAGTTGTCTGAACAGGCATTTATGGGATGAGGACAATGTTACGTATGCATCCTGATTTAAGTAATATCTTACTAATTTATCGCAAGTGACAAACGAAGAGCGAACGGACATTAAAGTCGGGCTGACAGTGCTTGTGGGCATTGCGCTGCTGCTCGTCGGCATCGGATGGGCGAAAGGCTGGAATACGTCAAACCACGATGTGAAATACCGTGCCGTGTTCGCGGACGTTGGAGGGCTCGAGCGCGGCGATCCCGTTACGATCAATGGTGTAAAACGCGGGACGGTGCAGGACATCGATGTCCGCCATTCGGACGTCCTCGTGACAATGTCGTTTCCGGAGCATATCGACTTACGGTCGGACGCCTTTGCTTCGATTTCCATGCTCGAACTCATGAGCGGAAAAAAAATCGAGCTTAAAACGGGAATTTCCCCGCACCCGCTCGATTCGAACGCTATCATTCCCGGCATGTTCGCCGGGGACATCGGCTCGATGGTGGCAATGGTCACATCGCTCTCGGGCTCTATTCAATCTATTACTGGCAAAGCGGATACACTCTTCACCTCGCTCACTAACCTTATGCAGGGCGACACCTTGAAGACAAAGCTCGACCGAACACTCGACAAAGCGAGCGGCGCACTCACACACGTGGACGATGCCGCAACGCGCGCCTCCGCGCTCCTTGCAGAGAATGGTCCCGCAATTTCACGAACTATCAATGAAGCGGATTCGGCTCTTCGAACACTTTCCGCAATCGCCGGGGAGAACAGAGTGGGCCTTCGCGTGTTTATAGATTCCGGAGGTCGCGCGATTGCGGATGCCCGCGCCGCGATGGCGCGCATCGATAGCCTGCTCGCAAGCGCAGATCGGAAGAACACGCTGCTCTACCGGTTGACGAAAGACGAGGGCTTCGCAATGCGTTTAGACAGCACCTTGACATCGCTTCTGAAATTATCGGAGCAGCTTCGGAAACAAGGGCTTGACGCAAATATCCGGTTTTGGAATAGCTCTACACCGATTAAATAGTTACGAATAAAACACAACGAATTACGAATGAAACAGAAATTCTCATTAGCATTAACCATTGTCGTTTCGATCCTTTCGCTTGCAAGCTGCGCGAAAAAGGACGAAGACATGACGCCCATGCAGCCGGGCGAAATGGCTACGTATAAGGACCTCGTTTACCGCTTTACCTTCAAAGCGCCAAAAGCGTGGTCCGTCGAATCCGTGCCGGGATCGAAAACCACGTATTACTCCTCGCCATCGACGGAAACGCGCTTTCAGAATTTTACCGAGGGCGATTTTGGCGCGCGCATCGAGACCGGAGCCATGGAACACACGACAAAAGAAAAAGAGGCGGCTAATTTTAAGCCTTACGATAACGTCACTTATGGCACTCCGGAACCCGGCACGCTCGGCGGCCTTCCCGCTCTCAAAGTAACGTACACCATGCCGGGAGACGAAAACGGCATCTCCGGCTATCGTATCTTCGCCAATAAAGATTCCCTCCTAACCTATTTCGACGTGGCGACCTTCGGCGCCAAGCGCATGGAGAAATATAAACCGATTTTCGATGCATCGGAACAATCCGTTCAGCCGGCGTTTGTGCTAAAAATCACCGGAGGAAAAATCGACAGCGCCAGCATGAGCGCCATGATGGAGCAAATGAAACCGTCGGAAACTTTTTCGACCTATAGCGGCTCCGGATATTCCATCCAATATCCCGATAATTTTTCCGCTTCGCCAATGTCCGGCGGCGTGGAAATTAAAGGCGAGCGCGCGGACGCAATGGTGCGAGTTGACGTCAATTCGGCGGGAAAAGGTATCGATCTCGATAAATATGTAACGGAAAATGCAAAGAGCGCGATTTATCGCGGCGCTTCGCCGCAGAGCGCCTCGCTTTCCGGGAAGCCTGCAAAAGTATTGAGCTATGGCACGAGCGGCGCAACGGCTAAGACGTATTTCCTCATGTCCGGCCAGAGTGTGTATCGCATCACCGTCTCATGGCCGAACGAACTCGAAGCGGCGTTCCGTCCCGCGCTGGAAAAATCGGTACAGAGTTTCAAAGTAAAATAAGTAAATCTTATTGGAATGTCATTCCCGCGAACGCGGGAATCCAGGTTTTAAGAGTGCGAAACCTTGAGGTCTGGATTCCCGCTTTCGCGGGAATGACATATTAAATTTCCATGACCGATCTCCAAAAATCCATCGAAGAACTCTCCGCGCTATCGCCGGAAGAGCTTGCCATACAACGCGACGCGGCAATGGATGCCGCGCTGCGCCTGCGCGTGGCGCTGAATAAAGGAGAAGTCCGCGCCGCAGAGCCGGATACTTCGGCTGCATCAGGATGGCGGGTCAACGCCTGGGTTAAGCAGGGAATTTTGTTCGGATTTCGTCTTGGTAAATTAACTGGACTTACCTTATCCAGCGTTGACAGTGAAGATTGGAATTTCTTTGATAAAGATACCGTCCCGCTTCGCCGGTTTCGCATCGAGGACAATGTTCGTTTGGTTCCCGGCGGCAGCGCGGTAAGGGATGGAGCTTATCTTGCGCCCTCGGTCATCATGATGCCGCCGGCGTATGTGAATATCGGCGCATATGTCGGGGCCGGAACGTTAATAGATTCCCACGCGCTCGTCGGAAGCTGCGCGCAGGTTGGCGAACGGGTACATATCAGCGCGGCCGCGCAAATCGGCGGCGTGCTCGAACCTGCGGGCGCGCTGCCGGTTATTATCGAGGACGATGTGCTGCTCGGCGGCAACACCGGAGTCTATGAAGGCTGTATTATCAAGCGCCGCGCCGTGCTTGCCACGGGCGTGGTGCTAACCGGCTCCACGCCGATTTACGATCTCGTAAACAGCAGAATGATTTCTCGCAAGAGCGAGAACGAACCACTCATCATCCCCGAAGGCGCGGTGCTCGTCGCCGGTTCGCGATCGCTGCACAAATCCGATTTCGCGCGTGAGAACGCGCTTTCGATCTACACCCCGCTCATCATCAAATACCGCGATGAGAAAACGGATGGAAGGACGGCGCTGGAGGGAGCGTTGAGATAGTGATTGAAAATGTAATTTGGGAGAGCGATAGATTTTTTTCGTATTTTCGTAGTCCACTTTAATCAAATTAATCTTATGGATACATCATCGGCACTGTGGATTTTCCTTTTCGTGGGTGTTTTCGGGGTAGCTGGGCAACTGCTGGGCAAGGCAGGCGTTCGAGGGATTGTATCGCCAATTGCGGTTCTTTATCGAAATAAAAGTTGGTTTGAAGCATTTTGTAGGAGCATGATATTTTACGGGCTGAGCCTCGCCGTTGCGGGGTCCAGCAACAATTCCCTTGAATTCTCAATGGCCGGAATCGGAATTTTTCTGGCGAGTATTGCGATGGAATTCATATTTTGGCAAAGGCGTAGGACTATCGCTAAAGCATTAGAATCAGAGACGAATTAAAAAAAGCACAAACGATTCTCAAACATCTTCCGAAAGCCTAAACACGAGCATGAGCATGAGCCGATTAGGTGTTGACGTAACCTCGATCAATCGCGAGGTAATGATGCTTTTTAAAAAGTATCAAAAATCGCATAAATCGCTAACAATAATTCCCATGCAATACGATAAGCTTGCTTATCGTCCCGAGATTCTTTTTATCGGCCTCAACCCTTCGTTTGATGAAAAGAAGAATGGAGCAAGAATCGCAAAATTCTGGAATGATAATTCAGGGCGATGGGGAACAACACAATCCCTTGTCTCTAAAATTTATAAACTTGAAAATATTCACTCTGCGTCACCTCGTGACATCTTTCAAATTAAACATGCACAAAGGCTTGCGAAGGAATTTTATCCATACTTCAAACCGTTGAGAGATTTTGCCAAGAAGAAGAAAGCTGGGAATCTATTGCTCTGGAAACCAGGAAAAGCTTTTCAGTCAAATCAGAAATTCTGGGAACATATAGATCTATTTTTTGAGCGCAGGACGAATTCACGGGACCTTGATAGTTTGAAAAGCTTTGAAACTACGGATGGGAACTTTGTATTCGATCAAGTTAGTCTTACTTGTCGTATTATTAAGCGAATCAAGCCACATAACATTGTAATTCTAAGCGGACGTGGCTCCGATCTTTTTCAAAAGTACTGCAGCTTATGGATGAAATACGTCCCAAAGCTTAATTGCCGCGAAATTAAGTTTGAAAATATGGCAACGTGCCGAGTATTTTACAGCATCCAGTGGTTTCGTCATCGTAACGACGCCCAGCTGCAAAGAATTAACGGAGATAAAAAGCATATCCTAAAAAATCTTTCCATTACTTCGAGGATCCGACTCTCGCGCTGACCCAAAAGCTTTCACGATTCCCATCAATTTCTCTCTCCATCAGCTTTCGATCATTGACCCACCAAATTCGATATATGGTCGCGCCTAGCTCCGCCTCATTTTCGTCGTAACCGTAGAGGTATTCTCGGCATTCGCCAGAGGAATCGTTAGCGAGTCTGTACTTTCCATCCCAATTGGGCTCGGTTTCGTGGCCGGCCAATTGCGCAAAATAACCTTCCCAAGGATTGCGGCTATAGTAGGACATGTCGAACCATTCACCAAAGCGAAGAGATGTATCGTATTGACAAAAATGCCCTCTCACGCTACCAACGCCCAACGTACTACGGACAATCTTCCATCTTCCCACGATTAAGCTATCGACGTTCGTTAGCTTGCCTCCGATCACGATCCACTTCCGCAAATGCTTGCTGATTCTTCCGCCCGTGTCTCTGAGTGCGAGAGACACTTCGAATAAACCGGGCTCAATTGAAGAATCAAGCGTGATATTGAACTTAACTTTTCCGTTCATCGAGTCAATGCTGGTGATCGGAAGGACTAAATATTTTTTTTCTCCATCCCACCCCATCAAAACATCCTGTCCACGAACTTCGCTCGGATGCGTGCTGATAGTCACGGTCGATGAACCTCCGCGCTGCATCTTAATAACGTCAACCGAATCCGTTGAAATGCGAAAGGCATCTCTACTCGCCTTCGGCAATGAGGTATCAACGAGCTTCGCTCCATCGGTTAAAATTCGTTCCCCCAGCCCGACGGTTGAATCCGTGGGATCGATAGCCGGAAGTTTTGGTCTCTCGGCTTTTTCAGGAGCCTGATTTTTCGCGCATGAGAAAAGCGCGAAGCAGAGCACTAACGGAACGAATCGTAATACTCTCATGCGGACTCGGTCTTATCGGGCGTATCAACAATGCTCGTATTAAAGGCCGTCACGTAAGTATTGTCTTGAATGTCAAGCAAAACCTCAATGCATTCCGCAGCTGCTAAAAAGCTTACCGAAGAGATCAAAGAAATGGCTCCCCAGACGAAGCAAGTGCTTGAATACATTAACCACCTGGCAAAGAGTGGAGATTCTGTACTCATCAGGGTAAGCACAAGAATGATAAGAAATATGACTAAAACGATCACAGAGAGGGCAGCTCCGATTCGTCCCGCAATTCGCATAAAACGCTGGATTCGCTCAAGCGCTTTATACTCGCGTGGCGCGAATTTCGAAGATGTTCCGTCGTTCGGCTCTGTAGTCGGTGACGCTTCCTTGTTCTGGGCCTGCTGGTTACTCGTTTGGTCTGCCATATTTTTAATACCAATTAGATTAATCCTAATAATACAAAAATACGACAAAAATGGGCGCTTCGCTTGAAAAAGCGCCCGTCCCTCAAATCCCGCTCGAATCGTTATTTATCGCGCCCCATCCGCCCCGCCATCATTTGCTGCCATTTGGCTTGCTGTTCTGGCGTTAGGACGGCTTTGATCTGGGCTTCGACTTGCTCGTGGTCGGCACGCCAATCTTGCCTGCGCCCACTATCGGATTTCATCGCGGCTTCCATTTGGGTCTTCTGAGCGGCAAAGATAGCTGTGATCTGCTGCACCTGCTGATCGTTCAGTCCAAGTTCCTGTTTCATGTGCTCCACGCGTTCGGCGGGATCGAAGCCGCCGCGCATACCCATCGGTCCGCCGCGCATTTCATCCCCACGCATATCGCCGCGATCCATTCCGCCGCGTCCGAAACGCGGGCCATATCCCATTCCTCTGCCCCAGCCATGATGCATCATCATGGCGCCTCGTCCCATCTCGCACCGCCCACCGCAACAATGCCGGTGTCGCATACAATGCCCAAGCAAAAAGCCCACGACGATTGCAATAATGGCCGTGGCTAATATCATCGCCCATCGGCTGCTGAGAAATCCGCTCTTTTTCGTATTTCCCGATGTTGAAGCGTTGCCGCTATTTTGATCTTCCATTGATTTATTTTCTTCCTTAGTTTGTGAGTCTAAAACAAATTGACTTAGGCCCTAATAATACAGCTAAACCGGGCCAAGAGTTACAGTCAAACGGGTTAATTGTGCTTCATCCATGCACCTGGTGGAAGAACATCTATAATGGCTCAATTTGAAATATTAGATAATGTTAGCATGTCATTCCCGCGAACGCGGGAATCCAGTTATTGAGAGTGCGAACCCTTAAGGTCTGGATTTCCGCTTTCGCGGGAATGACAATAAAAGGTTCGCATTTAAATTTCAAATGCCGCATTACATTGCTGGAATTATCTACTTACAATTTCCGTAATGCCATAATGGAAAATACATTCAAAGCCGCCATTGCCGACTCCTTAGAGAAGCCCGCGTCAAGACTCGCGAACGTGAGAGGACTTAATCTTCTTCGCATCAACGTGCGCGGTTCGGCAAGCAGCCCCGTCATCGAAGTACTTTTAGATGGCGAGCGCTTAGTCACCATCGAGGATTGCACAAGCGTAAGTCAGGAGCTAACGGCACTGATAGATACTGAAAAGCTCGTGAGGGGCAATTACCGTTTGGACGTCATGTCGCCGGGTATCGACGAGCCGCTCGTCGAGGATTGGCAATTTCAGCGAAATCTTGGGCGATTGGTCGAAGTCCATTATCAGGATGCAGGCGAGCACCACACCTTGCATGGACACCTTCGCGCCTACACCACACAAGAGATTGGCATCGAGCCGATTCATGTCCGCTCAGCGAAGGCTATTCAGGCGAGAACGGTCGCTACGGAAGACGGTCTCGTGGAACTTCAACGCGACGAACAGCTTTACCGCGACCCCGTCGAATTAGTGAAGATCGAGCGGAAGCACGTCACGAAAGTTGTCGTGCAGCCGGAATTCGCACGGTAGGGGCGCATGGCAATGCGCCCATAACTCCGACCCATCGGGCGCATTGCCATGCGCTCCTACTTTTTGAAATGAATTCCATGCGCGGCCGCCGCCTCGCGAATTCGGCGCAGCATTTCTTTTCGTTCCCCCCTCGAATACTTCGCCGCGTGTGATTTCTCATGGATGAATGCCCACGCGATGCGGATGTGCTTATCCGTGTCAATGGGATATTTGTGATGCACGGAATCGGCAAACATTACGTTGCCATATTTTTTCAGACCCGCATCTTCCTGCCCCGGTTGTTGCGCAAAGGAGATAATCGGGAAAAGAATGATTAGAAAACAGGCGAATTTAAACATCATGCGAGCATTCGAATTTGAAAACCGTATCTAACGCGGCGCGCACTGCTTCCATTCTTTCGCATCCTCACAAAATTTTCCGGCAATTTGCTGGATGATAGTGCCAATTCTTGTAATTTTGTAAAAGTTTAGGCAAGGAGTGATCACATTAAACGGTTAGCTGTTTTCGCATCGGGCGCGGGCTCGAATCTGGCGAACATTCATCGGGAGATTACGGATGGCCGGCTCGCTGGAGCCGAGTTGGCGCTCGTGCTGTCAAATAATTCCTCCTCCGGCGCGTTGGAATATGCTCGTAAGCATGAGATTCCATCGCGGCATCTCTCCCTTTCGACGTGTGGCAATGATGCCATGCACTTCGAGCAGGAGCTAATGCAGGCGATGCGCTCGAATGACATTGATATGATCGCGCTTGCGGGCTATTTAAAAAAATTGCCCGACGGCTTTGTCGGTGCTTTCGAACATCGAATTTTGAACGTCCATCCTGCTCTGCTTCCATCGTTTGGCGGGAGTGGGTTGTACGGACTTCGCGTTCACGAAGCGGTATTGGCACGAGGATGCAAAGTAAGCGGCGCGACCGTTCATTTCGTGACTAAGGATTATGATGCGGGGCCAATCATACTCCAAAAAAGCTGTCCGGTAATAGAGAATGACACACCCGAATCGCTCCAGCATCGCGTGCGGGACATCGAATTCGAAATCTACCCGAAAGCCATTCAACTTTTCGCGCAAGGTAAAGTTTCAGTAGTAAACAATCGAGCGCATATTCTTTCGTAATGTCAGTTCAAAATAAAGATTCGCTATCCCTCGACCAGGTCCCCATTCGCCGCGCGCTGATCAGCGTCTATGATAAGCACGGCCTCGATATATTAGCGCGCGCACTCACTGCGCGAGGCGTTAAACTCTTTTCCACCGGCGGGACGGAGAAATATCTGCGCGGGCTTGGTGCGCCCGTCACAAGCATCAGCGAATTAACGCACTCCTCTGAAATTTTCGATGGACGCCTGAAGACGCTGCATCCGATGGTTCACGGCGGCTTGCTTTTTCGCCGCGACGTTCCATCGCATCTCGAAGAAGCGGCAGCAAACGGCATTCTGCCAATCGATCTCCTTGTCGTAAATCTTTATCCCTTCGAAGAGACAGTGAAAAAACCGGGCGCTTCTGAAGCTGAAATCATCGAACAAATCGATATCGGAGGGCCGGCTATGCTGCGCAGCGCGGCAAAGAATTTTGCGGCGGTGGCATTGCTTACCGATCCGAATCAATATAAGGACTTCATCGACAAAATGGACGGAACGGATGGCGCGACGGATTTGAAACTTCGTAAAAAACTTGCTCAGGAAGGTTTCGAACTTGTTGCCAGATACGACCGAGCCATTGCAAATTATTTTTTAGGGCAAGCGAAACAAGATTCCACGCGATTAGATATTTCGCTGCCGCTCATTCAATCGCTCCGGTACGGTGAAAACCCGCATCAGCAGGCGGCGCTGTATGGGAATGATTTCAATAAAATCTGCACGCAGCTTTGGGGGAAGGAACTATCGTATAATAATATACTTGATACCTCGGCGGCGCTTGGACTTATCGCAGAATTCCTTCCTTCATCCTTCAGCCCTCATCCTTCATCCTTTCCTAAGGTTGCCGCGATTATAAAACATACCAATCCCTGCGGCGTTTCCGAAGGCGCAAGCGCGCTCGACGCCTTTGAACGAGCATTCACGACCGACCCCGAAAGCCCGTTTGGCGGAATTATTATTATTAACACCACCATCGATGCTCCGCTCGCGGAACGACTGAATCAGTTTTTTAGCGAGGTGATTTTGGCTCCGCGCTATGACGACGATGCGCTTGCAATTTTGAAGCGAAAGAAAGATCGGCGTCTCCTGACGTTTGCGCCTAACCATTTAATAGATACTCTTTCTAATATGAACGAAGTGCGTACGGTCGTGGGAGGCGTATTATTTCAAACTACCGATGCGGAAGTAGTGACCAATTCCGAGTTTATTTCTGTTACATCGCATTCGGTAACAGACGAGATGCGCTGCGGGCTGCTATTCGCAATGAAGATTGTCAAGCATTTGAAATCGAATGCAATCGCTTTTTGTGCGTTTGAAAACAATTTTGCGCGCACGGTGGCCGTGGGTGCTGGACAAACCTCGCGCGTGGAATCCACGCGCATAGCAATCGAACATGCCCGCAGACATGGGCTTTCGCTTGAAGGCTCTTTCGTGGCCAGCGATGCGTTTTATCCGTTCGCGGACAGCATGATCGAAGCGGCCAACGCCGGTGCGAAAGCAGTAATCCAGCCGGGCGGTTCGGTGCGCGACGCAGAAGTTATTCAAGCGGCGGAAGAATGCGGCATCGCGCTTGTCATGACCGGAATGCGGCATTTTCGACACTAAATTGTAGCCGTGACCTTTAGGTCACGGTGAATCAAAAAATATTATTATCTACACCGTGACCTAAAGGTCACGGCTACATACATGCTCAGTTTATTTAGCGCGGACATTGCGGTCGATCTTGGAACGGCCAACACCCTCATCTACATGAAGGGCAAGGGCATCGTGCTCAACGAGCCTTCGATTGTTGCGTTCGATTCGACCACGAAAAAAATTGTCGCCATCGGACGAGAGGCCCAGGCGATGGTAGGGCGCACGCACCGCGACATTCAGACCATCCGCCCGATGAAGGATGGCGTCATCGCCGACTTTGAAATCGCGGAAGGAATGCTTCGTGCGCTCATCAAAAAAGTACATCCATCCTGGCTTCCTTCGCGCCGCATTGTGATTAGCGTTCCATCCGGAATTACCGAAGTGGAAAAGCGCGCCGTGCGTGACTCGGCGGAACATGCCGGCGCGAAAGAAGTGCATCTTATCGCCGAGCCGATGGCGGCGGCGATAGGAATCGGGCTCGATGTCGAAGCGCCCGTTGGCAATATTATCATCGATATCGGCGGCGGCACGACGGAAATCGCCGTTATCGCGCTCTCCGGCATCGTCAATCAGGAATCGATTCGCGTCGCCGGCGATGAACTGACATTGGCCGTCATGCAATTCTTCAAACGTAATTACAATATTCTGATCGGCGAGCGAACAGCAGAACTTATTAAATGTCAGGTCGGAAGCGCCATGCCGCTCGAGGAAGAATTAATGGTCGAGGTCAAGGGCCGCGATCTTGTTGCGGGTATTCCGAAAACCATCGAAGTAAGTTCAGTCGAAGTCCGTGACGCCCTTGCCGATCCGGTCAATGCCATTGTGGAAGCAGTAAAAGTAAGTTTGGAGCGAACGCCGCCGGAACTATCCGCCGATATTCTCGATCGTGGCATGATGCTCTCCGGCGGCGGCGCATTGCTCAAAGGCCTCGACGAGCGGCTTAAGCTCGAAACAAATCTGCCGGTCCATATCGCCGACGATCCTCTGACGGCAGTCGTGCGCGGGACGGGGAAAGTCCTTGAAAATTTGTCGCATTATATGAAAGTGCTGATTAAGAGCAGACGATATTAGTTGTCTGAACCTTGATTTGGGGCGATTTTTGAGATTAAAGAAGAAGATGACTATCTATTTTCTCCGTTCGTTGTCATTCCCGCGAACGCGGGAATCCAGTCCTCGGGAGGGGGCAGGCTACATCTGGATTCCCTCGTTCGCGGAAATGATATGTACTAACGCCCTATAAAGGTTAGGTAACACTATACTACAATCTCATTAATCTCGGAAATCGCCCCAAATCAAGGTTCAGACAATAATCAAGAGTGAGAAGATTTCTCGATTTAATCATCGCATTCAAAGAGTATGTCGCACTGACGGTCTTCGTCGCGGCGTCTCTTACCATGATCGCCGTTTCCCGAACGACGGACGTGATGCCGCTCCGCGCGTTTGCCACCGGGCTTGTCGGAGCGATTCAATCCACGTATGCCTGGATTCCGAATCCCATCGCACTCGAGCGGGAAAACCGCGAGCTGGAATCCAAGTCCATCGAGCTTGCCTCTGAAGTAGGTCGCCTTCGTCGATCGGAAGCAGAGAACCGCGAACTTCGCCGGATGCTTGGCATTGCCCCACATCCGGATTGGAAGTTGCGCGCAGCGGAAGTCGTCGGAAAGACCACAAACTTCCAGCGCAATATGCTGACGATCAATCTTGGAGCGAAAGACAGCATTCTGCCGGGGATGGCCGTCGTCACAGATGCGGGTCTTGTCGGGCGTATTTACTCGACAAGCAAAAATTTTGCGCTCGTGCAGATGCTGTTCAATACGGACGTACGAATCGCCGCGAAGATTGCGCGAACGCGTGTCGAAGGCATTATTTCCTGGGAGGGTGGCCCGTCACTGACGATGCGGAATATTCCGAAAGCCCTCGATGTCCAGCTTGGCGATTTAATAGTATCGAGCGAATATTCCTCTTTTTTCCCGGCGGAGGTGGGCATTGGAACGATCGATAGCATCGCGCCCGAAGCAAACTCGCTGTTTCGAAGAGTACTCGTCAGTCCCTCCGTCAATCTCTTTCGGGTCGAGCATGTGTATGTAATCGTGAAAGATATTGGAAAAGAACGCGAGCGGCTTGAACTCGAAGCGAGGGCCGGAAACGAGGGAAAACAGCAACCGAAATAACGCGCCTCATGCAATACTTAACCTATTCCGGAATTGGCATTCTCATCATCGTGGTGCAAGTGCTGGTCAGCCGGTTCCTATCCATTGCAGGCGTGTCGCCCGATTTCTTGCTCATTTTTCTCGTGTGGCTTACGATACGCGAGGGCCAATTCGTGGGAGAGATAGCCGGCTTCGTGCTCGGCCTCTTGCTCGATGTGATGTCGAGTAGTATGTTAGGCGCTCACGTGCTCTCGAAGACGGTGGCGTGTTTTTGCGTCGGTTATTTTTTCGACCGGGAGCGCATCGATCAGAACATCCGAAATTGGCCATTCCTGCTCCTGACCCTGCTCGCCGCTATCATCAATAATGGTCTCTATTACTTCCTCATCACGATCGGCTCTGCAATGTCCTTCGCGGATTTTGCGTTTCGGTACGGAGCGGTGGGAGCGCTGTACACGGTGTTCATCGCAATCTTTCCACTCCTGTATTGGTCTCGAAAAAGAACGTATTAAAAGTGCTAAAGTGCTGAGTGCTAAAGTGCTAAGAATTTATTCTTTATTTGGAATAATCAAATCTTGCCGCCTTTAACACCGAGCACTTTAGCACTCAGCACTTTAGCACTTCTCATGGGCAAAATCGTACTACTTCGCCACGGCGAATCGCAATGGAATCTCGAAAACCGCTTTACCGGCTGGGTCGATATTGCTCTTACGGATAAAGGCCGTGAAGAGGCGCGCCGCGCCGGTGAATTGATAAAAGATATTCCGTTCGATCGGGGGTTTACCTCCGTGCTCGTCCGCGCGATCGAATCTACCGAAATTGCGCTTGCCGCTGCCGGGCAACCAAACGTTCCGATGGAGAAAGATGCCGCACTCAACGAGCGCAAGTACGGCGACCTGCAAGGCCTGAATAAGGATGAGACCGCAAAAAAATTTGGCGCCGAACAAGTCCATCTCTGGCGCAGAAGCTACGATGTCCGTCCTCCCGGCGGCGAAAGCTTGCAGGATACCGCGGCGCGCACCCTTCCCTATTTTCACGCGAAAATAATGCCGCTTGCCATCGCCGATAAAAATACACTCGTCTGCGCGCATGGGAATTCTTTGCGTTCTATCGCTATGGAATTGGATCATCTCACGAAAGAGGAAGTGATCGAACTCAATCTCGCCACTGGCGTGCCGATTGTCTATGATATTGGCGAAAATGGCGAGACGTTGAAGAAGAATATCATTGTATAGGGACATGCTGCGCACGTCCTTCCCAGCTGCGGGAAACTTTTGATCTCCACAAATCGTAGTTCGACATTCGCCTGGGAAGGACGTGCGCAGCACGTCCCTACAGGTCAATTTCGGCGCCGTAGCCAAGTGGTAAGGCAGAAGTTTGCAAAACTTCCATTCCCCGGTTCGAATCCGGGCGGCGCCTCTCACAATTTTCAATTATGGAACCTTGATGATGTAGGTAGTAATTTCAAAGGCGCGGTCACAAACGACGCCTAAAACGGCATCCACCTCGAGCCGGGGACGCGTTGCTGTGCGTCTCTTTTTTTACGAATAATTTCATCCTGTCATTCTGAGCGTAGCAAATCCCCGCAAGCATCGGCGAAGATGCGGCGGAGTTTTGCGAAGTCGAAGAATCTCATGCGGTTTACCGGTGAGCCAAACTACACGTGATCCTTCGACTCCGTTTTTCTCTCCTTCGTCGATAAAAACTCCGCTCAGGATGACATATTAAACTTAACCGTTCATACTACCGTTCATACTAATGTATTAATAACTCGTCTTTTCAATAATTATTCAACTCACTCATTCAATTTTATCATGATCAAAGAATCGCTCCTCAAAAGCAGCCTCAACGAACTCAGCATCTGCCAGCATCTCGCCACAAAGTTTGACGCAAGTCAGGCCGATTGGCGCCCGCGCGAGAACATGCGCTCGACCCTCGAACTCATGCAATACCTAACTTACATCAGCGGAACGATGACGAAGCATTTCATCAATCCTCCCGTCGATCACGAAGAAGCACGCCAGAAGTATCGCGCAAACGCGAAGCTTTCTGCCGATAGCATGACGTTCGAGAATTTCTCGGAATGGATCGAGCGTGAGAAAAAAGAGATCAGCGATGCATATTCGAAGATCACCGATGCCGATCTTTCCCGCACGACGTATCACATGTGGAGCGGCGATGAAACCACGTTGTTCGAAGCATTGCTCACCGTTAATAAATATCTCTGCGCATATCGCCAGCAGCTTTTCATTTATGCGAAAATGTGCGGCGCGCAGATCAATACGCGGAATAACTGGTATGGGCTGGATGCACAGCCGGCTCCGGTGAAGCAAGCGGTTGCTGCGTAAATTCTTTTTTAGAATTCCTAAATTTGGTCATTCCCTCGAAAGCGGGAATGACCATTTTAATTTATCGGAAACGGAATGAAATACCGGCCCAGCAAATCATGTTAGTCCTGTCGTATAGTACACTACGACAGGCCACAATCAATTGTCAAAGAACTCCGGCAATCGATGTCCCCCAAGCTAAGGGTAGACCCGCCCAGGACTTTTCGACCGCCCACAGTGCGCCATTTGATTTCATTGTGCAGGGATCACCCATATCTGTACTGACAGCGGGATGCGTACACTCTCAACGCTCGCA
>PLYO01000019.1 GCA_003151825.1 Ignavibacteriota bacterium
GGCGATATTCCAACGCTCAACCAAAGCACGACGGGTACAGCCTCGAATGTAACGGGGACGGTTGCCATCGGCAATGGCGGGACAGGTCAGACCACGCAGCAAGCGGCGATCGATGCGCTGACTGGTACGCAGTCTGCAGGTAAATATCTTCGGAGCGATGGGACGCATGCGACACTCACCACAATTCAAGCGAGTGACGTTCCGGTGCTCAACCAAAGCACGACGGGGACGGCGTCGAATGTGACGGGGACGGTTGCGATCGGCAATGGCGGCACGGGCCAGACCTCGCAACAAGCGGCGATCGATGCGCTGACGGGTACACAGTCTTCCGGTATGTATCTTCGGAGTGATGGGACGCATGCGACACTTGCGACTATTGCGGCAGGCGATGTTCCAACGCTCAATCAAAACACAACGGGGACTGCGTCGAATGTAACGGGCACGGTCGCTATTGCGAATGGCGGGACGGGGCAGACGACTCAGCAAACGGCGATTGATGCGCTGACGGGCACACAGTCTGCCGGTAAATATCTTCGGAGTGATGGGACACATGCGACGCTTGGGAGCATTGTGGCTAGCGATATTCCTACGCTCAATCAAAACACGACCGGCACGGCGTCGAATGTGACGGGCACGGTTGCGGTTGCCAATGGCGGCACGGGAGGTACGACACAAGCTTCTGCGATCAACAACCTGCTTCCGTCTCAAGGAAGCAATAACGGAAAATTTTTGCAGACCGATGGATCGAATGCCAGTTGGCAAACAATTTCCGGCTCGGGTACGGTCACCAGCGTGGCGCTCTCTGTCCCGGCAGAGTTTTCCGTGTCAGGTTCGCCGATCACCACTTCCGGCACGATCACGATAACGAAGGCAAATGAGAGCGCCAACACCGTTTATGCGGGAGCTACATCGGGCGCGGATGCACAGCCCGCATTCCGCGCGCTGGTTTCGGCGGACATTCCGAACAATAGCGCAAACACAAGCGGCACAGCTTCCGGCTTTACGGGGCCGCTGTCCGGGGATGTGACCGGCACGCAATCTTTTACCGTAGTGGCTACTGTTGATGGCTCTTCCGCTGCGAACATCCATTCGGCCGAAGTTGCCGCCAATGCCGCAACAAATGCGAACACCGCTTCGACGATTGTGAAGCGCGATGCTTCGGGCAACTTCCTCGCCGGAACGATTACGGCGAGTCTCAGCGGCAATGCAACAACGGCGACCACAGCCACGAACTTCTCCGGTTCGCTTTCGGGTGGCGTGACGGGTACGCAGAGTGCGACCGTCGTTTCGACAGTTGGCGGTTCGACGGCGGCGAATGTTCACTCCGCCGAGCTTCTTGCCAACGCCGCGACGAACGCGAACACGGCCTCGACGATCGTCGAGCGCGATGCATCCGGCAATTTCTCGGCCGGAACCATTACAGCCAATCTCAGTGGGAATGCTACGACTGCGACAAATTTCACCGGCTCGCTTTCGGGCGATGTGACCGGTACCGAGGGCGCGACCGTCGTTTCGGCGGTTGATGGCTCGACAGCGGCAAATGTGCATTCCGCAGAGCTCGCCGCAAACGCCGCGACGAACGCGAACACGGCTTCGAAGATTGTCGAGCGCGATGCTTCTGGGAAATTTCTCAGCCGGAACCATTACGGCGAGTCTCAGTGGGAATGCTACGACTGCGACGAATGCGACAAATTTCACAGGTTCGCTTTCAGGCGATGTGACCGGCACCGAGGGCGCGACCGTCGTTTCGGCGGTTGACGGCTCGACGGCGGCAAATGTCCACTCGGCGGAACTCGCCGCGAATGCCGCGACGAATGCGAACACGGCTTCGACGATCATCGAGCGAGACGCATCCGGTAATTTCTCAGCCGGAACGATTACGGCGAGTCTCAGCGGCAACGCCACAACCGCGACCACAGCCACGAACTTCTCGGGCTCGCTCGTGGGTGATGTGACCGGCACGCAGGGCGCGACCGTCGTTTCGGCGATTGGAGGTTCGACGGCGGCGAATGTTCACTCCGCTGAACTTGCGGCGAATGCCGCGACGAACGCGAATATAGCATCGACGATTGTGAAGCGTGATGCTTCGGGAAATTTCTCAGCCGGAACGATTACGGCGAGTCTCAGTGGCAACGCGACAAACGTGACGGGAACGGTTGCTGCCGGCAATGGCGGCACGGGAGTTTCGAGCTACACCGCTGGCGATCTTTTGTATGCTTCCGGTTCCAGCGCGTTTTCGAAGCTTAGCGTAGGCGCAAATCCCAATGGGTATGTGCTGACACTTTCGAGTGGTCTGCCGGCGTGGGAAGCTGCGAGCGGTGGCGGCGGAAGCGGTTGGGGGCTTTCGGGCAACTCGCTTGCGGGAACGGAAGTTCTCGGCTCGACGAACGCGGAGCCGCTTGTCATCGAAACAAATGGCGCGGAACGAATGCGTATTTTGAGCGGCGGCAACGTTGGCATTGGGACGATCAACCCCGGCCAATCGCTCGAAATTAAGAATGGGGCATTATTACTTTCAAACGGCGGGACGGCGCAGCAATTGCAGCTTCAGGGTACTGGTTCGGGAACCTCTACGTTCCAGTCTGGCGCGCAAAGCTCGACCACGATTAACTACACACTGCCAACCGCGCAGCCGGCGGCAAACCAGGTGCTTGCTGCAACTGCTGTCTCCGGTAGCGGGCCGTATGCGGTGACGCTTGGATGGGCTTCGGTTCCCATCTTCGTGAAGAAGACGGCTAACCAGGACTTCACTTCGACGACTCCTGCAGGTGACAACCAGCTTTCTGTTGCGCTCGTCGCGAACGCTACTTATACCTTCGATGCATTCTTGTCGTGCATTGACTCGAATGCAAACGGCGCTAATGGGGATGTTGGATTAGCTGTCCCAACCGGCGCGACGGCATTGTATGGTGTGAATTCCGCTGCGGGGCTGTACACATTACAGAATATTCCAAGCGCAGGAAGTGCGGCTGCGGTGATTAAAGTGCAGTTGGAGAATGTTACCTCCGGTGACCAAAATTTCATAGAGATGAAAGGGATCGTTGTTACGGGATCCAGTTCTGGTAATCTACAATTGAAGTTTGGGATCGACAGGACCGGTACCCATTTTACCATGATCGTCACTCAAAATTCCTATCTGACGGTCACGCGGGTGCAATGATTTGCAATGATGCGTGACCGATGAAAAAGGAAGCAGTATTCGCCGGTTTCTACCAACCACCCTCTCCTTTCCAAGGAGAGGGCCGGGGAGAGGTCGGAACCGAATTTCCGAAATTGCAGGTTCTTACAATTGAAGACTAACGTCGGGAACGGAACGCCCACGGTTCCCGGATTTAACGCTGGGCCGCTCGACGTTTAAGCGCACGGGGGTAGGGGATATGGGGGGGAGCAGGGGGAATTATTGTGAACGAGAAACGGGCATAGCTGTTTGATGGTACGGAAAAAGACTTCTATGAAAATACTTAATGCCACCCCCGAAAAAAGAGTATTCCTGTCGATTATTTCAGAATACGATTTACGCACTGCTTTGTGCGAACTTATCGACAACGCTATTGATCTCAGAACCAAGAAAAAGTTACGCAACCTGGTGGTTAATATTTCCTTAGATGATCGACAACAAACAATTTCCATCGAAGACAATGCTGGAGGGTTGGAAGAAGCTAAACTCGACTACATCATTAGCCCGGGCAAAACTTCAAATGACATTCAAGACGAAGGTATCGGATATTTCGGAGTCGGCAGTAAGAGAGCTGTGGTTGCATTGGCAAAAGATATATCAATTTATTCAAGATTTGAGAACGATAAGACATTTTTAGTCAAGCTTGATGAAAATTGGATTACATACGAACCTAGCTGGGATCTTCCATACGCTGAGTCACCTCGAATCTTAAGCCCGAATACCACAATTATTGACCTGAGCAGGTTGAGACGCCCAATTACCAAGGAAGGCATCGATGAAATAAGAGAGCACCTTTCAGAAGTTTACGCTAGGTTTAGCGCGCGAGGTGACACCATAATGGTGAATAACGTTCCCTTAAAGGCCGTGCATTTTGACAAGCAGTGGTCATACCCTCCAGGCTACCACCCCACGAAATTCCATACTACTTTACCTATTGAGGCTAGGAAAGTTGACATAGAAATTTTATGTGGCCTCATTAACTATCCAGGAGATCGAGACAAATCGTATGGCGTTTTCATCTATTGCAACAATAGGCTAATCGCTCGCGCACTAACCGATTTTTCTGTCGGCTTCACGTCAGGGATGGTTGGAATCCCTCATTATAATATTTCCCTTGTCAGAACAATCGTCAGTATTAGAGGCCAATCACAAGACATGCCGTGGAATAGTAGCAAATCTGGGATTAACTCCAACCATCATGTATATCAAGCGATTAGGCAAAGTATCGTCGATGCTACGAAGTCATTCGCCCAAGTGTCCCGGAGCTTGCAAGGAAAGTGGGACACCGATGTTTTTCCATACAAAAAAGGTAAGATAATCGAGAAGGAGCTTGAAACGATTTCAGCTATACCTAAGACTTATTTGCCAACACATCCTCCAAGCAAACAAAGCTGGCAAGAGAAATTGAAAAGTGCAAATGCTGCCATCATCGAACAAAAGCGTTGGGCGGCCGGCTTATTAGACTCTTGTATCGCAGTTGACATGATCTTTAACAAACAATCCTTGAATCAAAAGAATCGTGTCTGCCTAATTCTTTTGGACAGCACGCTTGAAATTGCTTACAAAGAATTCTTGGTACATGAAAAGAACATAGGGAAGGCGAAATTCTCCGGGATTGTCGCGAATCGGACAGATGTAGAAAATGAAGTGATGAAGTATATCACTGTTGATGTACCGACCATGCAAAAGATTCACTATTATTACCAAATGAGAAATGACTTAATACACGTCAGGGCTACCCCATCCGTAAGTGACCCTGATATTTTGGACTATCGTTCAATCGTAGAGGAACTGCTGCTAAAAATGTTCGGCCTTAATTTTAAGTGACCCTGCTTCCCGTCGCGCGGATTGTGTCGTCCCCCCCATTCAAGCTGCGGGCGTGCTCTGCGGGTCTGTGATTGATGTAGCGCAGGCGTCCTCGCCTGTCCCCAACATGTTGCGTGTCCGGGATTTGGGGACCGGCGAGGACGCCGGCGCTACAGGGCATTGTGGTTACATAATTATTTTCAATTATTTTCAGAAATCGCTTGACTTCAGCATTTTTATTTCGTAAGTTAGGATCTGCTTTGATGGGCACCTATATCAATTACGAATGACAAATTACGAATGTGGGACGCGGGATCGCATTAGTTTTCATTATGAAATTAATGAAAAGTCAAATGAGTATTAACCGAGCACACACTTTGAGCACCATTTTCCTTAGGACAACTGCCGAAATTAGCCTGGAAACGCCACAGTTCATGAAGCACAAATGCGTTTTTCCAAAAGGCACCTATTTCTTGGAGACAACTGGCGGCACGGTTCTCATCGTCTGCGAAATCATTTATCGAAGAAGGTGGGTTTACGGAGCGGCAAGCATCGTGGGCGATGCGTATCGAGCAAGGAAGGCCAACCGTTAATCGACAATAAATAATGAATAAGGATTTAGCTCTTGTCACGGGCGCAGGACGCGGCATTGGACGCGCTATTGCACGTCGTCTTGCGCTCGGCAGCGATACTGCGCCCGGCATGCCCGTGGTGCTCGTTTCTCGCACGAACGAGGAAATCACCACGCTTCGCAATGAGATCATCGATCGTGGCGGAAAGGCGTTCGCCACGCCGTGCGACGTGAGAAATCCGGCGGAGGTCAACGCGTTAAGCAAGGATGTTTTGAATGATCTGGGTCCGGTGAACATTCTCGTCAATAATGCGGGTATCACGACATCCGGCAAGCTCGAGGACACGACCGATGACATGTGGCGCGATACCTTCGCCGTGAATGTCGATGCCGCGTTTTATGTGACGCGCGCTTTCCTTCCCGGAATGATTCCAGAGGGAGGTCATGTCGTCTCGATAGGATCGACAGCCTCGCTCGAAGGATTCCGTTACACGTCCGCCTACAGCGCGTCCAAACACGCGATACTTGGCCTGATGCGCGCGCTTGCGGAAGAATTCAAGACAAAGAATATAAAATTCAGCACGATTTGTCCGGGCTTTACGCGCACGCAAATTTTGAGCGAAGCGATTCAGGCGACGATGGCGCGCGGCAACTCCTACGAAAAAGTGGAAGCGATGTATGCCATGATGAACCGCGAAGGCCGCATTCTCGAACCGGAAGAAATCGCGGAAACCGTATATGAGCTTGTTATGAACAAGAACATCGAATCGGGACTGGCGTATCATGCCGATGGAACGGTTGTTGGAATCTGAGTCTTTACTGAAAGGACAGAATAAAAGATGTTCACACAAGTTATCACGCCGGTAAAAAAGCCCGTTATTATCGATATTCCCGATGAATATCTCGGACATCGGTTGAATATTACCGTTTCTGAACTTGCCGAGGAAAAGCCCGACGATGCGGAACGGTATTCGCTCGAGAATATGATGAAGTTTTTAAGAGCGAATCGAGTCGATCTTTCTAATTTTAAGTTCGATCGTGACGAGGCGAATGAGCGATAAACATTTTATCGATAGTAATATCGCAATTTATGGGATGGATGAGTCATCCATAAAGGGCCGGATTTCATTGCGTCTCATTGCGGAGCGACCTTCCATCAGCGCCCGGGTGGTCATGGAATGCGTCAATGTGCTCATTAGAAAATTTCGCTTCACAAAAGCTCGAGCCTTCGAATATGGCAAAATTTTGCTCTTTAATTCTACATTTAGGGTCACGAATCAAGAGACAATCCAGACTTCATTTGAAATTTCGAAACAGTATCAATACAGCCACTGGGATAGTTTAATCATTGCTTCGGCGCTCGAAGCGGGTTGCTCGGTTCTTTACTCGGAAGATCTCAAAGACGGTCAGATTATCGAGGGAAGCCTGACGATCCGGAACCCTTTTATTTAATAATTAATAGTTTAACATTCTGAGAAATCCAGGCTCCGACCGGTTTTTCGAGACCCACAAAGCGCGCGAACGCGCGGCTATCGTTACCCTCATCCGTTCGAGCGATGAAGAGACACGCCAGCAGGCGCTGGAACATTTGAACGAGCTTGCGCTGCTTGCCGATACCGCCGGAGCGGACGTGCTTTACCGCATGACGCAGGAGCGGACCACCCCCGATGGAGCGCTCTATCTTGGCAAGGGAAAAGTGGAAGAGTTGAAGCGTCATGTCGATGCGCTCGAAATCCAGATTGCGATTTTCGACGATGAGCTTACTCCC
Source organism: Ignavibacteriota bacterium (assembly GCA_003151825.1). GTDB lineage: Bacteria > Bacteroidota > Ignavibacteria > Palsa-1295 > Palsa-1295 > PALSA-1295. Next base: position 7,324 of record PLYO01000019.1, read on the forward strand.
GTCCAGCTTCGAAATCTCGAAAAGGAGTTGAATATCAAAGTGTTGGATCGATCGAGTCTCATTCTCGATATTTTTGCCAGCCGCGCGCGAACCCGTGAAGCCAAAACGCAGATCGAACTCGCGCAGCTCGAATATCTTCTTCCGCGTCTCACGCGAGCATGGACGCATCTTTCAAAGCAGCACGGCGGAATTGGCACGAAGGGACCCGGCGAAACGCAGATCGAAACGGATCGCCGGCTCGTCAAGACGCGTATCTCCCTCCTGAAAGAAAAGCTTGTCGCGATCGAACAACAGCACGCCACGCGGCGCTCCGGTCGCAGCGATGAGCTTACACGCATTGCGCTCGTCGGATATACGAACGCGGGGAAATCTTCGCTGCTCAATACGCTGGCTGCCGGCGATTCGAATGTTTTTGTCGAAAACCGGCTCTTTGCGACGCTCGATGCCACCACGCGGGGCGTAGAATTCGCGCATGGCCGCCGAGCGCTCGTAACCGATACGGTCGGTTTCATCCGCAAACTTCCGCCCAAGCTCATCGCGTCGTTCCGAACGACGCTTTCCGAGGTTCAAGAGGCCGACGTGCTGCTGCATGTCGTCGATATTGCGAATCTGCAATTCGAAGAGCAAATAGAAGTGGTTAATGGCACCCTTCAAGAGCTTGGCTCGCACTTGAAGCCTACGATTATGGTCTTCAACAAGCTCGATGCCTTAGATGACGACCGCAAATATCTCCTCGCTGAAATGCGCGCGCGCTACCCGCACGCCGTTTTTATCTCGGCACAGCGGGGGATTGGTATCGAGCGGTTGAAGAGCGAGATTGAGAAAGTGATTACGGAGTCCTCCTTCGAACTAACAGTTGAAATCCCGATGGCCCATTACGATATTGCTTCACGGCTGTATGAATTGGGGGAGGTTAGCGAGAGGGTTTTCTCGGAGACGCATGTTCGGCTCCGTTTGCGCGTTCATGTGCGCAATAAGGAGCGGGTTGAGCGGTTATTGGCTGCTGCAGCGTAGATTTTTTCTATTATGAATCGATTTTCAACCCTTTAACAAATAATTAAAAATTAATCTCATTAAACGAACTGATTTATGTTGTTTTTTGTCTTGTCCACGGTTAGAAAGCTTTCCGGGTCTGCGAAGCCAGAAAGCAAAAAAAACCTTACTCTGAGATTTAATTCACGCGGTTAAGCTTTCTTAGCGGCGGGGATTTTGTTTTGGGTAGCCCCTAAGGTTATTACCCTCGATGCGAAGAGGGTTGCGAACGATTGCCTCATCGTCCGTAGTGCGATTACGGTGCGATAATTTATTTGAATACTTCGAGACTTTTTAAAGCCTCCCTGATAGTACTCGCTTTTTTAGCGAGCATGGCCGTTCGCCCTGCCGCTGCGCAAGTTTCCTCTCGCACGGCCATTTCGCCCACCATTTCCTATCAGGGTTCGATCGCTTCGGGCGGTCAGCCGGTGCCGGATGGGTCCTACGATATTTCCGTCCGTCTTTATGGCGATTCGACCGGCGCTGACACCCTCTGGCAGGGTTCCTATAATACGACAGTTCAGGGCGGTGTTTTTTCGATTTTGCTCGGTTCCGGCGCTACCCCACTTCCTGCGCCTTCTATAATGGATCGCCAACTTTGGATCGGAGTGCGCATCAATAATGGCGCTGAATTCCGCCCGCTTTCGCAGCTTGCCGCCGCGCCTTATGCGCTCAATGTTCCGGATAACGCCATTACCACTAATAAGCTCGCGCCAGGCTCCGTTACGGGAGAAAAAGTCTCGTTTCCTTATTTAGGCGGCCTTGTCGTGGGAGGACAGCGCGTTGGCGCCTCGGGGGATGCGATCAATCTTTTGGGGGCGGGCGGAATCCAGTTGACGTATGACTCGCTTGCTCGATCGATCACCTTTGCAGGTAAGGTGCAAGGGTCAGACCCTTCGGGTAAAGGAGCGACCCCGTTGAGTAATACCACCATCATCGGCACACTCACCGTCACATCCTCGACCTTTCTAAACACTGCGGGAGGCGTGACCGATATCGACGGCAGTACGGTACTTGGAGCAGACAATACGAGTAGCATCACATTCAACTCAAAGGCCGGAAGTAATCTAAACATGAACGGCTATGGTATTACGAACCTGGGGCCGCTTTCCCTGAACACGCTTACGCTTGGTGTCCCCAGCACTGGCGCCACGCCCGCGACGGGGAGCTTGATATTGAACAATGCATCGAGCGCATACTCCGCCACGGTGCAAACCGCCGCTCTCGCCGCGAATGAGATTTACACCATTCCCGATGCCGGTGCGAATGCGAATTTCGTGCTGAGCACAGCCACTTCCGGATGGCAAACTGGCGATTTGCTCTATGCGGCTCAGGCCGGAAATGCGCTCACACGCCTTGCCGCCGGCACGAATGGACAGGCCCTGACGATGGTCTCCGGCCTTCCGGCCTGGGCAAATGTAGGATCGGTCACGAGCGTAGGTGTTTCCGGCGGAACGACAGGATTGACGACCTCTGGCGGTCCAATCACAACATCCGGTACGATAACGCTTTCTGGAACCCTTGCCATATCCAACGGCGGAACGGGACAAACTACTCAGCAAGCAGCAATTAACGCACTGACAGGCACCCAAAGCGCCGGTAAATATCTTCGCAGCGATGGGACGAATGCCACGCTATCGTCTATTCAGGCTACCGACGTCCCAACGCTCAACCAAAACACGACAGGGACGGCCTCGAATGTAACAGGCATTGTCGCAATAGCCAATGGTGGCACGGGACAAACTACTCCTTCGGCATCGCTCAATGCGCTTCTGCCGGATTCGACCGGCCAGACTTCGAAATTTCTCGCTGTGCAGCCCGGTGGAGGATATGGATGGTCGCCAGTGGCGGGAAGTGGCACGGTTACGAGTGTTGGTGTTTCGGGCGGCACGACCGGCCTCACGACGACCGGTGGCCCCGTTACAGCAAACGGTACAATTACGCTGTCTGGGACGCTCGGAGCCTCAAACGGCGGCACAGGGCAATCCTCTTATGCCTCAGGCGACATGCTTTATGCCTCTTCTTCAAGCGCGCTTTCGAAGCTTTCAGTTGGCAGCACGAATCAGGTGCTTGGCATATCGGGCGGCGCTCCGGCATGGGTCGCGAACGGCGCGACGATCACCAATACGGTCAATACGCCCGCCGCGCTGAATTCGACTCCGGTCAATAACTACGTTATCGACGGCTCCTCGACCTACATCCGGCTGAATAATACGAGCGGCGGCTTGATTAATCTTACGGGAATTTCGAGCGCGGGCGTTGCAAATGGCCGAGTCATCACGCTCTTCAATACGAGCGTCAACCCGATAATGGTCAAGAACCAGAACGCTGGTTCGGCCACGGCGAATCAATTCAGTTTTCCAGGCGGGGCAGACATCCTGATCGGCCCCATGGGCGCTGCTACCTTCATTTACGATCAGACATCCGGATTTTGGGAATTAGTATCGACTAACTAACACAACTAACTAACACAATTGTATGAATAAATCAACAACGCATGAGCAATCGTGCAAGCATCGAGAGCAATTATGCGAGCGTGAGCAATTACGCGAGCAGGAGCAATCATGCTGTTTCATTTCAAATCAACCACAACATCAATCACACACACACATCATGAAAACAACACAACGACTGATAGCGTGTGCGGCCGTTCTCGCGCTCTTTATGTGCGCTAACGCCGTAAACGCTCAAACCTACAAACCCGACTGGGCGACGAAACTCGTGCTTCCAAGCGCGGGGACAGACCCCTCGAAACTCTTCACGATTACGTCCGGGACGCTTTCCGGCGCGTTATCGTGGACACTGCCAATAACCGCCGGATCGAGTGGCTATATGCTAACGACCGACGGAACGGGAGTACTTAGCTGGACGAACCCCAGCGTTACCTTAGGCGGCGACGTGACAGGCGCCTCTGGTAGCAATACCATCAACAACACGGTGCAGGCTGGAAACGACATCGTCGCCGCGCTCAATGCGCCGGCCACAGCGAAATCGCTGAACGCCGATGTGCTGAACTACGATGCGACGCTCGGCGTCACCTCGCATGTGCTCGGCATTGCCCTCGCACACGCAAACACGTGGACTGGAGATCAAACGCTGCCTGCCGATGCGACGCAGGCTGCTGCGCTGGTCAGCTCGATCAACGCTTCGACGTCAGCGAAATCGCTGAATGCCGATGTCCTCGATTATGGCTCGACCCTTAAAGTCGGAAGTCATGTCCTCGACATCGACCTGACGCACGCTAACGCGTGGACCGCTGCTCAGACCTTCAATCAGGCTGGCATCGCGGCGACGTACACGACCGGCGCGTTCCTTGCGAACACGACGGCGAGCACTTCGGGCGTTCCCGTGCAACAATCGGCCTCGCTTGAGTTCGATTCCCACGTATGGAACACGACCGCAACTGCCGTGGACAACACGTTCAATGCGCGGCAAACGTTTGTGCCGGTCAGCGGTTTAACTCCGAGCGCGCTGATGAACTGGGACGTAAATAACAACGGCGGCGGCTGGACCAACGTGATGAGTCTCTCGTCGGCTGGAGTTCTTACTGCCACGACGTTTGCGGGTAACGCGACGACGGCCACGACGGCGGCGAACCTCTCAGGGTCGAACCTGACGGGGGACGTGAGCAACGTTGCCAATGCGGTGCATGTCAATAGCGTGCAGACGGGCGCGGGAGCCTCGATCGTGACCGCGATTAACACCGCTTCTGGCAATGGTCAGATCGATGCCGTAAACGGCGGTACGGGTCAATCGACCTACGCGACAGGCGACATTTTGTATGCATCGAGCAGTTCGGCGCTCTCACGGCTGGCTGTCGGTGGAGCGAACACCGTGCTTCACGGCGGAACGACTCCGGGCTACAGCAATATCGCCACCGGGGACATCGCGAGCGGTGCGGTGACCTATGCGAAAATACAGAACGTGGCCGCGAGCAGCTTGCTCGGTAATCCGACCGGCAGCCCTGCGGCGCCGAGCGAGATTACATTAGGAACCGGCCTCGGCTTCAGCTCGACGACGCTGACGAATACGGGCGTGACTTCGAACTTAGCCGGCGCGGGTATTACCGTGAGTGGGGCTACGGGCGCGGTGACGGTTTCGCTCGATCTGACGCACGCCAACACGTGGACGGGCACGCAGACCTTCGGAGCCGCAGCGCTTACGGCGTCATCGCCCACGGCGCTTTCATCAGGAACGACGAACGATTGGGCCTTGAGCACATCCAATTCGTACTTCCTGATTTCCGCTTCCGGTGCTGCCACCTTGACCGGTGTCGTCGCTCGCGCCGGTGGAAGTGTAATCATGCTGGTCAATACCGGCTCGAACGCGATTACACTCGCCAACGCGACGGGATCGTCAGCAGCAAACCAATTCCATCTCCAGGGCGCTTCGAACGTCATTCTGGCGCAGGATGGAACGGTTACGCTGATCTACGACGGCACCAGTTCTTACTGGCGCATGATCGCGGCACAGTAAGAACGCGACCGGTTTTCCTGGTGTGTGATGGGTGGTACACGGTATCACCCCTGACGCGCCGCGTGGTGCGAATGCACGAGGGATGCAACTTCCTGTTGAGGGTTGCAATCCCCCGATGCGGCATTCGCCCGCGCGGCTAACGGGAACGTATCGCTGGGCTTGCTCCATTTTGAGGAAACGACAAATGAAACGACGAACAACTATCGCTAAGACAGTCATGGCGGCATTGGCCATGGCCGTCCTCGCCTCGAATGCGTTCGCGCAAACGTGGGATTATGTCCACGCCAGGGCGCTCGTGCTGCCCGGAAACGGGACCGATCTCACGCATACGCTGACGATCACCGCGCCCACGCTTAGTGGGAGTTCCACGCTCACGCTGCCCGGCTCCAACGTCTCGGGAATACTCGAAAACGATGGATTAGGCAACCTCTCATGGTCTGCCTTGGGGCTTGGAAGCCTTACGCCAGGATCCAACAACACCTTTCTCATTACCAATCAGTTCGGGGTTGTTACCTGGGGTAGTTTCGCCACGACTTCGAATCTCACCGGAAACGGAATCGGCACACCGCTCGACATCAGCACTTCGTATGCAGGAGGGACGTCCATTGTCACGCTTGGAACCATTTCCACCGGCACGTGGAATGGGAGTGTTATCAACCTTGCGCACGGCGGCACGAACGCGAACCTTACCGCTTCGAACGGCGGGATTTTTTACAGCACCGGCTCTGCCGGAGCAATGCTTTCCGGGACATCAACCGCGAATCAAATCCTTCTTTCCGGCTCGAGCGCCGCGCCGGCATGGTCCACCGCGACCTATCCGGGGACTTCCGGAAGCGCGGGAAATTATTTGAGAAGTAATGGGACGAACTTCCTTTCCTCGGCAATACAGTCGGGCGATCTTCCGGGTTCGTTGAGCGGCTTTGCCAATCCGACGGCCTCGATCGGCCTTTCGGCCATCAACGGTTCGGCAACAACGGCGATGCGCTCGGACGCGGCTCCGGCCATCAACCAAGCCATCGCGCCGACATGGACAGGCATTCATACCTTTCAGCCGGTTATCGCGGCGAATACCTCCGCCGATGGAGCCGCGCTTTCGAGCGTGACGGCGGCGAGTTCGGGCAACCAGCAATACTCTCCGCGTTTACGCTTGACAGGACAGGGATGGAAAACGAATGCGACGGCCGCGAGCCATGCGGTGGACTGGATGCTGCAAACTATTCCCATACAAGGCGCGGCGAATCCAACTTCCTATTTAGACTTCGAATCACAAATAAACGCGGGTGGTTTCGGGAATGATTTTTCTTTGTTTTCGAGCGGAGGCGCTGCTTTAGGCTCGACGACGGATCCCGGCGCGGGCGTATTCAACGCCAACACGGGCTTCCAGGTGGCTGGTGGCGCAGTGAGCGGTAATTATTTACGCGGCAACGGGACAAACTTCGTTTCCTCGGCGATTCAAGCAGGCGATCTTCCGGGTTCGTTGAGCGGCTTTGCGAATCCGACGGCGAGCATTGGCCTTTCAGCCGTCAACGGTTCGGCCACGACGGCAATGCGCTCGGATGCGGCTCCGGCCATCAATCAAGCCATCGTGCCGACCTGGACGGGCGTTCACACGTTCCAGCAAAATAGTATCGGCGCGAGCACGACGGATGCGGCAATCCTGACGAACGCGACAGCCGCCGCGAACAACGCGCAACAATATTCGCCGCGTCTTAGGCTTACAGGACAAGGCTGGAAAACGAATGCGACGGCGGCAAGCCAGGAAGCCGATTGGATTCTTCAAACCATTCCGGTACAGGGCGCGGCAAACCCGACCTCGTATCTCGATATTGAGTCACAGATCAACAGCACCGGCTATTCGAACCGTTTGAGTCTCTTTTCGAGTGGTGGCGCGGCCTTAGGTTCGATGACCGATCCCGGCGCGGGCGTCTTCAACGCCAACACGGGCTTCCGGGTGGCGGGTGGCGCGGTGAGCGGTAATTATTTACGCGGCAATGGGACGAACTTCGTTTCCTCGGCGATACAGGCGGGCGATCTTCCGGGTTCGCTGAGCGGCTTTGCGAATCCGACGGCCTCGATTGGTCTTTCGACGATCAACGGTTCGGCCACGACGGCCATGCGCTCGGACGCGGCTCCGGCCATAGATCAGACTATTGCGCCGACTTGGACGGGCATTCATACGTTCCAGCAAAATAGTATTGGAAATACTTCCACCGACGCCATCGCGCTCGCAGACACAACAGCGGCAACCAGCGGGACAACGCAGCAATATTCCCCACGCCTTCGGCTGTCAGGAACGGCATGGAAATCCAATGCGACGGCTGCCTCGCAGGCCGATGACTGGATTATCGAGAATCAGCCGCAAACCGGAGCTGACGCAACAACTGCTAATCTTGTGCTTTCCAACCAGATTGCCGGAGGCGGGTATTCGGCCATTGCCACACTGACGAGCGGCGCAAACTTCAATCTTGCCTCGGGCGGCGCCTACCAGATCAATGGCACGACGGTGCTTAGCGGAACAGCGCTTGGTTCCGGCGTCACTTCTTCTTCGCTCACATCCGTTGGTACGATCGCGATTGGCACATGGAATGGTTCCGCCATAACGACTCAGTTTGGTGGCACCGGTCTTTCGAGCCCATCGGTGCATGGAATTCTTGTGGGTGAAGGTTCTTCGAGCCTTGCACAGCTTGTGCTTGGCTCGGGTCAGGTTCTCATCGGAACGTCATCCGGAGATCCGGCTACTGCAACGCTTACGGGCACCACGAATCAAATAAATATAGCGAGTATTTCCGGCTCCATTACCTTTTCGACTCCGCAAAACATTAATACTGGAGCAACGCCTCAATTTGTTCAGCTCGGCTTGAACCAGGCCGCCGATGCGACGGCCTCGCTTGCCGCGACACAATCCATTGCCGCGAACGCGACCGCGGATGGTCTTATCCTTCAAAATACCACGGCAGCGAGTTCAGGCAATCAGGAATACTCGCCGCGAATCCGGCTCACCGGTCAAGGATGGAAAACAAACTCCGGCGGCGCAAGCCAGGAAGTCGATTGGATGGCGCAGGTGGTGCCCGTCCAGAGCACGATCCACCCTTCCTCGTATCTCGATTTCGAATCGAAGATAGCCACCGGCAGCTACGCTAACGATTTCAGCCTATTTTCGAGCGGAGGCGCAGCCTTAGGTTCGACGACCGACCCCGGAAATGGCGTGCTCAACGTGGCAACGGGCTACCAGATCGGCGGCTCGAGCGTGCTGACGAGTAGTACGCTTGGCTCCGGCGTGACGGGTTCGTCGTTAACCTCGGTTAGTACCCTCACGGGCGGAGCAACGGGTTCCGGATTTACTGTTGCGCTCGGTTCCTCGACGATTACGGGACAACTTGCTATTGCTAACGGCGGAACGGGAGCCGCGACCACCTCACAAAATTTTGCGTTCATTGGCCCAACGTCCGGTTCCGGCGCACCATCGTTCCGCGCATTAGTTGCCGGGGATATTCCGACGCTGAATCAAAGCACTTCGGGCAGTGCGGGGAGCGTCCTGTTCTCCGGCGTTGGCGCAGCTACGAATGCGAACGCGCTTCTTATCGGTACGGGCGGCTCTTTGGGTACGTCCGGATCCGGTACGATTACGGCCACGGCGGTTCCTGCGAGCGGTATTACGGGTACTACGCTTGCAAGCAGTGTTGTAACATCCTCGCTCACGTCGGTTAGCACCCTGACGGGCGGAGCGACGGGTTCCGGGTTTACCGTTGCGCTCGGTTCTTCGACCGTTACGGGACAACTTGCTATTGCTAACGGCGGAACTGGAGCCGCGACCACTTCACAAAATTTTGCGTTCATTGGCCCAACATCCGGTTCCGGCGCACCATCGTTCCGCGCATTAGTTGCCGGGGATATTCCGACGCTGAATCAAAGCACTTCGGGAACCGCAAACATAGCCGGCGGTACAGTGGGAGCGATTCCCTATCAGAGTGCGGCGAATACGACCACGGTTCTGGCGGCAACCGCAACGGCGAAGCAACTTTTGATGTCCGGCGCGAGCGCGGCACCTATATGGAGCACGAACACCTATCCCTCGACGGACGCGACGGGCGATCTTTTGTATGCGAATGGTACAAATACCATTACTGGTTTACCTATCGGCACGTCGGGCTATATCTTAGATGTATCGAGTGGCGTTCCGGCATGGTTCAACTGGCTGGGAACGGGGAATACGTTTACGACCGGGCAACTTGTAAACACGGCGGGCATTGCCACGACGTACACAAACGGGTTGGTGCTTGAGAACACGACTGCATCGACTTCCGGTGTGCCCGTGCAGCAGTCGCCGTCGCTGGACTTCGTGGCACACGGATGGGACTTAACTGCAACGGCGGCGGACTCGGAGCGCGAGGCGCGTATAACATGGGTGCCCGTATCGAGCGTCAACCCGTTTCGCGGAGCACTCAATTTCGATTTCGGCAATGTGAATCAGGGCTTTACCAACGTGATGTCCATTGGCAGCGTCTCCGGCATAACGATGTTGCAGAATGCTATTGCCACCACCTACACGAACGGGCTTATCCTTCAAAACACAACGGCTTCGACTTCGGGCGTGGCCGTTCAGCAATCGCCCTCGCTCGAATTTGTTTCGCATGCATGGAGCACGACGGCCACGGCTGCGGATTCCACGCGACTCTTTACAGAAACCGTAGTTCCGATTTCGAGCGCGAACCCCATCGTGAGTAATTTGACCTGGCAATCGGGAAGTTCGGCCACCGACATGGTGACGCAAATGCAACTCTCGAACGCAGGCGCGCTTACGATTGGCAAGGCAGGTACAACTACGGGCAGCATAAAATTGGCCAACGCAACGGGAGCCAATGTCATAACCGTTCAAGCTCCGGCTTCCCCTTCCGCTTATACTTACGTGCTCCCAACAAGCGGTGGCACCTCCGGTAACATGCTGACGACGGATGGAACAGGTATAACGTCATGGTCGGCGGCGGCGGGCGCGGGATTCGCCGGTCTTACTACAAACGGCGTGGTGTATGCCACCAGCTCGGCTGCCGTAGCGGGCACCGCAGCCGGAACGACGGGCCAAGTATTAACCGCTACTACCGGCTCGGCTCCAACATGGGCGGCGAATACGGGCGGCTGGACTCAAGTGACAGTTTCGGGTTCCAACTTCACCATGACCACACAAGCGCTCGCCACGATCACGGGACTTTCCTTCACTCCCGCCGTTTCAACGAATTACGAAATCGAAGGCTGGATTATCGCATCCAGCTCCTCGGGTGCGGGAGATGAATTTGGCTTCTCGAATGCCGGAACCGGCGCGACGGCATCTATCGTCTGGGTATCTCCGCTTTTAGCAGCGACAGCAAGTACCCTCACGACGGCAACGGCAGGAACGGCCACAACAGCAGTGCTCACGGGTTCCCAAACGAATGCCGAAGTATATTTTCATGGCTTTATTGCATCGGGCACAGGAAGTCCGGCATTTGCAATAGAGGGGCTAAAAGTGACAAGCGGAACCTTAACCGCATTAATCGGGAGCACGTTGAGATATAGAGTTTTGGGGCAATAATCTCAACTGTAGCCGTAAGAAAGCGCGTGGCGGCCTGACCGACCCCGGCACCCGAAGCCCTTTTGAGTCTCCGAGCAAAGGTGTGGCGGGGACGCCACACCCCACGCGAGGCGCGGCGGGTGCCATTAATCGAACCCGCGTCAAAGCAAGAATCTTTCAAGATGAGAACTTCGACCACATCATCCCAAATGAGAAAGATTACCATGAGAAGTATTATTATCTTCAGTAAAAGTCCTAAAATACGATATTGTCTTTCTGGTAGAAAATGTGGCTATTAATAAAAAAACGAAATTTCTATAAGAAAGCGAAACATTTATCATTTTTATGCGTAGTAACTGGCTGCGAGCGTTGAGAGTGTACGCANNTCCTGGGCGGGTATACCCTTAGCTTGGGGGACATTGATTGCCGGAGTTCTTTGAAAATTTATTGTGGCCTGTCGTAGTGTACTATACAATAGGACTAAAATGATTTGCCGTGCTTTTATTTGCCTTTCCTGCTGGGAGAGAGAACCTCATTATGGACCCTGTGGAGGCCGGCCTCGCCGATCGTCCGGAAGATTATCGTTGGCTGTTTTGTCCTGCTCTGGGTTGCATGGGTATTGCTGTTCGCTAAATCTTTGTTGTTGCCAGCAATGGTGTGGCGGGGAAACATGGCCAGCTACGTTGTTTCTATTCAGAATTGAGAGAAGTTTACTTCATTCGTCGCTACCGTTCATCCGCCCCTGCAAGCAATGTGGTTCCTAAGTGGAATGCCGCAGCCGGAAATACTGCGAGCTATGGCACCTTTTTTTCAAAAAATGGTTTATAAAATGAGAAATGAATAAAAAAAATCGAGCACTATATTTTATGCGAACAATCCTTATCGCTCTTATTGCCGGAGCGATTCTGAGCATCACCGCCAGCGCGCAATTACATCAGACGAAGCTTTTCATTGACGACGGCTCCGGCAATTTCTCCATATTTACCTATACCGTCCCCCAAGGTGTTGCAATTACGGGCGCCGGACTCTCGCTCACCGCGACGACGCCGCTTATTACCATTCCGACTTACAATGTGGTTGGTTCGGTGGCTTCCATTCTTACCATTCAGGAAGCTAATGGTAACCCGTTGGTCACCATTGCCGAGACTTCGACTACGACAGATACCATGCTGGTCCAGGGGGATATAGCTGCAACCGGCAATCTAATTGCGGCCAATGGCTTCGTCACTCCTGACATTGGTGCTAATGGTTCCCTTGGTCCTGGCACCATTGCGCTGGGCGATAACAGCGGAACTTCTGGCCAAATCGTATTTAGCGATGGCTCAACAGACGCAACCCATAACTACTTTGGTGACATCAACCCGCCCACCGCATTCACCGCAGACCGCACTTACACGCTGCCGGATGCGAATGGCACGTTCGCGCTCCAAAGCTCATCGAATCTTCCGATCGTACATGCGCATGGGGCATACACCTTGAGCGGGAACACAAACATGTACGAACTGACAGGTACTCCAGGAAGCGACGAGGGTGTCAATTTGCCTACTGCTTCTGGTTCACCCGGTCAAGTTATGTACATTTTGAACAGCACCAATAATAGCCAGACGATTGGGGGCATTCCCACGGCGAGTACGACCGGCATTGCGTTCGGGAACTTTCCGACGTTCGGCTGGAAAAAACTCTTTACCTTCTAAGCTGCGAATATTCAGCAGACTATTTTCGGCCTCCCGGAGATTTTAGAATCTCAGGGAACTCGCGATAGGCACCGTTTTCAAAAGGATGGTGCTTTTATGAACAAAAAAAATTCCACCTCCTCTTTTGAGTTTCTGAAGCAATGGCGTGGCGAGGAAGCATCGCCAGGGATGCCGCCCACGCCACGCGGGCCTTTCCGCGTGGCGGTCTGGCCGGCATCCGAAGCCTTTTGAGTTCCGTTTCGGTTTTCGAATTGTAATTTTTATTTTCAAAATTGAACAGCATCGCCTGTTTATTTTGTTATTTATAGTATGGAAGGGTCATGTGCGTTGAAAGCGTTTTTAAAACCATCGAATATGATCGAAAAACACAATAGTACATAAGTTCATGAAAAAACCAGTTGAGTTCATGAACATTTTCCGCCCCGCGACTATAAATTTTTTTGCGCTGTCTTATGAATATCGGTTCTATATGCGTTAGCTCATTTCTCTTCGTATTTTTGTACGTAAGGAATTGGTCCTCACTCATCAACAACAGGAAAAACACAATATGAAAATAACCGTCATAGGCGCCGGCAACGTCGGAGCAACTACCGCGCAGCGAATCGCGGATAAAGAATTAGCAGAGCAGTGCGTAGTAGTGGATGTCGTCGAAGGCGTCCCGCAGGGCAAGGGGCTTGACATGTGGGAGTCCGCGCCGGTCAGCGGCTCGGATACCATGATAATCGGCACGAACGGCTACGAAGAGACGGCTGGCTCGGACATCGTCGTCATCACTGCGGGCCTTGCGCGCAAGCCGGGCATGTCGCGCGACGATCTGTTGGCGAAGAATGCGGAGATCGTCGGAAGCTGCGCCGAGAGCGCGATCAAGCAAAGCCCAAATGCGATTTTTATTGTCGTCTCCAATCCTCTCGACGTGATGACATACGTGACGATGAAGCGGACGGGCCTCGGGCGCAACCGTGTGCTCGGCATGGCAGGCGTACTGGACTCGGCACGCTTCCGTTCGTTCATTGCGATGGAGCTGAATGTCTCTGTCGAAGACGTGACGGCCTTCGTGCTTGGCGGCCACGGCGACTCGATGGTGCCGCTTCCGCGCTTTTCTACTGTTGCCGGAATCCCACTGCCGGAACTCATTCCGGCGGAGCGGCTCGCGCAAATTGTGCAGCGTACAAGAGATGGTGGAATCGAGATTGTGAACTTCCTCAAAACCGGCAGCGCCTATTATGCGCCGAGCGCGGGTGCGGTACAGATGGTTGAATCCATTGTAAAAAACAAACGCCGCATTTTGCAATGCTCCGTCTGGCTCGATGGCGAGTATGGACTGAAGAATACAGTAGTCGGCGTGCCGGTAAAAGTAGGGAAGAACGGCGTGGAGCAAATCATCGAGATCAAGCTTTTGCCGGAGGAAGCTGCGGCTCTTCAAAAGAGCGCGGAGGATGTGAAGGCGAATATCGCGAAAGTGAAGTTTTAATTGCTCTCGCGCCCCACGCTTCCACTTCCGCTGATGTCGGTATGGACATCGGTAACGGCTCCGCGGTATTTTACCCCGCCGGAACCGCTGATGGAAGCGTCGAGCCGCGTGTTCACATTCAGGCTGGCGTCGCCGGAACCGGAAATATCGATTTTGGCCCGATCGCTCGTCAGGCTGTCGGCGCGAATATCGCCGGAGCCGTCGATCTCGATTTTGTGATCGCCGGTCATTCCGTGAAGCATGATCGTTCCCGAACCTTCGATGTCGGATTTCAGGTGCTTGACATTCACGCCGAGATCGTAACTGCCGGAGCCATCGAGCGAAAGTTTGAGATCGTCGGAAACGATCGGCGTGGCGCCGAGAATATCGGAGGAACCTTCGGACTCGATGGAATTAAAATTAGGGCTGGTAATAAAAACCGCGACACTTTTCGTCGGTTGGAGATTGCCGTCCGATTTGACAATCAGCTTCCCGTCTTTGACCGTCATGGTGATATGCGAGAGCAGGTTGTTATCGGTTACGATTCGAACTTCGGTCGTGAGTCCCTGCGTAAGGGTGACGTCATAAGCGCCATCGAGTTCCACCGCTTGGAACGCTCCGGTATTTCGGGTGTCGATCGAGATCGTGCCGTTACCGGTGTAGGTATTGGGCAGGAATGCGGAAAACTTCGAGCAGCCGGCAAGGGAGAATATTAGCACCGCGAGAACGATCGATTTTAGCATGGGAAATATGAATTTTTTCAATTAGTAATTTTCCTTACGGCCCTGCATGAACGCTGTTTCACGAATACGAGAAAAGAATATGGGCATTATTCTGTAACTTTTCCTCGTTAGCGGAGTTATTAAGATAGGTCTTATTCTTGAAATTAAACAAATAACCGATGAAACGTTCGAATCTTCCCGTTTTTAGCATTTTTCTTCTCGTTTTCGCTGCCGGGTGCAGCAGCAATGTCGCGCCGCCGGCGGTGACTCCCACTACTTATCCGCATGTGACTTACTCCGATTCGACGAAGTACACGTATCACTCGAATGCGCGCGACACGTCGTCGGGCAATTTCGACCAACCGATCTATTCTTCGACCGATACGATCACTTCGACCGTCGTTGCCACGAACCAAACATATATGAGCATGTCGAATGTGACGATCCTCGTTAATCATCACAGCAAAGCGAATACACCGAACGACACGACCTATATCGCGCAGGACTCGGGTAATTTCTGGCATTACAACTATGGCCTCGAAGCGGTCAATAATAATGCGAACATCATCAAGGTAATTGGTTCGCCGGTCGAGGTTGGCTGGGTGCTCCAAGCGAAATTAAGTGCTGTTGCGGGCGACACATGGACAGCTGTAAATAACCAAAACTTAAGTATTAAGATTGGCTCTACACCCATTGCCGCCACGGCGGTAATAAAGGCAGTCGAACGAAGCGACACATCGATTTCTGTCCAAGGAAGTCTTGTGACCGCGAAACATGCCACGGACACTGTTACTTTAACGGCATCGATCTTCCCGAATAATCCTATCGTGACAACGGTCGATACTTATGTAGCAGCGAGCGTGGGTGTTACGCTCAATATCGTGCATTCGGCACAGGTAAACCTTCCACAACTATACAATGGGCCTGTGGAAGGGAGCCAGAGCCTGCTTGTCGGTCATAGCTAGCTCAAGCTGATATATGACGAGGGTTCTTGCCGCTTCCGTTTTGATTTCATTTCTTCTTTCATTCGAGGCGAGCCTTCAAGCGCAGGAAGGATCGAAAATCGAGCTTTGGAAGCGGCCTTCCAATTTCCGGGGTTTTGTTATCTCCCCGAATGTACCTATTTCTCAGCAGGATATGCTCGACGTCAAGAGCTTTGGCGCAACGCTCGCTTATATAGCAACCGATGGTTTTCGTTCTCCGACCGCACCGTACCAGGAAGATTCCGAAAACATTCAGGCGCTCGACGATCGCATAGCGTATTGCCGCGCAGCCGGTCTCCATTATGCGATTGCGGTTCGTCAAGGCCCGGGCCGGTACGACGTGGCTCTCGAAGGAACCGGAGCAGACCCGCCTTCGACGATATGGTACAATCCATCCGAGCAGCAGCTTTATGGCTCGATGCTGCGGGAGATAACGGCTCGCTATTGCTCCGACACGCTCTGTGCCGGCATTACACCGACCGTCGAGCCCGATCCGTTTTTTGACAGCCTCTGTTGCATCGACACATCCCAATTCGAATACTACGCCAAACGTAACGGTGTCGATCTGACCGCGACCACGCAGCTATGGGTCGATTCGATTCGCGCAGCGTCACCTGACATTCCCATTCTCATCCAAGGTCCGGGATACACGAATCCTACTCTCTTTTCGCTGGTGCCTATTATTCTGGATTCCAACGTTGTATATGAGTTCCACGATTACCATCCGACCGGATTCACCGAGGCTGCGGACACTGCCCAGGTTGTTTATCCGGGCGCGTATCTTGAGGCGATCAACAGCATGTTAGAAATGGCCCAATACGATAAGACTTTTATCGCGGACACGCTTCTTTATTTTGTCTCGCAGGTGGAACAAGAGACTCATGCTCCCATCTTCATGGGTGAATTTGGCATGACGTATCCGCATTCCGGTGGGCCGCAGTTCCTCGCGGATATGAGTTCCATTGCCATTGAAAAAGGCTGGGATTTCACTTATTTCGACTATTGGCACCGCCCTCCAAGCACAGACGTTCAATCCTACGACTATAAAGATTGGGATTCTTCGTACTGGTCTGGTATTCTTGCATCGTTTCAACAAGGGAGCGAGTCCGTCAGAACGCCGGATGTTGAATCGAGCACACTTAGAATTTTGCAAGATGCGGAGGGTGGTGAATTGCTCGTCAACTGGTCGGGTGAAGCGTCAATCTCTGCAATTCATGGAACGATATATGACCTTGTTGGACGTCCAGTAAAATCCTTCGATCGCACGAGCCGGAACTTCACTATCGGCACTACCGGCCTCACGCCGGAAGCATATTTCATGCTTCTCTCGTCAGGAGAAGATCGCGTTTCGGCACTTTTTTCTACCGCTCGCTGAACACAGTATCGCTTAAGCCGCCGCTTCGGTCTTCTGCAAGCTTTCAACAGGCGAGCGTCCGAAACGGCGATCGAGTTCGTCAATGGCGAGCTTGATAACGATGGGCCGACCATGCGGGCATACGTAGGGCATCTGCGTTTCAAAAAGCTGCTCGATGAGAATGTGCATCTCTTCCTGCCCGAGTTTATCGCCTGCCTTTATTGCGGCTTTGCAAGAAAATGTTGCGGCGAGCGCATCGCGGCTTGGGATGGTACGATTCTCGCCATATTCATCGTAGCCTTCGAGCACTTCGCGTAAAATTCCCTCCTCGCGTCCCGCCCGAACGTCCGACGGAATACCATCGATAATAATGCTCGATCCGCCGAAGAAGCGAAGCTGGAATCCAATTTTTTCGAGTTCCGGAAGTAGCTCGCGCACGAGCGCCATTTCGCGCGGCAATAAATCGAGATGACGAGGAAAGAGCAGTTGCTGTGAGGCAGGATTATTCTCCTCCATTGAGCGCAAGGCGCGCTCGTAAAGAATGCGTTCGTGCGCCACATGCTGATCGACAATCATCAGCCCCGATTTGATCTGCGAAAAAATATATTTGTTATGAAGCTGCCAGAGGACGGGACGGTCCTTCAATACTTCCGCCGCCAGCCCGGTGCGTTCGATAGCCGGACGCGAAACGGCGACCGGAGTTCCGCCAGATATTGTCTCGACAGCTTTTCCGCGAAACAAGTCATCCGGTTTTGCACCGAAGAGACGTTCTAGTGTGCCCAGTCCATCGGAGTTAGGAATGCTTTTTACTCGCGAATCAGAGGATTGCCCATTCCCATTATTGCCTCCGAATTCTGCATTTCTATTTGGTGTGGCATACTCCGGGAACCGCATTCGCGCCGGATCGGCTCCGGCGTTGATCGCGTCCGGCATCGACATATCGGGCGCGAGCGCGCCTTCGGTCGCCGTGGCTTGCGTCGCGCGGGCGAGCGCTTCCTGCAACGCTCGGCGGACTTCCTCGGTCACGCCGCGTTCGTCTTCGAATTTTACTTCGAGCTTTTGCGGATGCACGTTGACGTCGATTGCCCCCGGATCGACCGTTAGAAATAAAAAGGCCGATGGGAATGCGCCCTTCTCGACCAAATGCTCGTATGCGCTCGCTACGGCATAAGACAGGCTGCGAGAAGAAATTGGCCGATTGTTGACGAAGAAAAATTGCTCGGTGCGCACGCGTTTTACAAAACTCGGCGCGCTGATAAAACCATGTACATGCAGTGCGGGCGAAACCCGTTCCACCGGCAGCAGCGCGCCGCGCAGACGGCTCCCGAACATCTGCTCGATGCGCTCCGGCAGAGGAACATCCGCCGGAAGATCGAAAATCATATCGCCATCCGAGACGAAAATAAAATGCACATCGCTATGCGCGAGCGCGGATTTCGTGACCGAATCGACGACATGCTTGAATTCCGTCGCTTCCGTCTTCATAAATTTCCGCCGCGCAGGAATATTAAAAAAAATATTTCGCACGGAGATAGAAGTTCCCTCATCGCATGCCGTCGATTCGCAGGAACGGAGAATACTTCCCTCGACTTGTACCGATGTGCCGAGTTCTTCGCGTGAGGGCCTCGTGAGCATTTCGAATTTCGAGACCGAAGCGATTGCCGCCAGCGCCTCGCCGCGAAAACCATAGGTGGTGAGGCGTTCCAGGTCTTCCATCGTGGCAAGCTTGGAAGTGGCATGGCGCTCGATGGAAGTACGCGCATCTTCGCGGGACATTCCCACGCCGTCATCGACAATCTGAATCAGCGTGCGGCCAGCGTCTTTCAGAATAATCGTAATATTGCGCGCGCCCGCATCGAGCGCGTTCTCGACGAGTTCCTTCACGACCGATTCCGGCCGGGTCACAACCTCTCCGGCTGCGATCTTCTGCGAAATCGATTCGGGTAAACGTTTAACGATGGGCATGATTGTTCAGACAGCCTCTTCCGTTTCAAACATCGCGTCTCCAAACATGGCCCCGGCAAATTCGGCGGCATCGAACGGCTGGAGATCGCCGATCTTCTCGCCGACTCCGATGTAACGCACGGGCACCCGAAGCTCGTTCGTGAGCGCGATCACAATTCCACCTTTTGCAGTGCCGTCAAGTT
Source organism: Ignavibacteriota bacterium (assembly GCA_003151825.1). Classification (GTDB taxonomy): domain Bacteria; phylum Bacteroidota; class Ignavibacteria; order Palsa-1295; family Palsa-1295; genus PALSA-1295. The sequence continues at coordinate 26,727 of PLYO01000019.1, forward strand.
TTGTAAGCACGATTCCCGTAATCGGCGCGACTTTCGTAAATTCGCGCGCTTGCTGCAAGGCGTTTTGTCCGGTGGTTGCATCGAGCACAAGCAGGATTTCATTTGGAACGTCAGGCTTCAGCTTTCGCATGACGCGCGTCATTTTTTCAAGCTCCGCCATCAGGTGTTGCTTGTTGTGCAGGCGTCCGGCGGTGTCGATCAGGACAATGTCCGCTTCTTTTCCAATTGCCGATTGCAGCGTGTCGTACGCAACCGCAGATGGATCCGCGCCGTGGTGTTGCTGTACGATTTCAACGCCAGCGCGCTCGGCCCAGATTTCGAGCTGCTGGTTCGCGGCCGCGCGAAATGTGTCGGCCGCGCCGATAATAACCCGCTTTCCCTCGTTGCGATAATTATAGGCCAGCTTGCCGATCGTCGTCGTTTTTCCAACGCCATTCACCCCGACGATAAGAATGACGAATGGTTTTTCCCCCGCCTTAAGAAGGAGGGGGTCAGGGGGTGGTTCCACACTCGTATAAATCGCTTCCGAAAGCTGTAATCTCAGTTCATCCCGTAATTGCGATGCTTCCGACCATTTCTTGAACTGCATCTCTTCGACAAGATGCGCCATAATCCGCTCGGTGGTAGCAACTCCGACATCGGAAAGCAGAAGCGTCTCCTCGATTTCCGCCATCAACTCATCATCGATCTTGCGCGACTGATAAAAAACGCGGTTAATCTTTCGCACGAATTCATCGTGCGATTTTTGCAGACCCTCGCGGAGCTTTGTAAGCTTGAATGTATCGAAAAAACCCATGCGTTTGCGCATAACACGCACGGGGTAAGTATAGCTTCAAAAATGGATTGAGATCGAGTCTATTTGGTGAGATTAAATAACGGGCACTTCCTTAGAACGTTTTGTGTCAGGTGTATCCTATAATTTTAAATGCATGGACGAAGACCTAAAACAACGCGAGCGCACGTTTCACGATGAATTGTACAGCCAAACGAGTTGGGAGGAAGGCCCGCGCAAATCGACGCTGAAATATTACTCTGCTGTGAGAAACAATCGCCAGCATTTTCGCGATTTGGTTGCAGAGTATGGCAAGAATAAGAGCATTCTTGAGATCGGCTGCGGGGATGGCGGCTACACGTTCGATTACCCGGGCATCGCGGCCAAAGTAACCGGCATCGACATATCTGACGTGGCTGTGGCATCGGCTCGAAAGAAAGCTGCCGAACAAGGCTTTGTCAATATGGATTTTCAGGTCGTGGACGTAGAGGCCATGCCGTTTCCCACCGGCTCCTTCGATGTAATTTATGGCGCAGGCATTTTGCATCATCTTGATATTGACCGCTCGGCACGCGAAATTGCTCGTGTGTTGAAACCGACAGGCGTGGCCATTTTTACGGAGCCGCTCGGCCATAATCCACTTATCAATCTTTACCGGAAGTTAACTCCGAATATGCGTTCTCCGGACGAGCATCCATTCGTTTGGAACGATTTCAGAATACTCGAACGCTATTTCGGGAAAACCGAGGCATCTTTCCATAATCTCTTCTCGATGGGTGCGGTGCCGTTTCGTTCCATGCCGTTTTTCCCAAGCATACTTCGTGGCCTCGAACGAGTCGATAATGGTGTTTTTAAGATGTTCCCATATCTCCGGCGTCATGCCTGGACCACGATTTTCGTGCTATCGAACCCGCGCCGTTAGGCTATAGAGCCGGTTGCCATAGACCCACAGCGACACCGCCATCAGCGCGATGCTCGCCCATTCCAGAATTACAATCAATTGCAGAAGGACGCTCGTATTTCCAGAAATTCCAGCTCTGATAATAATAAAAAATAGCGTCAGTGAAATCGTAATGACCGCAATCTTGCCCGGATAATTAGAGGGTAGTACAACTCCGAGTTTTTTCTTCGCCCACCATCCGCCGGCAAGAATAATGAGGTCGCGCCCAAGAATTATTGCGATAAACCAAATTGGAATCAGGTCATACGCTGCCATGGTAATGACGACCAGCCCAATAAAGATTTTATCCGCCAGTGGATCGACTATTTTGCCAAGTTCGGTGACGGAATTGGTTTTGCGAGCGATGAGGCCGTCGAGCAAATCGGTCATCACCGCCGCGATAAAAATGGCTGCGACGAGAAAGTAAAGCTGCGCCATGATGCAAAAGATCGCCGGCAATACGAACATGGCCCGCATGATGCTGATAAGATTAGACGGCGTGAAGATGTCGTCCTTCGCGCGGTATTTCGAGATGACGGGATTAACAGTCGTTTCCATGTCTAATATACTTCATCATGTGTACCGACATGAGAGAAAAGAGCGCTGCCATCCGGCATGAATTCGAAGATCACTCGATAATCATGAGTGATCGAGAAACTTCTCATGCCATCCAAAGTGCCGCCGAGGTTATGGGTCTTTAGCGATGGATGAAAAGGGTTTTCCGCGAACAGTTTGGCTTTATTCTCAAATGTTTCCCGAAGCTCGGGATGTTTTCGAAAAAAAGATCGAAGAGAACGCTTGAACGATACCGAAAAGACGATATTCATTCTTTGGCGTCAAAACGTCTCATTAATTCATCAATATCATTCGTCGGTTTATCGAGTCTTCCCGCCAAAAAATCTTGCTTGCTCTCCTCGGCATTTTTACGTATTTCTTGCCTGCGTCCCTCGATTGCGTAACGCTTGGCCATCTCGGCGATGTCATAGAGTTCGTCTGACGGTCGTTCTTGCAGCTCTTCGATAAGTTCTCCGTATGTAAGTTTCATATTTTTATCAATCTCAAAACATCGATATTAGTTCTCAAACCGATTCGGCAAACTTGTGTTGCTGCGCGCCATGTGTAATGCGCTCTGGGATGTTGCTCCCTGCTGGCCAGCTGCTTGGATAAATAATACATCGCACGGTATGGTCTGGCTCGTTCTCCGCAAGCAAAGGATGAACGGACGAGCATTCGGGCATAACTTGCGGGCAGCGAGGATGAAAATAACATCCGCTCGGCACGTTTGCCGGGGATGGCACATCGCCCGTCAGCACGATGCGCGAACGCTTCACGCGTGGGTTCGCAACCGGCACCGCCGAAAGCAATGCTTGCGTGTACGGTGCTTTGGGATTGGCATAGAGAGATTTGTAATCCGTCAGTTCGACTATTTCGCCCAAATACATCACGGCTACGCGATCAGATATGTGTTTCACGACGGAAAGATCGTGCGCGATAAAAAGATAGGTCAGGCCAAGCCGTTGCTGCAAGTCCATGAGCAAATTCAGAACTTGCGATTGGATGGACACATCGAGCGCCGAGACCGGCTCGTCGCATACGATAAATTTCGGCTCAACTGAAAGCGCCCGCGCAATTCCGATGCGCTGGCGTTGCCCGCCGGAGAATTCGTGTGGATAACGCCGCGCATGAAGTGGGCTTAGTCCCACCGTTTCGAGCAATTCATTGACGCGGTCTTTTCGTTCGGCATCGGTCTTGCGGAGTTTGTGGACTTTTAGAATTTCCGTCAGCATTCCGCCGACGGTAATGCGTGGGTTCAGCGAGCTATACGGGTCCTGAAAAATAATCTGCATCTGCCGGCGCATCTCGCGCAAGCGGTTCGCATTCATCGTCGTTACTTCTTCTCCCTCGAATTTTACGGAGCCGGCGGTCGGTTCGATGAGCCGCAAAATTGCGCGGCCCGCAGTCGTTTTGCCGCAGCCGGATTCACCGACCAAGCCCAGCGTTTCGCCCTTGCGAATCGTAAACGACACGTCATCGACGGCCTTGACGTGGCCGACCGTTTTCGAGAAAATACCCCGTTTGATCGGGAAGTATTTTTTGAGATGGGTTACCTCTAACAGGTTTTCAGCCATAGAATCGTCAAATAGAAAATTTATTGTTCGATCAGTATTGCCAGCGACGCAATAGCTGCCGTTTCCGCGCGAAGGCGGCGTGGGCCGAGCGATACTATTTCAGCACCAGCATTCAATGCCAGCCGCACTTCGTCCTCCGAAAAGCCACCTTCAGGTCCGACGGCGATGGCGATTGGCTTCCCGTTGTCCGGCCATGATCTTGAACTGGATGAAGAGCCATTTGCGGCCTCGTGGAGCAGGATGCCCCTTCGTCCTTCTTTCATTGCTTGCGATAACGCCTCGGTGAATGAAGAGAGTTCGCGTAACTCCGGCATTCGCGCCCGTTTGGTTTGCTTGACCGCTGCTCGCAAAATGCGTTCCGACCGCTCGCGGTTAAAGCTCTTTCGTTCGGTATGCTCGGTTATGACGGGCTGAATTGCTTTCACGCCAAGCTCGGTAGCCTTCTCGAGGAGAAATTCCCACCGGGATGGCTGCGCGATCATGCCTTGAATAAGCAAAATGTCTCGCTTTGGTTCGCCAAAATTTGGAAGGATTTCTTCAATAAAACAAGGAAGCGTTTCATTCTCGGTACGCTCCACGTGGCAGCGGTAGCATGTGCCCGCAAGGTCGGTTGCAAGAAGTGGATCACCGGGTTTAATTCGCAGGGGGCGGGTCGCATGGTGGGCTTCATCACCTACCAGAACAAGTGTGTGCCGGTCGAGATCGATATTCTCCTTTTGGACTATGAAGCATTCCATCTCACGCGACCGTTACCCCAAATTTTCCCGTCTCGATGGCCATGCAATGGTTCTCGACATAAAAAATTCCGGCGTCTTCAGCGAGCTGACGCGCTTCGGCGTTTATAATTCCCAATTGCAGCCAGATGCAGCGGGGTTTGGCGGAGCGTTTGAGCACATCGCGGACAGTCTCCGGCGTGTATTCGCTTCGTCGGAAAATATCGACGATGTCGATCGCGATCGAATCGGGAATCTCGGAAACATACGCATACGCCGGAATGCCATTCCATTCTTTCAAAGCCGGATTGACGGGAATGATCGTAAATCCCCGGCGCATCAGTTGCCGCGCGACATCGTTGCTATGTCGTCCCGGTTTGTCGCTAATACCTACGACCGCGACTGTTTTGGACGAGCGTAAAAGTTCTGGGATGGTCATTAGTAGTTGATAGTAGATAACGGATAACGGAAAGTTCTATTTATTTATTGCCGTGCTTTGTCCATTATCCGTTCTATACTATCCACTATCCGTTTATGGGGTTCTACTAATAGCGGACGATTCACCGCATCGGCTACGCGGACAAGCTCAGACATCATTTCTTCGAATAATTCGAACGTCAGGCTTTGCGCGCCGTCCGAGAGCGCACGGTCGGGATCGGGGTGGACTTCGACCATGATTCCATCCGCGCCCGCCGCAATGGCGGCCCGTGCCATGCTCGAAACAAAATCTCGGCGTCCCGTGGCATGCGATGGATCGACAATAATTGGAAGATGCGATAGTTGTTTAATTACAGGAACGGCGCTAATATCCGGCGTGAAGCGAAGCGAACTTTCAAACGTGCGGATGCCGCGCTCGCACAAAATCACCTTTTCATTGCCTCCGGAAAGAATGTATTCCGCAGCCATAAGCCATTCCTCTATGGTCGCAGCCGGGCCGCGTTTTAGCATTACGGGCTTGCGAATATTTCCTAATTGTCGCAGGAGAGGATAGTTCTGCATGTTACGCGAACCGATTTGCACGATGTCGGTAAATTCAGCAATTGCCGGTACGTGGGCTGGCTCCATTACTTCCGAGACGATAAAGAGATCGAATTCTTCGCTCACTTTTTTCAGCAATTCGAGTCCATCGAAGCCCAAGCCTTGAAAGGAATAGGGAGATGTTCGCGGCTTGAACGCACCGCCGCGCATGAACCGAACGCCCGCTTTCCTGATGCATTCTGCCGTGCGCCGAAGCTGGTCTTCTGATTCCACAGCACACGGTCCGGCGATAACGATGCTCGGCGCATCGCCTCCGATGCGAGTGCCATCCGAAAGCGTGATGACCGTATCTTCGGAATGTCCCGAACTTCGTGCGGAAAGCCGATACGGCGAGGAAACGCGCACGACATCTTGTACGCCGGGCATAGCGGACATGGCTGAAATATCGTAGCCGCCGCTCGCGCCAACGATGCCGATGACGGTCTGGTCGTGTCCATCTAATCGCTCGGCGCGAATGCCACGGCTTGAGAGGTGCTTCGTAATATGCTGAATTTGCGGCTCCGTTGCGCCGCGTTGCATGACAATGATCATCTATTTACCTTAAACAGGACATGATGATGGATTGTGCCGAAGGGAATGTGGCTGAATCATCTGCCCATCAGTAACGCCTTGACGATATATCCTGCCATTTTCGGATTTTCTTTCAAGCGACGTAGCGAATAGCCATACCAGTCCTGACCGAACGGAACATACACGCGAAGGCGATAGCCTTCCCGAACCAATATATCGCGAACGTTTTCGCGAACGCCGAGAAGCATTTGGAATTCGAATTCTTCTTTCGTGATTCGATGTTTTTCGATAAGCTGTTTCGCGCCGTTTATCAGAACATCGTCATGAGTGGCAATTCCGACATAAGCGCGTGCGGAAAGCAATTTTTCAAGAGAGACGAGATAATTGTTCTGAATTTCTTTTCTGCTCTGATACGCAATTGCCTCTGCCTCAACATAAATGCCCTTGCAAAGCCTGACATTCGTGCGGACACCATTCGCAGCACCCTCCGCCAGCAGTGAATCAACATCTTCAGGAGTTCGCCGAAGATAGGCTTGCAATACCACGCCAACATTCGTAAATTCTTTCCTGAGCTTGCGATAAAGGTCGATTGTCTGCGTGGTGTATGGTGAATTCTCCATGTCCATGCGGACGAACATGTTGCTGTTCTCACGCGCGGTCACAAGAATTTCACGAACGTTCATTTCACATGCGGATGAGTCAATGGCGAGGCCAAGCGATGTCAGTTTTATCGAGAGATTGCCCGGAAGTCCATCGCGATGAATCCGACGAATGACTTCGCAGCAATAGCGCGTATTAGTACGAGCTTCACCCAGCGTTCGAATAAATTCGCCGAGTACATCGACGGTTGCCATTGCGCCTTTTGCATTTAATTGGCGAAGCGTGGTGATAGCGTCGTCGAGCGTCGCGCCGGCAATATAGCGTTCGCTGACTTTTCGGACGATCGGTTTGGGTATAACGGGGAGAAGCCAGGTAATGGCTTGATTAAAAACATTCATTCGGGATGACAAAACGATATTTCGCCCGACTAAAGTCCGGTGAGATACAATTTTGCCAACTCTGTTAAAACGTCACATCATACACGAGCCGGAACCCGCGCGCGGGCATGGGAAGGAAATCTTTGATAACAGAGAGGTTGTCGCGATACGATTGATCGAGCGCATTATCACAATGAATGCTAATAAAATGAACCGCATTGCCGGATGGAAGCCGGACTCCGAAGCCTATATTGACGACGCCGTAACCTGCGGTTGGAGTTTCCAATTGACTAGGTCCGCCGCCAGGGCCGAGTTGGTTCTGAGCCGCCGTTAAACGCCATTCGATGGCGCCTGAATACGTTTGATCGAGATAGTCAAGCCGAAGAAGTCCCTTCAGCGGTGGAATAAATGGAAGCGGCGTCGTGCTATCGTTAACGATGGAGGCATTCACATAACTCGCGCTTGCCGTTGCTGACCAATGATCCATTAGTTGAACCGAAGTGCTTGCCTCGAAGCCCCAAAGCCGCGCATTCGCCTGAGCAAACTTGCGGTGGTAGTATCCCGATGCTGTATCGAGCTCGTTAGTAAAATAGCTATACAGGTAATTATTGATGATATTGAAAAAGGGCGAGACCTCAAACGCAAAGCCGTTCATATTTCCTTTTAGAGAAGCATCGAATTCTATACCGGTTTCCGGAACGAGGCTGGAATCGCCCTCAATAAAAGAAGCACTTGCATCATCCGGTCCTGTGCCAAAAAGCTCCTGCAATGTTGGGGCGCGAAAACTTCTGCCAATGCTTAACGACCCAGTCAACTCGCTCGAAAGCTTCTGCACAACCCCCAACGATCCGGTTAATGCACTGGCATTGCCGGTTTGATTAAAGTTTCTGAAGTCCGAGTCGGTAGAATTGGGCGCGGGAAAAGTAGAGATGTTATTATAGTCGTATCTCACCGCACCCTCGAAGCGAGTATTCTCGCTCGCGATATATTCCTCATAAATATAGCCAGCTAAATCTGTTGTAAGCGAGTTCGGCCCCAATGGCTGCAATCCTCCTATATTCAGATTTTCTAAATTAGTCCAAATTCCGAGAGTGCCCTGCCAATCCCCCGTCTTCTCCTCGATGAATTGAAGTGAGGTGTTATAGGTGTTTTGGTGGAAATTGTTTTGCTCGAATTCGGAGAAGTTCCCATTCTTGCTTCCATCCGCATTAGTATCAGGGCCTATTGGGTGCTCAGAGTGATTGTAATCGACAGCATTGGCATTCAATTTGATCTGATTTATGAATGAACCTCCAACATTGAACAGTCCCTTCAACTCCACGCTATAGTTCTCCATTTGAATCCGAGAATAAAGCGGGTTTATATGGGCAGTATCGTTGACATAGAAAGTTTCGAGCGGGTCACCTGGAATACCGTAATTCATCTGATAATGCTTCACTCCAACGCCGATCATTCCAAACCCACCCGTATAGGAGTAGCCGATAGACTCCTCATACGTATGAATAAAAGATTGAGGAATCTTATCTAATTGATAGCCTTGAGGTGGATCTTGTCCATTATCCGTATAAAACCCGCTCGGAATGCTTATATCCTGCGAATGAACGCCACCGGCAGCAATTTTCAAAGCCGACGAACCATCGCTCCAGACCGTATTGAAATATCCTGAGTATAAATCATTGACTGTATTTCCTATGACAGATGCGTGGCCGGAAACTGTTTTATCCGATGCTTGAGGAACCAAACTTGTGATCACATTGACGACGCCGCCAACAGCATTCGGTCCGAACATCACGCTTGCCGGGCCTCGGACGACATCTACTTCTTCGACGCCATCAGCTTCTATCGATACAGCGTGCGCAGGATCGAATGTTGAAAGATCGCCGGTTCTTAGACCATTTTCTGTTATGAGAACATCGTTATCGGTAAGACCGCGAAGCATGGGTCGAGCTGGCGCGGAGCCATTCCACCGGACGGATACACCGGGCATATCCTCGATCTCTTCTGCAAAGCTCGAACCGGGGCTTTGATGTAACGCTATGGCATCTTTCGTAGCAGCGGGTTGATATTGATCGCTCGCCGTTCGCGCATACGGCGAAGCCGAAACGACTATTTCTTCGCCCGGTAGCGCCGATGCGGTGAGCGAAAACGATAACTCGGCCGCGCCGTCCGTCACCTGGACCACGCTCGTCATCGAGGCATAGCCGATCGAGTGAACAAAAACGTGATACGTGCCAGCCGGAACCCGCTCGAAGGTGTATTCGCCATGTGCGCCGGAAATAGTTGCCCGGTCGAGTTCCAGGAGCCGGAGGGTCGCGCCGATAATGGGAGAGTCTCCGCCTTTGATGATGCCGTGAATCGAGCCTGCCAACGCAAGGCTGGGAAACAAAAGCAAAAGATAAACAAAAACGGCTGCACAAGAGAATTTTGCTATAAAAAACTTCATGGTGCAAATTTACAAACGAAAAGATAAGAATACAATTAGAAAAGAATGAGAATTTTCTTATAAAGGGGGCAGTCGCATGTAGTCGTGACCTTCAGGTCACGGTGTGTATTGCACTTCGCGACCGTGACCTGAAGGTTACGGCTAAAGCATCGGCATTTTCACCGAAACTGTCGTTCCGAATCCTTCCGAACTTTGCACGTCGAGCGTAAAGCCATAGTGGTCCGCAATAGACTTGACAATGGCGAGTCCCAGCCCGGCGCCACCATTGCTATCTCGCTCATTCCTGGTTCGATGGAATCGCTCGAAGAGATGCGCGAGCCGCTCGGGTGGAATGCCTGTTCCATAGTCCACTATTTCAAGTGTCCATCCGTCGCCACTTTTTTTGAGGAGGACTTCTACCTTTCGTGAGTCATTCGAATGTTGAACGGCATTGAGCAGGAGATTGTAAATGAGACGGATGATTCGTTTTTCCTCGGCGGCGATCGTCAGATCGTGATTGGGAAGGATGATGGAAATACCTTTTGCCTCGGCAAGTGGATGGAGCCGATGGGCCGCGTGGTTAATTGCGGAGAGCAAAGAACATTCTTCGTATTCCGCGTACTGCTTTTGCTCTGCTTCCATTTCGGCCAACTCCAGAAGGTCCTGAACGGTGGAAATCAATCGCTCGATTTCCTCCAAATTACTGCGCAAAAGCTCGATCTGAGGACTGTTAGGGTCTATCAGACGCAGTTCGACTTCGATTTCTCCTTTCAGGACCGTAAGCGGGGTTCGGAGTTCATGCGCGGCGTCGGCGGCAAAATTGCGTTGTTGTTCGAGCGCTCGCTCGCGCGCATCGAGCAGGTTGTTGATCGAGCGGGCAAGGTCCGATACTTCCAAAATTGTTTTTGAAATGGGTAGGCGGGAAGGCGACGCATCCTCGCGATCCAGAAGTTTTCGCGCAGAATTTGCCAGCGCGCCAATCGGTCCGATCAAATACCGCGAAAGAAAAATCCCGCCAAAAATTCCAACTAATAATCCGGCGGCAAGATACCCGGCGAACACCTGAATGATGGAATCCTCTGCTTCTTCCAGCGCAATGGTATTATAGGCTGCGCCGACAATAAAGACGCTGCGCATGATGCTGATGAGGCGCATATCTCCTTCGGATGTTGAGTATACATATGGCTGTCCGGGATGTTGTTCAAGCTCTGAAGCAACATCTCTCGGCATGGTTTTGCCCGGCTCCGGCGTGAGCGGAGTAAAGCTGTTGCCCTGTCGTTCGAGTATGACAAATTGCAATGGCGATTCTCCGATGGCGCGATGTCCGGCAAGAATGCGAGCAAGGTCTTCCATGGAAAGTCCGGGCCGAAGCACAGCGGTGATCGCGGTTAGTTCTGTTCGGACTTCGCTGTCGCTCCGTGCCAGAAGAGAACCGCGAATCGACATATAGGTTGTGACGAAAAAAAGCGATAGAAAAACAAAAAACGCCAGCGCGATCACGACGGCTGTCTGTGCCTGAAGACTTCGAGGAACCATATTCATTCGCGTTCGGAAAGCCGATACCCAACGCTGCGGGTCGTGTGCAGCAATCTGGGCGAATTTGGAGTCTCAATCTTTTTCCGAAGGTACATGATATAGACCTCGATCACGTTTGTTTCGCGATCGAATTGCTCATGCCAGACGGCCTCTCCGATTTTGGCCCGCGTCAGCACTTGTTCTGGATTGCGAAGAAATAATTCGAGAAGGTTGAATTCGCGGGCTGTGAGTTCGATCTCTTTGCCTCCCCGCTGCACGCGCCGAGTTCGCAAATCCATTTCCAAATCGGAGTAAGTAAGTGTGAGGTCTTGAACGAAATTTGTTTTTCTTCGAGCCAAAGCGCGAATCCGGACGACTAATTCATCGAATGCAAATGGTTTGGGAAGATAATCGTCGGCGCCGACTCCGAAGCCAAGCAGCTTATCTTCTAACGCGCCTCGCGCGGAAAGCACAAGGATGCCGGCAGCGTTCTGACGCTCGCGGAGCGATCGGATGACACTGATTCCATCGATTCCGGGAAGAGATAAATCCACCGTGATAACATCGAAGGCGCGTTCAGATGCAAGCCGGAGTCCTTCATCGCCCGACTCCGCGATGGTCGTTTCCATCCCTTCGGCAGAGAGTCCTTTTTGAATAAAGCGAGCAACTTTACGCTCGTCTTCGATGGTGAGTACTCGCAACATTGTTTTCAGGGCGCAGGCTCGATTTCGAGCGAAATATCGAGTGCCCGAACCGAATGCGTCAGCGCGCCTACCGAAATGAAGTTCACGCCGGTCTCGGCAATTGCTCGGACCGTTTCGAGCGTAACGCCGCCGGATGCTTCCGTTTCGAATACTCCATTATTCATTCGGACTGCGTCACGGAGCATTTCGAGTGTGAAATTATCGAACATCACGCGATCTATAATTCCTAGTCCGAGGCGAAGAACGTCATCGAATTGTTCGAGTGATGTTACTTCGATCTCCACAGGCACAACCGCGCAATCCGGAGTTGCAAAAAACTCGATTAATTTAGCGATTACGAGTCCAATATCTCCGCCGTTCGCGGCAATGTGATTGTCCTTCACCAGGACCATGTCACTCAAAGAGTATCGGTGGTTCGTTCCGCCGCCCGCGCGAACTGCATAACGATCGAAGGGGCGGAGCAGCGGCGCGGTTTTGCGTGTGTCGAGAATAATAGCGCCCGTGCCTTCCACGGCATTCACGAACGCTCTTGTCAGCGTTGCAATGCCCGACATGCGCTGAAGAAAATTGAGCGCAACGCGCTCGGCGGCAAGCAGCGTGTGCATTCGAGCGCGAACGCTGGCAAGCATGTCGCCAGTTTGTACCGATTCTCCGTCATCAACGATTTCCACGAATTCAAAGGTTGGCGAGGATCTACCGTGGATCGTTTCATAAAGCGAAAAGCAATGCTCGGCAATACCGATACCGGCAATAATTCCATTCGCTTTTGCGATAAACGTTCCGACGCCTTCGGCTTCTTCACCAACCGTGGCAAGCGTAGTTACATCTTCCCGGCCCCCATCCTCGACGAGGGCGATTCGGATGCGCTGGCGTTCGATGTCGCTAAGAGGGTGTCGCATTATTGATTCGTAAGGAGGCATTGCAATGCGCCCCTACAATGTTTGACGTGTGAGTGCATCGCGATAAATTTGCGGTGGCCGTGCGGGTTTGCCGGTCGCGCTCGAAACGAACACTAACGCCGTTGCACCTTCGGCGATGAGTTCATCCGTTGCATCGAGGCGTACTTCGTAGGTAATATCTAAACGCGGACTTATGGTTACAGGCATTCTTGCTACTATGCGGAGTAAATCATCATACTTCGCGGCACGAAGGTAACGCGCACTGGCTTCGGAGACGGGCAGCCAAAATCCTGCCGATTCGATCTCCGCGTAGGGCAATCCGAACGCACGCAGCAATTCCGTGCGAGCGACTTCGAAATACTCGAAATACTTGCCATAATAAACCATCCCCATCTGGTCCGTGTCGGCGTATCGCACGCGGATGCTTGTGGTATGTTCCAATTGGCGCGGATTATGCTCAGGCATTTGCATCGTCGTTTTGTGGCATTTCCGAGATTTGCCAATGATCCGTTTCCTCTTCGAGATGGATGCGGTCCGGTTCCCGCAGCTTTTGTTGGATCAGGTCGAATAGGGAAACTTTTCGTTTCCATTTGGGAAAATAGAGAAGGGCTTTGCCATCTTCGAATTGCCACTCGGCTTTCCCATTTCGAACAAACACGTTTCCGACATAAGCACCCAACACGAATGTTGGATCATCCCTCTCCGCCGACAAATCATTTGTCCCAGCGGTCCCAACCGTTCCATCACCCCAACCGTGAGTAATGAGGGAATCGAGCGAGGCAATGCTCTCGGGGGAATGGTCGAGTTCGAGTCCAAAAGCGTCCCTTGCTGCAGCTTCGCAAATTCGTGCCCCAATGTTCATACGTTCTTTGTTTTGCTTTCTTCGACGTCGTTCCTGGCGCATACTGCTATTGCGCAGCGCGAGCGGCAGCAAGGCCAGTGCAATGAAGAAGAAAAGAAGGCTGGTAAAAATTGGCATGAGAGAAAAAGCCTATGGCTTGAGGGGGCCTTTTACCCTCTGATAATGGCAAACGCCATGCCGTCGCCGTTCCCCTGGGGAGTTCGTATTTCCGAAAGTATTGGCCCTTCATCCCACACTCCCATGCGCGAGAATTTTTCCGTGCGCCGTTCGAGCGCGGAAGAGGATTCCACCTTGGAAAGCTCTTGCAGCGCCCGGAGCTCTTCGATCAGAATTTCTCTCAGTGTTTCGAACATCGTCTCCGGCGCGCGGTGTGCGCCGCCAAGCGGCTCCGGAATGATGCGGTCGATGATGCCATTGGCCAAAAGATCGGGAGCCGTGAGCTTCAGCGCCTCGGCAGCCTGCTCTTTGAAATTCCAGCTTCTCCACAAAATCGAGGAGCAACTTTCGGGCGAGATCACGCTGTACCAGGCATTCTCCAGCATGAGAATTCTATCCCCCAACCCGATGCCCAATGCTCCGCCCGATGCTCCTTCGCCAATAATCACCACGACGATCGGTACTTCGAGCTTTGCCATCTCGAACAAATTTCGCGCGATGGCTTCCGCTTGCCCACGCTCTTCCGCTTCGATACCGGGATACGCTCCGGGCGTATCGAGCAGCGTAACAATCGGCTTGCCGAATTTTTCGGCGAGCTTCATCAATCGGAGCGCCTTGCGATAGCCTTCCGGATTTGGCATTCCGAAATTTCGAAAGACATTTTGCTTGGTGTCTCGGCCTTTTTGATGACCAATCCACATCACGCTGCCAATCTCATCGAGGGTTCCGAAACCGCCGACGATAGCGGGATCGTCCCGCACGCCACGGTCCCCATGGAGTTCCATAAAGTCCGGAGTGAGCGCCTGAATGTAATCGAGCGTATACGGCCGCTCAGGATGACGGGCGACCTGGACGCGCTGCCATCGAGTAAGGTGACGGAATGTCTCTTGGGTAAGCCCCTCGATTTGTGCTCTCAAGGCGGCGAGTTCACTCGTCAGCTCGACGGTCTCGGAGAGTTTCAGCATTTCCTCGTATTTTTGTTCGAGGTCTTCGAGTGGTTTTTCAAAATCAAGAATTGTTCTTGCCATTAGACCCTCCTCCGAGAAAGATTTGCTCCGGGCCGCACGAACATTGCTCTGAGCAAAATTTCGCAGTCCATTCCAATCGTATGATTGCGCGCGTAGTAGTGATCGAACTGCCGAACGTCTTCTTCACGCAGGGTGCTTCTTGCAGTGACCGCAGCCAAGCTTGTCAGACCCGGCTTTTGATAGTAAGCCTCGTGGTCGCTGCGATCTTCCACGCCAACGAGCGTGCGCTGTCCGCGAAAAATTTCGAGCCAGGCATGCTTTCGCTCGCGCCGTGCTTCGGTGGGAGCCAAAAGGTATGCAAGCACAAGCATTGGAACCGCTGCTCCACTCACGGCAAGATCGAAAAACCGCTTTGAGATTCGGTGCGAAAGCCGGTCCAGATTATACGCGATCGGGAGCAGCGCGAGGGATTCTCCCGCTGCCTCGGTGAGCAGTTCGATGTTTTGCTTGCCGAGCAGCACGTCGCTCGATGCCGGGACCATGGAGAAATTCACGCGCATCAATGGGTTCTCGTCGGAAGTCCTCTGCATAATAGCCAACACCTCTGTATAAAGAACGGCGCCGCTCGCAAAAATGACCTCAGCAATTTTTTTCTCCCGAACAACTTTCGCTACCATATTGGTATCTCCCAGAATACGCAAGCCGGGCTGAACCTCGGAGCCTAAACGCTCAAGAGTCTGATCGATGAGGCCAACGACTTCGAAGCGTCGGAGAAATTCCATTCGCGCCAGCAGCGAGGCGATGCGCAGGGCTTCTTCGTCCGTTCCCACGATCAGCGCGCGCCGAAGTTGCGGGCTGGCCGAAGTTCCAAGTCCCCGCAGAAGCCGGTGGATGGTATTGAGCGCCAGCCGGTCGAGCAGGAGCATCGCGCCCGTTACCAACGTAACCACGATGACGAACGAGCGGCTGGCTGGAAATTCTTTGAAGAAATAGGTGAGCGACGACAGGCCGATGAGAATTGCCGGAACGGCAATCACCACGGGCCGAACGCCCCTCCGCCTGCTTGGACGATAGGCTTTCAATATCGCCAGCAGCAAGACCCCAATAACGGGTGGAATCAAATAGGCGAAAGGATAATCCCAACGCGGCAAACCGAGCCATGCGTCAAAAAGGAGCTTTGAGCTAACGAGCACGCTAAGCGCGATCATGAGATAATCAAGTACGACCAATGCAAGCGAACTGCGATGCTTTTGCAGAAGTGCGAGGGTCCTCCGAAGCAAAATGCCGAAACGGAGGAGCGCGCTAAATAATAAGGATGCGCGATAATGCTTCTTTACAAAGACGTGCATGGCCTCATAAAACACCTGAAGCTCATTGATCGCGCTGCGCCGGGTCGATTCGCCTTTGAAATGAACGGTGGCCGTGGTATGCACATAAAAGATTTTGAACCCGGCCTCTTTTGCGCGATAACAAAGATCGAGGTCTTCTCCATACATAAAGAAGTCTTCGTCGAAGCCATGCGTTGCGTTCCAGGCAGGGCGCGAAAGCATCATAAACGCGCCGCCAAGCGCATCGACTTCGTACGTGGCATCGATCGGCAGATAGGTGAGATTGTATCGAGCAAAAAGCTTGGAATTCGGAAAGAGCTTGGCCAGCCCGAACAGCTTCGTAAAACTTGCCCAGGGCGTAGGAAAGCCCCGCCGGCAGCTAAGCTGGAACGAGCCGTCCCCATTCAAAAGCTTACAGCCGGCTAGCCCCGCTTCCGGGTGCGAGCGCATGAAATCGAGCATCGTCCGCAGCGTTTCCTCGCCGAGAATGGTATCCGGATTCAATAAGAGAAAGAAATTCCCGCGCGCTTGTTTAAGCGCAAGATTATTCGCTCGGCCAAAACCAATATTTTCTTTTAAAGTATGTAATTGCACTTCAGGAAATTCCGAGCGAATCATAGCCGCGCTGCCATCGGTAGAATCGTTATCGACGACAATAAGCTCGCCTTCGATTCCACCCGCCGTGAGCGAACGCAGAACGCTAGCGATCGCGCCGCGAAGGAATTCCTTCACGTTGTAGCTGACGATGATGATCGAAAGGTCCATCGGTTAGAGTTCTCCGGAAATCGCGCGCGCTTTCAACTTCCAGACCATGCCGACGGCTTCGCGCACAATGGCTTTGCTCATTTTGCTCGTACCGGCATGACGATCGGCGAACGTAATCGGAATTTCCTTGATCCGAAAGCCCTTGCGCCATGCGCGGAAATTCATTTCGATCTGAAAGGCGTAGCCGTTCGAGCGAATGTCATCCAAGTCGATGGCTTCAAGCACTTTGCGGCGAAAACATTTGAAACCACCCGTGGCATCGCGCACTGGGATACCGGTGATGACACGAGCATAGACATTCGCATTATAGGAAAGCAGTAGTCGTCGCCGAGGCCAATTGCTGACATGAGCGCCGGGAATATAACGAGAGCCAAGCACAAGGTCGTACTTCTCGATTTCATGCAAAAAGTTGGGAATTTCTTTCGGATCGTGCGAAAAATCCGCATCCATCTCGAAGATGTAATCGAAGTGTTCGCGCAAGCCATACTTAAAGCCGGTCACATACGCGGTTCCCAATCCCATCTTGGCGGGGCGTGTCAGCAGGTGAACGCGTTTGAATTCCGGATCCTCGCGCGCCTGAAGATCACGGACGATTTCCGAAGTTCCATCCGGCGAATTGTCATCGACGATGAGAATATTCAGCGCGACCTCCGGACAGCGCGGTTGCTGCTCGAAAATTTCATGCACGAGTCGCACGATATTCTCCTGCTCGTTATAGGTCGGAATAATGATGAGTGCTCGTGACATGGAGTAGAGAATAAATTAAACGCCTAAACCCTCCAGAACATGGCTGACGATATATTCAATTTCCTCGCTAATAAGCTCGGAATGCATCGGTAGTGAAAGGATGTGATCTGCTGCATATTCCGTGGTCGGAAAATCTCCTCGGCTACCATCCGCATAAGCTCGTTGAAGGTGAAGCGGAATGGGATAATAAATGCCATGTGGAATTCCAACTTCTCGAAGATGTTGTGCTACCTGCTCGCGTCCTGTTGAAAGGATAATGGAATACTGATGCCATATCGAAGTCGCGCGAGGATCTAAGAATGGCGTTTGTACGAGTTCGGAATAATCTTCGAAGAGTTCGCTATACGTTGCTGCGGCACGCGAGCGATTCGCGTTCCATTCATCCAGATAGGGAAGCTTTACGCTGAGGATTGCCGCTTGTATTGCGTCGAGCCGCGAATTAACCCCAAGCCTGTCGTGATAATAGGCACGCTCCGAGCCATGATTGGCAATCGTTCGAATGGCGTGGGCGAGCTTATCATCATTGGTTGTTACCATTCCAGCATCGCCAAAGGCGCCGAGATTTTTCGACGGATAAAAAGAAATGGCAGCCATATCGCCAATCCCGCAAACCTTTTTTCCTTCCCATGTCGCGCCCACGGCTTGTGCGGCATCTTCGATCACGATAAGATGATGCTTGCGCGCGATTTCGGAAATGCGCGTCATGTTAGCCGGTTGACCGAAAAGATGAACCGGAAGAATTGCTCGTGTTCTCGGCGTAATTTTCGATTCTATTTGCTCGACATCGAGATTGAACGTAGCCGGTTCGATATCTACATAAACAGGCTTGCCATGCAAGAGTGCAATGGTTTCCGTCGTCGCCGCGAAGGTAAACGGGGTGGTAATAACTTCATCGCCCGGCTGAAGATCGATTGCCATAAGTGCAAGCTGGAGTGCATCCGTGCCCGATGCACACGCGATGGCATGACGAACGCCGAGATATTCCGCCATTTCGCGCTCGAATGCTTGCACGTACGGACCGTTAATATATTTTCCGCTCTTCACTACTTCGAGCACCGCGCTATCGATCTCATCCTGATAACGCCGGTATTGTCCGATCACATCGACCATCTGAATCGGTTTGGAAGGAGCTTCTACCATTGCTTCTGTCATTTTCTTTTTTCTAATTCTTAATTATTAAGCTTGTCCTTTGCCTCGGAACATCATGTAACCCGTCCGGAAGAGGATTTTCACATCGAGCCGAAACGACATCGACTCGATATACATAAGATCGTACTTGACCCGTTGCCGAACATCGTCAATGTTCTCATCGTACTTATCGACCATGGCCTGATACAGTCCCGTTACGCCGGGCCGCACGCGATGGCGACGGTTGTAATACGGAATTTCTTCGACTAATTGCCGAACAAAAAATTCGCGTTCGGGACGCGGGCCGACGAGCGACATATCACCCTTCAGCACGTTCCAAAGCTGCGGCACTTCATCTAAGTGCGATTTTCTCAGGAATCGTCCGAGCGGCGTCACGCGCGGGTCGTTTTTCGAAGCCCATTGCGGGCCGGCTTGCTCCGCATTCACGAACATCGAACGGAATTTATAAATGCGAAAGCGTTTCCCATCTCTTCCGACGCGCTCCTGCGAATAAATGAGCGGGCCTTTCGAGGTCAGTTTGACGGCCAGCACGGTGGCAAGCAGTATCGGGCTTCCAAGCCCGATCAGCAGCAAACTAACTCCGACATCGAGCGTTCGTTTGGCTGCTTCTTCCCACGGGCGGAGCAAAACCGGATTCACGTCGATGAGCGGAAAGCCATAAATTTCTCGCGCGCGCGCCTGGCCGGAGACGATGTCGTAAAGATCGGGCACAATTTTGAGGCCGGCATTCGATTTCGATGCGCGCGCAATCACATCGATCAGCTTTTCGTGCTCATTAGAGCCGAGTGCAATCAGCACCTCCTTGATGCCATGCCGGTCGATGAGCATTTCGAGATCTTCGGTGGTACCAAGGTGCGGAATTTCGCGTACCTTCGGGGAGTGGCCGCGTTTACCATTGCGCTGCTCGACCGTGAAGGAAGCAGCGCCAGCACTGACGCCATTGGAAGAGGGATTTACGAAGCCGATGACATCATAACCCAAACGCGGATAATGCGCAACACGCGCCGCGAGATCGTGGGCCTTCTCCTGATCGCCGATCACGAGGGATGGCCGGGTGCCAACGCCCGACTCGAGCAGACGCCGCTGGCCATAACGAATGAGCGAACGGATGCCGATACAAAAGATCGCGGTGACAAACCAGTAGCTGATTCCCAGCACCCGTGGATCGTTCGCCGAGGGGCTTAGCGTATGGGTTGGATCCCACCAGATAAGGATCGACAGAAGGATGGTGCCGACGCCAAGCGTTTTCAGAATCGTGATAATCTCATCGAACGGTGCGCGAACATACCAGGGCCGATACAGTCCGAAAAAAACAAAAAGCACCATCCAAAAGAGATAAATCACAATCGCCGACTGCGGCAAGAGCGCCGGCGTAAGATCGCTGGGCCCACGAGGAAAGAAAAACCATCCGGAATCGACGCGCAGCCAGTAAAACGCAAGCCACGCCCCGTTCAACGCGATAAAGTCTCCCATAACCAGGAGTAGAAATTCCTTTCGCTGCGTCATGAGTGGAGGGCCTCCTCGCGCACGAGCGGATCGTTCAAAGGCATCATTACCCGAACTCGGGTCGATGGTGTCCAAAGAGGTTTTTCTCGTCTAAAGACAAATCGAAGAAGGCCGACGCCAAAGGCCACATTCATAATCGCGAACCAATAGACATGGCTGAGGATCGGCAGCGGGCGGTGTAAAACATTCAGCAACAGTCCCGCAATAATGAGCAGAAGTCCGGCTGCCTCAGCCAGTATAAGTGGTCGTACCCAAAATGTGGAATCCTCACGGAGCAACACGACCACGCTTGCAACCATAAGCACGGCAAAGGCGAAGGGCGCGAGCCAACGCAGCAACTTATGCGACCAGAGCATCACAGCGGGCCAGCCGCTGCTTGGCGAGAGAAGACGGGGAAAATGCAAGAGCGTCGCAACCCCGCGCGCTGCGAAACGCGCCTTGCGCTGAAATTCTTCGGTCATCGAGCGCCCGAAGTGTTCCCGCGCAGTCGCCGTCCGTTCGAAGACCATCCGTTTCTGGGCCTGAATGATAGTGAGCGCAATATACAATTCATCACAAATAGGCTCATCCGGGAGCTCACTCCAGAGACTGTGGCGGATACTATAATGGCCTCCGAAAATCCCAACGGTCGAATGAAGGCTGGCTTCGTCCATGCGAAGCCGGTTCTCGACGGACATATAGTATTGCTCGGAGCCCAGCGGTTCCGATCGGATCCCCTCTTCGCCAGAAAGTAGAAGGTTACCCGCAACCCCACCCAGCGTAGCGTCCGCATAGTGGCGCGCATGGCACTGGAGGCAGGGCGGATCGAGCGTCACATCTGCATCGGTGAAGAATAATAACTCACCGTGTGCTCGGGACACAAGGTCATTAACGACGGCAATTTTTCCGCGCCGCTGATGGAACGAATAGTAAGTAAGCTGAGGATGCGCCAGAGCAAACTCACGAATTAGAGAATCCGTCCGGTCGGTCGAGCCGTCAGAACCAACCAAAATCTCCACCGCGTCTTGGGGGTAAACGAGCGATGTCAGGGCTTCCAGACACTGAGGGAGGACAGCTTCCTCATTATAAACAGCAAGGATGATGGAAAAAGATGGGCGAATCCGGTCATCGGTTTCCCACGTCCGGCCCATGCGAGTGCTCCAAAAACGCATAAGGATTGGATAGAGCACGTATGCATACGCTACGAGCCCCACGCAAGCCACAATCGTAATGAGTTCTATCATGTATAGAATTTAATGCCTGTTAAGCCGCATTGGAAGAAAAAAGCAAGGATCGATAGAGTGCTATAAAATCCATTCCAATTTTTTCCCAGCTATAGGCTTCCATAACCAGCTTCCTTGCGGATTCACCCAGCCTGCGGCGCAATTCCGCATTGGAGAGTAATTCCACCACCCCGGTGGCGAAGGCTTCAGCTCCGTCACGAATTAGGAGGTGGGTTCCGTTACGAGCCATATTTCCTTCTGCGCCAATAGAAGTCGATACAATAGCTTTTCCACTTGAAAAGCCTTCTAATAGCTTCAGCCTCATGCCGCCTCCGATTCTGAGTGGCACCACCAAAACCGCAGAACGGGCTAAATAGTCGCGCACATCGGGGACACGGCCATGGATTTGTACGGAGTTTCTAAAGTGTTTCACATAAGGCAAAATTCGGCCTTCAGCAGCTCCAACAATGTGGAAAATGGTCGATGGACGCTTTGATAGGATTATTGGAAAAATTGCATCGAGAAAAAAGCGTGTGGCGTCGTAATTCGGATCCCAGGAAAGTGTACCTAATGAGATAATCGAATTCGGATCCTCTGGAGTGTCGGTCGGATGAAAATAGTTGGTATCGACACCAGCAGGGATAATTTTGAAATTACCGTCGGGCGCGACCTCTTTCATCGCCGCGACGTCTTCCGTGCTGATCGCCGCAACCGCATCGAAATTTCTGAAAAATCGCGCTTCCTCGAGCTTTAGCCGTTTGCCGTGTGTCCGAGCGAGGAAGCTTTTGATGGGATTCGTTTCTGTTTCGGCAAAGCGTTCATAGATCATGGACTCGAAATTATTTTCGCGGAGTACGATCGGCAAGCCAAATGTTTCCTTGATCCACAACCCATAGCGGCCCATATGAGCGTGGTCTATATGTGCTATGTCAAATTTTTCTCTTTCGACAACGCTCCGCACGAGCGTGAACATTTCCGCCGTCATGCGCCGGTCGATAGGATATGCGCCACGAAGCATCGTGCGAGCGAGAACGAGCCAACGCGGAGGCAATGGCTTGGAAACCAAATGAACCTTCGCGTATTTGGAAAGTTCTCGTACTGCCTCCTCGG
Source organism: Ignavibacteriota bacterium (assembly GCA_003151825.1). Taxonomy (GTDB): domain Bacteria; phylum Bacteroidota; class Ignavibacteria; order Palsa-1295; family Palsa-1295; genus PALSA-1295. The sequence continues at coordinate 49,139 of PLYO01000019.1, forward strand.
TTTCTTGAGGGGAATCGAGCGGATAGGTAAGCAGCGTGACTTCATGCCCCAAATCCGACAGGCTCTTTGTGATATTATATACCGCGATCGCTCCGCCATCGGTGAGCGGCCACGGCATGCGGGGGGTGAGTTGGAGGATGTTCATTGAGGGAACTAATCAGCGCGAAAGGACATGATGGAATTTCGTTTCAAAAGCATAAAACTACGGGTCGAGTCGCTATAGTCAAGCCGTTGAAAGAAATGACAAATATCCTTCCACGAAAGTCCCTTTTGATAATTTTCAATCCAGTAAACCGATTCCGCAGGCGAATTGCAAAGAAGTGTCCGGCTTACCCAGACATCACCGCCGCGATGCCATGTAAAGAGTGCGGCGTTCTCGAAGCGGTTTTTCCAGAATCGGGCAGTATCATCTCCGATTGCAACGATGGGGAATAGCTGTAGCCGGCTCGATTGATTGAATGTGTCAAAGGGGTGAACGCCCTGGAAATTAAAGAGGTCATCCTGAATCGAAAGGACAGATACGATAGAAGAATCGTTCAATCGAGGCCATATTTCCTCGATCTGAGCATCTATCGCTTTTTCACGATTGTCAATGGTGGTTGACCACAAAGCATTTACATTAACGGCAAAGGTTACAATGAGGACAATTCCAAAAAACAATTTGACATATCGGGGACCCGAGTCGAATCCCAAAGATAGGAGAATAAATAAAAATGGGAATAGCGGCATGTGCCGCTCTAGCGCTGCACCATCCCATAGGAACGAAAGAATCAATACGGGAATGAATCCAGCAGCCAAAAAAATAAGGAATCTTCGAACCGGCCTTCGACGCCAAACATACCAAATCGAAACAATTAGAAACAGATAAAAGAGCACTAACTTCCATAGCCCCAATGAGGTTAACGTTGAGATTGAAACAGGGTTCAGCGGATCGTGGTAGAGAAATCGCTTTACATACAGCCCATCGTTCCCAAGATAGAACAATGTTTTAGGAAGACCAAATAAAGTGCGAATCGGGCCAGCACTGGGGGCAGCGCCCGCTGCGCGGAATGCCCATTTGGAAAAGGCATCCCAGGAGAACAGGTGAAGATGCCAAACAACCGGCAATAGAAGCAAGGCTGCCATAACGCCGCATAAGGTTCCCAATTTCAGGGAGTTCACGACATGGTCACGTCGCAATCCATAGAGCAAAGGCCGGGCAAAAACAGCAGCGGGTAAGGCAAGAACATAGGGCAGCCACAAAAGCGGCGCAATGGCCAATAGCGCGGCGGCGAGTATTCGATTGGCGAGTTCCGATTTTGCATCGATTCGTGCAGCATAATAAAGACCTATAATGAGTACGCTTAACCCAGCCTGATAACTCGTTGCGGTTTGGCTGAAGTTTAGCACGCATTGAGAAATGACATAGAGAATCGCCGCGAATTGAACGGAAGATTCCGAAATAGGGAAGAGTCTCAGAAGTTTATAGAGATAAAAGATCCCTGCAATCGTCAGCACAAACACCACAAGAATGAGCGAAGCGCTGATTTGAGCGAAGGAACTGTTCCCGACAAAAAGAGCCAGTAACGGACCGATCGCGCGATGCACGATTTCTCCGATAGGTCGCCAAAGTGTGTGACCGGCTACCAGAAAATGAGACGCTGGCCTACCCGCCTCGTGGTCCATAATCGTATGAACATACTCATAGGAATCTTCATAATTATTCGGCCGAGTAATAGCCACTAAAGCCACCCACAGGAGAATAGCGGGATAAGTGAGCGCGATTTTTTTTAAAGAAGCAATTGACATGGTTATTATGGAGTCCTTCTGAACACTTGAAATACCCCGAACGTCGTATCGTATCGGTACGAAGTGGAAAGTAGGCTGTCGAATCCTGCAAGGTAATGCAGGCAATCGTCATAAACGTCCTTAACGTAGGCGAACCTCATTCCTCTTGCTAACACAATAAATCCTGGCTTCGATTGACATAATGTGTCCATATACGTCCGTTGCCACTCGATCTGGTAGTCGGTAAACTCTGGTTTTCCTTTTCCGTAGCCATTCAGCCGAAGTGCTAAGGGTGTGAAAGTAGTATATGGACCGACGAGAGAATCAACATGCAGGCTCAGAAGTGGATCGAAAGAACAGACGGCCACTCGGTTGTTACCGTTTTTATGCTGGTGCAAAAATGACAGAAGACGGGATTCTTGTTCGGCTCCCCATCTCGGATCATTGTTTCGGATCTCGTAAGTGAACCGAAATGGATTGACTCCTTGTAGCAGACCAAGAGCGAATGCAATCGGAGTCTTTGGATTGAACGTGATAACCGTGCAGAGAAAACAGCAGACGAGCATTGCATAATGCCGCCGCACTGGCATTCTGATTTTGTTGATAATGCGCTCGATTCCTATCGCAGTAAGTGGTATCAAAAACATAAAAAATGGCGCGTATTGATACCGAATGAACTTGTCCATCAAAAGTATGACAAGAAGGGCCGAAGTCAGGCAGATCAAGTATAGTGACATCATTCGAACCGATGGTTTGTGGATCACAAATGTTGACGGGAGCGATTGAGACGGTAAGACGGCTAAGAAAGCAAAAATTATCATGAATCCGTTACGCAGCAGTTCCCACCAAAAGGATCCCATCGACGGGAGGTGAGTATATAAATCAAGATTGAAAAGTATGGATGACGAGTAGAATGAGGAAAGGCCATTTGGTATGGTACTATAATAGAGAGCCGTGAGGGACAGAGGAACGAGGCCAAATGCTATAAAACAAATCGCCAATGGGATTGCATGGATGGACAGGCGCAGGTCCTCATTCAGTAGAAAATAGATCCCAAAAATCCCTAGAAAAAACACTGAGGTCGGTCGCATGAGGATCGCGAGCCCAACGATCAATCCTGCAGTCGCATTAAGCGTAAAACGGCTTGCGGTCGAAGCAGCTTGACGCTCCAGAATCCAAAAGGCCAAAAACACCTCCATAGTGCAATAGATATCGAGTTCCGTATAATTGCTCGGACCGGCAGTAACGTAATACAGCACATACAAGACAGCCGCGAGAGCGGCTGTATGGGGTGCAAGCCAGCGAAGCAGAAAACGGTAAAAAAAAGCGACAAAGAGCAACTCTACGAATACATCGAAAAGTCGAAGCCCGATATCGGTCGGACCGAAAAGAAGGATTGCCAGAGCTTGAAGATAGACCATCCCTGGAAAATTATGCGCCCAGCTTCCCAAATAGGGAATTTTTCCAGACTGCACTAACCGTAGCGCCATTGACTGATAGATAGCGTTGTCGGAATTGAGAGGTTCCATCACAACTATCGTTAACAATAGGGTGGATATTAGGAGAACGCCCCAAAGCTTAGTCTCTCGATGATTCATAAAGGGTTTCATTAGTGACTGATATTTATGCCCACCGAAAGAGAAATAGATAGAATCGACCTAATTTGACTGTTTGGCTCCAAGTCAATTTCGGCTTGTAATCCCCAAATGGTTTAATTCCTTGAAAGCCGTCAATTAGGCCGCGTGTATTCCTCTGCCATGTCCTCGTGTGCATGATCATGGAAAGAATCCGGCGGAGAAGTAAAAGCGTGAGGAGTGGAGCGGCAGGAATGAGCGGCCAATGCTTCGCAATCATCCATATTAGATGACGAGAATTTGCATAAGCACGCAATCCTGATTGTCGTGTTGTAGAAACAAAATGCAACGTTAGAAACCACGGACACAAGAAAATTTGCATTCCCTTCCCGAAAAATTGAAGTCCAAGTTCCATCCCCTCACTATATACAAGGAAAGAAGGGTCGTATCCATCGACTTTTTTCAAGGAATCAAGCCTAAAGCAAACGCCACCCTCCACGACAAAAATTCCTTCGAATCCTAATTCCTCCATTTTGTTCAAAGAATAAATCTCCCAGCCTTCCGTTTCCATTAATCCTGTGAGGGGCCGGTAATAAGCCGTACTCAGCGCATCGATGTCCGGGTATTTTTCCATGTGCTGTATGATGCGCAGCACCATTGCAGGAGTTCCCGGGCAGGTATCGTCGTCGAAATGGAAGAGGTATTTGCCGCGCGCCATCGGCGTCATAAAGTTTCGAGCTGAAACGCCGGCGTTTTCGCCAACTTCATGGATTCGAACTTGCGGATATTCTGAGCGGATCATTTCTAGGCTTCCGTCCGTCGAGCCGTTATCGACAACGATGATTTCATAATTCGGATACTGCACGGCACGCGTCAGAACATCGAGTGTTTGGCGCAATTCTGTGCATCGATTATAGTTGAGCACACCGAGCGTTACCAATGGCAGCGCAGGGTCGTTCCATTCCTTTTCGGGAACGGACCACTGCTCGCGCGTCCAGGGATTCCACTTGAATTTCATGCGCTCGTATTATCGGATGGACGGCGGATTCGTTTCACGAGAGAGATAACTTCTTTCATCGGGAGCACATGCGTAAAATGAATTACAAAGAAATAAACTGCCAGCATCGTGATTGCGGAAAGAATCTCACCTATAGAAAATGCTCGCAGGGCCCAGAATGCTCCGAGGGCTGAACATGCCGCAATCCCGGCTTTTGCAAACGCCGATGCAAAACGGCGTGAATCGAGATGTCCGGTGTTTCGGGAAAGCCAGATCATGGTCCCTGCGCCAAGTGTCACCGCAATCAGTTTTGATGCCATGGCTCCTGTCGCACCATTAGCGGGGATGAGGATCAGATCCCCAACGATGACCGCTACCATGCAGATGCCTGCATTTGCAGTCATAAACCAAGTATAACCTGCCGCAATGCTAAGGTCCATCAGCAAGGTTCCGATAAAGATCGGAATGAGCATCCAGCCCGTCCAAATAAGGAGTGGGCTTGCGGAGGCATATTTAGTGCCGAGCATGAGCGGCACGATCTGGCTGGAAAGTGCAGTCACGGTGAGCGCAATAGCCACACCGATAACAAGGAGCAGGCGGAGCGAAATGCTGGTCATTTGCTGAGCGCGGAAGTGGTCTGCACGGCGAAGGAGCTTCGTGAGTTCCGGCGAGGTAACAGCAGCAAGCACGAGCGAAAAGGGCGCCATTGCCGCACTTAAACGCATAGTGGCGCCATAACTCGACACTTCCAAAGGTGTACTTAACTTATCGAGAAGCAGATTGTCGATTTGTGTATGGATGGTAAGGAATGCCGTTCCAAGCGCGAGTGGCAGCGAAGCCTGCAACAGGCTGTGCATTGTCGCCCAGGCCGCTCGAATACAAATATGCTCTCGGCGAGCCCACATCACGATCGAACGGGTAAGCAGGAGGAATCCCGGAACATTCGAGAGCGTGTAAATCCATACTACTTCTTCGAGATGGACGTGCCGATAGGTTGCGAACACCATGAGCGCGGCAAATGCCATAGCATCGAAGAGCGTGAACCACGCGGCAATATAATATTTTCCGCGCCCACGCAAGACCGCTTCGCCGACCGAGCGCACGATGAGGATTCGCGAAGAGATCACGAGGGTCAGCAGCAAGATGGACATTGTTTTTACCTCGGTCGAGGCATAGAGCATCGGAGCGATGAGAAATAGCAATCCAGCAACGATCAGGGAGAGCAAAATTCGAAGCACGAGCGCGCTCCCGAGCAAGAGGCCGCGCCGATCATCGCGGCCGACGGAAACATCTTCTTCCGCTTCGGCAAACAGCCGTGTAAAAAGTGAATTCATTCCCAAATCCGCGACGATTGCAAGAATTCCGACAAAGCTGATTGAAACCGTGAAGATGGCATACTCTGCCCGCGAAAGCAGCCGCGCGATAAGCAGTTGCCCGATGAAAAGACAGCCGTATCCGAGCACATTCAGCGCGAACGCGGAAACCGCTCCGCGTATAAGCTGACTGGCTGCGGAAGAACGTGGCACCGTGGCTGTCAAGGTTTCGCTCATTCGACCCACTCCTCCTCAAGGATGGGAAGCGGGCTGGCGTGTTGTTCTCGCAAGTGACGTTCGAGAACTAAAAAATACCCCCAAATAAGGCCGACCCAAATCAGGTCTGTTTTCGAATCCAATACGGGAGATGCGTAGGCACAGATAAGAGTTGCAACAAGATAAACAATGCTTGCCCGAATGATAATTATAGTCCGAACAGTGAAGTTGCCACATCTGAGCAATCGGAAGCCTTTGATTAAAAAAGAGAAGTAAGCCCCCCCAAAAAGCGATGCGCCGATGAAGCCTGTTTTGAAGATGATGTAAAGATAGCTGCTGTGGCTAAATGACATCCAGTAATTGACATGTTCAACAATATCGAAGACTCGGAATTGTGCTCCAAAACCATGACCAAGTAGCGGGGATTGAAGGATATTGTGCCATTCATATCCCCACTCAGTATAACGCATTCTTAACGAGAGGTCCGTTCCCAAATGTTGGGAACTGATGAAACGCAGACCATAGCGAACAAGCAGCAATCGGAATGCCCGGGAAGAAAAATAGATTGGGATGACCACCGCAATGCTGATGCAAACGGCAATGATTAGTCTGCGGATTCCCCGCCATCGCTCTTGGCGGGTTCCTAACCATACGACGAAAGCCACGCAGACAAAGATGGCAATATAAAGAGTTCGCGATAAGCAAATAACAATGCCAAGCATTCCCAGGAGAAATAAGAGCATCGCCGGCAGGGTTTTCCAGAAGCTGCGGACCGTCATCAACAGCGAGGTTGCGACGAGAACGAGGAGCCCGGAGAGCATATCTTCAAGACCCGCCCCCTTGACTTGATATAGATAGTATGCGCGAAGCATATTGCTGCGCATGTGAAAATAATTCCAGCCGACCATGAGAAGACCCGATATCAGGACGCATGCGAAAAGCCACCGCTCCGCACGGGAATCGAGCTTGACGAAACGGGAGTATATTATCGGCAGGACGAGGAGAGGAGAGAGATTCAGCATCTCACGAAGTGCGTTGTTCAACGAGGTGTGATCGCCAAACAGCCCGATTGAGGTGACTATTACAGACCACACAACAAAGAGTGCCATTAATAGCTGACCGAGGGAATGGCTGAGGTCTTGGCGTTCCAGAAAACGCAGCCGGACGATCCAATAACAGGCGATGGCTGCGAGTACCATGCCAAGAAGCAGATCGAGCATGGTTGGCGCTCCTCCTATCGTATCCTCATGCGGGCGCAGGGTCAGCGCGACATTAATCACGATGAACGCAAAGATGGAGCTAACGCCGTTTTGCACCACGGCAAAGACGACCGCCGCCCCCAAAAGGGCCGCTAACAGTATGAGCGAATTCGTAAAAAAAAGCGAGGCCGCCGCCGCAAGGACTACAACTCCGCCGAGAAGAAATTGTTGAATGGCGGAAAGAGAAAATCTCTCCGCCGATCGGTCTATTATTGCGCCCTGGTTAGTGTTGAGTATTCGCACTCTTGGTTACACTCCCATCCGTTCTCGATCGTGAGCGAAGTTGTAACGTAAATGCTGAATCCCGGAGAAGACAATGACAACCACCGATGTTAATACCAAGCCTCCCACCAACGCTGCCAGTAACAACAGCGACCGTTGCGGGCCAGCCTTATGCACCGGCACGGTTGCGGCATCGAGCGTGACAAAACCATACAGGTTCTTCGATTCATCGAGTTTGGCCTGTTCATAAGCTGGCAGCAAAAAGGCTTTGAGCTTGCTTTGAATTTCGAATTCGCGGGTCAGGCTCAAGTATTGCAACGCCACATCGGGCAGCACATTCGTTGGCACGAATGAGCTTGCGCTCGCGTCCATTCCGACTTTCATTCCCGCAAGTTTCGACTCCAATTCATCGATGGTTCCTTTATAGACAGCGACCTCGCCGGAGTTCGAGCCATACATCTGTTCCGCATTGTGCAGTTGAACTTCGGCTCCAATTTTTTGCTCTTCCATTCCCCCAATCGCCGTCATTTCCGCGCGCGCTTGTTCGGTCAGTGAAAAGACTCCATATTTTCTCTGGAATGCAAGGAATGCGTGTTCCGCAGTATCGAGGTCGGTAAGATTTTGCTGGTAACGTGCCTGAACGTAAGTGATGTTGTGTTCCGCTTCGTCTTTTGCGAGGCGGCTGTTAACATTATTGACCTCCTCGACGACGGCATTCGTCACTTCGGCGGCGCGGCGCGGGCTTGTATCTTCGAACGTAATGATAAAGTTACCTTCCTCGGAAAGTTCGCCGTCCAGATTCTTCGAGAAGTCATCGATGGCGTCTTCCATCGTCTTATCGCGATACATGGTTTGAAAATTAAATTGGCGCACCATTTTTTCCATTAATTCCCGGCTCCGCAGTAGCGAGAGCGGCGTGTAGCTATCTTCACCGCCTCCGAGCTTCGCCATTCCAAGGTCCTTCAGGCTTGATGCAAGTCCCGAGGTCACATTATCGAGCGCGCCGTTGGCGTGACGAGCGGGAAGGATGACCGCGCGGGCCTTAAAATAATTTGGCATTTGGGTAAACGAATACCATCCCGTAATTGCCGAGACTGCGAGCGCGACGGAAAGAATAAGGTACTTATACCTAAGCAGAATCGAAACGTTTTCCACCCACGCTTTTCTGGCTGGGGTAAGTGGTTTCGTATCTGCGTCTGCGGGGGGTATTCGCGTTGGTTCGATTCGAGGTTGGTCCATAATATTCATCAAAAGAATGCCTTGACGCCAATGTCAATAAGGGTCTCGGGCAATTCCAGCGGCGCCTGCGATACGGCAAGACCGGTTAGATTGAATCCAGGCGTCAGTGGAGCACCCTTTAAGTAATCGACAAGCTTCTTTGTTCCGGTCGCGAAGAAAGTCAGTCCTCGCCAGGGTTCGAATTCAATTTCCGGCGTTACTGTAAAAATATTGACACGGCGTCCCTCCAGAAAATGCGTATCGTTCGGAGCTCCTTGCGCGGTCATGCTCACGCGGTAATCCGCTCCGGCATTATAGAGAAGATTACCGCTGGAGTCATAGAGGTTTTCCCCGCGCTCGATAAGCTCGCCTTCAAGCGAGAAGGTCCATTTGGCATCGGGCGCCCAGCGAAGGGTCGCCCAATAACTTTGCGAATTCGGTCCGATTTGCGCGCCAAGCAGTGTCTTCGAGGTAGAGGTTGAGCCGGTCGTATCCCAGTGAGTATAGGTATAGGGTTCCGCCCGAATCCATTCCGCTTCCCAATCGAGATCGGGAATTCCAAAGGCGCCGGCCCACATGCCACCGAATTGCCACGCCCATTTGTTCGACCAATATCCCGTCCCGATCTTGCTGGCGACCAGATCATCGAGGAAGGATTGCCCTCGCACTTCGATTCCTGGTGCTATATTCCATCTGGCATGCGCTCCCAGATTGTTATTGTCGTGGTCTTCATCATCCAGTCCCTTCTTGACCGTATTCAAAAATGAAAACGGATTCAGATAGGCAAGATCGAAGCGTTCGGTGAAGATTATCATATCGGTAAATCCGAGTTCGACGTCCCGGCCGATTCCAAATGTGAGGTCATGGACCGTCATGTACTTCACCGGGAATGGCGGTTCTGGCGTTGTAACCGTATCCTGCACTAAGGAGGCATACATTGCCTGATACCGGACCGCTCCCACGTGCGCTCCGAGACTGAGGAAATCGTAGGTTGGTACATTATCGGCGGAAAGAATAACATTGTCATTTTGATATCCGCCGCCAATCGCTACCGCTTCGCGCGCGAGCTTGCCGGTGAACCAACCGTTGTTATAGGATAGCTCAGCAGTCGTGAAATCAAAAAATTGCCCGGAGAAATAGCGGAGATCGTTGTTTTTGCCGAGAAGAGGGTTCTCGAGGGCCAGGTGTTGGCTGCCCCATTTCTCTCCGTTTGTCGTTTGCATGAAATAACCGACGTGACCGCTCAACGTTCCCGAGAACCGACCGCCAAGATTGAACAGCGCGACGGATTCGGAAGTGGGATCGGTTTGATGAAGATATTCGGCGCTGCCAATGCCATGCACGAAAAAATCGGATTTGGTCGAGTCATCATACCATTGATAAAGGTATTTGTCTTTATCGGTGAACATACCCTCGAAGAAGAGCGGCTCAGCGTCTTGAGAGGCAAACATCGTAACGGCTTCGCGCGGCTCATGTGCATACGTCCGAAGATATTTTTGAAGCAGTTCCCGTTCCGCGTTCGAAAGCTTTGCCGATTCTGCCTGATGTAAAAACCCTGCTACTTCGAACTCCGAAATAGGAAGCTCCGATTCGGAATAACTCTTGATTAGGCCACGAACGGAAAGATGCCGCAGAAAGGCATACACATCGTCACCGAGCGGCACCTGCTCGACGCCAATATGAGGCTCGGATGTCAAGACCTGACCCTCGATGGGGCGGACGGCCCATGCGAGAATAACAAGGACGCATAATACTGCTCCAAGAAATTGCATCTTGAATTATGGTTTCCGCGTAATGTTGACATAGAGCGAGATGGCCGCAACCACCGCGCCGAAGATGGCTACAATTGTCGTGTACCACGCCAATTTATATTCTTCGGAATAATCCGGCTCTTTAGGAACGAATATCTCATCGCCCGGTTCGATTTGTGAATTGCCGGGAGCCATCCATGCTTTCGAGCGAAGTTTTATGACTGCAGTTTCCGACTTTTCCGCACCCTCAGCATATCCCCCGGCTTGGGCTATATAATAGCGAAGTGGTGCGTCCTCTTGATAATTTACGAAGCCTGCATTATTGACGAACCCATAGACATAGACGTTGGTGGGGCGCTTTGGAATCACGATTTCGTCTCCGTCATCGAGTTCGACGTCTGCGGAACGATCACCATGCACGAAAAGCCGATCCATATCGACTACCACCGTCGGAGGGCGCAAGGAAATCTGTTTCAGATAATTTGTCGTGTCGGCAACAGTCAGGTCTTCCAGACGTGTGGATTGCGCGATCTCTTCCGCCGAGCCTGCAATGAGCCGCTCCTGATAGCCATGCCGCAGCACAACGCCGGCGGCAGTATAAGCTTTTGGGGTTAATCCGCCCGCGGCCAGAATGACTTGCGAGAGCGTCGTTTTTCCATCGGTAATCGGATAGACGCCCGGTTCCGCGACTTCCCCGCGCACTTCCACCACAGATGCGCGGTGTTCTTCCGGCAATGCGCGGACGATAATCCGATCGTTTGGGGCAAGCGCAACATCAGGTGCTTGGTGCGCTTCGATGGCCGCAAGATCATAAACCGTTGGCGGCCCGGCGATTCCGTCCGTTCCGATGCGCGTAAGCTCCACATGGTGAATATCCGCGTTTACCGATGGGCCAAAAGCATATTGTATTGCCGCCAAAAGCGAATCGCCTTGCACGAATTCGAAATCGGCGGGCGATTGTACCGCGCCATACACTCCAAGCGAACCTGCATTCAGATCACGGAACGGGACGACTACCACATCTCCCTCTCGCAATGGCGGCGAAGCCTTTGGATCGTGAACTGCGGTAAAACGGACCAGATCGATGCGGTCGCGCATGCCATCGTTATGCGCAACGGTAATGTATCGTTCACTCGCGGGAGTCACTTCGCGTCTTCCAAAGACGGACTGCAATCGTTTTTCGCCGTTTTGTTCGATCATGTGCTGCTTTTCGGTCGAAGGTTCGTGGGGCGCCAGCATGGAGGGATCGATTTTATTTGCAAGATCGATGGCAACGTCCGCTCGCGCCGCAGCCGAGAGCACATAAACTCCGGGCGTCTGGACATTGCCGCGCACCGATACATAAATTTTCCTCGGCTCATAGAGCGCGAGTGTTACCGGCGGATTGTCCGGGTTCCTCTTGATCGAGGCAAAAGACGCAGCCGCTTTTTGCATCACTTCTGCCTGAACTTGCGCAAGAGTGTGACCGCGAACATCGAACGCGCCAAGATTCGGAATGAGCAGCATATTATCCGCCGAGACGAGAGGGTAAAACGTTTCACCGCTCGTCCAAAAACGGCATTCGAATACATCTCCGGGACCTAAATGGTATTCCGCAGGGTCAATGCTGCTCTCGAACGTCATGCCTTCGGCGGAAGTCGGGGGCGCGGAAGTTTTCTGTGAGCCGAGTTGTGTGAGCGAGCTTTGCGTTGCGGCCGGCGCAGTAAATTGCGCGCGCGCGATCGAGCCGAATGCGAGAAATGTAATAGCGGCAATAAAAAGAAAAGTGCGAATAATTTTCAAAGTGCTGCTTCTAAAATACTTACAATACGTTGTGCCGCATGACCATCCCAAAGCTTCGGAATGCCGTGCGATTTCCAAGTCCCTCCCAATGCTCGTTCCGAATATTCTAGCGCTCGACCCATGTCCAAGCCAACAAGGTCGTTCGTACCTTCTTCGACCGTGATGGGCCGCTCCGTGTTTTCCCGCAAGGTAATACACGGAACTCCGAGCGCCGTCGTTTCTTCCTGAATCCCGCCCGAATCCGTCAGCACGACCGCCGCATGATCCTGCAATGCCAAAAAATCCAAATAGCCGACTGGGTCGATGAGCGTCAAACGAAGGTTTTCTTGGAGGCGAGCATTCAGCCCGAATTCTTCCATGCGTTTGAGTGTGCGTGGATGAACAGGAAAAAGAATCCGTGGCGCAAACGCCGACATACGCTCAAAAAGCTCCATGAACCGCGTCAATGCCTCACGTTCATCCACATTACTCGGACGGTGCAGGGTGACAAGGGCATAGCTTTTCGCCTCAATTCCATACCGCTCGGCAAGTTCCGGAAATCGTTCGCGCGCTTTAGGTAAATATTTTTGCACTGAATCGATCATCGTATTGCCTACGAAAAATACTCGATCCGCCGAAATCCCTTCATTCTCCAAATTTTTCAGGCCACTCGACTCCGTCACAAAACAAAATTGCGAAAACTCATCGGCAACGATTCGGTTGATTTCCTCCGGCATCGAGCGGTCGAACGACCGAAGGCCGGACTCGATATGGCCAAGCCTAATTCCGGCTTTCGCGGCAACAAGAGCGGTTGCGAGCGTGGAATTCACATCGCCGGCCACCATCACGAGATCGGGTTTGATCTCTCCCAGAAGCTTTTCCATTTCGATCATGACCTTTGCGGTTTGTTCGGCATGGCTGCCGGAGCCAATTCCCAAAAATCGGTTGGGCTTCGGCATGTCGAGATCGCTGAAGAACACATCTGACATGTTTGCATCGTAATGCTGACCCGTGTGGACGAGGATGGAATTGAACTTCTCCGTCGCGCGGACTGCCTCCAGCACCGGCGCGACTTTCATAAAGTTCGGGCGCGCGCCAACGACAAAAAGGATTTTTTTCTTTGTCAAAATTTACGCAGTCGTATGGCGATTTCCGGAGCCGAGCAGCACGATCTTTTCGCGAAGCGCAGGTTCGCTGATATGCTTCGTCGCATTGCGCGTGTCGATAATGTGCGATGCGTTCCGAACGAGAAATTCATAATCGTATTGCGAATGATCGGTTGTGATAATCACAACGTCCGCCGATTGCAGCGTTTCGGCGTCGAATTTTTTCGCAGTAAAATCGCGGCCTTTTACTTTAATACGATCGACGAAGGGATCGGTAAAATCGAGATGCGATGCGCCATCATCTAAAAGCAATTCCATGATACGAATTGCCGGGGAGTGTCGGGTATCATCCACATCCCGCTTGAAAGCAACGCCCACCATCAATATCTTTGCGTCGCGTAATCGAATCGGAAGTTCTGCAACAGCCTTGAATACTAAGTCCTTCACATAAAACGGCATGGACTCGTTCGTTTCCGCCGCGAGAGTGATGAAATTCGTCTCGAAATCGTACGCCCGCGCCTGCCACGAGAGATAAAATGGGTCGATGAGTATGCAATGCCCGCCAATGCCGGGGCCGGGATAAAACGGCATGTAGCCGAATGGCTTGGTCGCGGCAGCATCGACCACTTCCCACATATTGATGCCGCCCATGCGGTCGCAAAGCTTTGCTAATTCGTTCACAAGCGCAATATTGACCGAGCGGAAAATATTTTCGAGCAGCTTCTCCATTTCCGCAACCTTCGGTCCGCTCACCGCAACGACATTCTGAATTATTTGTTCGTTCATTAATACCGCGAGTCGAGTGCAGCTTGGCGTTACACCGCCGACAACGATTGGTGTGTTTGCGGTCGTCCACTTCTTATTTCCCGGATCGATCCGTTCCGGACTGAACGCGAGAAAGAAATCCTTGCCCACTTTTTTACCTGTTGCTTCAAGGATGGGCTGCACGGCGCCTTCGGTCGTATTCGGGAACGTTGTCGATTTCAAAATCACCAGTTGCCCGTTGCGCAATTCTTTTGCAATCGCTTCGGCGGAGCTTGTGATGTAGCTGATGTCAGGATCTTTATTCGCAGTAAACGGAGTGGGAACGCAAATATAAATGACGTCCAGCTCGCCGGTTTTATCGTAATTGCCCTGCGCTCGAAATGTGCCATTGCGAACCGTCTCGGCGACATGCTCATCCGGGATGTCCTGAATATAATTCTTTCCCCGTTGAAGCGATTCGATCTTTGTTTTATCGAGATCGATGCCGACCGTCTCGAATCCCTTTTTCGCAAACTCGATCGCTAGCGGCAACCCGACATACCCCAGACCGACGACTCCGATTTTCGCCGTCTTATTCCGCAGCTTCGCCTCCAGCGCGCCGGCATAGCCGGTAAGAGGGACGTTTTGCGATTTTTCAGCGGATTTTTCCATTCTTTCGGGCAGAGTACGGCTCTTATTAAGGTTCTGTTTCGGAGGCTTCGTTAACGCAACCTTGGTGCGAATGCTTCCCCCAGCCGAAACTCGCCGTATTTTTGCACCATGCCATTGCGTAAAGAGAAATTCGAAACGAGTTCGGGGATACCAATTGCTCGTGTTTACCCCCAAGAACCACCCCCCGGCCCCCGCCTTGAAAAGGCGGGGGAGTTTCCCTTCACCCGCGGGATTTATCCCGAAATGTATCGCACCCGCCTCTGGACCATGCGCCAATACGCCGGTTTCGGAAGCGCGGAGGAATCCAACCGGCGCTATAAATACCTGCTCGCATCCGGCACGACGGGCCTTTCCATCGCCTTCGATCTTCCGACGCAGATCGGCTACGATTCCGACCATCCGATGGCTACCGGCGAAGTAGGCCGCGTCGGAGTGGCGATCGATTCCATCGAGGATTTCGATGTCCTCTTCGATGGAATCGAAATGTCGAAGATTTCGACTTCCATGACGATCAATGCCACATCCGCGATTCTGCTCGCGCTCTATGTTGCGAAAGCCAAGAAGCAATCTGCTGATCTCAAAAAACTTTCCGGCACCGTACAAAACGACATCCTGAAAGAATACGCCGCGCGCGGAACTTATATTTATCCACCCTCGCAATCCATGCGGATCGTGACCGATATTTTTCGCTGGTGCGCTTCTGAGCTTCCGTCCTGGAACACCATTTCCATTTCCGGCTATCACATTCGCGAGGCCGGCGCGACGGCGGTCGAAGAAATCGCGTTCACGCTGGCCAATGGCATTGCGTATGTCGAAGCTGCAATGCAGGCTGGGCTCGATGTCGATGCCTTCGCGCCCAGAATTTCCTTCTTTTTCAATGCCCATTCCAATTTCTTCGAGGAGATTGCAAAGTTCCGCGCCGCGCGAACGCTGTGGGCCGAAATCATGCGGGAACGGTTCCACGTGAAAAATCCCGAGTCGATGAAACTTCGCTTCCATTCCCAAACTGCGGGTTCCACGCTGACCGCGCAGCAGATCGAAAACAATATCGTCCGCACGACGGTCGAAGCAATGGCCGCAGTGCTCGGCGGAACGCAATCCCTGCACACCAATGGTAAGGACGAAGCCCTTGCGCTCCCCACCGAAGCATCCGCCCGCACCGCGATTCGAACCCAGCAAATTCTCGCATACGAATCCGGCATTGCCGATACGGTCGATCCCATGGCGGGAAGTTATTTCGTCGAATATCTCACGTCGGAACTTATGCGCCGAGCGAACGAACTGATTGCCGAGATCGACGCCGTTGGCGGAGCCGTCCCCGCCATCGAAGCCGGATTTTATCAAGATCGCATTGCGCAAAGCGCGTATGAATTCCAGAAAAAAGTCGAAACGAAGGAAGCGATTGTCGTGGGCGTGAATGAATTCGTTACCGAAGAACTTATTGCACCCGAAACGCTCCGCATCGATCCCGAACTCGAAGCTCGCCAGATCGCTGCGGTACAAAATCTCCGCGCCCGCCGCGATGCCAAGCTCGCCGCAGCATCTCTCGCCAAAGTAGAACGCGCCGCCCGCGATGGCGAAAACCTGATGCCCCATCTCATCGCAGCCGTAGAAAGCTTTGCCACGCTCGGCGAAATTTCCGATGCCCTCCGCCGCGTTTTCGGCGAATATACCTAAAAGTCCTGCTACATAGTACACTACAACAGGACTCAATCAATTGTCAAAGAACTCCGGTGATCAATGTCCCCCAAGCTAAGGGTATACCCGCTCAGGACTTTTCGATTGCCCCCAGTGCGCCATTTGATTTCATTGTGC
>PLYO01000026.1 GCA_003151825.1 Ignavibacteriota bacterium
TACCACAAACTTCCTTGTAGAACCTAATATTAGCACCTAATTTGATAGGCACCTATGTCAAGCGAAAAATCGGATAATTGGTCAGCAAAACCCCATACAGCTGCGAAAATAAAGCTTGTAGAGGAGTATTTAACGCGTTGGGTGAGGGTATTGGGTTTTGCGGGTGCCGGAGAATTCTATATCATTGACGGTTTTGCTGGGCCAGGGAAGTATGAAAACGATGTCCAAGGCTCGCCCATTGCAATGGTTAAGGCTACTCTTCGATCACGTCCGCTTGCCACGATGGCAAAAGCGTTTGAACTTATATTTGTAGAGGCTGACGAAAAAGTTTTCGAACACCTTACTAATCATATTGGAAAGCTCCCCAATGTGGATGGTGTTAACATAAACCTATTCAATAGTGAATTTGAAGCCGCTTTCCCGGAAATCAAACGAAAATTTCCGAGAGGCTTTACGACCTCCTCCCCATTATTTGTGTTTTTGGATCCTTTTGGAGCCAAAGGGATCTCCTGGCAAACGGTCGCTGAATTATTAAGTAGTAGAACTTCCGAGGTCTTGATAAACTTCGATGCTGATGGGATTGGAAGAAATAAAGACAATGAAGAGTTGATGGATACAGTGATGGGAGACCATGATTGGCGCAAAGATCGCGTTGGTGTGTCCTTGAGCACATTCTGTCGTAGGCTCGTTGCCAGATACAAACGGAATCTCAGAAAACTTCAGCGAGTCGATTATGCATTCTCGTTCGAGATGCGCACTAAAGCAAACAGCTTGGATTTTTTCCTGATTTTTGCCAGTCAAAGCCCAAAGGGTTTGATTGAAATGAAACAGGCTATGAAGTCAATTGATCAATCAGGTGAGTACCGATTTTCCGATGCTTTGATTGGACAGGAATCATTCTTCAAATTTGACGACCCAGAGGATCATTGGGAAAATACTTGGAAAGAATTTAGAGGGAAAACTATTAAACGTGAAGATGTTGAAAAATTTATTTTAAACGAAACACCGTTCTACAATTTCCATAAGCTTCTTAGAATGATATACGACAGGGGCTTACTAAAGGCTTTGCCGGATGATGGTTCGCTTCGAAAGGGTTATTTCAGTAAAGCAGAGTCACTTCAATTTTTAGAGGGGAAGCTACACTAATGGCTACCAAATCTTCCATCGAATGGACCGAAGTAACGTGGAACCCGGTCACGGGATGCACGAAGATCAGCGCGGGGTGCAAGAATTGCTACGCCGAACGTATGGCGAAGCGGTTGCACGCAATGGGTTCTGCTCGCTATAAAAATAAATTTAAGGTTACGCTACATTGGGATCTCGTCGATCTGCCGCGAACGTGGAAGCACCCGCGTGTCGTCTTCGTTAATTCGATGAGCGATCTTTTTCATCCCAAAGTGCCGCTGGAATTCATACGCGCTGTATTTGAAACGATGGTTGCCACACCGCACATCACCTACCAAATTCTAACAAAACGAAGCGATCGGCTTCGAAAAGTTGCTGGCGCTCTCCCATGGACACCAAACATTTGGATGGGCGTGAGTATCGAGGATAAACGAGTGAACCACCGGCTGAACGACCTTAAGTATGTTCCGGCATCCGTTCGATTTCTTTCACTCGAACCGCTCATCGGTCCTCTCGACAATCTCGATCTTGAGGGAATTGATTGGGTAATCGTTGGTGGTGAGTCCGGCCCAAAAGCTCGCCCAATGAAAAAAGAATGGGTCGAATCCATTCACGAACAATGCGATGCCGTTGGAACAGAATTCTTCTTCAAGCAATGGGGCGGAGTCCGCAAGCACGATACAGGCCGTGAACTTCATGGCCGTACCTACGACAACATGCCTTTTATCGGCGCGCGGGAATTTGCGATGCCGCTGGTTCAGATAGCTCTTCCCTGAACCCAGGATTTACTCCCGCCCGTTCATCGAGCTTTTTTTCTTCCGGTTCCCAACTAATTTCAGAATAATATTCGCAACCCGGAGCGCGGTGCCGATGGCTCCGGTGGCTGTTTCGCGGCGGGGAACATATTTCCATCCTTATCTCTTATATTATCATGTCAAAAAGCCTGTCTTTAAATCTCGACGATAAAGTCCTCCGCGAAGTGGATGCGGCGGCGCATGAGCTTCATCTTCCGCGCGAGACCTTTCTACAGCAGGCGATTGGAAGC
Organism: Ignavibacteriota bacterium; assembly: GCA_003151825.1. Lineage (GTDB taxonomy): Bacteria > Bacteroidota > Ignavibacteria > Palsa-1295 > Palsa-1295 > PALSA-1295. The sequence continues at coordinate 2,171 of PLYO01000026.1, forward strand.
TATGTGCGGCAGATCGGCCACCGCCGGCTTCGTTCGCGGCTACGGAAGGAATCGGCGCTCACGGCTGGAGAGTCAATGCGTGTTCTGAAAGAATTCGAGGCCATTTCCTAATCCGTCATGACCCACCGTCGTGGCGAGCTTTGGCTTGCCAATCTCAATCCTGGCAAAGGCACGGAGCCGGGCAAAATTCGGCCCGTTATTATTCTCCAAACCGACGATCTCAATCTGTCGCATCCTTCGACGGTTGTTTGCCCAATTACTTCGAACCTCATCGGAGAAGCCGATCTTCTTCGCGTCCATCTCGATCCGGAGCGCACGGGATTAGAGCAGCGTTCGGATGTATTGATCGATCAAGTTCGTGCAATTGACACAACATGATTGCTTCGAAGATTAGGCGAAGTGGATACTTCGATGTTAGACCGAATCAAAGCTAATATTCAAGTTCTCCTGGAATTATAATGGTTTATTCCCGCCCGTTATACGATTTCTTCTTCCGGTTCCCAACCAACTTCAAGATCACATTCGCAACCCGGAGCGCGGTGCCGAACGCGCCATTGGCCGTTTCGCGGACGAGGTTGACCGGCCCCTCCACCGTGGCCACGACCTCGTTCTTCAGCCGCTCCACATCGTCGATCGTGCCGCGAATGACATCGAGCGCATCGTCAATCGTTTCATGGACGCCGATCATCTGGTTTTGCACACCAGCCGTAATTTTGCTGACGTTGGCCGTGATGTGCGTCATGTTGCCGAGTATGGGCATAATACCCGCCCTGATCTCATCCGCCGCCACGACGGCCGTGTGAAGATCGCTTTCGAGTTGTGCAACCATCGCTTGCATCCCTTTAAGCGCCTTCACGAGTGAAACAAATAGCCACGCCAGCGCCAGGAGCGCAATACCGCCTGTAATGTAGAGAATAATTTCCATAGGTTATGCTAACGAGGGATTAGGCGGTTACGTTTAGTCAAATCCCTTATAAAAACTCCCCCTCCTCTGCCAAGAGGAGGGGGCTGGGGGGTGGTGTGGTAAGATTTCGATGAAACTTTCAGCTGCTGACCACCCCCCAGCCCCCTCCTATTCCGCTTCGCTTCATAGGAGGGGGAGCAATCTAATCCTCGTCCTCGTCATATCTGCTCGAATTGGAAGAACGCCTGCGGGCATCGGCAATGGCGCGGTCGGCGTCTTCCAGAATATCGTCGGCACGCTCGCGATTCCGTTCCATACGGGAAGGCTCCTCGTCTTCGGAATCGGTAACATCGCGGAATAATTTTTCGGCGGATGTCTTTGCTTCTCGCATAAGATCCTTAGCGGACTCGGCGAGGCCGTCCAGCGTCTCGCTCATGCCTCGGCGAAGGTCGGAGCCTTCGGCGGGTGCGTAGAGCAGCGCGAGCGTTGCGCCGATCACGCCGCCCACAATTGCGCCAAGCGCAAACGGCGCGAGCCTTGAAGGAGCGCGGAACTCGCGCCGGCTGGAAAAATCATCGTCAATGCGGACATGGCCATTATTTCGTGTCATACAATTTTCTTCGATGGATTGAATGGATTGGAGTACAAGAGGAAACGGTTGTAGCGCAAACTTTAGTTTGCGCTACATTATGCAATACTCGAACTACTATACGGTGATGGCCGATGGGACCATCAAGCAGATTAACCCGTTCACGGATAACGAGGTCTGGAGCGTACCCGGCCGCGCCGGAAAACCGTCGTCGAATGGCCCTTCCCCGGCGCCACGACTCCTGCTTCCTGGCGAAGAGACCTCGTTTTGCGCGTTTTGCCCCGACCACCTTTTCGAAACGCCGCCCGAAAAGTCGAGACTTTTCAAAAACCCGGATGGATCGTTTCAGCGCGTGGATCATCTGCCTCCCACCGAAATGGAGCATAACAGGATCGATCATGCGAGCATGACCGATCATGCGCCCTGGCTTTTTCGGCGCGTGCCAAATCTTTTCGAAATCGTAACCGTCGAGTATTGGAAAAAGAATTACAATTATTTTCTTGCTCCTCAAAATCTTGCATGGAAGGAAATGTATCTCGCCGATGACGCTGGGCTTCGCCACGTCCACGAGATTCTTCGGTATAAATTGCGTTCCTCCGGCGTATCGGAGGAACGGATGGAAACCATTCCAGAGTCTGAACTCCTCGCCATGTCGGACGCTTTTTTTGGCGGAGGCCATGAGCTTATCATTGCCGCGCCGCATTTTACCGCTGGCGCGACCGATGTGAGCGAGCTTTTTTCGAGCGGGGATATGACGCCGGAAGAACATTACCACTATATCCGCTTCACGATCGAAGCCATGAAGGACATCTTTGCGTCGAACCGGTACATCCGCTATATTTCCGTCTTTCAAAATTGGCTCGCGCCTGCGGGCGCGAGTGTCGAACATTTGCACAAGCAGCTCGTCGGTATCGACGATTGGGGCGCTTCCATTCGCCATCAGGTGGACATGCTGCGGCAGGACCCCAATATCTTCAACGAACTTGGCGTGAACCTCGCGGGCATGCAAAATCTGATTTTTGCGGAGAATGAACACGCCATCGCGTATGCCGGTATCGGGCACCGGCATCCCACCATTGAGATTTTTTCAAAAAGTTATTCCTCGCGGCCCTACGAGCATTCGGATGAAGAGGTGCGGTCGATAAGCGATCTCATCCATGCCTGCCATGCCGCGAGCGGTTCCCACATTTCATCGAACGAGGAGTGGTATTATACGCCGGTCGATGCCGTCTATCAGATGCCGTGGCATGTGCTCATCAAATGGCGCATCAACACCTCCGCAGGCTTTGAAGGCGGAACTTCGATTTATATCAATCCCGTTGCCCCGCTCGAACTACGCGACCGAGTAGTAACAAATTTACACCGCCTTCGCAGTGAAGGCAAGCTCTCCCACTCGATCCGAATCGCGCAAGAATGTGAAATTAGGCCGAATCCGCTACGCTACTATCTTCAATAATGACGCTAATTAAAATGAAGCAGATCGTAATTACGCTGATTTTCATACTGACGACTTGCACTATTGCGAGCGCGCAATGGACAAAAGTTTATCAAACCGATTCTTGCCATTGCACCTATTTCACGCGCTGGCCCTTAGAGGGGATGGAATTTTTCGGTGATGACAGCGGTGTGATCTGCGCGGAAGGCGACGGGTTCACGGCTTTGACTTTGAATGGAGGTACGTCGTGGGATAAAATCTATGATAATCCGAACGTGTCGTGGAACTTTTCGGATTTGATAACTGGCCGCAATTCCTATTTCCTCGATGTGAACCATATTTGGTTTTGCAGCAACTCGATCATGTACCACACAAGCAATGGCGGTAAAGATTGGGAACTTGATACGAACCAAATATCAAATGCGGAAGCGAACACGATCCAAAGTATCTATTTTGTCGATTCACTCACAGGTTTCGAAGGAGGCGACGGTTATTCCCTGTTCCGAACGTCCGACGGAGGAAAAAATTGGAGCCTTGTCTATGACAGCGCAAGTGGGGACGGCGGAGTCTATCAGATCAAGTTTTGCACACCAAAGCTCGGGCTGGCCCTTTGCGGGGAATATCTTACCTACATTCTTCGCACAACGGATGGAGGAATAAATTGGACGAATGACACCGTCGGAAGGGGATTTGCTCCAACCGGTCTTTCTTATCCCGACCCTCGTAATGCATGGTACACTGATGAACTGAGGCTTTATCATTCCACCGACAGTGGATTGACATGGAATATAGTAACCGATGAACCGCTCGGTTATGGTGGCATCCGATCAAGCTGTTTTTTGGACTCAATACATGGCATTGCGACGGGAGGTGATCCGGACACATTAAAAATTGGATATACTTCTGATGGCGGCAAAAGCTGGCAAACGACGACGTTGGATTCGGAGGGTTCTTATGAAACCTTTACTTCGTTTCCGGATACGAATATAGCTTACGTCGGAGGCCGGGATGCGTTATATAAACTGAATTTTCAGGAGTTAGCGGTTAAGGTTTTACCACTTATTGACTCGAGTTTGCAAATCTATCCCAATCCGGCATCCGAAACGGTGAGTATTACATCCTTCGAAGCTGGAAGCACCGCTCATCTGCTCGATATTCTCGGCCGCGAAGTGTTGTATGGAACGGTTCCCGAAAGCGAACCGCTTACGCTGGATGTATCATCGCTTCCTTCCGGGCTGTATTACATAATCGATGGTGTTTCGCGTACGAAATTCGTGAAGGAATAGAGGAATGTGAAATCCGCCCGAACCCGCTCAAGTATTATTTGAAATAGATAACCCTCATGCCTCCACTAATTCCGAATCGAATTCGAGCGTGAATAACGTTCGGAGAGGAATTTTTTTCGATGCATCCAAAATTTCGATTCCCACAACGCGTTTATCGGATGTCAAGTCCACATGCACTCCATCCGCGATTTTTATGGCCGCTTCCGGTTTCTCATCGGAAAGCGAGATATAAGCAGCATCGACTTCTTTATCGTAGGATATCTTCATAATGTGTCTCCTGATCGTATGGGAAATTCGTGATTACGGTAATCCCCCGGACTTCCCGAATATAAGCCACCAAAAGTGACCACCCATATTTTTCAACAAAATCCTTTGAGATTAATTCGCGCTTTACGTAAAGCGGTTGTTCATCGGCTTTATCGATGGCAAGAATTTCAAGAATATCGTTCCGTGAAATCCCATACAGCTTTAACCGCTGCCGCGCGTGACGAGAAAAGTGAATATTCATGTTACAAACTTACGACACTATTCCCCGCCACCCACGTCTTCGATCGCTCCAGCGCGCTTTCGACGATGTATTTTAATAAATCTTCGAATGTCATCTTGGCCGCTTCCGCGCTGCGGGCAATTCCGGTTCCTTCGGAGAGATTGGGGTTCGGATTGACTTCGAGAATAAAAAGTTCACCCTCGGCATTCATCCGCATATCGACTCTGGCATAGTCACGCAGGCCGAGTGCGTCGGTGGCGCGGAGCGCGAGTTGGTGGGCTTCCTCCGTCTTGGCCTTCGGCAAATCGGCGGGGCAGGAAGGAATCGTCTTGTGATAGGCTTCGTGCATCGTATCCCATTTTGCCTGGAAGCTGACGATTTTGTAAAGATGTTCGGGCATGTCCTCGAAGGTAATCTCGGAAATGGGCAGCGCGCGGCGATTCGCGCCATTGCCGAGCACGGCAACATTCAGTTCCCGTCCTTCAATGTACTCTTCGACGAGCGCATCCATTTTGAAATCTTCGAGAACAAATTCGACGCGTGCCTTCAGCGCCGCAAGCGTCGTAACGATGCTCGCATTTTCGATCCCGCCGGAGCCATCCTCGCACGCCGGTTTGACGATGAGCGGATAATGGAGATTGTGCCGCTGCTTAAAATCGTCCATCGTTCGTATGGTCATCGAGCGCGGCGTCGGAAGATCGAAGGAGCGCAGAATGGCCTTGGCGAGCGGCTTGTTCTGGCACAGTGCCAGCGTCATCGGCGGCGCGCCGGTGTAAGGCATTTCAAGCAACTCGAAAAACGATGCAACGAACATTTCCTGCTCGGGCCGCCCGTGAAAAAATTCGATCAGGTTGAAGACGACATCGATTTTTCGCCGCGCAAGAAATTTGAAGAGCCGCTCGAAGCGATCCTTCACGTTGTAACTCGCCACTTTGAATCCGGCGTTCGTCAGCGCGCGCTCGATTTTCGCGTACTCTTCTTCTGCGGGAATATCCTCGAGATCGAAATACGGCGTAAAGCCGAGCGCTTCCGGCGAGAGATCCACGGGCGCGTCCGATGCTGCCGAGCGATCGTCCGATGGCTTGACGGGAATATCGTTATAAAGAAGAGCGACCGTCGTTTGGCGATTCAGGGGCACGTAAAATTAGGAAGCTTAATGCGTAATGAGCGAACGATAGGAGCGTATCACGATGCCGAAAGAAATAATATCCACGAAAAGAATACAACGAAGTTCATGCAATAGTTTATGGAATCGGCGTGTTCTTTTTTATTGGATTGTTGCATTCGCTATTCTTGCAATCCATAATCCATCAAATTTTTCCATGCCAATGACCATGAAGAAGCTCCACATTATCGCAGCCGGAATATCCGCGCTGACTTTTTTTAGTTCCAACGCGCTCGCGCAGATGCCCATGGCCCAGCCATTGGCGCCACCAAGGCCCATCATGCCGATGGATCGAACGATCACGGTCCTCGCGAGCGGCTCGGCGGGCGCGGCAGCCGATCGCGTGACGCTCGGACTCACCGTATCGAGCGCCGACCCGACCGCGACCGGACTCTTTGTAAAGCAAAACGATATTGTGAAGCACCTCGAAGAAGCGCTCGAAAAGGGCGGCGTCGAGGCCAAGGATATTACCGAGCAGCCGTTTCATCTCATGCCGAACATGGAGTATGGGCAGAACGGGACGCGCATCATCGGATACCGGCTCGATACGCCGATAGAAGTCGAGCTTGACAACGTAAAAGATTTAGCGCGCGTGATCGATCTTGCCACACAAAGCGGGGCGAGCGCGGTCAACGTGGGCGCGTTTGGTCTCGCGCCCGGACGCTCGCTGCATGAAGAGTCGGTGAAAAACGCGATTGCGAATGCGCGCAAAGAAGCCGCGGCGATCGCGAAAGAAATGGGAAAGACGGTCGGCGATATTGTTTCCATTTCCGAAACCGGCGACGAAAATGCCGCGCCCGCCGCTGCAAAAGGTGAGGAAGAAGAACGAGAGCAAGGCCAGAAGGCAAAGGCTGTTCAGCAGCCGGTCAACACACTCTCCGAAAAAACAGAACTGAAAGTAGTGTTCGAGGTGCGATAATTTTCAATGTCGCTCCCACATTGTCATTGCGAGAAGGAATTGCGAAGCGAAGCGCGCATGATCGGTCATGCGCGGGAGCAATTCCGGCGAAGCAATCTCTTGCTACAAAGAGATTGCTTCGTCGAATCGAACTCCCTCCGGTCGTTCGATTCTCCTCGCAATGACAGTTCTCTTAGGAAGTTCTGATGAAGCTGCGTTTTGCATTGTTTTTTTTACTTCTTCTCTGGGCGAAACCCGCACTGGCTTCCGGAGATTCTGTTGTTGTTCGAGAACCAAAGACACTTGGGCCGCTCACGATCTGGCTTATCGAGGGCAGCAATGAAACGCAGCATCCCTATCTCACGCTCGAACAGGCGCTTGACACGCACGAAGCTATTGTCCACAACGCCAACAGCCAGCAACTCTGGATTGAAAACAAATCCGATACCGATCTTTTTATTCAATCGTCGGATCTCCTCAAAGGCGGGCAGCAGGACCGGATGGTCATGAGCGATATGATCGTTCCCGCGCACGATACGTCGCGCGAGTTGAACGTCTATTGTATCGAGCACGGCCGATCGACGAAGCGCGGCAACGAGCCAATCGAAACCTTCAGCGCCTCTCATTGGATGGCGCCGCTTTCGCATACGCGCCTTGTCGCAATGCACAAGCTTACCGAGCAATTGCTGACGCCGCACGTCGGCGGGCTGACGGCGCCCGATACCGATCAACTGAACCTGATGAAGTCCTTAGAATCGTTACCGGAACCTTTTAACTACGTGGACGCGGCGCAGGAATCGATTTGGAACGATGTATCGAACGTCCAGACTGCACTTACGCAGACGCTAAACGACAGCGTTACGCGGAATGCCTCGCCCACGAGTCTCGAACTTACGCTCGAAAATAATTCGCTGGCCAATCGCGAACGCGGGTTTCAAAGGCATTTAGAAGATCTCGTTAGCGATAACGACCGTGCTATCGGTTTCGTCTATGCCATCGACGGGCGCATCATGGGCGCGGAGCGTTACGGCTCGCATGCGCTCTTTGCGGCGATGTGGCCGAAGCTGCTTCGAAGTATCGCTGCGGAAGCCATCATCGGAGACTCTCTTCGAATGAAGGAAATAGGTTACGCCCTGCCTTCGATCGGAGATGTCCAGCAATTTCTGACAAATCCTGTTAATGGGAAATCATCGCGCGAGCAGGTGAACGAGCGGACCGTTGTCGAAGCGAGGAAATCGGACGCAGCTTATGTATTCCAGACATTCGATACCCAATTCGCAGCGACAAGCATGCACTCAACCTGGATCGCACGGTAGTGCGTCTTATCGAAACAGAAACACAATTGCAAACCCAATCGCCACCCCCAGGAGCGCGATTAGATTGAAATGACGGCGTTTGGGTTCGACGCCCGCTTCATGCAGAAGCGCGAAGATGCTCCAGCGCTGCAACTCGGGGTAATGCTCATCCACCGACCAGCGCAGAATGAGGAATCGCAATCGCAGCGTGGCCGTGAAAAACCAAACAATATATGACGCGACCACCGCCGCCGTCCCGCAGCTGGTGAGCACGACAAAAAGCAGCGCGGCTTTTGTCATGCTGAGTAAAATCCGGTAGCGCAGCCAATCGCGCTCGAAATCTTCCGTGCGGTAAAAGCCATGTCTATCCTGGTGGAACGAAAGCCTGACGACAAAGATGGAAAGAATGGCATCGACCGTGGACATGGCAAGAATAAAAAAAAACAAACCGACCGGCGGATACCGTGTGTTCTTCATCAAATAAAAGCTGGTCATGGCAAGGACGAAGGCAACGATCGAGTAATCGCTCTGCCAGATTTGTAGGAGAATACGCGCTGTTTTTTTCGACTTGACTAATTCGATCAGCTCCTGAAGTCTGCGATAGCCGGAAGTTTTACCTTTGACCGGTAGGGAAAGCTGGTCGTCCTCCCTTTTTATTTTTTCTTCATGCGCGCGCTGCTCCATCGCCTCGATACGTAATTCTTCGATGGGCGCGCCAGCGGAGGAATGCCCATGGCCGTGTATCTTCTTTTCAGCAGCCGTGAGGTCTTCGTCCGGTTCCATGATACGTAAGGTGGTTCCTAAAGGGATGCGCGGTTCGATCGAAGAAAAGAATGACAATATCCTTTTCCTCATCGTTCAACGATAATGTCAGCTGCAAATAAAATAGGGCAATCCGGAAGGACTGCCCCATTGCGTTGCATCAAAAAAACGATTTCCTTCCACGCTAAAAATTAAGTATCAGCTTCGGCGAGACCATGACGTAATCCTTGTATTCCCATGGATACGGATTGCGCCCAACGACGGTCGAGTACTTCGCTTCGATTTGGAGCCACGAGAAGAGCTGAACCCATGCATCGGTTAGCAGCGTATTTGAATACTGAACGCTTATACCATACCCCTGTCCCGATGCGCCGGTGTGAATGTAGCCGAGCTTGATGAAGGGATCGAAGAATGTGAATGCAGAGTCATTAGCAAGCTCGAGATTCGTATTCGGAACGCCATTAACGAGAGTGCTCCCATTTTTATCGACCGTACCGATCGTCACGGGCTGGATAATATGTAAACCGCCGCCCAACTCCACATAAGCACCGCGCAGCGATTGATTGGGAAAATTATATGTCACAAAAGCGTGCGCCGAAAGTTTAAGGTAGTAGAGGCTGTCTCTCGCGCTCAACTCCCCGTGCCCTCCGGAGCCAGTGGCATAATTGTCTCCAGCGGGTGTGCCAAGTCCTGCAAGCGCAAACGCTGGGAAACTCGTTACACTCGGAGTGAATGCGTTGCGAAACTCCACGCCTAAACCCAGCTTGCCCGATTGCTCCTGAAGCACGCCCAAATCCTGCTTGAGTTCGCCATCGAAGGCCATTGCGCCGATAAGCTTGCTTCCACGGACTTGAAGGCCCTGCGAAATGGTAAATGGCGTGACGCCGGACTCACCCAGCGGCCACTCGATACCAAGGCGGAAATCCGTTCCGGCCTCGCTCAGGATGCCATAGGTACCGATCGTCGCAGGAAGCCAGAAGGGATAACCGACATAATCGTCACCAAGATTTACACCAAAGCCAAAGCCCGACTTGAAGATAATGTCGCCGCCAAAGAGTGAGGCGTTCATCCCGATGAACTGGATTTTATCCTGCTCCGGCGCGGTCGAAATAAGCGTGAACTCGTAGCCCTGCCGCGAATTAATTTCGTCATACAGCGTAGGGCCAAGCACGCGACGGATATTAGGCTCTCCATAAATTCCGATTTGCTCGACGACAATGCGAAGCAGCGCCATGTCATTATCGGCCACCGGCGGTTTTTGAGTAACCGTCATTTCCGCGAGGGAATTGGGGCGAATAGGATAGCCCTGCTTGCGCAGCGCGCTGATAACGCGCGAGCGAATCGTTCGATCCGTAATGATCCACTGGATCAACTCATTTTGCCGCGCGGTATCGATCGATTCAATCGAGTGCAAGATCGATTCGAGTGTCTTGTTTTCCGCGTTCGCGATTTCGAACGAATCTCTCGCGGTAAGCTGCGGCGACTGCGGCTGCTGCTCACCGCCGCCTGGCTGCGCGTGAAGATCGCGGAGGAAACCCGGCGCCATCATGCCGATCGCAACGACCGCCAAAAGCAGACCTGAGAATTTCTTCATCGTAAGGTGCATGGATATGTTCATTATTCGCTGGCTTCTGGTCATGATTTAGAAATAAAAGCGCGGGGTGATTTCAAAGAAGTAGGCCGGCTCGTACGGGAGCGGATCGCGGACGAGCGGCGCCGTGTAGCTCGCTTCCAGCCGCAGATGATCGGGGATGAGTTCGAGCCAGCCGCCGAAGGTGAACAAGTGATCGTACTGGAAATCGAGTCCGAATTTGTTCGAACGGTGGTTTACGTATTCGATTGCAACGTGCGGGGTGAACGGCGTCGAAACGTTGGTCTTGCCCGAGGGAGTAAGTAGGTCTTGCACGGTTCCACCCGAACCCGATGCGTATCCATAAGCCTCTCCTTCGCTATCGTTCTTGGGAATCCAGCTTAGCTTTACCTCGTCCACGCCGATGCCAGCCGAGAACTGCACGAAGTTTGCAGGATCGAGCTGCACGATGAACGGAATGTAGAGTTGCCCGATCAAAGCAGTGCGGTAAAATGTACGACCGGCTGGGATGGTTGAATTTCCTGTGGTCACCGCCAATCCCGTTTGTCCGGAGACGGTACCAGACGAACCGTTATATATGATCGAGGAGTTAGATCCGCTGGCCGGAAATACCGAAAAATTGAACGCGATGGGCATGTTAAAGGCGCTGAAGAAATCGATGCCCGCAAAATAAGCAGCGACCGTCCCGCCCCAGAACCCTGAAAGCTTGCGCGGCTGGAAGACAGAGGCGTTCACATTGCCAAGATCGAAATTCGGGAAATCGACGCCAATCTTGAAATCGCTCTGGGTGCCAATTTGATTGCGCATATTAAGGAGCAATGATGCTTCGCCGCTCGACCAGAAAGGAAGCCCAACCTCCGGATTGCCGATTGCGAGTTCGAGTTCGTTCTGCCGCGAAAGATTCACTCCGATATGATCGATCGAAAGATCGACCGACTTCTGATAGCGAAACGCGCGATAATCGAGTTCGTCCACGGTTAACGTCTGGGTTTCATCAGCCTCCGGCGGAATGACGGCGGCATTGGAATCGGCGGTGGGCATGGTTACTTCGTCAGGTGTCGGAATCCCGAGTGCCATATCTTGCTCGTCGATGATCGTTCGCTTCGAATAAAAGCCGGTGAACATTTGATGGAAGATGTACCGCTCGTCAGCGCTCTTGACAAGCTGTACGCCGCGCGGCGCAATATCGCCCGGCAACTCGACGAGATCGCCCTGAATGGCGTTGATGTTATCTAAAAGCGCCGGTTGCTGCTGCATGGTGCGAATGACTTCGCGGCCTTTAAATGCCACCGGCACTTTATCATTGGTGTTGGCCTTGTGATGTCCTCCCGCGAACATAATATCCTGCTCGGCTCCGCCGGAGGTATCCACGTCTTTTCGCCTTGTGCCCATGAACAACACATGGAAGGGCTGATACCGATCGTTGCCAACGGGAGCCGAGAAGATATAAACGTCGGCAATGTCGAAATTCTTGAGCTGTTTATCGCCGTATTTGGCTGTATAGACCTTAATGATCTGAGCCTGGAGGTCCGGATCGGTTATCTTCCAGGCGGTCACGTTCGTGAATTCGTAGGACGAACCCCTGTCGTCCATGGAATTCAACAAGCGGTACATTTTTTCATTGCGGAGCGTGACCGCTTTGAGCGAGTCGTTCAGGGGCTGCGCATGGATAGCCGAAAGCGGAATAACGACCGAAAGCAATGGCAGAGCGATGCTCAGGATCTTCTTCTGAAAAAACGGAATCGTAAATCTCATAAATTAATTCAATACGCGAATAAAAACCTGTTCGAAATCCGTGGGCTTCTCATCTATACTTAAAGAGCTGAGAAACCCCGCGCTTTCAAAAAATTTAGTGAATAGCACCCTTACCACCACCACCGACGCCACCGGCACCTTTCTTGGCTTGCACTTTCGGAGAAACGGTGACCTGAAACGTTTGAGATTGATGGGTGATCGGATCGGTGGCCGTAACATCGATCGTCTGGCCGTCTTTCTTTTTGATCGAATTCACCTTGCTTGTCGGATTGGCTACGAATTCGATTTTCATGCCATTCGCCGGCTGTTTCTTTGCGCTCGCTTCGAAGTAGCCGTCCGATTGTATGTCGAGATGATCGGCACCGACTTCCTGATAATAGCTTGGTAATCCGAGAGCCGACTTGACGAAGAGTTGATCTCCGGCAGTTAATGCATCGTCTTCGGCGTTAGCAATAAAAGGAGGATAATTAATCTTAAACGACTGATCATCGAGTTGCACGTAATCCTTCATAATGTCCGATTTATAGAAAGCCTTGATCTCCAGCGTCTTGCCTTCGTCTTTCAGAAATTCCGGCGTATATTCGATCGTAGGTTCCGCCGATTCCTTCACCTTTGTCCCATTGATATCGATCTCGGTTCGATACGTGCCGTTAAGGTTCGCATATTGTTCGTTCGCCTTAAACGGAATGCTTGTATAAGGCAACGCCTCATGTGTTTTCTTATTCTCCGGGAAGAAGTGCGATGCCGTAGCCGGTTCGAGCTTATCCACGCGGACGGTGAATGTCGTCGTTGCCTGATCCTTTTGCGCGCCATTGCGATTAGCTCTACCGGCAAGTTTAATGGTTGCGGTTTCGCCGACTTTGCCTGCATCCGGCTTCCAGCTCCAGTAGAAGTTTGAATCGACCTGTACGATCTCTCCCGGTCCGTCAACAATGGAAATTTTCACGCCCGTCGGTCCGGAAATCGTCGCGCCTTCAATTTTGACGCGGTTCGGCAGGTCAAGCGTCGGGAAGGACGCAAAATCCGGCACATCCGGGGAAATCTTAAGTTGATCGATTTCCTGCGGCGGCTTGACGTTAACGGTAAACTCGTTCGTGCCCATATTGGCGGCGAGTTTTTCGTAGCCGCCGTTGAGCAGTGAGTCGATATACCCGCGTAGGCTGATATTTTCCGAGATAGCGTCTTTTACCTCCTTCAAATCCTTTACGGTAAGATGGACCGCTCCGATCTTGACCGTATCGTCCGGCGAAGCGGTTTGCGTGACGCCAACAACTTCGTTGGTGCGCGCATCGAAGTGGAGGTTGTATTCGCCGGCCCCGAACCTCGGCTTGAAGTTATACTGATAAATAAAGTCGTTGCCTTCGCGTGTGCGTGGATACTGGACTGAATCGCTGGCCAGATTGATCGAGTCCATTTTCGCTTTATTGCGGAGAATAAGGAGATCCAGTTCTTTTACCGTGTCATTGTTCGGATCGGCAAGCCGGATACGGATGTGGAACTCGCGTCCGTTCGCCTCGGTCTTGTCACCTAAGACCATGCTCTGATCCGAAGTGGAACTCACGGCCGTAGGCGAGCCACGCAGCGATTGCAGGATGGTCTCGGTGATCATCTGAATGCGATGGTTCTTGCGTTTGAGGTCTTCCAGCTCTTTACGAGCTTTTTCCTCGGCATCGTCGCGCTCGACGATAATAATCAGCAGTTCCAGCAGAACCGCCAAATACAAGATAAAATAGACTTTTCCCGCTCCTCCGCCCTTAGACATTGCTTCTTATCCTCTCTTAATGAGTACCGAGTGGATGAGTAACGTGTAACGAGTCGTTCTTACATCACTCGTTATTCGTTACCCGTTGCTAAAATACGGTTTCACGAGCCGCTCGACCATTTTCGCAATGATGTCGAACTCTACGTTAACCGTGTCGCCAATTTTCAAGAACTGAACGTTCGTATGATAGTAGGTATGAGGAATGATGGCGACCGTGACGCGTGCATTGCCATGTGCCACTAAGATCTCCGCGACCGTCAGGCTGATGCCGTCAATGGCGATCGAGCCTTTCGGCACTACGTATTTGGATCCATCGGAGGGGATTTCGAATGAAAACTCCCAGCTGCCGTTTGCGTCCCGGATGTCGCGAAGAGTCGCGATGCCATCGACATGGCCTTGCACGAGATGGCCGCCTAAGCGGGTTTCGAGCTTAGCGGCGCGTTCGAGATTAATCCTCTGACCTGCTGTCAATGAACCTAACGTCGTCTTCCCGAGGGTTTCCGCTATCGCAGTGACCTCAAAATAGGGCGGTTGGACTTGCGTGGCCGTCAGGCATACGCCGTTTACCGCTATCGAATCTCCTATTTTTACGCCAATTTGCGAGGTTTTTGCCCCTTCGGAGAAGATGCGCTCTGCCTCAATTTTGAGACAGAGCGATGTTCCTGATGTGATAAGTTCAACGAGTGTGCCGAGTTCTTCGATGATGCCGGTGAACATGTTCAATTAGGATTTAAGAGTTAAGAATTAAGAGTTAAGGAAACGCCGATTAAGTCCCTTTTAATGTCATTGCGAACTCAGGATCGCGTGGCCTGAGGAGCGCCGCCTGAATTCCATGTGGCCGCTCTGATAAGGTTGCGGCGCGATGCCAACCAACGAGCCGATCTTTCGGCTGGTAAACGAGTTCAGTCCGGCATTGGTGACGACGATTAAACAGACTGCCAGGGAGCGGTCCGACCGTAGGCGTCGAGCACCATGATCGTCTGAGTGGCGTCAACTTTCTGCTGTTTCAGCCACTTCAGTATCTTGCGCGAAGCCGTAAGACCATTTGAGGTCTTACAATGCATCTGACCGATGAATGTCTGATACGTGTTCGTCGGAGTGTGATACAACGAGGCGGTAAAGGCATCTTTACCGATATCGATACCAAGGAAATACAATGGATTGTTAATCACAATGGATTGTTTCACTTATTGTAGATACCGTGCATGATCGGTCATGCGCAGGTTATCGAACATGGAACGACCGGAGGTGCATCGTCGACGATGCTTGTTCGATTCGACAAAACAATCTTCGGACGTTGGACAAAGAGATTGCTTCGTCGAGCATAAAAGGCTTTCGCCTTTTATCTTCTCCTCGCAAGGACACTAAAAAAAGCTTCATCAGAGATTATTCCATGCGCAAACTCATCCTCATCCTTTTTATTCTAACTGGTGGTTGCAAAATGAAAGCGGAACAAAACCAAATGAGCAACACCGCCGATACCAACTTGACAAAAACGAAAATGACAATCACATCTACTGCATTCCAAAACGACTCCACCATCCCCCAACGATTCACCTGTCAGGGTGAAGACATCTCTCCTGCGCTCGCGTGGAGCGGCGCACCGGATGGCGCGAAAAGCTTCGCGCTTCTCTGCGAAGATCCGGACGCGCCGCATGGCACGTTCATTCATTGGGTCATGTATAACATTCCCGCGACGGAACGCGGCTTGGCGGAGAATTTCCCGAAGCGTGACACCCTGCACAACGGAACGCGGCAGGGCATCAACAGCGCGCAACAAATGGGCTATATGGGCCCATGTCCGCCGGCGGGGAAAGCGCATCGGTATTATTTCAAACTTTACGCGCTCGACGCGCAAATTAACATTCCCGGCGAAGCCACGCGCGATCAGCTCGTGAACGCAATGCAAGGTCATATCCTCGCTGAAGGCGAGATGATGGGAACCTACGCGAGGAAATGACAAATGGGGGAGGAATGTCCCCATTCGTCATTCGCTGGTTGCCGTTCCCCCATTTGTCATTCGTCATTGATTTGCCACCTTTTCCCGTCTCATTACTCTTACCCATTGTGGATCGGTCATCAGAAGGATGACCGGCAACCCACAACCGCGGTACACGAACGTATGAACGAAACTGACGAGGCTGGGAGACTATCCACTAAGGATAGCCACCCGTTTGCGGAGCATATTGGCATGAGCCACGCTGGCACGAAACAGCGCGAATTTCTCGCGCTCCTCATGCCTGTGCTCCCGAAGCTCTCGCGCTTTTGCCAGGCGACGTGCCGCGATAAACACGGCCACGACAGCGAACGCGCGAAAGATCTCATTAGCGAGACGATCCTTAAAGCCTACGAAAACTTCGATCGCATCCGCGAGCCAAATACTTTTTTGAGTTATCTCTTCACGATCGCCGCCCGCACCAACCGGCACGAGCGTGTGAGAAGCGCAAAATGGCAGCCGCTTTCGGAACGCGAAATCGAGGAATTCGCAGACGAGCGCAATGCACCCGACGCAAACGCCGATGTCGATCATCTTTACGCAGCGCTCGCAAAGCTTCCGAAGAAGCAGCGCGAGGCCATCGTAATGAGNNAAATCCCGCGTGTCGCGCGGACGCAAAAAGTTAGCGAAGCTGCTCGGTGCGAATGAAGTTACAGTTCCCGCCCATACGCATGATGTAATCGCACCAGGCGGAACGGGCAACGGACAAAGCTTCTACCACGCGCGGTTCGCATTCGAGGCAAAGGAGAAATTATGAGTAATTCGAATAAAACTCTGAACGATCTCTTCCGCTCGGCGCAATCCGAAGCGGAGCCGGAGGTCATCTCGCAAAGCGAAGTCGAGCGGCTACTTCAGTCTATCAATCGTAGTGTACCGGTCACACAAACCATCGGGCAGCGGCTCTACGAGCGGCTGCTCTCCACACCATTAAAAATAGGAATGACCGCTATGACCACCGCAGCATGTATTACTCTTTCGATTTTCGCTTTTTGGCCACAAACATCTTCGCAGCTTGTAAATAAAGCTCCCATTTTGTCTCATGGAACTTACGGGTCACAAGGAACTACGCAGAATTTCTCACAACCGTCGGCAAACAATGCCACGTTTGCTGTGCCTAACAGCAAAACAAACGAGGCTACTCCAGCTGCCAGGATGGTTCCCGCCACCCCCATCGCAACCGCCGACAGCCTACAGCCCGTCGAGCTTTCGCCCGAACAGCTTGCCCAACTCGGCATTGTGCTCGAAGATAACGGGGATATTGATTTTTATACGAAGGATGGCAACGAGATCAACAAGTTCGGTCTTCCACCGACTTGGGGTGTCCGATTGCATCTCGGAGAAATGATCACCGATCAAGACCTTGCCGGGCTTACTATTCCCAAATCGGCTCCGCGCCTCATCACCGAGCCTGATGGCGCCAAGCGGCTCTTCTCGTTCGAAAGCGATACGACCACCACACAAAAAGACGGGAACCACTCAATGGTGATGCAAATGCAGAACAAAGTGCGCATATCACCAGGTGAAGAAGAATCTCATGCAGTACAAAGAACACGGGTAGCTATCAAAACGGATGGCGATACTTCCAATTCTGGGAATGAGCAAGTTAATGTATTACTCGATTCCATGCCGGACATTGCGAAAGAATTGAAAAGCATCCTGTCAGGTAACGTACCTAATGGTCTTGATACGCAATATTGTCACGCGCTCGTTGTTGCACTGAGTGCCGATGCCTTGAAGGGTATTCCCATGGATTCCATTAACGGTTTTTCCTATGTGAAAATTTTAGGGCCGCATGATTCACTGAGCCGAGGTAAAATTAATATAGCCATAAAATCGACAACTTCTTCGAAAAATCTTAATACGCAGATTAAATTAAGTACAAAAAATGGTTCACAAGAACCGTTCAAAAAAACGCAGGTTTCTATCAACAGTTATGTGGATAGTATAAACCGGGGTGATGCACAGCTTGATGTTCCGCTTGATTCAATGGCCGACAATGTTATAAAATTGAAAAGCATTCTGTCGCAAATGGAGAATTCCATTGAGCTTACCAAACTCATCCCCATCCGCATTCGAAACACGAAGAACCCGAACCATCCGAACGAACTCATCTTCTGGTACGAGCCATCGCCGGAGTTAACGGCTGCGATTCCGGAGGCGAGTATTTCAACAACGCCGCAATCGAAGCAATTGGCGATTTCAGTCTATCCGAATCCCACGAACGGCCCGGCGACAATCCACTTTGAACTTGTCGATGCACCCAAAGCCTATTTCAGCGTGCATAATCTTCTTGGCCAGAAAGTGCTGGATGGCGGAATGACATCCGGAACTTCTGGCGACATGAATCTCGATCTCTCACAATTACCTGCCGGCGTCTACCTCCTCGTCACCACGACCGACAATGGCGAGCGGGATGTGGAACGGGTGGTGGTAACGAAATAACAAAGTCGCGAGTGGCGAAGGAAGATTTATAGAATTTTTATGAATAATTTCTTTGAAAAAGAATTCCCTCTATTCTCCACTCGCCATTCTCCGTTCGCCACTTTTAACCCGAATTTCTAACTCGCCAGCGCCTCGGCAGTCACATCGAACGAATAATCGAAATCGCCGGTGGCGGGAAGGGCGGGTGTGCTTTCGGCATGGCGCGCTCGGTTATTCATTCGGTGCGCGTGCCGGAGTTCGTTTCCCAGCTCGTACTCCACGAGCCGGGTAATGGTGTGATGAATGTCCTCCATCGAGTCCGCCCCGTCGATGACGTGAATGCGGTCGGGATGTTTCTGAGCGAGCGCCATATAGCCTTGCACCACATGGCTGAAAAATAAACGGCTTTCGGATTCCATCCGGTCGTCGCCCATGCCTTTGCGTCGTCGAATGGCAAGCTCGATCGGTACGTCGATGAGGAACGTGATGTCGGGAATGAGGCCGTTCGTGGCGAGATCGTTGACGCTACGAATGTACGCGAGCGGCAATCCGCGCCCATAGCCCTGATACGCAATCGTCGAATCCGTGAAGCGGTCGCATATCACGACCGCGTTGCGTTTCAAAGCCGGCTCGATCACTTCCGCCACAAGCTGCGCGCGGCTTGCGGCAAAAAGCATTAGTTCCGCCGCGTGAGCAATAGGCATCGAACGTTTTGCATCGAGCAGAATGGTTCGTATCTGCTCGGAAAGGTCCGTTCCGCCCGGCTCGCGCACGAGCACGCACTCGATTCCCTGATCGGCGAGACGATCGGCGATCAGCTTCGCCTGCGATGATTTACCGCATCCATCGATCCCTTCAAATGTAATGAGCATAATTTCCTCTCTTTTCTTGCGATGGAGCAGCGGCAAAGAAGGAAACGAGTAAGGAGCAGCAAGTGAAAAGAGCTTGCTGCTCTCGCATGATCGGTCATGCCCTCATGATCGGTCATGCGCCGCACTCGTTACCGCCTACCCGTTGCTTGCCTCACGATGATTGGTTATTTTTTGAGAATGCAATCTAATAGAACGACGCCCGCGCGCCTTTCGCTTCCACAAAAATAATACATTTTTCGGCAAGTCGGTTGAATTCCTACTCCTGCGGAGCAGGCGCAACATATTTTGATAGTTGCCTATGGCGAAATTGACTCGGAAACGAGCCAAAACCCCGAAGGGGTGCCGTACCAATAGCCCAGGGTGAAGCGAAGCGGAACCCTGGGTACGATTGCGATTGAAAAAATATTAGCCCTGAAAGGGCGATGTTTGCCGCCGGGGATTTACTCCGTACTTTCAGGACTATGGGAACCTAAAACGAACGCGAACCCAGCATTCCGCTCGCATCGTGGGCGATGCTTGCTCCATGCTGGGCTGCGGGTACTCCGTCGCGCCGCGACTAAAATGTAATCGGATAGAGGCGACGGCGCATTGTGTACCCGCAAAAAAATAGTTCATCCGCCGCGGCGGACCATGCAACGCGCGATGTGGACGGCACAATCCGCTTGGGCGGGAAGAAGACGAACGAGGAAAGCACCGTTAGGTGCGGCCCGTTTGTAGAAGAGATTGTTTTTTTGGGACGAACAAGCTCCGTGAGGAGCGGCCAGTGAAAAGGCCGCTCCTCACGGAGCTTGGGATTTTAATTAGATAACGATTTCTACAAACGGGCCACGGCTACCCCGTTGTCAGGCAGAAAAATCCCGAAAGCTTGTCCTGAGCCTGTCGAAGGGATGCCGTTGGTGCGGGGGGGAGTTTAAAGTTCATGAACTGTGGCGTTTTTGAGCCGCTTTCGCCATTTGTGCCGCCAGAATTCATACTAAAACTTCTATATGAAAACTAATGCGCCGGAAATTGTCAATGAACAAGGACACGAACACTATTCTTATAGACACTGGTGCTCATCAAAGTACTTCCTAATATACGACACTTTTTCCGAGACGTCACGAAATCCGAAAAAAGGGACACTTTCCTTCCTCAAATGCGTTTCATTATGGAAATTACGAAATTAGACTGATCCTTGTCAAAAGCAACTCCGCTATATATCGATTTATTCGCTGGCTGCGGAGGGCTCTCGCTCGGCTTTTACAATAGCAACAAATGGCGGGGACTTCTCGCCATTGAAAAAAGTCCTCTCGCCTTCGAAACGTTTCAGTTTAATCTTCTTGACAGAAAGCGCCACTTCGCATGGCCAGCTTGGTTCCCGAAACAAGCGAGCGATATTCGCACGGTTTTACGAGATCACAAAAACGAGCTTGCCGAACTTCGAGGAAAGATAGATCTCGTGACTGGTGGACCACCATGTCAAGGATTCTCGATGGCTGGGAAGAGGTTAATGACCGATAAAAGGAACAACTTAGTCCGGGATTATCTACGATTTGTTGAAATAGTTAAGCCTCGGCTAATTTTCTTCGAAAATGTTAAGGGTTTTACCATCCCGTTCGAGTCAGATAAAAAAAGTCCATCAAATTCCGTAATAAGCAGGCTTCGTGTTCTCGGTTACAATGTTGATTGGCGACTGATTGATTTTTCAGAATTTGGAATTCCTCAACGACGCCATCGGTTTATACTTGTGGGAACGCTAAATGGAAACGCTTCTAGTTTTTTTGAACAGATCGAAAAAAGAAAAAAAAGATTCTTGGGAGCTAAACGACTACCCACTAATGCTTCAACAATTGATGGAATTGGGGATTTAGCGAGGCAGCATGGAGTTGTTGAACCGGAAAAACCCGCAAAATTTGCCTATGGGAACTATGGTGCAATTACATCGAGGTATCAGAAGTATCTAAGCGAGAAAGTTGACCGCTCAATACGTCCCGATAGCCATCGATTTGCGAATCATACTGCCGAGAAAGAAGCAGTTATGAAGCTATTGCTTGCAACTTCTCGTAGGGGCAAGAAGGTTACCGAGGAAATCAGAGAGAAGTTTAAGATGAAGAAGCACAGCGTAACTATTCTCGATCCTCATGATAAAGCACCAACTTTGACGACACTCCCCGACGATTGCTTGCATTACTCCGAACCTCGAATATTGACGGTAAGGGAATATGCAAGGCTTCAAAGTTTCCCCGACTGGTTCGAATTCAAGGGGAAGTACACTACAGGTGGGATACTTCGGAAAAAAGAAACTCCGCGATACACGCAAGTGGGGAATGCTATCCCACCGTTATTTGCTGAATTGGCTGGACGGGTCTTGTTTGAAATGAGCAATGAGTAATAAGCTTAATTTTAAGGTAAGCTCAGGGCTAAAGGACATTATTGGCCGCGAGCTTATCACCGACGATTTTATTGCGATCTTTGAACTCGTTAAAAACGGGTTCGATGCTGGTGCCCGCAATGTGACCATTACCTTCAATGAAATTTATGGAGAAAAGTCATCAATCGTGATTGAGGACGATGGAAAAGGAATGAGTTACGATGACTTGAAGGATAAATGGCTCTTTGTAGCGTACTCCGCTAAACGAGAGGGAACTGAAGGGAATGAAGACAAGAATGATTACCGAAGCAATTTACGACCCGTCCGCGCATTTGCGGGCGCGAAGGGAATTGGGCGATTTTCATGTGACCGGCTTGGGAAAGCTTTGATCCTAACTACGAAACGCCCTGGAAACGAGGCAACAACTGAGCGTATTCAGGTGGACTGGACCGATTTTGAAGGTCATGCTCGGACGCTATTTGGGAATGTGCCGGTGACAAGAGTTGTGGTTCCTAAATCTTCACTTTCATATTCCCACGGGACCAAACTTGAAATTACTAATTTAAGGAGCAAATGGGAACGATCAAAATTACTCCGCCTAAAACGCTCACTTGAGAAGTTAATTAATCCGGTTGAAACTAACGATGATAAAAGTTTCTCCGTTAAGATTATCGCAAACGACGAATTAGAAGCAGATAAAAAACTTGGAAAAGATAATCCTGATAGAATAAATGGAATAATAAAGAATACAGTATTTGAGCGGCTAAAAATAAAGACCACAGAGATACACGTTGTAGTCTCTGAAGATGGCAGCACGGTTACCACTACACTAAGGGATCGAGGTGAAAAAATTTACTCGGTTACCGAGGTTAACACTTATAAAGTCCGCAACATTTCCATTTCACTTTTCAATCTCGATCCTCAGGCGAAGATGAATTTTACTCGTCTGATGGGAATAGAACCAGTGAATTTTGGCTCAGTCGTCATGTATAAGAATGGATTTAGGATTTATCCATTTGGGGAGAAGGGCGATGATTCATTCGGCCTAGACACACGCAAAGGACAAGGGTATGCCCGTTTTCTTGGGACGCGTGATCTAATTGGGAGGATTGAAATTCATGGCATAAATGAAAACCTGAAGGAGACATCGAGCCGCGTTGGAGGCCTTATCCGTAATGAGAGTTACGATGCTCTAATCGAACTCTTTTATGAGAAAGCTCTTCGTAGGTTGGAAAAGTATGTGGTCGATGTGATTCGATGGGGAGCAGAGTTAGAGGATCCAATTACAGGTGAGCGAAGAGAGATTCGACCATCGGACGTTAGGGAAGATATACTAAAAGTCTATGCGGGCCTAACATCGTCCAAAGATGTCATTGACTATGATTTCGCATTTGGTGTCGCCGAAAGTCGGCAAGAGAAAAGCTTAAGCAAGCTATTAAAAAATATTTCGAGAATCGCGGAAGAAAGCAATAATCCCAATTTTTCACGAGACGCACGCACAATTGCTAAACGTGTAGGAGAATTGCAGGTCGAAACATCCGCAAAAGGAAAGGCTCTTGCTAAAGCTGAGGATGAACTTCAACGGACAGTCGGTGAGAACTTATTCCTTCGTTCAGTTACAACAACTGACATAAAGGAAGTCCTCGGAATGCAACATCAGATAGGGCACTCTACCCAACGAATTGAGGATGAGCTCACAACACTAAGAGAATCCGTCGATAAAGGGATAGATGGTAAACGCCTTAAGTCTCACCTAGAAATTATTGCGCTTGAAAATAAGAAAATAGCTACTATAGCTCACTTCGTTACAAAAGCTAATTTCAACCTCAATTCCGTCTCTATTACTCAGGATTTGGTTTCATTTATTATTCAATACGTAGAAAATGTTTATAAGGACTATCCTCACTTGAAAGTTAATCGAAAGTTACCAACGATTATCATTACTCAAAATGGTAGCCCAACATTCCGTCTAAAGTTTAGTCCTTTAGAAATCGTCATCATAATCGATAACCTATTGAGCAATGCTCAAAAGGCTGGTGCGCGCATGGTAAACATGGAAATTTCCGTGGGGAAAGGTGAATTCACGCTTCTTGTTTCAGATAATGGCAAAGGTATCCCGGAAGACAAACTTGATAAAATTTTTGACTTTGGGTATACAACTACAAACGGTTCTGGCATCGGCCTTTATCATGTAAAGCAATTGGTTTCTAAGCTTCATGGGAGAGTGAAAGTATCATCCGACCCTTCAGGGACAAAATTCTTAATCACCTTGAAAAATGACTCTACAGTATAATATCCTTTGGTTCGAAGACGACGAGGCAGTAATCAGCGCATTGTCCCCCCAAATTAGGGATCATGTCACTGGTTTAGGATTCGAATTCAATTTCGAAAAATACGACGATGATACATCATTGGAAGAAAGGGTTTCCAAACGTGATTACGATCTAATTTTGACAGACCTCAACCTTCACGACGGCGCTCTCGGCGACACACTAATTAAGAAAATCCGGGAAGCTGATATTCTTACGGAAGTCCTTCTTTATTCATCGAACGGTGATGCAATAGAGAAGGCGCATCGCCGGAATGCAATGATTGAAAGAATATCATGGGCTGTCGGTTCCGGAAATGACTTGCTGGAAAAAATAAAGGGTATTATTTCACTCACGGTTCGCAAGGTTCAGGATCTTAATAATATGAGAGGCCTTGTTGTAGCTGAGGCTATTAGCCTTGAAGCACAAATAAAAGACATTCTCGTTGACTACTTCTCAGCAATACCTGCCGGGGATCCTGACACCGAGAAAGTTATGGAAAGGATTTATAAATACAGGGTTGAATCCGCTGAAAAAACCCTCAAAAGGTTAGTTGAGAAGTTTAATGCGAAAATGCTGGTTGCCTTAATCGAGGATGACGCCCTCTTTACTGCTAACAATGTAATCGAAAGCATAGAAAGCATACTCAATGATAAATCCAAAATTTTGAATGTAAGAATTAGTCGAGAATCTAATCCTGATGCTAAGAAAAGCTTAGAAGAATCTAAGGAGAAGATACAGGAACTCCAAAATAATTTAAAGCTATTCAAGGATGAAATAATTGAAATTCGAAATACTTTAGCACACGTTAAAGAGGAGGTTCTTGAAGACGGTAGCACCGTGTTACAGAGTAGGAGGAAGGGGGCAACCCCGATTTTAGTGAATGATGAAACATATGTGAAAATGCGAACTGATATAGCAAAACATAAAAAGAATCTCGCCATAATTGCAGAGCATCTTTCATGATTTCATGATCAAACTTGATTCCGCTTGACCATCCTTTAATAGAGAGGCGGGAACTCCCGCCTTTTATTAACGTCTTGCGTACCCTACATCAATTCTCGCCCCTCTTCTTCCATGAGCTTGTTGACCTAATGGCGCTGTTCCCATTCTTGGACGATGTGCCACACCGGCTTCGCATACGCGCTATCCCCAGCGCGCCGCGGCCTCCGCTGTTTGCGGAAGAATCGCGCGAAATAGCGGTTATTCTTTTCACCTATTGTGTGTTTAATCGCGCCAGAATATGAAGCTGCCTGCTATTATCGTCCTGAATCTCGGCCTTATTGGCCTGTTCTACTATCTTTCGAAGAAAAAGAACCTGCTCTCGTTTTTGGATGGCGGGAAATGGTGGCTGACGTACCTTGCCATCGCCATCATTACGCTGATGGACGAGCTGACGAGCGTGTTTTATGTCGCGGCGGAGTCCTATTTGCTTGTCGGCATCGCGGCGTTTGTGTTTATCATTGCGACCTCGCTTTTTATCCGGTTTCTATCGAGCCGGATGGTGGAAATCGCGCATATTCTGGAGCATCACGGCGTGCGCGGCGGCGGAGTTTATAGTTTCAGCTATCTGGTGCTCGGCCCGACGATTTCGTTCGCGGCGGTGGCTTCGATCCTCGTCGATTATATATTGACGGCGGCGATTTCGACGGTCTCGGCGGTGTATAATGGCAGTTCGTTTTTCTCGATCTCACCCATTCTCATCTACGCGATGTTTTTTGGATCGATCTGGGCGGTTGCGATGCTCAACATTATCGGCATCCGCGAAAATGCGCGGTTCACCTACATCATCTTCGTCGCAGCCGCAATGATTTTGCTGACGCTGATTCTTTCGGCGGTGATGGATCCCAGCCCCGGCCAATGGGCGCGCGCGACGGAGGGATTTCATCAAACCTTCACGGGACTCATCGGGCATGGTTTTGTCGGCGGGATCAACTTTTTTATTTTTGGATTCGCGGGCGTAATTCTTGCGTATTCCGGGATCGAGAGCGTGCTGCAAACGGCCGGGCTTGCCAAAAGCTGGCGGGATATTCGGAAGGCGTATATTTTTCTCGCGGTAACGGTTGGCATTGTGACGCCGCTTATCACCGCGCTCGTGCTGACGCGCACGGATATTAATATTGCCGCGCACGAAGACGATCTTATCACGTATTTTGCCGGCGTGGTCAATGGCCGCTTCTTCGCATACTTGGTTGGAGGTCTCGCAAGTTTTACGCTCATTATGGCGGTGAATACCGCATTCGTTGCATCGAGCGAACTATTGGAGCGCGTCGCGCACCGCTATGGATTTCACTGGCTGATAAAAACAAACAAGGCCGATTCGCTCTACCGCATTCACATTATCAATGCGACGCTCTTCAGCGTCGTGATTGCAATCACGGCGGGCAGTCAGGAGATGCTTGCGCACATGTATGCCGTCGGCCTTGTGGCGAGTTTTACGATCAACATGGGCGCGCTTGTCTATTATCGCTATTCTCGCGGCAGCGAGGAAATTCCGGATTACCACACCTCGCGGACGGGAACGTTTATCATCTTCTTACTGCTGCTCGCGTGTTTCGGTTTTATCGCGTATCATAAGTGGCAGGGATTCTTGCTTTGGGCGATCGTGGTCACGATTTTTCAGATCATCGGCTTCCGCGTGGCGAAACGGCGCGCGCCGGAAATCGAGCAATTCCGGAAAACGGATAGCCCGATGGATCTTATCTTCCGCATTGCGGAATCGGAAGAGACTGAGGGCTTCCACATTTATTTCCGTAGTCCGAAGGATGTTACTCCGATTTCCGACGATCCGAACGTTGCGTATGTTACATTTTTTTCGCCGCGTTCCGGTTCCCCGCCGAAGCTCGGCAAGAACCATTTTCTCCTGACTATTTTCAGGGAATCGGTGGCGCGGCGGTTGCTCTCGCTCATTTATATGCTGCAATACGATTTCGCCGACCGCAATATCGTCTTTCATCTCGGCTGGCCCACGTCGAGCTGGCTCGACCGCTTTTCGACGGGCGTGATGGTCTTCTCGCTCATGCGGCTGCCACGGCGGTTCCCGGCCTATAGTTTCGTAATGGAATATGAAGGCTCCGAAAAACGGGCAGGCATCGCCGGCGATGCGGAGGAGGCGTTACATGCCGATTCGTGATGTGGCGGCCATATTAGTCGCCGGAGGGTCTTCGACGAGATTTGGAAGCTCATCGTCGGCGATGAGTCGAAAACAGTTCGAGACAATCGGCGAATTGCCGATGTATCAATTAGTGGCGCGGACGTTTTCGCGCGTCGAGCCGGTGCATACCATTGTCCTCGTTGGCCGCGCTGAGGACCTATCGGAAATGGAGCAAGGACTTCGAGCTATGAATCTGCCGGTGAAATGGAAAGTCGTCACAGGAGGGGAAACGCGGCAGGATTCGGTTGCGAACGGACTTCGCGCGATACGCGGCGAGCGCGAAATAAAAATCGGAATTGTGCATGACGTGGCGCGCGCGCTTGTCGATCAGGCGCTCATTCTTTCTGTGATTCAAGCGATTCGCGAGCATGGCTCCGCCGTGGCATGTTTGGAAATTGTCGATACGATCAAGCGCGCTGAGGGTCGCGAAATTATGGAGACCGTCCCTCGCGAAAACCTTTGGCGCGCGCAAACGCCGCAGGGCGCGAGGATTGAGCTTCTTCGCACTGCTTATGAATCGGCGCGCGAAGCGAATTTTCATGGCACGGATGAATCGCAGCTTCTGGAACGCATCGGCGAGCACCCTCGCCTCGTGACGGGTAGCGAGATGAATTTCAAGATTACGTATCCGAGCGATCTCGAACGGGCGCGTTTGGGTAGAGGATAACGGGTACTTCGCCGCTTCGTGGCTAAGTGTCTTTTCCTTACCTCATCCTCACAAAATTTTGGCGACCGAGCAAATCCCCATTGCTCGCCCGCGCAAGCAGAGTGTATTCGCCGTCCACGAGGGCATCGGTATTTATTGGAATAGGCTCTGCATTGCTGTTCGGCGGCATGGCAATTCGCATCACTTCGCGGCCCAATACATCCAGCACGCGGATTTCGGATGGCTGCACAGCGCCACCCAAGAACAACGTCAGCGAATTGCCGCATGGATTTGGCGCAATAAAAAACGTGCCAGCGGATGCAACGGGACTAACGCTTGCTGCTTGTGCCTCGAATGCGCCGATAGATCGTGCGGTGAGTGAATATGGCATGCCAAGATAATCCGTCACCGGTTCCTGCGTGGCGAATCCCTTGCCAATAGCCGGACTTCCGGCGCGAAGCGAAAAATCTCCATTCGATGTATCCGTAAAATCCGGGTCGCCGATGAGCGAGCCGGATACATTCACGCCGGGCAGTTCCAACCAGCTGATGGAATCGGGATCGGCGAACAAGTAATCGTGAAAAAGGTTATTCTTAAAATACTCTGTACTATAGTTGAAGGGATCCGATGCATTGAGATAGATATGGTTTACGCTATAGGTGGTGAAGATGTTATTATAGACGTAGTTGCTGTCCAATGTGATGGTCGGCACGCTGGTGTTGAGCGATCGAAAGGCAAAGGAAGTCGTCTTAAAGCAGGTGTTATTGAAAATGAAGGCGTGATGACAGGAACTTAACCTAATTCCCGTCAAGCCGCCGATGAACACATTCGCATAAACCATAATGCTATCGGCTTCCCATGTCGCGCCGAGCGGACAAAAAAACTGCGGGCCGGTATCGCCGCCAACATCCACGCCATCCGCGATGCAATTGATAAAACGATTCTGCTCATAGACGATATTCTTCGCGCCGCCTTTGCAGTGCGATCCATCACCCGGCATATTCTGGAACAGACAATGGCTGACCAGCCCATTACTATCGGCATTCAGGCTGATTCCATCGGTGATATTCGTTCCATCACGGAAGGTGCAGTTCAATACCTGAAAATTCGCTGTGCCATCGATCTTGAGACATGCGCCGGTATTTCCCTTCCCGGTATTATTTAAATCGGAAAACGTGCAGTTTTCTATTATTATATCATGGTTCGAAGTGAAGCAGGCATACTGATAATCGAAGAAAAGCAGATGGAACACCTGCGCGCTATCGGCGCGGTCGTTGCCATAAAAATTAAGACCGGAGATTTTCAGATACTGCGCGGCCTGAAACGTATATTGCACATGAATCGAAACGGAATCATTCTCATACGGCATAATCGTTATCCATCGATCGGGAGTCCCGATCAGGCTGTCGATCAAAGTGTTCGCATCGCTGTATGTGCCGGCGTGAACGAATACGGTATCGCCCGGATGCACCGCCCGCGCATTGGCAGCGTCGCCAATATTGAGATACGTCTGTCCCGGCCCGACCTGCACAGCCTGCGCCCAGGACGCGGACGTAACGAACGCCGTAAGTAGAGTGAGAAAGGCGATGCGGATATTATTCATGATAGCGCAAGTGTAATTGTATATCGGCTATTCTTCTTCAGTGGAATTCCCTGTTTCACCTTCGGACAAAAGGGGTGTCGCCTGTTTGCCGAGGTAGTTTTGGCGTGTCACAACCGGTTTGCCAGACTTGACTTCGAGTTGCAGCCGTGCGCTCCCGGCAATAGTGCCTCCTTCTTTTGCGGCATTTTTATTAGGGTTGAATCCCACGGCATCTTTATTCCGCGCGATCTCGGTTGTCGCGGCTTCTCCGAGCATGGTGAAGATGAGTTCCAAATCGGTCATGTGGTCGCGGAGATTTTCGCGTTTCAGGCCCTTGAGATTTTTGTATTCCGCTGGCGTAAGCCCGAAGGTTGCCTTTGAAATTTCGGCCGTTAAAATGGCAAACTCTATCCCTTCTTTAACTCCTCGCGACTTCCATTCGTCCGTCAGTTCATCCCGGACGGCGACCGAGCGAACGCGTTTTTCGATCCAATCGGCGGAGTAACCTTTTTGTTTATAGAGGTCGCGCATTCGTTGTTGCGCCAGCTCGGGATTTTCAATTTCCTGAACGCGCTCGTAGCCAACTTTGGCAAGCCATTGCTTGAAGGGTTCAGCCTTGGGACTGGGTAGAGACTGTATTACCCGAAAAGCGCTTTCTGTATTGACCACTTCGGTCTCGTAAAGCTTCCCATCCGATGCTGGGATTTTCAGTTGTCGACAAAGTGTCGACAACTCGAAACCTGTCGCTTCTTTTTCGCGCCGCTTCATTCGGTACCAATAATCGCGTGGATTTGGGCTGTCGGTCAAAGCGCCCACTATATCAACGACCGAGAAAAACCATTGCTCGTCCAGCCAAACGCGGCGAATCTGCTTCGCGCCAAAAACAACGATCTTCCCTTCCGATTCCGATTTTGCTTTTTTACTCATTGTGTAATTTAGGGTGCCCATCATCCAAATGACACGATACGAACTCACTCGAAATCATGCTCGAAATAGGGGATGACACGGTCTCCGCTGGCGGCGCGGTTCGCGCCGCGTTCGGCGAGCACTTGTTCGAGCTTCGCGGCAAATTCGCGGCTCGCGTCGTAGCCATAATGCTTGAGTAAATAATTCAGCGCGATGACCTCCGCGATCACCGTGATATTTTTTCCGGTGATGATGGGCAAACGCACATGCGGAAGATCGACGCCTAAGATTTGCGCCGTCGATTCATCAAGGCCGGTGCGCGTGTAATCGCCGTCGGCGTGCCATTCCTCCAGTTCCACGACGACCTCCACGCGTTTCTGAAACCGAATCGCGCGGATGCCGAACATTTCGCGCACATTGATGAGGCCCAGCCCGCGGATTTCCATGAAATGCCGCACGAGATCGGTTCCCGCGCCCATGAGGATGTTCTCGCCTTTTTGTGTGACCATCACTACATCGTCGGCAACGAGCCGGTGGCCGCGCTCGATGAGATCGAGCGCCACTTCCGATTTCCCGATGCCGCTGCGTCCGACAAAGAGCACACCCACGCCATAGACATCCACGAACGCGCCGTGGATGACGGCCTGCGGATTGAACTGATCCTCTAAAAAATCGCTGAGGAAATAAATCGCTTTCGTCGTCTCGAATTTCGAGACAAAGACGGGGATTTTCCGCTCGTCGCAAATATCTAAGAGTTCCCTGTCCAGTTCGCTGCCGCTCGTCAAGACGATGCACGGAATGGCAAATCCGGCGAGCGTCGAAAACGCCTTGATGCGATCCTCGATCGAAAGCGAGCGGAGATAGAAAATTTCCGTATTGCCGAAGACCTGAACCCGGTGATACGTGAACAGCCCGACGTACCCCGCAAGCGCCAGGCCCGGACGGTGCAGGTTCTTTTCGGTAATGAGATTATCGAGTCCCTCCGCGCCGGCCAGCAGCGTGAGGCGAAAACGATCCTTCGTCGATTCGAAAAAATGCCGTACTGTAATCGACTCGCGCTGGATCGGCTGCGTATTATGCCAGCCACGGGTTTCTGTTGCCACTATGAACGGGGATTTATGAGATATTTCTTACGTAATGAGATAAGAACAATAGAATCATGCTATGAATGCCGCTTACAAGCCCAGAAAAATCGAAACGTGACAGCGCCGTTAGTCGTGGCCCGTTTATAGAAAAGCGAGTATAAAATAGAGGTTTTTCTCTCCCAGCATGAACGTCAAATAAACGCCCATGCAAATCATTTTAGTCCTGTCGTATAGTACACTACAACAGGCCACAATACATTGTCAAAGAACTACGTGGATGAGCGATCATCCACGGCACTCAATGTCTCCGAAGCTAAGGGTAGACCCGCCCCGGACTTCTTGATTGCCCCCAAGGCGCCATTTGATTTCATTGTGCAGGGATCATACATGCCTGTACTGGCAGCGGTCTGTTTACACTCTCAACGCTCGCAAACAGTCATTACGCATAAAAATGATAAATGTTTCGCTTTCTTATAGAAATTTTGCTTTTTTATTAACAATTCCGTATTCTATCAGAAATCGCATATTTCCAATAGGACTTTTACAGAAGAACCAAGCTCCGGCAGGAGCGACCTACGGGCCGCTCCTGCCGGAGCTTAATGCCAAAAAATCAAAAACGATTTCTACAAACGGGCCACGCCTAAAGGCGCTGCCAGGGAATTCAATGAAAAAAAGCAAATAATGAGCTTAGAAAGCCGGATTAGGGCTAAATGTTGATAACTTCTGTCTTAAAGAAACACATTGTTGATAAAATCTTCGATTTATTACGATTTTTTGGGTTTACCTCTTGACTTTCGATTAAAAATGTTGTATATTTGTCCACCGGATTTCGTGCATAGCTTGTTAACATCTTGTGAATGGGCTGCGCGAAGCATTTTTTAGGAGAGAAAATGATTGCTACACTCGATCGTTTAATGACACTCAGCCAAAAGCTCCGCGACGCAGAGCGCACCCATGAGCGCGACCCGATTTACCTCGCGCTCGATCTCAACGAGATTCGCTTGCTCGAGCGGACCTTAGAGACCTATTTAGCCGAGCTCGACCCGGCGGAAGGGCTGACCTCGATCGCGTCCTACGACTGACCAGGCTGCGCTCGGTCATACGTTTGCTTTGACGAGCTTGTCCGCTTGCCGTGAGTTTGCCTTCCTGCCCGTGTTCCTCTTGTGATGAACGGATTAGATGCCGCCTCGTGCGCGAACTATGGAATCAATTCGCGGCCACTGCGCTTAATTTAGCTCATCTTTGTCGTCCATTATTAGTCGCACGATCGTCATGCCAGCAACTTTAAGCCGCCGCAGTTTTTTCAATCTTCTCACACCCGCTTCCGGAGGGAACGGAAAACAGCCGTCGCGGAACGGCAAGCGCCAGTTCCAGCCGTTATCCGACCCTCTCCAGGCGTTCGTTCCGGACGCGAATAATCCGTGGAACGAATATCTCGCCGGCCATCTCCTGCGCCGCACCATGATGGCGCCGACGTGGTCGGACATCGAAGCGCTTGTGAAACTCGGAGGGCCTGGTCCGGCCGTCGATCTTTTGCTTGGCGCCACGAGCACCCCGGCTGCGCCTTTGATGGCAAGCGATGCGACAGAAAACCCATATCCTCTTGCCCAGGCCGCCCAACAGCCGATCTTTGGGAAATGGGAATCTGACGCCGCAGCCCTTCGCGCCTGGTGGGAAGGCCTCCAAGTAACGGCGGCGAATTCCATTCAGGAGAAGATGGTCGCATTCTGGAGCGGGCATTTCACCTCGGCGTTCGTCACCGGCGATAACGAATATGTGCTTGCGCCATTGCTGTACATTCAGAATAATCTTTTCCGGACGTTCGGAAATACTCAGGGCGGCTCACAAAACGGCGCGCTTGGGAATTTTCAGGACTTGGTGAAAGCTGTGACGCTCGATGGCGCGATGCTTGTTTATTTGGGCGGAAACGTGAACGTGGCCAGCGCGCCGAATGAAAACTATGCACGTGAGCTGATGGAGCTATTCACCTGCGGCATTAACGGGGGTTACAGCCAAGCTGATGTAGTAGCTGCCGCGCGAATCCTTACGGGATGGCAGGTTGGGCAATATACCGACGATGCAGCACCCAATGGAATTTTTCAATCGTATTTCACTCCGAGTTTGCATGACACGGGCGACAAAACGTATTTGGAAACCGATTTCCCTGCCATTGACGCCAGCACGAACACGCAGCACCTCGTACAGGTAAACGAAATCGATATATTAGTCGACACGCTTTTTACACAGACCTCAACAACCTTTCAGGGTGTTACCACGAACACCATCGCCACCTATATCTGCACGAAGCTCTATAAATTCTTCGTCTATTCGGATACCGATACGAGCGACCCGACGGAGCAAACCGTTATCAGTGAATTGGCGGGCATCTTTATTCAAAACAATTGGGAGATCGCGCCGGTGGTGAGCACCCTGCTGAAATCCCAGCACTTTTTCGATAACGCCAATATCGGCTGCCAGATTAAAACGCCGGCGGAATACGTGATCGGTCTCGCGCGGCAGATTGTGCCGGCGGACGCCCAGAAATCGTTCGCCATCGACGCCGATATGACGAACGACGGCGAGCAATTTTTCCAGCCGCCGAATGTATCCGGCTGGCCGGGCTATCACGACTGGCTTACAACAAATACGTATCCGCTTCGCACGAGCGCGCAAGCTCAGGTGCTTGTAAGTGCCATGAGCGCGCCGGACTTGCAGAAATTTTATCAGCAGTTCCCGGCGTATAATTCGGACGTAACGCTGCTTGCCACGCATATCGGACAGCTGCTGCTTCCGCGCCCGCTTTCGACGGCGCGGCAAACTACGTTCTGGCAAACGCTCGCTGGCGGCACCGATACAACTATGTGGCTCAATCTGGTGAATGCCGATCCAGAGGAGGCCGCCGCGAACACGCAGACGTTACTCCAAGCCATCATCGCGCTGCCGGATTTTCAATTATGTTAACAAGAACCCCCGCCTTTTCAAGGCGGGGGCAGGGGGTGGTTGATCGGCGCAGAACCACCCCCCGCCCCCTCCTTGAAAAGGAGGGGGAGTTAAAAAAACAATGAAACGACGAACCTTCCTCCAATCCTCGTTAGCGGCGACGGCTGTTGCACCGGTGCTGCTTGGCAAAACCTATGCGCGGCCTTCGACGCCGCTCAAGCTGCTGGCGCAGCTAAAGCCACAGGGCACTGCTAATAATAATATCCTGGTTCTCGTCCAGCTCTTTGGCGGCAATGACGGGCTGAACACCATTATTCCGTCGCAACAGGGCGTCGTCGATCCGAATTATTACACGCTTCGTCCGAATATCGGCATCGCGGAATCGGCGCTCACGAAATACAATTTCGGTGGGATTTATTTCAATCCCGGCCTTGCGAATGTTGGCAACAAAGGCGGTCTCTTCCAGATGTTCCAGGAAGGCTCGCTCGCCGTCATTCGCGGCATCGGCTACGACCCGCCGAATCTTTCTCATTTTTACTCGACCGACGTGTGGCTTTCGGGAATCGTTCCGACAAGCGCGGATTATACCTTCAATACCGGCTGGCTCGGGCGAATGCTCGAACAGCAATATCCGGATTTCCCCGCGACGCTTCCGCAGGATCCACTCGCGATCAACTTAGGCGGATTTTCGCTCGCGCTCGACGGAAGTACTTCTAATATGGGCATCGTGGTCTATCCCGAAAGCGCCGGCTCGCAAATTCCCGGGCTTAGTTCCACCGACGATTCGTTGGACGCGAATGCCATCGGCACGCGATACGAGACGGAATTTGCCTTTGTGCAAGGCGTGGCGGAAATGTCGAACACCTACGCCGCTCGCGTCAAAAACGCCTACTCGGCTGGGATAACGAATCCGAATCTCAAGGGCACGTATGGGAGCGATACGCTTGCGCAGCAGATGAAAACCGTTGCCGCGCTTATCGCCGGAGGGTTGAATACAAGCGTGTATGTGGTTGGCACCGGCGGGTTCGATTTTCACGTCAACGAAGTGGACGAGGGTGATCCGACGCATGCAACGGGCGCGCATACCAACCTGCTCGGAACGGTAGCGGATGCCATTGCGCAATTTCAATCCGATATGGTTAACTTGGGTTCGAGCACGGCGGACCGGGTCATCGGATTTACCGTGAGCGAATTCGGACGCCGCCCATACGACAACGGAAGCTTCGGCACCGATCACGGCGCGGCATCGGTGCAGTTTGCATTCGGCACTCAGATTAATGGCGGGGTATTTGGCGACCCGCCCGTTCTCTCTGGGAAAGGTTTTGACGCGAACGGAGATCTCGATGTGCAAATAGATTTTCGCTCGGTTTATTCTGCGCTGCTTACCGATTGGTTTGGAATGTCGCTCACGGATGCCACGACCGTTCTTCAGGATCAAACGGCCGGTGACGGCGTTAATCCCTTACAGGGTCTCATCAAATCGTCTTCGGGCGTCAGCCCATCCGCTCCGGTTTCGCTTTCACTTTCGGTTTATCCGAATCCAATGGCTTCGAACGGGAACATAACGCTCGCGCTGCCAAATGGTGGATACACCGAAATCGAAATGGCTTCAATGGATGGAAAAAACGTCCAGCAAATTCTCGCGCGGACGCTTGCCGCGGGCAGCTACACCATCCCGCTCACGACGGATGTGCCTTCGGGCGCGTATCTTCTTTCGCTCCGCTGTGGTGCCGATCGCGTGGCGCGGGTGGTGGAAGTAATTCGATAACTATACATGTTCGCTGGTGTATGTCGTCATTGCAAGAAGTCCTCTGGAGCGAAGCGGAAGAGGACGACGAAGCAATCCCTCGGGGATTGCTTCGTCGCTCGTTCCTCGCTCCTCGCAATGACGTGCAATGGGCTATTGATTATTTTCACTTTAGGCCTTATTGTCTCCCCCTCATTCGCCCAATTTCCTGCGGCCTGCGATAGCGAAAAACAGTGTGTCGGTAATGCGCTGACGATTTCGGTCACGAGCGGCAAAGGCGCTGAGTATGTGGATGTCGATACGTCCTACCTGCTCGATAATCTTGGGAACGCAATGACGTTCGAGGCGTGGATTGCACCTCAGCCGCAGCCGGGAAAAATTCAGTATATCGCCGGGCTGTGGGGACCGAATCAGGATGTGAACGACCAGTGGGTGCTCTATATTAAGGACAACCAAATTTTCTTTGCGCTTTCGAAAGATAATTCCTACAAAGGCGATAGCGATAATACCATCGCGATTGCAAATGTGCCCGATCTCTATACCAACGGCTGGCGCCATGTAGCCGCCGAGTGGGACGCGGCTTCGACCGCAGCAAGAATTTATCTGGACGGCGCGCTTGTAGCTACGCAGACAAACCCGCTTTATCCACTGAATAAACTTCATGTGCCGGAAGACCCGCAATTGCCGATGCAAATCGGAAGCTGCAATGGGCTTTATGACGATACTGTCAATCGCCGAACGTTCCTCGGCCAGATAGATGAAGTACAGCTTTGGGATATTTCCTTGACCGCAAACCAGATTGCGTGTCAGCGTCTCCTTTCACTTCGAGGCAACGAGCCGGGACTGGTGCTCTATTATCGCTGTAACGAAGCGCCATCGATTCAATTCTTGTGCGACGCGACCGGCAATAATCATATCGGCTTGCTTCGCAGCGGCGCGGCGTGTGACACGAGTAACCGCACGATTCCGCTGAACTATTCAATGCAGCCGCCAACCATAAACGCGGTGCTCATTTGCACCGAAGATACCGATTTCACCTTCACGCTCACCGATACTTCTATTTGCGGGGATAATATCACGCTTAGTATCTATGGCCCCGATTCAGGTCTCTTCACGCTTTCGACAAAAAATATTTCGCTCACGCAAGGTGTGCCGCAATCGTTTACCGTTCATTTCCATACCGATCTTATCGGGCCTGTTTCGGCGGGCATTTCAATCCAAAACGTAAATAGCTGCGGCGATCCGCTCAACGTGCCGCTAAGCGTCGACCGTGCTACGCAGCTTAGTTATTCCGTCGATCGAATCGTGCTCGATACGCTTTATGTGGGTTGCCAAACGACAACCGTTTCTACCGAGACGCTCACCATCTGCAATCCCGGCCCCGGCCCGGTTACGCTGACGAATATTTTGCTCGACAGCAATCATTTTACCTGGAGTTCGCCCGGATTAACGTTCCCATACGTGCTTCCGGTTAACGGCTGCGTGACGATCACCGTGCAAATGAATCTCATCGATTCTTCGCATACGTTTTTAGATACCCTGCGCATATTCAGCAACGAGTTATGCCCCGGCAGCGGCGTGGTTCCCATTTCGGGCCGCGTGCAGGATGTGCTCGGCATTCTGCAAACGAACGGTAAAACACGGCTCGACTCGATGGCTTTCGGCGAGGTATGCCCCGGCTTTATCAGTGGAACGATTAGCTTCGAATATCGCGCGCTCGGCAGTGACACGGTCGCAATCGATTCCATCAATTATAATCCGCCGAATTTTTTTGGCGCTGGAATCGGTCTGCCGTTGAAACTCGCTCCCAAACGAGCTAACCCGCCGACGTATGCGCGATTCAAGCCAAGCCAGCCCGGCTTAGTCACTGGGACGCTCACGGTTACGGCGAATTATCACGGCTGCGAAATTGTAAAAACAGTTGCCCTAACTGGCACGGGCTATTCCGTCGATGTGGATTTTTTAACGCCGCAGCTTAACTATGGGAACGTTACGATTGGGAAAACCGCTACGCTCTCCGCGGAAATTATCGATAGTGGCGCAGATGCGCGAAACATCGCTTCCTATTTGCAAATCGGCGATGTGTTTACCATTGTCGCCGGTCGCACCTACGATATTGCGCCCGGCCAGACCGAGCCGATCACCATTATCTTTCGCCCGCGCCAGCCGATTACGTATTACGACACGCTTTCGATTTTCGACGAGCAGTGTTACGAGGTGAAATCGATTCCTATTCAGGGAACGGGAATTTTTCAGGCGTTTTCGTTCAATCCATCGTATCTCGATCTCACGGGCGTCATTGGATGCTCCTCCGAAACCGGTCCGATCTCTATTCAAAATATATCGGGGCAAACACTGACGATCACAAGCTGTGTGCTGAACGATCCGACGGGAAAGTTCAGCGTCGGAGGCTTGAATATTCCCACGACCTTCACCAATAATGAGAGTTGGGATTTTACGGTGACCTACACGCCGAACGATGTCAATGTGGACCGGGCGGACGAAGCGTATATCGATCTCACACTTGCGGATGGTGAAGTGTATGAAATTATTTTGCGCGCGACGAGTCTCGCGCCGAGGCTGTATGTGACACCGCTCACGACCTACGGCGTCGTGGAAGTAGGATGGCAGACGCAGGATTCGATCCTGCTGCAAAACGCGAGCAATGTGTCGGAACTCCTTACGGGTTACACCATGCCGTGGGGATACTCGCTCATAAGCGCGAACCCGCCGTTTCCGGCGACGCTGGCTCCGCGTGACTCGATGTGGCTCGTCGTGCAATTTAAGCCTCCGGCGGATTCCGAATACGACGGGAACTTTACTATACAGGTCGATTCGCCATGCGTGAATACGTATTCCGACGAACTTACGGGCACGGGCCAGGTGGTGAAGCTCGATGTTCCGATCAGCTTTATGAATTACGGCATTGTCCGCCCGTGCGATTGCGCCACGCGCGAAATCCCGCTGGCCAATTATAGCCATGCCATTTCTATCACGCTCGATTCGGTGTGGATTACCGGGGTGGGCGTCACGCCGCTCAAGCCTTCGACCTTTAGTTGGACGCTTAAATCGACGGGGAACGATGTGCTGCCGATCGTGATCGGGCCCGGAACGTTCGATACGCTCGAAGTGACGTTTTGCCCGAATATCCCCGCCATCAACGCGAATCTGATCAAGATCGACACGCTGAACATCGAAGCGCATACGCCCGGGTGGAACGATTCGTTTACAACTATTTTGAGCGGCGAGCGTGAGATGAATTTTCAGCCGAACGTGTCGCTGGTGCAATTCCCGGCCACGCGCGTGGATACGTCCGCAAAAGCACAGCCCGTCACGATTACGGTTCCCGGCGTGGCGACGAACCCCGATGGCGATTCCGTCGTGATCGATATGGTAAGTTTTCAGCCGGATCAGCACGTCTTTACAGCGGTTGCTTCCACCGGACTGCCATTGCCCTGGGTTATCCAGCGCGGGCAAAAAAACTTCTCGATCAAAGTCAATTTTTTGCCGCGCGCGCCAAAAATTTATACCGCGCGGATGCTCATTCATACCGTCTTCCCATGCAACAGTACGGACACGACCGTGCTCGTCGAAGGCGACGGTTTTGCGCCATACGTTGGATTGCAGATGGCATTCGACACTGCGCGCATTGGGCTGGATACGTTCCACCTCACGACCTGCGACACCCTCGTTTTGCCCATCATGCTGAACAAGGATATTCCGCAGGAATACATGAATGTTTATTACCATTTGGGATACGATACAACAGAACTTGAACTGCTGAATGGCTTATCGCCTTATACCGATTCCGTGGGTGGGTTCGATACTTCGGATGGAGCGAATGTTGCGCTTATCAATGGAATAAATATTAAAGCTGGAACTATTAGCACATTGAAATTCAAGGTCATCGGAGGGCCGGCGGTCTTTCACATGACCTTAGACAATATCAATTTTGACAGCGATTCGCTTGTCTTTTTTAACATCCTTGGCTTACCCGATAGTTGTGTAATCGAGATCGATCAGCCCATGATTGCGGTTACAAAGTTGACCAATTTCGATACCGTCGATGTGAAGGATTGTAAAAGCGACACCATTACGGTCTATAATACCGGCGTGATTCCTGTTCGGTTCGATTCGCTCTCGCTGCCCAAATGGCATTCCGTTACCGCTTCCTCGATTCCGCTTCCTGCGATGCTCGCGCCGGGGGATTCGGTGCAATTAACGGTAACGTTTTGCCCGAAAGATTCCTCCGTGTTCGATACAACCATTACGGCGTATTCGAACTCGCCATGCCTCGCCACCGATACCGGCACTCTGATGAGCGTTGGCTACGCGCCGCCGTTCCCATTCAGGATGCTGATGCTGCCGGACGTTTCCGCAACCGACTCCATTGGCTCGATCGGCGGACTCATTATGGACACCATCGAAGTTCCCATATTCATAAACCGCTCGATACCACTCACCCCGCTCGATGTGAAGTTTACACTAAATTACGATGCGCGCGCGCTGGAATATCTAAGTGTCACTTCGCCCTATGCCCAAGCAACGGTCACCAATGTTCCCGGAACGCTTGGTTTTGTATTTTCAGGATCGCAGAATGTCGATAGCGGCGCGTTTGCACGCGTGAAATTTCTCATCACCGTGCCGGATAGCGCTACCTCGACGATGACGCTCTCGCCTGGGGTGTTCACCAGCGATTCGATCATGTTCATCAGGCCACGCCCAACTGGCGATACGAGCATCGTCACCGTTGGGCCGCAATGCAATATTACTACTTTGATTTTTGTCGGCGGATCGAATTCGATCTCGCCTGTCCATCCGAATCCATCGTCCGCTATAGCCGGGATCGATCTTTCCTTTATGGAGGACGCAAATCCGGAACTCGATATTATCAACAGTCTCGGAGAGACTGTGCTTAAGCCCATGGATGGCACCGCTGCGTACAAAGGCGGAAGTTATCATGTGACGTTCAATTCGCAAACCCTTGCACCGGGAGCCTATTCCATTATTTTCCGCGCCGGAGATTATTATGCTACCGAGCGGTTTGTCGTTATCCGGTAGCCGCACTGAATGAAAGTCCCATCGCTCATCGGATTTTTACTGTTCGCGACTAACGCGGGGCTGGTTGCTCCCGCTTATGCGCAGAGTGCCGCACCCGATCCGCTTGCCTCGCCATTTCATGCCGGCCTCCGATTGGGCTATCTTAGGAACTTTCAGCAAACAAGCTCGTTGATCGTTGCGGACTGCCCGCAATGCGGCACGTTTTCGAATGGATCGGGTAATGGCTTCGATGTGCAGTTGTTTGGCGAAGTTCCGTTCAATTTTTACCGGCGGCTCGATCTTACATTTGGGGCTGGCTTTGCTCAACGCGGCGGCGCATTCGGCCAAAGTGTTACAGATGCAGAACAAGTCCTCACAAATACAAGTACAAATACAGCAGTAGATGTTCCATTTACCCGCTTGAATAGTTTTTCCGCGAGCCTTGCGTACATCGATCTTTCGGGAGGCGTTCGCATCACTCCGCTTAAGAAAATTCCCGCATATTTTTCCGCCGATCTCGATGCTGATATTCCTGCGGGACAC
This sequence comes from Ignavibacteriota bacterium, assembly GCA_003151825.1. GTDB lineage: Bacteria > Bacteroidota > Ignavibacteria > Palsa-1295 > Palsa-1295 > PALSA-1295. The sequence continues at coordinate 43,691 of PLYO01000026.1, forward strand.
TCCGTCACTTACACGCAGACAGAATCCATAATCTCACCCGGTCTCCTCTATCCGCAGAACCATTTGACAACACGTACGGATGGCGCTGGTGCGATTGATGGTGTAAACACGCTCTTCGGTGTTCGCGGCACGCTGGGATATGAGCTTCCATTTGGCCCTATTCTCACAGCATCGCCGGAACTTTCGTATTATCTGCCGATGAATTCGGTTTCGACCTCGCGCCCATGGCGAGTTTCATCCGTAAGCGTGGGCATGGCGATCCGCTGGAACGAACCGGGCAAATCCGTCATCGAAGAACCTGCTCCCGCACCGCAAGCGCCCGCGAAGCCGCCCATCGTTGCCCGCGAAGATCCGAACCTGCTCGCGCCAAAACTAAGCGCCGCCGCGCTCGTGAGCCAGCCGTTGCATATCATCGAAACGACCGTCACGGAAACGTTCCCGATCTTGCCCTACATCTTTTTCGACAGCGCGAGCGCTGTTCTTCCGGATCGATTCGCGCAAATGACATCCTCGAATGCAGCCCAATTCAAAGAAAGCGATCTTCCGCACCGCTCGCTCGAATCGTATTATCAAATTCTGAATGTGATCGGAAGTCGGTTGCAAACGAATCCCATCGCCACGCTGACCATCAATGGCACGACGGACGGACGCGAAGGAATGGATGAAGGAAAAGAGCTTGCGGAACGAAGGGCTAATGCGGTTCGCGATTATTTCGTCAAGGTGTGGGGCATTGAGCCTACGCGGCTTATTATTACCACGAGCGACGTGCCGAAGAATCCATCGAGCACGCAATATGCCGAGGGATATGAGGAAAATCGGCGGGCTGAACTTTCCTCGGATAACGACCAAATTCTAAAACCGATCGTGCATGAGCGGTTTCGTGAAGAATCGGCACTTCCGAAAGCAATTCCCATCGCGCTTTCTGCGACGAGTTCGATTGGCGTTCGGGATTGGCATCTTAGCATTGTGCTGCGCGGCAGTTCCATTTATGAAACGTCCGGCGAAGGCGCGCCGCCAGCATCGCTCGATTGGAAGCCGAGCGAAGGGCAAGTGGAATCGCTGGCGAAATCGCTTTCGGAGAAGGATTCCCTTGCACTTAATTTCGAAGCCACCGCGGCAAACGGCGCGCATTCCTCCGAACAGGCTGCGTTTCCGGCGTCGAAATCGCTCAATCCATTCGAGTTAAGCAGGCTCTCTCTCATCGTTTTCGATTTCGATCAATCCAGAATCGACGAGCAAAACCAGCGGATGATCGCGCAGTTCGTTGCAAAGTCATTTTATCCTGCTTCGTCCGCAACGATCACCGGCTCGACGGATAATTTGGGCGAATTAGATCACAATCAAAAACTTTCGGAAGACCGCGCCTTTAACGTCCGCGATCTCATCCTGGCCGATAAGCCCGAAGCGAAGATCACGAGCGCAAAGGGCATTGGCCCATCGAATTTGCTCTACGATAATCATTTGCCAGAGGGCCGCTACTATTGCCGCACCGTAAAAGTGGAAGTCGAAACGCCGCTCGATTCCATTCTTACGGGACAAAAATAGTTTCCTACACGAGCTTCACGTAATTCTTTTCAAGAATTGTATCGATCTTGAAAACGAGAATTTTCACGGCGTCGCTTAAGTCTTTTTCGTCCTTTTCCGTAAAACGATTTTTTACTGGAGCATCAATATCCAACACTCCAAAAAGATTGCCGTTTTTTAAAATAATCGGGAACACGATTTCCGATTGCGAGGCTGGATCGCACGCAATGTGGCTTGGAAATTCATTTACATCGGCAACACGAATAATTCTTCGCTCCGATGCTGCCGTCCCACAGACGCCTTTGCCCATGGGAATCACCGTGCAAGCAGGCTTGCCTCCGAACGGGCCCAACACGAGCTTCTCACCATCGAAAAGATAGAATCCGCACCAATTTATATTATCAAGCGAATGGTAAAGGAACGCCGCCGCGTTCGAAAGCGCGGTGAGGAGGGGCTCGTCCACCCCAATGAGTGATTGCAGTTCCTCACCGATCAAGCCTGTCTTTTCCCGAACGGCGTTCATGTTTCCGTTTCGTGAGAAATCCTAAGAATGCCGCGTATAGCTTCGCGTGCCTCTTCGCAGGATGCTTTGGCAAATGCTGCTTCTTGTGGCCCTGCTGATTCGTAAGGATAGCGAACATCAACCCCGAGTCGAGAGAGTTTGTTTAGTGAAGGGAGCAATCGTTCCAATTCAGGATGTTGAGGTGTTAAAAGTCGAAGCAACTTCTGAAGATCGTGTATCTTCGGAAATTCCGTTTCTTCCTCGATCATGGTTGCTTTCAGAAGCTTCTCTACACATTGATGAGAAAGAAAACAAACGATGTCATAGTTCGGATTCTCCGCAACATGGCTTTCCCGTACCATGGAGCGGTAGTCGCCTTCCGCCTTGTGAACCCACTGTTGTGTGCTATCCTTCATATAGGACTACCCCATGTTGTGCTACTTCTCGATAAAATGGATCGCCTAATTTAACGTATCGCTGAAGGTCGGTTTTTTTTCGAACCAGCAGGTCCATGGCGAATGGCGGCTCGACATCGAGACTAATCTCCGCTGCCTTCTCCCACCCTTTCCCGGTATGTTCCATCACGACAAATAAATCCACATCCGAATCTTCCGTGGGCTGGCCGTTTGCATACGACCCAAACAGAATAATCTTCTCGGGCCGAAACCGCTCGGCGATCCGATTCGCGTAGTCCTGAATTTCCTGAAGCGAGGTCATTCTCACTGAACGCTGGCGAAAGTGATTGGGTTTGGTATAATTCTGAATTTGGGGTTATTGATCGCTTCCTAACTCTTAATTCTTCATTCTTAACTTTTAATTGAAGATGAATTGGCCAATTGTAAAAGGGAAAGCAACCCGGCAGGCCCACGTCGCGCTGCCGGAAGGAACATTTGAAGAAGAGCACGGGCGTGAAGGCTTCTATGGCCGCGTCTCGCATCTTTATCACACGCATCCGCCGACGGGCTGGACGCGCATCGAAGGTCCGTTGCGGCCTCATGCGTTTTATCTCGATAAGGTCACGCCTTCGGACATGACCGATCCGCGCGGCACACCCGAGCCGGTGCTGTATAATGACGATCTCATCCTCTCGATCAGTCGCCGCTCGCAAGCCGCGCCCTTTTATTCGCGTAATGCGGATGGCGACGAGCTGTTCTTTATTCATCGCGGCATGGGAAAAATCGAGACCGATTTCGGCGTGATCGCGTATGAGCCTGGTGATTATGTGGTTATCCCGCGAGCCACGACGTACCGGTTCGTCCCTGAAACGAACGATAATTTTATCGTCGTCGTCGAAGCGCATGGTTCCGAGATATTGCCGCCCACGCCGGAGCAAAAGGGACTGATCGGAATGCACGCGCTCTACGATATGTCCGCCATTACCATCCCGGAATTTATTCCTTATGAGAAAAAACAGGACACGAATGGGAAGGAATATGAAATCCGCATCAAACGGCTCGGTGAATACACATCTATATTCTATCCATTTGATCCTATCGATTTGGTAGGATGGAAGGGCGATCTCACGGTCTTCAAAATCAACATGCGCGATATTCGTCCCGTGATGTCGCCGCGTGTGCATTTGCCGCCCTCCGCGCATACGACGTTTCTCGCAGAGAATTTCGTGATCTGTTCATTCCTGCCGCGCCCACTCGAGGAGGATCCCGAAACGCTTCGCGTTCCGTTTTTCCATCGCAATTCCGATTACGACGAAGTGCTTTTTTATCACGATGGCGATTTCTTCTCGCGCGACAATATCAAGGCGGCAATGATGACGCTGCATCCGCAAGGCATTCATCACGGCCCGCATCCGAAGGCGCTGAAAGCGAATCCGAACATCACGCGTACCAACGAATACGCCATGATGCTCGATGCGAAACATCCGTTGAAACTTGCTCCCGCTGCGGAAGCTGCGGAATGGAAGGAATACTGGACGAGCTGGCAGGAGAAGAAGGAAACAATTAAGAGTTAAGAATGAAGAATTAAGAGTTAAGGATCTATCAATTCAAAATTCGCACATGGCGTTGGATTATTTTGATTTTCCTTTCCACTCCACATCATCCACGCCTGCAAGTTGATTCGCCCGCCGCGCCAGCGTGAACAATAAGTCCGAAAGCCGATTGAGATATATCACATCGTGTTTCCCGATTTCTTCGTCTGCGGTAAGCGTGACAAGCCTTCGCTCTGCGCGGCGGCATACGGTGCGCGCAAAGTGAAGACGCGCGGCAAGCTCCGAGCCGCCGGGATGAATAAAATGCTTGAGCGGTGGAAGCTGGGCGATGTGTTCATCGATGGCACGCTCTAAGCGTGTCGCATCTTCTTCGGTAATGCGGGGAATTTTATAGTTCGATCTGGTTTCGAGCGGCGTGGCAAGATCGGCGCCGAGCACGAAGAGATTTTCCTGAATTTGCTGGAGTAATGGGTCTATCCAATCGTTCTCTCCCACCGCGCGGCAGAGGCCGATTACGGAATCCAGCTCATCGACGCTGCCATAGGCTTCGATACGAGCGGAATCTTTTGGGACACGTCCGCCGCCGAAGAGGCCGGTGGTGCCGTCATCTCCGGTTTTGGTGTAAATTTTCGTTGCCATTATTCAATACCGATGGAATCCTGCACGAGCTGTTTCACCGCGTCGATTTTCTTTCGGAGCGCCGCGATTTCCGCCGGCACGATGGATTTCATCGTCGGCTTTTGGTAGTAAATTTCGAGCGCATTGAGTTCGATAAGCATGTCGGTGAGCACCGTCAGAGCGGTTCGCAAACGGCCTTTCATTTCGCCGCCGCGAAAGAGTTCATTTTCAAGTAGTGCGCGGTATTCGTTCATTCCGTTACGAGGCGAGAACGAAATCTTTCCAATTTCCATAATTGATTTGAGGAGAAGTGGTATAAAACCCAATCGGCGCGAAGGGATTTATTCTCCGGTCGAGCGCGCGGCGGCGAGTGCGAAGCGTTATCATTTGCACCTGCGCCGCTTTTCGGACGATCGTCCTCGCATCGACTTCCGACATGGCATACACCGGCGAGACCGTCAGCAGGAACAGCAGCATGGCTGCTTCCATCAGGAGTTTCCGAAATCGCGAGATCAGCATTAGGTAATACCAACGCGGCCTTAGGAAAGAACAATCCGATGCAACCCCTCGACCGGAGTTCATTGTTTCTCACCATCATGATAAAACACAGCACTATTCTCTCACTCGTTCTTATATTGTTCACCGGCGCGGCGAGCGTATCGAGCGCGCAGAAAACTTCTGGCCCCCGCGTGCTCGTCGTCGATGCGCACCCGGATGACGAAGGCGCCTACGCTGCCGCGATATACAAAATCACCCATGACCTGCATGGGGTGGTCGATCTCGTGGTCATCACGAATGGAGAAGCGGGATATAAATATTCCACGCTCGCCAATGCGTATTATCATCTCGATCTGACCGATGAAAAAGTGGGAAGAAAATATCTGCCGGGTATTCGTCATCAAGAATTGGAAAATGCAGGAAAAATTATCGGGCTGCATCACATTTATTTTTTCAACGAGCGCGATAATCGTTACACACTCGATCCGCACGAAGTGTTAGACAGCAACTGGAACATCCCACGCGTGAAATCGGAGCTTAATCATATTTTGGTTTCGGGCCATTACGATTTTGTATTCACGCTTTTGCCGAGCGATTCCACTCATGGGCATCATAAGGCCACAACAATATTGGCTTTGACTGCCGTGCAGAATTTACCGAAGAACGTCCCTCATCCAATCGTGCTGTGTGCCAGTGGCACCGAGAAAGACAAGCCGCCGACGCCATTCACCATGCTTGCGGGGTTCCCGATTACGCGCGTGAGTGATGGCGCGCCAACCTATGCGTTCGACAAGCAGCAAAGCTTTGGTTTTCATCACGCACTCAATTACAAGATAATCGTGAATTGGGAAATCGCCGAGCATAAATCACAGGGAACCGAGCAGCTCGGAATGAATCGTGGCGATCTTGAGGAATATTATTACTTCGACATCAATCCTCCCGATGGCCGCGCGAAAGCAAAAGCGCTGTTTGACCGGCTTGCCATCAATGATTATCCCGAGCTAACGTATCCCGGCATTAAGTGAGCGCAGAAGTGTCCCAGTCGAATCCGTCTCTGGGCCGCGAAGCGTCCCTCGTTCGCAGTCTCGGACTTCGCGAAGCCACGGCGCTGAACATGATCGACATGGTCGGCATCGGGCCATTCGTGACGATGGCGCTCGTCATCGACATTATGAACGGCCCGCAGTGCATCGTCGCTTGGCTCTTAGGCGCGCTCCTCGCCGTGCTCGACGGGATGGTGTGGTCGGAACTCGGCGCGAAGTGGTCCGAAGCCGGTGGAAGTTTTGTTTTTCTTCGAAAGCTTTACGGCGAACAGACGTGGGGAAAATTATTCTCCTTCCTTTTTATTTGGCAGACGATTTTTCAGGCGCCGCTCGTCATTGCTTCGGGCGCAATTGGATTTGCCGAGCATGTGAATTACCTTCTTCCACTTACGCCACTCATGCGCAGAGTTGTTTCAGGCGCTCTCGTTATTCTGCTCACCATTGTTTTGTATAGGAAAATTTCAACGGCGGGACGCATTTCCGTCATGCTGTGGTCAGTGCTTATTCTCACGATTGGCTGGATTCTTTTTGCGGGCGCAACCCATTTCGATCCGCATCTGGCGTTTAGCTATCCTGCGGGCGCGTGGTCGCTTTCGCCGGTATTTTTTATTGTGCTTGGGCAAGCGATGGGGAAATCGGTTTATAGTTATTTGGGGTATTACAATGTCTGCCACTTGGGAGGGGAAATCCGGGAGCCGGAAAAAAATATCCCGCGCAGCATGATGCTTTCGATTGGCGGGATCGCCGTTATCTACCTTGGGATGCAGCTTTCTGTTTTGGGAACGATGCCGTGGCAATCGGCGCGGCATTCCGAATTTATTTTCAGCACGTTTTTCGAACATATTTATGGGACCGATGCTGCGAATGTTGCTACCGTTCTGATTTTAATAATTGCCGCTGCTTCCCTTTTCTCCGCCCTGTTAGGTTATTCCAGAATACCGTATGCCGCCGCTACCGAAGGAGCATTTTTTCGGGTCTTTGCAAGGGTGCATCCCACCAAACATTTTCCGAACGTGTCGCTGCTGGTGCTGGGCGCAATTGCGTTTGTGTTCAGCGTTTTTTTCGATCGCATGAGCGAGGTCATCAGCGCGATTCTTGCCATGCGAATTCTGATACAGTTTATCGGGCAGACGGTTGGGTTAATCCTCTGGCATCACAACCGCGAGCGGGTTCGTTCGCTGCCGTATCGAATGCCGCTCTTTCCACTCCCGGCCATTCTTTCGATTATGTTGTGGCTCTTCGTTTTTTATTTTACCGGACTGAAATTCATTGTGGGCGCATCGTCGGTTATTGGAATAGGCGTGCTCATCTATTTCGCATGGGCGAAAATGAAGCGGGATTGGCCCTGGAGGGTTCCGGATGAGGGTATGGTCAAAAATTAATACCTATGGGACAATGAGCGAATTTCGAGCGTTCTCACCTCGTTAATGGAGCGAATGTTTCTCAGCCGCGTAATCCGACTCTTTCTCTTCTTGCTGCTCTCGATGGGCAGTGTTTCCCATGCCTTCCAATTGCCGAAGAGCGTGTCGAAAATTGCATTGCCTTCGGCGATAAATCGCGCGGCAGCGGTAAGTAAACCGAGACCCGCACAACTGCATACCCCGGTCTCATCGCATGTCCATTTTCCCAAAAGAAAGTCACGTTCGCATCAGCCGCATGTGAAAGAATTTGGCCGCGCTGCGAAGGGCCATTCGATCGTTCGCTCGCATCGAACATCGGTCACGGCAAATTCTGGTACGGTTACGCTATCCGTGGATGTGGGCCGGCCCATTCAGGCGCTCTCGAAGGTCTCTGTGAAGAATGCGCCTCCGGGCATGAAATTTTCGAGTGTACGCTGGCCTTCCCTCGCGCGAGGTTTGCCATCGGGCGTTATGCTGCTTTCGGAGCAGGACGGGAGGCCGGAATACCCAATGCTCACATTCACTTTCACCATCCCCGCGAACGCGAGCGCGATTACTCCCACGCTGAAGCCGGTTTCGGCCATCCCGCTCGGGAATATTCATTTCCCGCCTTCGATGAAAAAAATAAAGGGTGTGCTGGAGCGTATTTATGACGCTAATTCCAACGCCGCGCCATCGTTAACTATCGGCAGGCCGCGCACCTTTCGTTCGTTAAGGATGGTGACCGTCAGTGTGCCGCTTGTTTCCTCGAACGGCGGCGCAGCCACGGCGCTCGAAAAATTCACCGTTGGAATTAACTTTAGCCTTTCGGCTGCTCCGAGCGTGGCATCGTCCGCGACGCGCGATCCCGTTTTCGCCGATCTCGATTCACGTCTCGTTGCAAATACGTGGGATCTTTCTTCGTTCACGGTTCCATTGCGCGGGCCATTGCGCAAGCCCTTGCTTGCGAAGCCGTCCATTTCAAAGAGCTTAAAATCGGGGGCAGCGCCACTCGGCACCGATCCGCTCATTGGTTGGATCGATACAAACGCGGCATACATTCGCCTTGCCGTTACGCGCGATGGGCTGTATCGTGTAAACGCGAGCGATCTCAATTTTCCGCCAAACCAAAATTTTACGCTCGCAACTTCGGGATGGACCGCCAAGAATGTGCGATGCTTCAATCATGGCGTCGAAGTTCCGCTTTGGATCGATACGGACGTCACCGGCAGCATCGCGGACATCGAATTTTATGGCCAGCATTTGCGCGGGTTTTCGCTGCCGACGGTTACGAATTCTTACTTGTCGTACGATTATCATGTGCAGGAGGGGCTAAACTTCCAGTGGTCAGATACTAGCGTCAGGCTGTCCGAATATTACAATGTTGCAACGGATACCAATGTCTATTGGCTAACTTCATCGGGTGACACATCGGCGCCACTTCGCTATGTGGCTAAATCACTAATTCCAACCAGCGCGCCTGTTGTATCTTCGGGGACTGTCCTGCTGCACCATGAAGAAGATAAAAATTATTATAAGGGCGATGCCGCCGAGGACCAAACGCAAACGGAGGAAATGACCGAATATGTACCTGGCGAGCGATTTGAATGGGCCGAACTGCATGGCACACTCGACAATCCGGCGTTGTCGCATTTTACCGATACTTTTTACATTTCTCAGCTTCCTTCGGATACGGCCGGCAAGGTTGCTACGCTCAGTTTTTTATTCCGGGGAATGTCCTTTGAGACCAGCGACGTGGGGCACACCGTTCAAGCGGAAGTAGGAGGGATTCAGAGTCTTCAGTCTAACTTTTTGGGTTACATATATGATTCTCTCACAATGACCGTCCCGCTCTCGCATCTGGTGGCCGGGGCAAACGAGGTAAATATAAGCGCATTTACCCTTGGAGATACTATCGATGAATTCTATCTCGACTACTATGAAGTAAGAATGGAGAACGGACTTGCGCCGAGCACGGATACGGGCATTGTAAAAGGGCAGTGGCTTTTTTCCATCTCCCCAACATCCGCCAAATTTCAATTGGGAATGACGGACGGCTCCGCGCATCTTTACAATCTGATGGATAATACCCGCATTCTCGATCCCTCCAGCCAGTTTTTCGATTCTACTTCTTCCATTCAGCCTCACTATGCAGCCGCGACCACGGCTACACTTTTAAAATGCGACAACATACAGCCGTGGAATACCAAATCGGGAAACGTCCTTTCGTGGCAGATACTCAATCACACGAACCAGTGTGACTATCTCATCATTACGCACCCTGATTTTGAGCAGGCGGCGCAAAAGCTTGCGCTCTTTCAAGGCAATCAAGGGCTGAAGACGAAAATTGTCACGACGGACGAAATATTCAATGCGTTCGATTATGGGAGCAACGAACCGGAGGCTATCAGGCGCTATTTAAGTTACGCATATTACAATTATTCTGGCACACCCGTCTCGCTCGTTACACTTCTTGGCAATGCTTCGTGGGATCCGAAATTCAACTTACCCGGTGGCATTCAGAGGTCGTTCGTTCCAACGTATGGCCATCCCGTGAGCGATTCTTACTTTACGATTCCAGAATCCGATAGTAATTTGGACAGCCTGCCGCTCATGATGATTGCGCGTATTCCCGTTGCCTCGGAAGCGGCCGCCGAGACCTATCTCACAAAACTACGGGAATATGAGACTGCCATTCCTGCGCCCTGGAACCGGCGGTTCCTCTTCATTGCCGGCGGAGACAGAGGATTGGAGCATGCGAGCTTCGACGACTATTATCAATCGTGGCTTAACCCTGCGCCACCATTCGGAAATCTTGGCCTTATTGCCCCTCCAATGAACATTCAGGATACGATCATTGACCGGACCGATTTTTCGAGTGGGGTAGATGCCACGCATGTTGGCCAAATAGAAGACTTGTTACTCACCGGGCAATCGGTCATGTATTTCGGCGGGCATGGCGCGACCTTCACTTCCGATGTAGCATTCCCCGATGCCAGCATCATACAAAACAAAGGCCTTTATCCTCTCCTTTTGACGCTTACCTGCCAAACGGGAGATTTTGCAGAGCCGAGTCAGGTCACTGTGAACCAGTCGTACATCGAAGCGCCGGAGGCAGGGTCGGTGCAAGCGTATGGAACGACGGGATTTGGCGAAGAAGGTTATGACGGTCAGCTTACGAGCAATTGGATTACACTGATGGAATCCTTCGACAGCACTCACGATACCACGCGCCCGGAGACGATCAATATGCTCGAATTACTGACCGCCGCGAAGTTGAGCGTTGATTATGTCGGAGATGCGAGTGTGTCCCATAATGAGGCGCTGCAAAATTCCATGCTGGGCGATGCCGCAATGGGCTTTGTGCTTCGGCCGCAGCCGGAGCTTGCCGTTTATTCGAGCGAAGTGCATGGATATATCCCCGGCGACACCGCGCCACGGACCGTCTTTAGCGTGAGCGATAGCATCATAACCATCCGGGCGCTCATTCATAACTACGGCTATTCAACGGATCGTCCGGTGGTGATCGAAATTACCGATGCCGGGCCGAGCGGATTTCCAGCCTCCATTTTCGATACGCTGCTACATGGCATCAACGATAGCGCGTATGTCTCAGCTTCCTTCGTGCTGACGGCGCAGTCAATCGGGCTGCACCAAATTTCCGTCGCGATCGATCCCGGCCATCGGTTTCCGGAATTCTATCGCGGCGATGATTCCACGAGCATTCAAATTAGCGTCAGCGGCCTCTCGACAACGGCGTTTTTTCCTTACGAAGGCGAGCGTGAGTTATGCGATATTGGCCCGGACAGCGTCCATTTTATCGTGCTCACCCCGCAGGGGAGCACTCCGAACGATGAAGTCGAGCTGGAGCTCGATACAACTCATGCGTTCTCGCATATTCTTGCCGACCGCAAGACGAGCATCGGTTCGGCTTACTATGTCACATTTGGCGTTACAATCCCCGCCGCTCCCGTGCCGGTTTCTTCGGTGTATTGGTGGCGCACCCGCGTCGTTCGCGCCAGTGGCGAGACCACGGATTGGCAACCTGCGACGTTCAGCACGGCCTCGGCGCCGCGATCGGAATTCAGCTATACTTCAACCGAGCAATTGGCATCGACCGTCGTCAATGGACTTGACATTAACTCGCGTGGGATGCTCTATCTTCCTCAGCAAGATACGATGCGCATCGAAGCCATTTCCCACGGATTGGATGACTCCGTGCTCGGCCAAACCTTCGCACCTTACGCGCAAGTTTTCGTCAATGGCAGGTTCTTCTGGCAGGACAGCGGATATTTTAACGGCTCGCCTTTCGACAATGGCTTTGTGATTCTCATCTGGACGCCGGACGGCACCCAAATTGACACAGTCTATCAATTCGAGATGCCCTGGCAAAATATTGGCGATACATCGTTCGAGAACTCCATGGCGAAGACCTTCGATTCCGTCATTGCGGCCATCCCGCAAACGCGGCTCGTGATGGTACTGACCGTGGGATCGGTGGAGTTTTGGCAGTTTTTCTTCCCGGCGGTTCAGGGGCAGATGCAATCGCTCGGCTCCGCGAAGGGAATGTCACCTATGGCGTATCGTGGCAGTTACGCGCTCATCGGGACGAAAGGCAGCGCGCCGGGCACCGCAAAAGAAACGTTTGCCGGTGATGGCTCGGGCGGCGCCAACGCATTCGATACGATTATTACCGCCGGCACCTCCGGTTTTGCCGAAACGCCCTATACTGCAGTCGCAAAAGATTATGGTGCGCTCAGCTGGACCGGCGATCCCATCGTTGCGGGAGACGATATTAATTTTATCGTGCTCGGTTCGCGCCGCGATGGGAGCGGTGTCGATGTGGTGGGTTCGTTCAAAGCTTCCGCTGGAAATTCTTTCAGTTTATCGAGTGTCGATCCTCGAATGTACGATCGTCTCGGCGTGCAAATGGGCTTTGTCCGTATGACGAGCACAACACAAAGCCCCGCGCTTTCTGGAATTGCACTGCAATACGATCCCGCGCCCGAATTTACGTTTGCCGGCGATTCCATTCAATGTATTCCCAAGCTTGTGAACGCCGGAGGGACGGTCATCGCAAACTATACAGCGACGACGCTCACCTGCACGCCGGGCGATTCCGTGCTGGTGCTCCTTGTAAGGCAATCGCAAGGTAAGATTGACACCCCGGTGAAGTATCTCATTCCGCTAATAGCCGGACATGGCACTCAATTGTTGAGTGATACCCTGCAAACCCTGAACGAGCTTGGCGCCGCGTCGCTCACGGCAGCCATCAATCCGAACGAAGCGCAAAACGAGCAGCTTCTTTTCAATAATACGTTGAATGGTTCCTATACCATCACGCGCGACACGATGTCGCCAACGGCAGAAATTCTTTTTGCCGATCCGACCGATAAGATTCCGCAGCAAATTCCCGATTGCTCTTCGGGAATGAATGCCAGCTATGTTTCCAGCCGCTCGATTATCACCATTCAAATGTTTAGTGGAAATCCCTTGCGCGATACCTCGAGCAGTTCGATTACCGCTTATTTTGTGGACGAGAGTAATACTAAGTTGGATTTCACGGTCGCGGCTGGTAATGCACCCTCCGGCATTCAAGCCACATTCCAGACATTGCGCGGCGGCCAGTTACAAGCGCAGCTCATCATCACGCCAGCAACGGATACGTTCGCCGCCGGCCAGTGGATCATGAAGGCCTTCATTCGCGACGCGAGCGGCAATACGGATACGGTCGAGCAATGCTTTACCGTCAGCAACGTCAACGGTATCGAAGAGGTGATGAACTATCCGAATCCATTTAAAGAGACGACAGATTTCACCTTCATCTTAAAATCGGACGCGCCGGCGGATATAAAAATTGTGGTCTATACGATCGCGGGACGTAAAATTCGGACGCTCACCCCCAAGGTACTCCACGCCGGCTTCAATGCCGTCCCGTGGGATGGCCGCGACGAGCGCGGAAACGAAGTCGCGAATGGAACGTATCTTTACCGCGTCGTCATCAATGGAACGAATGGCGATAAGGTCTCCGACGCGGTGACGCAAACGGCGGTGCGGGCACGATAATCAGAACCAAAATCTCGCCGAGAGCACTTCATTCGTGCTCCAAACGTCCTGCTCAGGAGTGTTTAGCGCTCCATACCCACTTAGTGGATTGCTAGTGCCGACCGTTATGAGCGGCGCGCCGAAACTATAATGAATAAATTGCAGCTCTCCGCCAATACTGAAATGCTTCGAGACGAAATATTCCACGGTAAAAGCGCCTCCAAGATAGAAAACACCATAATGGATATCGGTATCCTGCACCGATGCCCTCGATTGGTGCATCTCGTATTCGGATGAGAGTATTCCGAGGCGCGCGCCAATACCAAATTGGAAAACGGAATCCACCTGCTTTGTATAGAACACGCCGAATCCCGCGCGAACAATTTGTTGATCGGCATTGCGCTGAAACGTATCTTTTACCGGGCCCGACGAATCCACCGCCTGCTCCTGATACGATTTGAAATACAAGCCGAGCTCCGGCTCGAAACGAATGTAAGGCCCGAATTGCATGGGCACAAAGAAATTTGTCATGCCGGCAGTGCCGAAATGTCCGCCATCGTCACCCGGAACGGCGAACGGGGAATAGCTAAGTCCAACGCCGATGGTAATTTTTTCTTCCGTCTGGGCAAGCGCCGAACCCGAAATCAGCGCGAGTATAATAAATAAGAAGAATGGTTTAGGGAATCTCTGAATAAGTCCTTCTGAGCATGTCATTGCGAGGAGTCCCAGAGGGACGACGAAGCAATCCGTTGGGATTTTGCTTAATCTCAAGGGATTGCTTCGTCGCTCCTTCGTCGCTCCTCGCAATGACGGTCTTAAAAATGACATAATCAGAGTTTCCTTAGTCTTAAATAATTAAAATTTTACAAAAGGATACGCAAGATAGAAAAACACGCCCACGCTTTTACCGCCTCGGGTCACCCGCCATTCGAGTCCGGGAGCCGGAAACTTAAAAAAATCTAACGTCTGACGAAACCAATTCCAACCCGGCGAACCATCGGGAAGAATCTTGACTATATCGTAGTCGAGCGCGAGCGTAATGACCCTGCTCTCTCCGGGATCGCCAATATTTCTCCCACTGTACCCGGCTGCAATATTGAGCCACGAGGGCCAGAATTTCCAGCCACTCAAGTCCGATATGTTCGCGCTGATCCATAAATTCCATGCGCTATAATCGTCAATGGGAGTCTGGGAGCCGGCTTTCGGCTCACCTCCAAACCAGATCGATGGATAGTAATTGAATTTGGGCGACAAGTCTTGAAGTGTGCGGCTGTATTGCGAAGCGGCATAATACACGCAGCCCAGTGTCTGGGAGTACACTTCGAATGGCGACAGCGAGAACTCGGTGCCAAAGCCATCGAGGACTTCGACGTAGGTTTGATACCCCAATCCGGCAATCGCCCCGTAAATCGGAGCAAGTTTTAAACTCACGCCCGAGGCGATGAGCGCTTGCTCCGAAACGTAGGAAATAAAATAGGCAGCGACGAAATGTCCGCCATAATTTGCTCCTAAGGATTCATCGAAATTATCTCGAATGCGGAAGGATTGCGACTGGCGCCAGAACGTTTCTTCCTGATAATAGTGGAGAGCGGCAAGAATGCCGACATAAGTGCCAAGGAAGGTGTATGCGGGAATCGGCTGAATTTCGGTGTATCTGCGCGGCGGATCGCCGGTCAACGTTACCATTTGGTGATCGGCCCAGCGATATTTCGACCACGGAATGAATTCCGAGGTGTCAAGCGTGTAGCGGTTGTTGGTGTCACCGATTCTTCTCAGTGAGTCCGGCAGCGCAAAGCGAATGGAATCATTATTTTGAAGGAATGCAAATTTAATTGGTAGTTGGAACGAGGAATCATGGGACAAAAGCGGTGGACTATTGACAGCGAGTGGCGACGAGCGTACCACACTCGTCGCGAAAAGGCATAGGAATAGAAGAACGCCGAAATATCTAACAGGCTTCATGTAAGAACGTGAACGAAATGAGGAAATCCAGGCGCGAAAACGTTGAACGTCAGAAGAAAATCCCGCCGTTTAAAATAAGGAACGCGCGGGAACCCATTACGGAAACGTTATTGTACGCGATTCCCAACTGACCGAAAAATCCCGATGTGCTGCCGCCGCGCAAACCCGCGCCCGCAGATAACATCCCGGCTTGAAACAAGTGATGGTTCGAACGGTCGCCAAACTGAGGACCACCCCCGGCGTTTGCATACAAAAACGGCGTCGTCGAAGACGAAATCGGCAACGGTGCGCCGAGATCGTATTCATACTCGATGACAAACGGCGTAAAGCCATCCACGGCAGCTTCATCCCCAGGATTTTGCGGAACCATCGTCGGGACGATTCCAGCCCAAAGTATTCCGTTGTGAAAAACCGACGTTCCTAACAGGATCTGAACGGTCCATAATAAGTCTCCTACATTCGTGGGCGAGGCTCCGAAGCCAGAACTGAGTTGAAAAAAAAGGTGCGGCTGCGTGTTAACCCCCCGCGCAGCCGCGAGAACGCTGTCACGAGTTTGGGCCGATGCTGGCGGAAGCTGCGTAAACAAAACGAGCAGCATCACGCCATTGACCCGCCATACATGGAAGCAGGTGTAGGGGTGTGTCATCCTAAAAATTTCGCGCAATTAACGTATGCTTCAACTCCTCTTTACTGGAAAGAATTTTCTTCGGGGTTGGTCAATTCTAAATACCTGAAACATGATCGGCAGCAGAATAAGATTGATAAACGCGGTGAGCAAAAGTCCGCTCACAATCACGACCGCAAGCGGTTTTTGCGTTTCGGAGCCAATGCCGGTCGAGAGTGCTGCCGGCATAAGCCCGATCATCGCAAGCACCGCGACCATCACGATGGGCCGCACACGGCTCATGCAGGCATGTCGCAAAAGATCGCCTATATTATCGAATTCACCTCGATGGTGCTTGACATACGTGAGCAAAACGACTCCGTTCATAATACTCACCCCAAAGAGCGCAATAAACCCGATGCCCGCCGAAACCGAAAAATGCAGGCCTGTCACGAGCAATCCCAAAATGCCGCCAATCGTGACGAATGGAACATTCGCAAGACTGAGCAGCGCATATCCCCACGAGTCAAACGTTGTGTAAAGCAAAATCAGAATGAGCAGCAAGCTGAGCGGCACGACAATCGCAAGCCGCTTCATCGCGCGCTGCTGGCTTTCGAACTCGCCTCCCCACACAGCGAACGTTCCCGCAGGGAATTTCACCTGTTTCTCCACGCTTGTGCGCGCTTCCGCGACCGCGCCGCCCAAATCGCGCCCGCGCACTCCAAACTTAATCGCAATGTAACGCCCGTTCGATTCGCGATAGACAAATGCCGCTCCGGGATGGATGCCGATCCGGGAAATGGCGGAGAGCGGAATTTTCGCGCCGCTCGAAGTCGAAACCAAGAGCGAGCCGATCTTATCGGGATTATCGCGGAACTCCGGCGCAAGCCGGATGACTACATCGAAGTGTTTCTCACCTTCGTAAAATTGCGTTGCCACATTCCCGCCGATCGCGGATTCGATCAGGTTTTGCACGTCGCTCACGTTCACGCCATATTGGCCGGCCTTCATTCGATCGACTTCGACTTCGAGCGTCGGCTGGCCGATCTCCGAAAAAACGCCAACGTCCGTTATACCGTTGGTGTGTTCCAAAATATCGCGCACTTCCTCCGCCTTTTTCTGAAGCACGACAAGATCAGGCCCAAAGACTTTTACGGCTAACTCCCCTTTTACTCCCGTGACCGCTTCTTCCACATTGTCCGAAATCGGCTGCGAAAAATTGAAGTCGATGCCCGGCATCGTGGCGAATTTTTCGTTCATATCGGCAATGAGCGCGTCTTTGGAAGAATGCTTTTTCCACTTGCCATCGGGCTTTAGATCGACGAAAAATTCCGCGTTGAAAAATCCGGTCGCATCGGTGCCATCGTCAGGCCGGCCTAATTGCAGCACAACATTTTTTACCTCATCGTAGCTCGTGAGCAGATTCATGACATGCTTCGAGGTGGAATCGGCGCTCGAAGGACTTACGCTGATCGGCATCGTGGCCCGAACCCAGAGCGCACCTTCGTTCAGATGCGGAAGAAATTCCGTACCAAGAAATTGACTGAGATATAAACTCACGAAGAGCGCCGCGACCGAAATACCAAAAATAAGTTTGCCTTTGCGAAGCGAAGCGTCGAGCAGCTTTACATACACCCGATTCAGCCATTCGAAGATCGGACTCTTCTCGTGCAGCTCGCCTTTCAACAAATCCTGCGCGAGCACCGGGACGAGCGTAAGCGAAAGCAGCATTGCACCGATGAGCGCAAAACCCAAGGTATAAGCCAGTGGCGAGAACATCCGTCCTTCGATTTGCTGGAACGAAAAGATCGGGATCATCGCCGCGATGATGATGATAATCGAGAAAAAGATCGGCTTGCTCATCTCGGCTGCTGTCGATTCAATGAGTTCCTCGCGGCCCGCACCGCTCGTAACATGCTCCAATGCCAGCCGCGCGAAAATAGCCTCAACCATAATTACGGCGCCATCGATGATAACGCCAAAATCAATCGCGCCGAGCGAAAGCAAATTCGCCGACATGCCGCGCCAGTACATCAGCACAAAGGCAAAGAGCAGCGAAAGCGGCACGACCACAGCCGCAATAAATGCGCTCCGAATATTGCCTAAGAAAATAAAGAGCACCACAATCACGAGCAGCATCCCGACGACGAGGTTGTGCAAAACGGTATGCGTCGTAACTCCTACAAGGTCGGCGCGGTCGTAGTAGGGAATAATCTTTACATCTTTGGGAAGGATCGTTGCGTTAAGCTGTTTGACTTTTTCTTCCACGCGCTCGATGACCAACGAAGCATTCTCGCCACGGCGCATGAGCACGATGCCTTCGACAGCATCGTCATTGCCCGGAATCGCGACTTTTCCGAGCCGCACGGCATGACCGATGCGAACCTCGCCAAGCTGGGCAATTTTTAGCGGCGTGCCGCCCAAGCTCGTCACGACGACATTCGAAATGTCATCCAAGCTTGCAAACAACCCAACACCTCGAAACACATATCCCTGATCGCCCTGCTCGATGAGCGATCCCCCGGCATTCGCATTGTTAGCCGCGAGCGCATCGGAAACTTGCTTCAGCGTGACTCCATAATAAACAAGCTTTTGCGGATCGATTGCGATTTCATACTGCTTTGTCGGGCCGCCGAAGCTGGAAACATCCGTTACGCCTTCAACGGCTTTGAACTGCCGTTCGAGCACCCAATCTTCAATCTCCTTAAGTTCCATCGGCGAGCGCGTTTTACTTTGGAGCGTATAGCGATAAATTTCGCCCGTCGGTCCGCTTTGTGGTGAGAGCTGCGGCGAGACTCCATCCGGAAGTTGCACATCCTGCAATTTCTCCGTCACGTTGGTGCGCGCGAAAAATTCGTCAGCAGCATCGTCGAATGTGAGCGTCACCACCGATAGCCCGAAGAGCGAAATCGAGCGGAGATTGAGCAGGTGAGGAATGCCGTTCATCTCCGTCTCCGTCGGGACCGTCACGAATTTTTCCATTTCCTCCGCGCTGCGGCCTGGCCATTGGCTGATGATCTGTACGCTTGTGTTCGTCAGATCCGGGTACGCCTCAATCGGCAACTGCGTGAAGGCATAGATGCCGGCAATCAGGAGCAGCACCGTCGTGAAATAAACGACGATCCGCTCCTTGAGGGCAAGTTCAACTATTTTCTTCAGCATTATTTTTGGTCCGATTGAAGTTCGTCGTTGAGGAAGAGCGCGCCCGCGCCAACGATGGTGTCACCCGCGTTAAGCCCACTCATGATTTGCACGCGATCCGATTCTGTTTCGCCCGTCATCACGTGCTCTTTGCGGAAGGTGTGGGGAGCGGTTTGAATGAAGGCATAGACCTTCCCATCGGCATCGTAAAACGCAGCCGATGCAGGGATATAAAGCCCCTGTCCCTCTGCGTGATAGACCGTTGCACCGACGAACATCGCTGGCTTGAGAAGCCCACCAGAATTCGGCAATGTACAGCGCACTTTTGTGGTGAACGTCGCCGGATCGACCGTTGGCGAGATGTATTCAATCCGCGAACTGAACGGATGCTCTTCCATCCCCGCCGCTTTGAGCACTACGGAATCGCCGACGTTCAGCGAATGAAGATTATCCGGATACGCATCGAGCGAAACCCACAGGCTCTCGGTGCTGCCGATCATGAAGGCCAGCGTTGAACCGTCGTTCCGAACTTGCGAACCCGGCTGCGCAAGCCGCTGGACAACCGCACCATCGATCGGCGCGGTGATCTGGAACGTCATCGTGTTCGAGTTCTCGTTACCGCCCAGAAGCTTCAATGCGCTGAGGCTCCGCTGATAGTCCGCTTTGGCCTGCGCTTCATCATTCTCCGCTTGTTGAACGTCTTGCTGGGAGGCAACTTTTGCGGCGAGAAGTTCCTGTTCGCGTTTGAGCGCCTTTTCGGTCAGCGTTGACTCCGCGCGCGCTTTTTGGAAATCCGAAATCGCGCTTGCAAAATCGCTGCTATAGACATCCGCAAGCACCTGTCCCTTTCGGACAATATCGCCCTGCGTTACATAAATATGACTGATGACGCCACCGACGAGCGGATAGACTTGCGTCACCTTGTTCGGGTCGAAGTCGATGTGCCCCGATAGCAGGGTCATGATTTTTATCGGCTCCGTCTGGGCCTCGGCGAGCGGCAGCTGCGACGCCATCTTTTCGCTGACGACGATCACATCCTTCGTCGCCTTCGATTCTTCCGTAGGCTCCGGCGATTTGTTCGAGCAAGCGCCAAGCATCAGTAGCGTGGACAAAATAAATAAATAATTGATTTTTTTCATGGAATTACCTTTCGAAAATTTCTACGCCAACGGCGCGTTCAAGGAGTGACTCATTTTTGGCAAGGGTGTAAAGCGAGCCGTAATAGCTCGCGATGGCATCGTGATAGACCTGCTCCGAACTGAGCAGATCGAGCAAGCCAATGCGGCCATCCGTATAATTACGGAGGGCATTATCGCGCACATCGGTGGCCATTTTCACGATGTCCGGCGGCAGCCCGCGAAAAACGCCGAGCGAGTTTCTGTATTTTTCATACGCCGCGTTGAAATCGCCGTGGACTCCGATACGTGCATTCTCGTAGTCGTATTCGGCTGCGCGTTCGTTCGATTCGGAACGATAAATATCGTCCTGATTCCGATTGAAGATCGGAATGGAGATACCGATTCCTCCGCCGTAGAGATTTGAAAAGTCCGGCCCGTTGCGGTCAAGTTCGATTCCGAAGGAAGGCGCGGGCCAAGCGTTCGATCGTGAAAGATCGGATTGATGCTCCGCAGCTTTCACGTTATGCTCGGATGCGCTGAGATCGGCACGCTGCTCGTAGGCCACTCGTTCGAGCGAATCCTTTGGCATGAGATCGCCAGACGATTGGAAATCATACTGGACTTTGATCGGCGCGGTCGTGTCGAATCCCATCGTCTGCTTGAGCGAGTTCATCGCGTCCATCAGGCTCTGCTCGGCGTCGCTGACGGCCTGACGGTAGGTCAGCTCGGTCAGTTCGAGCTTCGTCAGATCCTCTTCGGCAATGGCTCCGGAATGAAGCTGTGCTTTCGATGCCTCGATGAGTTTTGCGAAGAGATCGTAATTCTGCCGAGCGAGACCGATATTGATCTCAGCATAAGCCGCGTCGATATAGCTATCCTTGACCGCTGCTTTCGTTTGAAAAACCTGATAATCATAGGTGTGTCGCGCGGCTTCGGTCGATTCTCTCGCGGTCAGGATATGATTGCTCCTCTGGCCGGCAATCGGGATCGTCTGGTCTATGCGATAGGAAGTCGTAGCCTGCGAATTATCGATTGGCTTTTGAAATACGCCGTAGCTTGCGGCATTGACCGATAGCTCCGGATTTGGATAGAGATGCGCGCCAATGGTATCGGCTTCGGCAGCGTGCAGACGATAGCGATCGCCCGCAAGCACGGCAGATCGGGTAAGCGCGATTTGGCGCGCGGCACCCAAGCTTAGCGCCAGCGTGTCCGTTTGGCCATGCGCCGCGCTACCAAAGCCGATAAGCGCTATCGGCATGGCAGCAAAAATTAAAATGATATGACGATATGACATGTCCTGGATTACTCCGGTAATACCCTGGAAAAATATGCACGCGCCGATACAATGGATTACATTGCGCGATGTAGCCGTGATCAAAAGGTCACGGCTGCGGAGCATTAGAATTCGAAATACACCGTGACCTAAAGGTCACGGCTACGAGTGTAGCCGGGGGAGCGGCTAAATCAGCAGGCGAGAATATGCGATCGTTCGGTCGAGCGTAGTGATGGCGCTCTCCTCGTCGATCTTCGTCTGTGTATAATAGGACTGGATATCGAAGTTCAGCGTGTCCGTCGATGCGCCATCGAGCACGCCGGGACTATCGACATCCTCAATGATCGTGGTACCGAGAAATCTGGGCACTACGTGCCGGTGGACATTCGATGCGCCGCCATCGTACCTGGCAGCCGCATAATAATTGACGTGAGGTTGGAGCGCGTCCGGAATGACGCTTGTCGAATCGGTTGCCGAATCGAGAATAAGAGGGTTGTCGTCAAAACGAATATCGCCGATGATGGCGGCACAGAGAATATCCGCGTTAATCGTATCGGCAAAAAAGACGAGGACGGTAAGGAGCGCGCCTAATTGCGCGAAATGGGCGCCCACGCGCTGCATCCTGCGCAGTTCGCGCGCTGGCCGGCCGGTAGCAATATGACGAAAGGCGGCAATCAAACTAAACGTGGCAAACCGTACTTTCCCGGCTGAGGTTCCGCTCCGTACCCCTCTCAAATCCCGATTTTCCGCAGAAAATCGATAAGAAGCAAAAAAGCGGGAACCAGACCTTCCGTATATTGGATGTGCTATGCTTTCAGCATTCCATTTAAATTAAATTCAGTAATGAAAGTGACTAAACCGACCATCGACACCCGCGAAGCGCTCAACCGTCTTGCGCAACCGGTATTTTTCGATCATCTCGAACGCCAGAGCGCCTTCGAAATCGTCATGCGCGATGGCAGCGCGCTTCAAAAGGCCAGCGCCGAGCAAGCCGCAACCATGTGGCCCATCGAAGGGCTGAAGAAGAAAGTGGCGGCGTAGGGCTCAATCCAATCGAACCCGATTTGGGTACTTGGGGTTAAAATAATCATGGACCGCATCAGTATCGAATTCTCGAACGAAGAATTGCGCGAAATCCATCGTGCTGCGGAAAGCGTGGGCACGACGGACGAGGATTTCATCAAAACGAGTGTAAAATCCAAACTCCCACTCCATCTGCAATCCGACGACGAGATTGGCGCACGAATTCGAGAAGAGAATCAGGAACTTTATAAACGATTGAGTTAATGCGCTATCCGGACATTGAATATGTCTTGCGCGAACAAAAGAAAATTGTTGACGATGCCGGAGGCCTCCATGGCGTCCGTGACAGGAACATGCTTCTCTCCGTGCTGGGACAACCCTTGCAGACTTTTGGCGGTCAGGATCTCTATCCCGATGCGATCGCTAAAGCTGCCGCGCTCGGTTATTCCTTATTCGAAATCATCCTTTCGTCGATGGCAATAAACGGATCGGTCATGCCATGATGGAATGGGTACTTCGTGCTAACCGATTTGAAATGATGAAGGAAATTGACGATCAGGAGCAAACTATTTTATCCGTTGCCGCCGGCGAATGGAATTTAGATCGTCTTACCGCATGGCTTCGCGAGCGCGTTAAAGAAGTCCAAGCATTTACTCGCACTGCGTCAAAAACGATGCCATCGCATCCCCCAATTGCTGCGGGGCTTTGAACGGAAGTTCGAGATGATCGCAGCCGGGAAAGTCGATAAATTTTTTATTCGAGACCGGCGCGGCTTGAAGAAGTTCCTGGAGTTCGCCGGAAAAAATATACTTCTCGCTTGCGCCATGAAGTATGAGTAGATTTTTCGCGCGAAAATCTCGGATGTGTTTCCACGGTTCCAGCTTGTCGGAAACAATGGGCTTTACCACTCTGCTCGGATTTTCTGCTTCGAAGCGAGCCGCCAGCGAATCCTGCCTCGCATACGGGCTTTCGGCGATAACACCAATAATTTCCGATGTCATCGACGCTTCGACAAGCGCCAGCGAAGCGCCCATCGACCTTCCGTATATTACAATCTTCTTCGCCGCATATTTCGATTTCGCATACGAGACCGCCGCATCGAAATCAGTGAGGTATTCCGGATGGCCGATGGCGTTCGAATCGTAGGCAAACGCATCGCTCGTTCCGAATCCGCGATAATCGAAGAGCAGCACGGGAACCTGAAAATTCTGCACGATAAATTGCGCGAGAGGAACATCGTAACTCATGTTGCCCGCGTCTCCGCCGGCCAGCACAATGAGAAGATGCAACGTATCGACTGCCGGCTTGCAATACCATCCGGTTAAGCGAACGTTATCCTTCGCGTGGAGATTGAGGCTATCGTAGGTCATTCCCGCTTGCGAGGGAACTGCAACGTAATCTTTATACGGATGAATGGCGAAAACTTCCGTTGAACAACAAACGAGGAAAACGACGAGAATGAGGTACCGAATCATGGAATGTGAAAATTATCTTTGACTATATCGTATTTTTGTGCTATGTCATTCCTTGAATCGTTATTTTCGTTACGCGGTAAAACGGCCATTGTAACCGGCGCATCGCGTGGCTTGGGCCGTGCAGCGGCTATCGCGCTGGCGGGCGCGGGGGCAAACATGGCGCTGGTTGGCAGAGATGAGGCTGCGCTAGCTGAAGTTCAGCAGGCAATTCAGTCCCATGGGACCCATGGGTCCGATAGGCCACATGGGATTGTTGCTGATGTCACGGATCCAGGGAAAATGATGGAGACTATAACTTCGGCTGTCGAACGCTGGGGCAGCGTGGATATTCTCGTCAATAATGCCGGCATTATCCGGCGCGCTCCGGCGGCGGATTACAGTGCACATGACTGGAACGAAGTTATCGACACCGACCTGAATGCCGTCTTCCAATGGTCGCAAGCCGTGGGGAAAATTATGATCGAGCAGGGCAACGGAAAAATTATCAATATTGCATCGCTCTTATCGTTTCAGGGAGGGTTGAATGTCGCCGCGTATGCTGCCGCGAAGGGTGGCGTTGCGCAGCTCACAAAAGCGCTTTCGAATGAGTGGGCGAAATATGGTGTTAATGTAAATGCCATCGCGCCGGGCTATATGCTTACCAACGCCACTGCGGCACTCAGAGCAAATTCCGAGCGCAGCGCGCAAATCTTCTCACGCATTCCCGCCGGACGTTGGGGCGAGCCGGAAGATCTTGCCGGTGCCATCATTTATCTTGCATCGGCGGCATCGGATTATGTGAATGGCCATGTGCTCGTCGTCGATGGAGGATGGCTGGCTAATTAAGAATTAGGAGTTAAGAATTAAGAATTATGGACTGGTTATTTCGAAATACCGCCGCATCTAAAGGCCGCAATATTTCAATCACGCCGGAAACCTCGGCATTCAAAGTCTTGTATGCCGGTCGCGTTATTCTCGATAAAGAGATTAGGAGCGTCACCGGCCAAAATCCGGGCCGAGAAACAACGATGCTCTGCCTGCATGGTAATGGGCAAATTAAAGCGGGCGGCAAAACATTCAATCTCAGCCGATTCGACGGAATTTATATTTCGCGTGGGGAATCATTCGAAGTATCAACCGATAGTTCATTCGATCTCATCGAGGCCTCCGCGCCGACGCAACAATCTCATCCCACAAAGCTCGTGAGATACGAGCAGGATGTAAAACCAAATGAATCGCTTGCGCTCAAGGTCGGGCAAGAACCCTATTACCGCGATTTGAATAAAGTGCTCTGCGAGAATATCGAAGGCTCGCGCATTCTTTTAGGATTTACCATGTCAAAACCCGGCAACTGGACGAGCTGGCCACCACACGAACACGCCACCACTCGCGAGGAACTTTATCTGTTTTTCGACATGCCGCGTCCCGGTTTTGCCACGCAATTTATTTACACGAATCTCGAAAACCCGGAATTCGTGCAGCCGGTGTATGAGAACGACGCCGTGACCATTGTAAAAGGTTACCATCCGAACGTCGCCGCGCCGGGTTATCCCGTCAATTTCGTCTGGATACTCTGCTCGCTCGAAGATGGCGCCTGGCGCACGCTCGCCGATGTGAACGTGCAGCCGGGCTTCGAGGCGATCCCGACGGGATTGAAATAGTAAACGGCGTATCTCATTCGAAGCCGCGCAGTCAGTGAGCTATTTTCGTAGTTTGGACGTTCTCATTGCCGCAACTGACCGTTATGGCCGCAAAGATATTTATTAGCTACTCCAGACAAGATCAGCGCGAAGCAATGGCGTTGAGCGAGTTGCTGCGCGCCGAGGGCTTGACGGTCTGGATCGATCAGGATGCGATCCAAACCGCTTCCATCTGGTCGGGCGAGATCGTCGATAATCTTAAAAATTGCGATCTCTTTATTGTCCTTCTGTCTGGGCACTCTGCAACCTCTCATAATGTCAGCAAGGAGCTTGCGCTCGCCTCCGAAAATAAGAAGATTATTTTTCCCATCGAACTGGAGCGGGTTGGACTGCCCTCGCCGATGGAGTACGCACTTGCCGGCATTCATCGCGGCTCGTGGAAGGATAAGGAAGCGATCGTTCGCGGCGTCAAAAGGCACATTGCAGAGGCGACGGTCCACGCGGAAAACGTCCTGTTACCGGCAAAGCCCCAGCGAAGGCTCCTGTGGACCGTAGCCGGCGCGGTTGTACTTGTCATTGCCGTTCTCCTCTATGCGTTTGTTTTTCGAGGCAAAGAGGAGGCCAATGTGGGAGCCAAAGCCCAGATCGCAACGCTGCCATTCACGGTGGTAAACTTCGATCAGGACAGTGTGCAAAATCTCGACGTGTTTGCCGATGCCATTATTTCCCGGCTCTCGACAAGCGATGAATTGCAGGTTGTGGACAGGTCGCGTGCATCCTCGTTCAAGTCCAGCACGCTAAATCCGATAGCGATTGCAAAAGAACTCCACTCGAGATTCATCATCGATGGCACCGTCAGAAAAATGCGCGATCAGCTAACCGTTTGCGTGCGGCTTTATGACACCAAGATGGGTGCGGACATTTGGAGCAACGAATATGCCGGTGGGATGCGCGAACTCCTCACTATCCGAGACTCTCTTTCCGACGACGTAACCAATGTTGCGAACGGGGTGATGTCGGCGGAGAAAAGATTGATGAATGCGGAGCAGCGCCTGAAGGACCACCCCAACGATGCGATGGCATACGAAAATCTGGGAGGGCTTTTATCCTATTCGAACAAGGACAGAGCTGCAACGTTCTTCAAGAGGGCTATCGAATTGGACTCCGTCAACGAAAGATTCTATCTCGATCTGATGATCGGCTATGATCGCATGCACGATGTGGTGCGCTCTCGGGAAGTAGCGAGGCGAAGTCTTCCGATTTTTGAAAAGGCGATTGCGCTGCATCCCGATTCCATTGGGTTGAGGATTGAATATGCGTTGGCGCTCGATTATGGCGGCAACCACGATCGCGGGGTAAACTATAGCATCGACCTTGTGAAGCAACTGCCACGCTGGCGAGCTTCTGAAACCGCAGCCGAACTCGTGTATTACAATGCCGCCTGTGTCCTTGCGAAGAATAATACCAAGCTCGATCTTGCCTTAGATTATTTAGACTCGGCCACTCGCTCTGGTAATTACCGGGACGCCGGAACCAGCGATCCTGATCTGGATAATTTGAGGAATATGCCGCGATACAGGCAGATTATGCATGAGAAATAGACATGACTAAAGCAGCCGTCATTCAGCGTATTCTCGACGAGAAAGTCTTCGCCGTGCTTCGACTTCAGCATACGGAAGAGATCGAGCGCGTGGTTTCGTCCATTGTGAACGGCGGCATTTCCATCGTCGAGATTACGATGAATTCGAAGAATGCCGAGGACTGTATTTATCGCGTGAGTAAAGCGTTCCCGGATTGTCTCATCGGAGCGGGAACCGTAATCGGCGTGGAAGCGGCGACGCGCGCCATCGAGAGCGGCGCGAAATTTCTCGTCAGCCCCGTAACCGATCTCGACATGCTTGCCGTGGCGAGCGCGGTTGGCGTCGTTTCCATGGCCGGCGCGCTCACGCCGACCGAAGCGTGGCAAGCTTCACAGGCTGGCTCGGATTTCGTAAAATTATTTCCACTTGCGGAGCTTGGCCCGAAATATATTCGCGCCATGCGCGGACCACTGCCGAATATTCGTTTCGTTCCCACTAATGGCGTGACCGTCGAAAATGTGCCGGAGTGGTTCGATGCCGGTGCTGCGGCTGTTGGCGTCGGAACGCCGCTTGTGAGCGACCGCGATTTGGAAAGCGGCGATTTTAGTATAATCGAGGAACGCGCTCGAAAAATTATCGCCTCCGTTCAACAATTCAAGAATGGCAAAAAGAAGTAAGAACAATTCTATAAAACCGCGCGCGCTTATCCGCACGGTCAGCGAATCATTCATCGAGCGCTATCGGCCAGAATCGCAATCCGCGGATTGGGGTCAATCGCTGGCTATGTATGGGTTGCTTCGCGGGCTTTCCGTCGATGAAAATCCAAAGGTGCGTGCGTATGTGCGCCGGTGGCTGGCGTTTCATCTTGCCGAGCGCGTTCCGGTCCATTACTTCTGTGGATCGTGGAGCTTTGCGCTGCTCTATCCCGATGTTGTCCGCGAGTTCCCGGAATTCCGAATGCAGCTTAAAGATACCGCTCTCCGAATTTACGAATTTATCCGCGACAAGGCTCTTCGCAACGGCGAAGGAATTTTGCTGCACAATATCGATCTCCCGAATATTTATATCGACAGTGTTTATTACTCTTCCGCTCTGCTCGCGAAGATCGGGCCATTTCTCGGAGTGCCGTGGGAAGATGAAGCGGTGAAGCAAATCGTCCTGCACCTCGACCGCTTGCAGGACGGCAATAAGCCATTCTTCATCCATTGCGAAGAGAATCATGGCGGCAAGCGTTCCGAAGGAAGCTGGGCGCGCGGCAATGGGTGGGTGATGATGACATTGGCGGAGATGTTGCCACTCTTAGATAAAAAAACCGCGCGGTATAAAAATCTTCTCTCGATTTTTCAGCAGCTTGCTTCCGCAATTGCCGAGCGCCAAACGAAGCGTGGGTTGTGGCGAACAATTTTGGATGACCCCGCAGCCTACGAGGAGGTATCCGCTTCGGCGATGTTTCTGTTTGCGTTTCTCAAATCTCAAAGAATGGGACTCATAGGGCCCATGGGACCGATGGGTCTCACCGAAAATGCAGTTCGCGGTCTCTGGGATTCAGTTGACAAAGATGGCCGCGTGCTGGGAGTCTCCGAAGGCACCTGGCCGGGAACCGTGGAGTATTACAAATCCCTCTCCACCGGCGAATGGTGGTGGGGGACGGGCGCGTTCCTGCTGGCGATGACGGAGTTAGCCTCCGGATAACTTTGGTCGAATGAATTATTATCCACGGGCAAAACAACAGCTTTTCCGAACTCTTCTTCCCGTTTTACGCTTCCACGTTTTCACCTGTGGTTCAGGTCTTGGTTTCGATCTTTTTTTCAAGAAATGTACTCAATTCCTCAAATTAGGCGACCGCTCGCCATTATTCTATTTCTAATAGGTGGCTTCGCGCCTGCATGGGCGCAGGAGACCGCCGCAAACGACATCGTCATCCAGACGATGAAGTCGGAGCTTGCCCGCGAGCAGGCCGCGCTTGCCGGGCAGCCCATGCCGCCGTATTACATGAGCTATAACGTCGGCGACGAGCAAAACGTGAGCATGGTGGCAAGCTATGGCGCGATCACGAAATCGGATTCGTCGCGACGCCGGATGCTGCTTGTCGATCTTCGCGTCGGCGATTACTCGCTCGACAACACCCACCAAATCCGGGCCTCGAACGACATGTTTGCCCGAAACGGCGCCCGCGCTATTCCTTATGAGGACAATGCCGGATCGCTCAAGCTGGCGCTTTGGCGGGCTACGAACGAAAGTTACAATAGCGCGACCGAGCGGCTTCAGCAAGTCCGGACAAACAAGACCATCAAAGTCACTGAAGAAGATACCTCCGGCGATTTCAGCAAGGCCGATGCGGCAAATCACTACTTCGAGCCGGAAATCGAAATGGCAAGTTATTTCCGTAATAGGAAGGAATGGGAAGCTCGTCTCGATCGGTATTCCGCGCTCTTTGCGGGTCAGAAAGATATTTTCGAGGCCAGAACCATGCTCGATGCAAGTATTGTCCGAAAATATTTCGTCTCGACCGAAGGTGGCGAGATTGCGTCGAACCAACTCTATGTGCGCGTCATGGTCATGGCTACGGCAAAGGCCGATGACGGGATGGAGCTGCCGCTCTACAAAAGTTACTTCGCCTATCGGCCCGAAGACCTTCCGCCGGACGATTCCATCGTGCGCGATGTAAAGGCGATGATCGCTACGCTCCAGTTAATGCGGAATGCGCCTGTGGTCAGCCCGTATGCCGGCCCGGCCATTTTATCCGGCGGTCCGGCGGGCGTGTTCTTTCACGAGATTTTCGGTCACCGCGTCGAAGCGCGCCGCGAAAAAGACGAGAACGAAGGCCAGACCTTCAAGAAAAAAGTCGGGCAATTGGTGTTGCCGTCATTCATGGATGTTTTTGACGATCCCAATCTGGAAACCTACAACAATACGGATTTGCTCGGGCATTACAAGTACGACGATGAAGGCGTAAAAGGCCAGCGCGTCGATATTGTCGAAAACGGTGTGCTGAAAAATTTTCTGATGGCACGCTCCCCGATCGAAGGGTTCCCACACTCGAACGGTCATGGCCGTGCGGAGCCGGGTAAACTTCCTGAAGCGCGGCAATCGAATTTAGTCGTGGTAGCGAAAGAGACCGTGCCCGTCGATTCGCTTCGCTCGATGCTCATCGCCGAATGCAAAAAACAGGATAAGCCTTACGGACTGTGGTTCAAGGAAGTCGAAGGAGGCTTTACACTGACGGGACGGACGATCCCGAATGCCTTCAATGTGCTGCCTATCCTCGTCTATCGCGTGTATGCCGATGGCAAGCCGGACGAACTGGTGCGCGGCGCCGATCTGATCGGCACGCCGCTCGCCACCTTCGAGCGCATCATCGCGGCCGGCAACGACAGCGAAACCTTCAACGGCATGTGCGGCGCGGAGTCCGGATGGGTTCCCGTTTCGGCGTCCAGCCCCAGTTTGCTTGTGCGCGAGATCGAAGTGCAAAAGAAAGAAAAATCACAAGAGCGGCTGCCCATCCTCCCGGCGCCGGATGCTCTCACGATAAATCAGGGAAAGAAAGATGCAATTGGCACCAACTAAAATATTTCTTGTAGCAGCAGGTTTCATCCTGTTTTCCGGGCAACCTGCAAACGCGCAAGTCTCCGATAAGACTATTTCCACCGTCGAGCGCGCGATGGCCGATGAGCTTGGCCGTGCAAAAGCAGATTTGCATTTGCAGGGACTTGTCGATCCCTTCTTCATCGCTTATACGGTGGCCGATCAGCAAAAGTTGGACATATCCGCGTCGAACGGATCGCTCACAAAGTCCAACGATCATCACGAGCGCAAGGAAACCGTCCGGCTGCTGCTGAACAATTATCAGTTCAACGACGAGAATTTCTCGGACAATACCGGTCTCTTTAGTTACAGCAGCGCGCCGGATAACACACTTCCGCTCGATGACGATTATACCGGAATCCGCCGCGTGCTTTGGCTTTCGACGGACGATCTGTTCAAAGAAGCCAACGAAAATTTCTCGAAAAAGAAGGCCGCGCTCGAACACAAACAGCTTTCGCCGGAGTTGCGCGATCTCCCCGATTTTTCGAAAGCTCCATCCATTCAAATTGCCGAGCCGCCCGTCACACTCCATTTCGATCGCGCCGCGCTCGAAACAATGGTGAAGGATTTGAGCGGAAGCTTCAGCACGCATCCGGAGATTCAGACGTCGAGCGTTTCGCTTAGCATCACAAACTCCTACGAATGGATCGCGAACACCGAGGGTACGCGCGTCAGGAAGCCCGTGACGCTCTGCGAAATTCATCTGAACGTCTCCACGCAGGCCACTTCCGATGGAGAGCCGCTCATACTCTCGCGCACCTTCGTTGCGGCTACGCCGGAGAGGCTGCCATCCGAAACGGAACTGCATTCGAGAGTCGAAGAACTTTCCAGCGAACTCATTGCCTTGCAAAAGGCTCCGCTCTTCGATAAAGAATATACCGGCCCCATCCTATTTGAAAATGAAGCCGCTGCCGATTTCCTCTCCGAAAATCTCGTATCGCGTTTGTTCGCTGCGCGCGAAGATATTTTCGGTAACGACGTCTCTGCGATTTTCTCATCCGGCAAACGTGCTTCGCTCAAGGAAAAGCTAAATACAAGAATACTTCCCACCACCGTTTCGCTGCATGATATTTCACTCACGAAATCGAAAAACGGGATCGAGTATCTCGGTTATTATCCGTTCGACGATGAAGGCGTCGCGCCGCCGGCGGATTTGACGATGGTGGATAAAGGCATCTTGAAGACGCTTTACATGACGCGCACGCCCACCAAGGAAATTTTGGATCCCAACGGCCACGCCCGCTCGCTGGCAGGCGGGATGCCGGGATTAACAGAGAACGTGCCCGCGCCCGGCATCGTCGAATACATCGATTCGAAACCGATCAAACTTTCCGCAATGAAACAGGAACTTTTGGATCGAGCCAAAGACGATGGCTATGATTTTGGCCTCGTCGTTCGCGCGATCGATAATGGCGCGCCGCCGGAAGACGCCGGATTCAGCATTCAGGATTTGCTCGCCAACGGGAAGATGATCATTCCCGCGCTCATTTATAAAGTGTATGCGGATGGCCGCGAAGAATTAGTGCGTGGCGCGGAAATCGGGCTTCCTTCCATCCGCGATTTGCGTGAAATGATTGCTTCGAAAGAAAGCGTGACACGCAACATACTCATCTCCGCCGGCTCCGGCGGCTTGTTCAGCTTTAGCTCGAAAGTCCCAGCCACGCTGATTGCGCCGGAAGACATTCTCGCTCCCGAACTCGAAGTGCAGAAGAAAAAAGCGGAGGCCTATCCCTCGCTGCCGGTCGTGGCACGGCCGGAATAACTGCATTCAAGCTCTGCCTAAAATCCCTTCCCAAACTGGAAGTGTGTCTGCCAGCCGCTGGGGGCGCCGAAGACACCGACCGGGTCGAAGCCATAGCCAAAGTCGATCCCTATCAGCCCGACGGCCGGGACCTGCACGCGCGCGCCCACTCCCAGCGAGCGTTTGAGATCGAAAAGGTCGGCATGGGAAAAATCGGCCCAGACGTTGCCGGCTTCCGCGAAGGAGAGAAAATAAATCGGGATCGGCTCGAGACTAACGAGAAACCGTAGCTCGGCAACGTAATGCGCATACGCATCGCCGCCCGGAGCATAGATACTGTTCTGGGCAGTCCCACTCTGTACGCCTACGCGCGCATCGGGATAGCCGCGCAGCGGAATCGTATAGACTCCCGTAACCAACCCGCTGCCGCCCATCACAAAAAGCTCGGTCGGCGGCACGAACGGAGCGCCGCCGATGCCTCCCATCTGCCCGATGTCGGCCAGCGTCATGAGTACAACTTTGTGTTGTCCTCCGGCATCGAGCATCGGCGTGTAAAACTTCATCGTAATGCCATTGCGATAGTAGTTCGCGGGTTGATTCGGAGCAATGGAGGCAAGCGGCAGATATGCGAAGCGCGTCAGGAGCGCAAACTCGGAGCCGATTCCCGGAAAAATGGGATTGTCCGTCGAAGTGCGCGAGATCACTTCCTGGATGGCGGTCTCATCGTGAATGCCAGCCGTATAGATGCCGCCGCCATTCTGGATGTTCGAATGCAACGCCGAAAGCGTCCAGTCGATGCGGAAAAAGTCGTCCGGCCACTTGAGCCGCCGGCCTAACGAAAGAGATGCGCCCGTTTGGACGGACGTATAAATATACGCGGAACTGGAGGTATAAACCTGGAACCCGAGCGAAGTCGGGTGCTGATTCAGCCACGGCTCGTTAAAACTGAGCGAGAGCGACCGGTAATTCGACTGTCCGGCCTGCGCCGAGACGGAAACCACTTCCCCGCCGCCGCCATGCAATGGATCGGTGATGTCGAAATTGTTGAACGAAACACCGACGGAACCCGTGAACCCGAGCGTGCCGCCATAGCCAATGGAGGCATTGAATGTGTCGCTCGATTTCTCTTCCACATTGTAGGTAATATCGACATCGGTCACGTCGGGCTGAGGGTATAATTCGGGCTGGAGTTTTTCCTGATTGAAATAATTGAGCGCCGCAAGCTGCCGCATCGAGCGGATAACTGCCGCGCGGCTGAATGCGTCGCCCGGGCGCGTGAACAGCTCGCGCCGTATCACGTAGTCTTTCGTCTTCGTGTTGCCCTTAATATCGACATACCGGAAGTAATGCTCCTTCCCCTCTTGGACGCGAATGAGAATATCGACCGAATCCCCCGGCACGACCGTCTCTTCTTTCGAAAGATTGGCCAAATAACCGCGATCGTAATAAAGCGAGCCGACATCGGTAAAGTCCTGCGTCGGGCCGTGCAGGTTCGTCTCCATGCGCACGATGTCATAGACATCGCCTTTGTGGAAACCTAAGTGATCGCGAACTTCATCGGGCGTAAAAACTTCCGCGCCGACCACCGCGATGTTTCTTACGAAATATTGCGGACCTTCATAGACATGAATGAGAATATTGAGGTTGTTCTCGCCGGTGGTCCAAACGGAATCGCTCAGGATGGTCGCGTCGCGATAGCCTTTCGAGTGATAATAGTCAACGATTTTTTTCTTATCGTCTTCGTATTTATGTTCGTCGAAATCGCCGCTCGAAAAGATATTCCACCATTTTTTTTCCTTTGTGTCGTCCGTAGCCCCGCGCAAATCGCCGGCAGCGACATGCACGTTTCCTTCGAAATCAATGTGGCGGACGACCATTTCCTTCCCTTCGTTGATTGCGATCAGAAGATCGATTCTCGTGGAATCCAGTCGTCTCGCTGAATCGCTCGCGGCGGTCTGCTGAATGGAAATCGTGGCGAAATGATAGCCTTCCTTTTCGTAGAGCGCCTTGATGCGGGTCTTCCCGGCCTCGAGTTCCCAGGGGCGGACATAATCGCCCTCGCGCAGCGAAAGCGCTTTGTCGACGTCTGCCGTCTTTATCTCTTTATTGCCGTCGATGGTATATTTATTCAGGTGGGGCAGTTCGGTAACACGTAAGCTCAAGAACAGCCCCGTGACGCTATCGGGCTGCATCACCTGCTTCTCGATGATGACATCCACGTTAGAAAAAATCCCCATATTCCAAAGCTGCTTGAGCGCTGCGCGGATCGCGTCGCTTGGCAGCGTAAGCTGCTCGCCTTTATAGAGACCGCTCTGGCTGATGATCGTCTGCGCATCGCCCGTGCGGTTGCCGACGATGGAGATGCCAAGAATAGTATAATGGCGCTCCGCAGCCGGTGAGCCGGGGAGTTGAGCCTGAGCAATGCCGGACGAGATGAGAAGAACGAGTGCGAAAAAAAGTGAGCGCATGCAAGAAAAAAGCGTGACCTTTGGGTTTGTCGGCGGAGGCGCGAAAAAAGTGTCTATCTTTATTATAACCCACAATAGATGCCGATTGTCTCAACTTTTTTGGCTTATTGGGGTGTTATGAACCAATTATCATATCAACACCCCTTTTTTATGCAATTTAAGTATTACCAGAATCGGCCGGAAAAACTAACGAAGGAATTCGTCGAACAGGAATTTTCGAAGCTCATCGCCCGCATTCCGGCCGCCGAGCAATCCGGCTCACCGAAGGAATGGCTCGATCTCTACGGCGATTGGAACGCGATCGGCGCCTATATTTCCGGCGAGACCAGCCGCATCCACTACAAACATGCCCAGGACATGGCGAACGCGGCATGGACGGAAGACGATAAATATCTTCGCGAACAACTTACTCCCGCTTCGGAAAAAGGCAATGCCGCGATGCTCGAAGCATTCCTGAAAAGCCGCTACCGAGCGGCGGTTGGAAAACGCTACGGCCCGTATCTAATCGACGCGCTTCTGACTTGTGTCGAGCCGCTCGCGCCGATCAATTCCGAGCTTCGCGTTCGCACGGACGATCTGGCCGATCAATATAGCAAGATTGTCAGCGCGGGTGAGGTCGAGGTCATGGGCAAGACGATGACGCTCGCTCGAGCGCGCGGGCTCCAGAGCGATTCCGACGCCGAGACCCGAAAGGACGCATGGCTCAAATACCGCGGATGGTTCCTCGAACATCACGACGAGCTTGCTCGGATATTCGACGGCATGGTAAAGCTGCGCGACGAAATGGGCCGGAAGCTCGGTCATGACAATTTTATTCCGCTCGGCTATCTTGGAATGCGCCGAACGGACTATGGCCAAGCGGAAGCGAAGGCATTCCGCGATTCCGTGCGTGAATATGCCACGCCGCTTATTGAGCGATTATATCGTGAGCAAGCCGCTGCGCTTGGAACGCCGACCCTCAAGCCGTGGGATGCCGGTTACCATCCGGAGTTTTCGCTCCCGACCGGAATCGCTCCGATCGAGCTACAGCTCGATAGCGCTCAGCATCTGTTCGATGAAATTTCGCCGCGACTTGGCGCCCATTTTAGCCGGATGCGCCGCGAGGGACTCATTGATCTCGAAAACCGCAAAGGAAAACAGGCCGGAGCATTTTGCACGTCGATGCCGGATGAAGGCCGGGTCGCGATTCTGTGTAATTCCACTGGCGACGAAGGCGATGTCGGCACGCTCGTTCACGAGATGGGCCATGCCTTTCAAGCGTGGGAAAGCCAGAAGATCGAAGCCGTCGATCTTCAATGGCCCACGAGCGATGGCGCGGAAATTCATTCGATGGGAATGGAATTCCTTAGCATTCCGCATCTCTCATGGTTTTTTAAGCCGGACGAAGCAAGCAAATTCCGCCGCCATCATATTTATGACGCCGTCATGCTCATGTGCTACATTGCGGTCGTCGATGAGTTCCAGCATTGGGTATATGAAAATCCGAATGTCACGCCCTCCGATCGAGATAACGCGTGGTCCGAGATATGGGATAAATACATTCCCGGACTGGATTTCAGCGGCATCGAAGAATACAAATACGCGCGCTGGTATGCGCAGGGTCATATCTTCCAGACTCCCTTTTACTACATCGACTACGCCATCGCGCAAACCGCCGCGATGCAGCTTGGAATGATGGACGAGGAAAACCACGAGAAGGCGCTCGATACGTATCTCAAGCTGTGCGAGCTGGGCGGACAAGTGGGCATTCTCAATATCTTCCGCAGCGCGGGACTTCGTTCACCGTTCGATCCCAACACGATGCGCGATCTTATGGAGTACGCCGCAAAGGAACTCGGAGTCGAAGAAATGGTGGAAGCAGCGTGATGAACGTCATTGCGAGGAGTGTTCGGCGACCGAAGGGAGCCGAACGCGACGAAGCAATCTTCTCGTCAAATTAACGGATTGCTTCGTCGAACGAATCTCCCTTCGGTCGATTCGTTCTCCTCGCAATGACTGGAAAAAATAAAATCCAAAAATCGTCCGTGTAATCCGCTTTAATCCGCGTAATCCAGGTTCTGACAATGGTCGGTATCGGCTATGATGTTCACCGCCTCGCCGCCGGCGAAACGCTCGTCTTAGGCGGCGTCACGCTCGAATCGCGGTTGGGAACCGTCGCGCATTCCGATGGCGATGTCCTCATCCACGCCATCATGGATGCGCTTCTCGGCGTGCTGGCGCTTGGCGATATTGGTCTTCATTTTCCCGACAACGCCGCAGAATGGCGCGGCGCGGATTCCATTTCGCTCTTGAAACGAGTCCACCAACTCATTCGAAACGAAGGCGCACACATTGTAAATATAGATTCCACCGTTGTCCTCGAATCGCCGCGATTGCGCCCGCACATCGACGCGATGAGAGCGCGAATTGCCGAAGCACTCGGTCTCGACATCAAGCGCGTTTCCGTCAAAGCCACGACCAACGAACGCTTGGGTTTTATCGGACGCGAAGAGGGAGTTGTAGCTTACGCTGTGGCGCAGGTGGAGTACGATTAGAGCGACGGCGCTGAGTCGGTCAGCGCGTGACGATCCCGGCTGATGCCAAAGGCCAGCACCACCGCAACCATCGCCATCATCGCGCCCGCGTAGCCGATCCAGTTCGGATGCAGGCCTCCGATAAGCCAGCCGCCTAAGATCGGCGTGATTGCGCGCGAAAAACTTTCGAGCGAGGAAGAAACTCCCAGCGCGCCGCCCTTGCGCTTCGGCGGCGCAAGCTGTGTAATGAGGCTCGAAATAGTTGGCCGCGTCACGCCGGTTCCGAATGAGAAGAGAATAGCGATTGCAACAAGCCCCGGCGTCGTCCGCGCAAACGCGAGACCCACCAGACCGAGAACCATCGAAATCAGCCCTATCCGCAAACAGAATACTTCCCCAATTTTTCGCACGAGAGGTCGAATCACCACTCCCTGCCACAGCACACCGAGCAACCCGACAAATCCGAGGAACAGGCCAACTTGCTCGGTCGTAAAATTTAGTTCAGTCATTGCGAACAGGGAAAACATCGAAACATACAGCGAAAACGGCAGCGCGAAAAAGAGGAACGTCAACAGCAGCTTTCGCAAATCTTTGTCTCGAAGATATTCGATGACGCGGACGTAGTAATTTAGTCCAGTCTTTGCATTCTCATCGCGGACATGGTGATGCTCCTTCAAATAAAAGGTCGTGAGCGATGTGCTGCATAGCGCAAAAAACGCCGCGAGAAATGCGGGGGTCGAATAGCCGTAATGTGTAGCAAGAAATCCACCGATAGGCATTCCAACTATGAAGCTAAGCCCAAATCCCATTCCAATAATACCCATCGCCGCAGCTCGATCTTCCGGTGCTGTGACATCAGCAATATAGGCCTGAGCAATCGTGAGATTTCCACCGCTAATCCCATCGATAATTCTTGATAAAAACATTAATGGCAGAGAATTTGCAAAAGCAAGAAGTATGAAACCGGCCATCGAACCAAGTTGAGAATAGATCAGTAGCGGACGCCGCCCGAAACGGTCGCTCATCCCGCCCAAAACCGGCCCGGCAAAAAACTGACAGATCGAATAGCTTGCGACTAAGAAACCGATCATCTCGTCGGAAGCTGCGAAAGTTTTGGCATAATACGGCAACAACGGCAGAATCATTGTGAAGCCGAGCAGATCGACAAACACCACGACCGCGATCGGTATCAGCGCCTTGTTCTTGAACATCGTGCCATGAAACAGAAGCGATGGGAGTTTCGTCCTACGACGAAAGAGGCATATAACCGTAGTGGCCGGGTTCCCCGGCCTTCGAATGGGCATAACGATCGGCTGATCTTTCGCATGGCAGGCGCGGGAACCGCGCCACTACAATCATGGTATCCGAACTGAATTACGTTTTTTTTTGTGATAATACTATAGATTAACAAACCATATCGATGTCTCATACACACCTTCATCGCCACGAAGTTCATCCTGTTATTGTCATCGGCTCCGGTCCGGCGGGCTTGACGGCCGCGCTATACGCGGGCCGCGCTAATCTTGCGCCGATCGTCTTCGAGGGCGATCAGCCCGGCGGGCAGCTTACGATCACGACCGAAGTCGAAAATTATCCCGGCTTCGAAAACGGGATTCAGGGGCCGGAAATGATGGAAGTTTTGCGCCGGCAAGCGACTCGCTTCGGCGCCGTCTGCAAATTCGAGACCGTCACCTCGGTCGATTTTTCAAAGCGGCCGTTCACGGTTCATGCCGGAGAAAAAAAGTATCATGCCGATACCGTTATCATTTCCACCGGCGCGCGGGCGAAGATGCTCGATCTTCCGTCGGAGGAACTATACATGGGCTATGGCGTGAGCGCCTGCGCCACCTGTGACGGATTTTTCTTCAAAAATCAGGATGTGCTCATCGTCGGCGGCGGCGATACGGCGATGGAAGAGGCGAATTATCTCACGCATTTTTGTAACTCGGTCACGCTCGTGCATCGCCGCGATCATTTCCGCGCTTCAAAGATCATGTTCGAGCGCGCGAAGGCAAACGCCAAAATTCATTGGCGCATCAATCAGGAAATCATCGAAGTCCTGGGAACCATGGACGACAAAGGCCGCAAGATGGTCAATGGAGCAATTCTGCGGAATACCGTTTCCGGCGCGACCGAACAGGTTGCAACGAACGGCGTGTTCGTTGCTATCGGACACTCGCCGAACACGGAACTGTTTCGAGGACTCATCGACATGAACGAGGTCGGATATATCGAAACGAAGGGCAAAACATCCTTCACGAACATTCCCGGCGTCTTTGCCTGCGGCGATTGCCAGGATCACGTCTATCGCCAGGCCGTGACTGCGGCCGGAACCGGCTGCGTGGCCGCCATCGACGCGGAACGGTTCCTTGCCGCCAACCCGCTCCTCTACGGCTACGAACCCTCCCACGACCCAACGGATGCGATTATGGAAGAGGAAATCCCGCATCAACTGTAATGCAATACCATCCCTTGTGGTTAGAGTATAATAATTTGCACATCGTCACGTGAAGTCCTCCGTTCTGAAATATTTTGCCATTGCCATCGTAACGATGGGCCTGCTCTATCTTGCGTTTCGCGGTCAGGATTTGGGTCGGATGGTGGATGCAAGCCGCCACGCGCGAGTTATCCCGCTTCTGGGCGGGTTGCTGATCATGTTTCTCTCGCATGGGGTGCGGGCGTGGCGATGGCGGATTGTCCTGCGGCCGCTCAAGCGGCGAACGAGTTTGTGGCTGGCGTTCAAAGCGACGATCGCGGGCTATGCGATGAACAATCTCATCCCGCGTTCGGGCGAGCTGGTGCGGCCGTATGTGATGGCGCGCGGCGAGAGCATTCCCATGGCGGGTACGCTTGCCAGCGTGGTCGTCGAGCGGCTTGCGGACGTGCTGGCGCTTGCGGCGCTCATTGTTTTTTCGCTGCTCTCGTTTCAATCGCGGGTGACGAATGTGTTCCCGATGTTCACTGGCTCGGCGCTCATCGCGCTCGCGGCGATGCTCCTCCTGATCGTTGGACTTATGCTTGTTTTTTTCAGCGAGCGAAGGACCGAGCAATTAGTTACCATGATTGCTCGTCCCTTGCCAGACCATTGGGGACGAAAGATAGAACAGATTGCGCGCGATTTTTCGCGTGGGTTGAGAGGCTTGGAAAAATCCGCCATTGTACCCCTCATTCTTGGGACTGTGGGTATCTGGGTTTTGTATGGAATTTCGATGTACGTTTCGCTCCAGGCATTTCCCGATTCGGCAATGGCGGCTCTTACATTGCGCGATGCGTTTCTTTTGCTTACGCTTTCCGGCATTGCGTTCACCATCCCCACTCCCGGCGCGACGGGATCGTATCACGCGCTCATCACGACCGGGCTTTCGATGATCTTCGGCGTGCCTCCGAGCATTGCGCTCGCGTATGCTGTCGCGACTCATGCGCTGAGCTACATTTCAATTACCTTGCTTGGCCTTGGCTTTCTGGCGAAAGAGGGGGTATCTTTTAGTTCCGCAAGGAACCTGAAAGAGAGCGAACAATCCCTTCCTCCTTCATCCTTCATCCCTCATCCTTCTCCCGAGCGTGGTTGACATTCATTGCCATATTGTTCCCGGCGTCGATGACGGCGCGGTATCGCTCGAAATGTCGCTCGTGATGATCGAGGAGGCACGGCGCTTGGGCGTCACCTCGATCTTAACGACGCCACACATTCGCGGACGCATGGATGACGTTGCGAGGCATGAATACCATAAAAAGGAATTTCAGAAAGTGCTGGATGCGAAGCCTGACATGGACCTTCATCTGGGCGGGGAAGTGCGCGTCACTCCGGATACGCATTCGGTCACGGACCGCGCGGAATTCACGGCGGACGAGAAATCGAAGTATATTTTGCTCGAACTCGAATTCGAGCAAGTTCCGCCGTACTTCAGTCAATTGCTATTCGAATACCGTCTGCGAGGCATCACGCCGATTGTCGCGCATCCGGAGCGAAATGTTGGCGTACTTCGACATCCGGAGTATGCGCTGGAATTCGTCCGGCAAGGCGCACGATTGCAAGTTACGACCGGCTCGCTGATTGGCGAACTCGGCGATGCGTTTCAGGAATGCTCGCTCAAGCTCTTGGAATGCGGCCTCGTCAGCTTTCTGGCAAGCGATGCGCATAATCTTACGACCCGTCCGTTCACGAATTGGCCGGCAGCTTACGAGTACGCTCGGAGCTTCAGCGAACGCGGCGATTGTATCATTCCCGTCAGCGCCGATGACCTTTGCACCAACAATCCGGGCGCTGTGTGTGCCGGAATGCCGCTACCACCAATAGAATTGGATGAAAAGGCCATTACAAGGGTCAGACAGCGGCTTTCTAAAAATAACGGGCCAGCCGTGAAACGAAAGCGGTTCTTCTTTTTGTAGTAAATATAGGGTAAGAATTAACTTGCCTGTTTCTTCATTGGTAAAACCATGAAACGAACGCTTCTTCTTAGTTTCATTTCGCTGTTGCCGCTTTCGGCTTCAGCGCAGGACTCGATTAATCCATACTCGATCCAGCAGAAGGGTAATATCATTCTTCAAAATACGGACGTGTATTACAAACCGTTTGGACCGCCGGATTCGACAGATACGCGCGCTGAACTTTGCAACGAAGCACAGATGCTGCTCGATTCGGACGGGATTGCTTGGAATTATCCGACATATGCGGCGATGACGCATGGCGTCCTGCTCGAAAATTGGGCTCCTTACGGCGGCGATTCGCTCGGCAAATTCGTCGTCTGGCAGCGGCTTTTTCAAGGAGATACCATTACTGTAGGAAGCAACGTCACGAACGACACGACCAGAACACATGGCTATGGCCCCGTTATTATCAGTAAAAACGAGGACGTCGATTTCCGGGCCAAGCATCTGATAAAACTAAAATCCGGGTTCCATGTCATGCCGGGAGCATTTTTCCATGCTTATACCGAGCCGAAATGGGATACGGCTGTTTTCAGCGACGAATTCGACGATTCAGCAAAGTTCCGCAACCAATGGCACGTGAGCAATGGGTGGGGTGGTAACTACTATCCGGAAGGCACCCAATGTGTCTATGACAGCAACGCTCGACTTGTAACAGATACCGACGCTCACGACGGCCATGCGCTCGATCTTATCATCCGCGAAGATACGGTCGATACTTGTAGCTGTACCGTTTTAACTCAAGCCTATAAGGATAGCTGCGGGAATACGCTTCCCTCCGCAGACTCGACCGTAAAATTTATTTTTTCTGCTGGGGTGATCCGAAGCTGTCCCTTCCCCTTCACGCAGAAGGTCGATACGCCGTTCGCTTCGGCGTATGCGCATGCGCCCTATGGAAAATACGAAATCCGCGAAAAAATCCCTCACATTCAGCACCACACCAATAACTGGGGCGGCGGCTTCACCTACGGCTTCGAATATGATTTGAACGAAACAGACTGGAATGGGAACATGGGCATTATTCAGCCTGACTTCAATCACTCGCTCTGGCGCGGCCCCTTCAAAGGCGTCTTCGCAAAGCTGAGTGGCACCGTGATTTTTATCAGTTCTCAGCCAGAATGGTGCCTCTCCAACAATCCGGCAACGATTGTAATCAATAATGTTCCTTACCAGGTGCAATTCATTCCCGGACATGGAATGGATACCGTCGCTGCTTCTGGCTTTATGCAGTATTCCAATTGGCCGGTGTCATTGGCCAATTCCACCGATTCGTTCTCGTTTTATTACTCCTATAACGACGGCTGCATCGCCGAT
Organism: Ignavibacteriota bacterium; assembly: GCA_003151825.1. Taxonomy (GTDB): domain Bacteria; phylum Bacteroidota; class Ignavibacteria; order Palsa-1295; family Palsa-1295; genus PALSA-1295. The sequence goes on from PLYO01000026.1 coordinate 87,092, forward strand.
AAGCTGCCCTGGCACGTCGATAGCACAGGGAGGATTTTTTCCGCGGGCTACCACATTAACCGGGCTGGCGATACGCTTCGGTTTTCGAAAGCGAATCAGCCAACATCAGTTACATTGCGAGATTCAATAGATCCTCATGGTGATACAATATCGGAAACCCACAATTGTCATTGGGAGTATAACCTAAATCCACCACATGGAACAGGCGATAGCGGCATACTCTATCTAGACCAGGCATTGGACTCCTCAGATCTTCACAGCAATGTGGAAGCGTATGGATTTCATGCAAGCGATCTTTATTCCGACCCGGGTTATCCCATTCCACCGGTTCCATTCAACACGGACGATACAACTCCGGGTAGCTATCAGTATCACACGTTCGCAATGGAATTACTCCCACATGAGGTCCGAATCTTAGTGGATAGTGTCGTGGTTCGAAGGCTTCCAGATCGCCTGATTCCATTTGGTAGCCCGTACTACGATTGGATTACCACCTTGCCTCGCACGCTGACGGATATTCGGCCTGCGGAGATCGATATCGACCCTCCTTCGAATACTCATACCGACCCGTTCGGGACTGACACCACCACGACTACCTGGATGGGAATAACAACTGACAATTCCATCACCTATCAGGAACGAAAATATTTCGAACATGCCGCGTCAATTCCTGGTTGGCCTGGCTTCGAGACTGTCGATGGGAAGCAGGTCGCCCATCACATGATCGATTATATCAAAGTCTGGGACGTCCCAAAAGACGTCATCATTCCTGATTTACCCCATTAGAAAGGATGCGTTTATGAAACACCTCATATTATTTTTCAACCTTCTTATCGTTCCGGTTCCCGCCTTCGCACAGTGGAAAGACGCGAATTTGGGCGTGCAGGTTCTGGCTTTTGGCGTGCATGATACAAATTTCTTTGTGAGCGATGCGTTGGGTACAGGCCTCCACCTGGTCTATCACTGTCAACTTGCGATGCCAAACCTATGGTTCGGAGCCGACAGCGGAATGGACCCCACACGGGGGAATGTCACCTCGTTCGCTTCAGTAGGTGCATATCTTT
>PLYO01000020.1 GCA_003151825.1 Ignavibacteriota bacterium
TCCTTGTAGAACCCCATCAAAGCATATACTAATATAAGTAATAAAAACACAAAAGTCAAGTGTTTCGTTTATTTTCTTAATTTTTGGAGCGGCACCCAATCGGCAGGGCCGCGTTCATAGTGCCAGAAGTCCCAGCCATTTTGAGTCGGGCGATTCACGGCTGCGGCGGCGGCAAGCGAAGGGGATGAATAAACCTTTCCGTTAAATCGCACATGTCCAGAAGCATTAACGTGCGCATGCATGGTCTTTCCTTTGTATTTGCCCCTAAGCTTCATCGGTTCTTTAATATAGGCAGCAAGTGTTGGCTTTCGGCCACCAGTTGCTTCGCGGTCCCGGGTATTCCATGCTCGCACTGCTGGGCGATCTTCCGTTTTTGCCGAGACTTCGTGTCCAAAGAGCGCATCGAGTTCGCTGTGATTTCTTCGCTGAATATCACTTCGAAATTTCCTTCTCAAATCTTCAGAACGGGTCAGTTTCCCCTTCACCTTATTGCCCTTTGGTTTCACGATTCGGAGTGCGAGTGATTCCAATTCCTTGATGTGCGAATCGCCACCTACGGTCAGATACACGCTGAATCGATCCCATTTTCCGCCATGCCGATCTTTTAGATGCTGCTTCAGCCGATTTCGAAGATTCCGAGCAAGGCCGACATAATAAAGCTTATCGCGTTTGTAAAGCGCATAAATCCCCTCGCGACCTTTGACGTAGGTTCGAACAATGTCCTGATATTTCTCCAGCGCATCGCTGGAAATATTTTCAAGATGCTGGGAAACGAGTTGGGTGGTTCTGGCCATGAAATCTTTTGCGAAAAAGCTCAAAAACAGTATTCTGTTAGCAATAGCCGAGGTTGCATCGTTCCCGTCCCTTCGCCTGTTGTCAATCCCGGTCTAAAGAAAATTTCGAATTTCCCGGCGGGTGGAAAAAAGGTCGTATATTAGTGGTTGCTTTGATGGGCACCTGTTTCAATTACGAATGACAAATTACGAATTACGAATGTGGGGAGGGGAATCGAATTGGTTTTCATTATGAAATTAATGAAAAGCTTCATGAAAATTAAACGTGAAAACACATTTTGAGCACCTTTTCTATAAGAATCATATGAAAATGGACTGAAATCGAGGTGTTCATGAATAGTTTGATGAGTATTAACCGAGCACACACACTTTGAGCACCATTTTTTTAGGGAAACGTAGCTTATTTTAATCCACTTACAACAAATCCGGCCTGCGCTCTTCGGTTCTTCGGAGGGCTTCTTCGTGACGATAGATGTCGATCTTTTTATGATCGCCGCTGAGGAGAATTTCGGGGACGTGCATTCCTTCGAACTCGGCGGGACGGGTGTAAGCCGGGGCATCGAGTAGGCCGTTTTGGAAGGAATCCATGAGGGCGCTTTCGGCATCGTGCATGGCTCCGGGCAATAGCCGCACGATGGCGTCTATGAGCACACAGGCGGGCAGTTCGCCTCCTGTGAGGACGTAATCGCCGATGGAAATTTCTTTGGTGATCCACCGCTCGCGGACGCGCTCATCCACGCCTTTGTAATGGCCGCAAAGTATGATGAGATTATTTTTCATCGAAAGATGATTAGCCATAGGCTGCGAGAAGCGCTCGCCATCGGGCGTCATAAGAATGCGCTCGTCGTAATCGCGTTCGCCCGTGAGTTCTTTGAAAATTGCGAACAGCGGTTCGGGTTTTAGAACCATTCCCGCGCCGCCGCCGAAGGGTTCGTCATCGATTTGATGATATTTTCCCATGCCGTATTCGCGCAAATCGTGCGTTACAATTTCGATCACGCCTTTCTCACGAGCACGTTTCACGATGCTTTCGGAGAGCGGGCTTTCAAGGAGCTTTGGAACGGCGGAGATAATATCGATGCGCATGGACACTATTACAGGCCATGAGGCGAAATGGTTTAGCGTTTCTGGCAGTTTACACAACTTCATGCGCGCACAGCAACGTACCGTTTCCAACATTTCGAAGTTCGAAGGCGCCGGTCTTCATACCGGAAATCCGAGTTCGATTGAATTTCATCCCGCGCCGGAAGGCTATGGGATTCGCTTTGTCCGTAGCGATATGGCCGGCTCGCCGGAAGTTCCGGCGCTCGTCGATTTTGTCACCGATATTTCACGCGGGACGACACTTTCCGTCGATAGCGCAAGCGTTCATACCGTGGAGCATGTGCTGGCCGCTGTCGTGGGACTGGAAGTCGATAACGTGCGCATCGAGCTAACGGCCAACGAGCCGCCGATTGGCGATGGCAGCGCCGGGCCGTATGTCGAAGCGCTGCTCGCCGCCGGTTTTACGGATCAATCCGCGCCGAGGAAATATCTCGTCGTTGACGAAACGGTTTCATACCGGAATGAAGAACAGGGTGTAGAAATTGTCGCGCTTCCGCTTCCGAACGATTATCGCGTGACGGTGATGGTCGATTACAACAATCCGGCGCTTGGCAGTCAGCATACAGGTCTTTTTTCGCTCGAAAAAGAATTTGTGACGGAATTTTCAAACGCGCGGACATTCTGTTTTCTGCATGAAGTGGAAGTGCTTCGCGACCGCGGCCTCATACGCGGCGGGAATCTCGATAATGCCATCGTCATTGTCGATCGCGATCTCGATGAGGATGCGATGCACAGTCTTGCAAAAAAATTAGGAATCAGCGGAAGCGTGATGCTTGGCACGAGCGGCATTCTGAACGATAAGAAGCTGCGCTATAAGAACGAGCCGGCACGGCACAAGCTGCTCGACTTGCTTGGCGATCTTGCGCTTGTGGGCGCTCCGATGCAAGCGCAAATACTCGCGGCGCGGCCAGGGCATGCCTCGAATGTCGAATTCGCTCGCAAGCTGCGCAAGTTGAACGAAAAGAAATCGCTTCTCCAGAAATATAATCCTTCCGCCACGCGCGATTTTATATTTGACATTACGGCAATCGAGCGCATCATGCCGCACCGGTATCCGATGCTGCTTGTCGATCGCATTCTCGAAATGGACCTTGCGGAAGGACACGAGCGAATTTTGGGGCTCAAGAACGTGACGTATAACGAGCCATTCTTCATGGGTCATTTCCCCGGTAAACCTGTTATGCCGGGCGTGCTCTTACTCGAAGCCATGGCACAAACGGGCGGAATGCTGCTGCTCAATGCGGTTGACAATCCGGAGGGTAAACTCATTCTCTTCATGTCCATCGATAAAGCGAAATTTCGGAAGCCTGTTGTGCCCGGAGACCAGGTATTATTCGAGCTTCGGATGCTTCGGCGGCGTGGAAAAACATTTGTGATGGCAGGCGAAGCGAAAGTCGAAGGACAGCTTGTCGCCGAAGCCGAGTTCATGGCCGCTATCGTAGGGCGCGATGCAAAATAATTTTTCTATAGGGCGAGCACGTTTTTACGAATGGCCATAACGATTCATCCTACCGCGATTGTCGATCCTCGTGCCGAGCTGTCGGAGGGAGTCGAGATCGGCCCCTACGCGATTATCGAGGGCGACGTGCGTATTGGCCATGGGACGCGCATCCACCATCATGCTTTCGTCGGAAATGGCGCTCGTATCGGCGAGCGGTGCGAGGTGCATCACGCGGCCGTGGTTTCAAACGTCCCGCAAGACTTGAAATTTAAAGGGACCGAAAAGACTTACGCCGAGCTTGGAGACGATTGTGTTATTCGAGAATTTGCAACCGTTCATCGCGCGACGATTCACGATTCCGATACGAACGCCGGCACGAAAGATGGCATCACGCGCGTGGGAGCGGGATGCCTCATCATGGCTTATTCTCACGTGGCACACGATTGTTTCCTAGGCGAGGGTGTTATTCTTTCGAATGCAACCCAGCTTGCCGGTCATGTGACAATCGATAAATGGACGACCGTCGGCGGAGGCTGCCTCGTTCACCAATTTTGTATGGTTGGAATGCTCTCGATGCTTGGCGGCGGCGCGGAAGTCCGCAAGGATGTCCCGCCATATTCTTTGGTGGGTGGTGGGGATGCAAAGTTCAGTGGCATTAACCGGATTGGTCTTCAGCGTCGCGGCAAGGATGCCGCCACGATCCAGGCGATCAAGGCTGTCTATTTTACGCTCTACAATTCCGGGCTAAATGTTTCTGCTGCAGTGCAAGCCATTGCTGGCGGCCCGGATACTTCGCTCCCCGAGGTTCGGGAAATCCTGAACTTCATTGCTCTCTCGAAACGCGGAGTCATCGGGGCCGCGTAAAAGCATTAGAGTATCGGATAGTGTCCAGAGCGGCAAGACCCTCGAACTCCAAAAATAGGCAAACAAAAAGCCCTCGCTATTTATAGCGAGGGCTTTTTGCTTAAACTTCCGGAGTTCGTTACTTGGTCACGGTCACTTTAACCGATGCCGCATTCTCACCGGAAATGAGCTTGCAGATGTAGGAGCCGGAGGCCACCGCGTTGCCTGCACCATCCGCGCCATCCCATCGGACGGTATGGATTCCCTGATCGACAGGCCCATTCACCAGTGTCTTGACAACCTCGCCAAGCTGGTTGTAGATGATCAGCACGGTCGGCGCGGCCACAGGCAGCGTATAGCTGAACTGGGTCGATCCCAAAACCGGGGTGAACGGATTCGGGTAGTTTTGATCGAGCGAGAAGCCCGTCGGGTCGATCTGTAACTGAACCTCATTGGAATTATGCTGAGCGCCGTTCATATCCGTCTGTAGCAAACGGTAGGTGTAGGTGCCCGGCTTCACGTTCCGATCGACGTAGTCATAGCCTTGCTCCGTGGACGAATTTGTTTCGTTCGAGGCGACGAAGCCGAGGTTCTCGTACTGGTCATCTGAATTAACAAGCTTCCGCTGAACGGTGAAACCAGCGTTATTTTGTTCATTCGTAGTGGCCCAGGTAAGGAGCGCAGCTCCATTTTGCTGCTCGCCCTTAAGGTAGAGGAGTTGAACCGGCAGCATTCCCTGCTGGCTTACCATGGCGCGTATCGAAGGAGCCCAGCTTCCCGCTGTGTAAATCGCGCCGGGTATGGGCGCCGATCCACCGGGCAAATAGGTATACATGCCCGGGGACAGATAGGACTGAACATTCGGGAGGGGGTAGCCAGCATACTGATTGGTTGGCCACCAGCCTTGCGGGGGCGTCCATTCCGACCATGAGCCGGTTCCAGCGCCGACCTCGATGGCCCAGGCACAGTTAATGGCACCGTTGTTCGCCGTTTTGCTCCATTGAGTCCCATAGGGGTCACTATAGGGTGTTTTGATGGCCGGCGAAAGGTAGAAGTCATCATAACCAGTGGTTATTCCGCCGCCGCGGGATATGTCCGCGCCGAGCTCCATATTCTCAAGTCCTAACTGACTGACGCTCGCCCAATAGACCCCCTGCGTGGAGCCAGTACTGGAAAGCACAATTGGCACTGGGAAAAGGTATTCCGAGAACTGGTTAAAGGAAGGCCCTCGCACTGCCTCGTAGGTAGCTGACACGCCTTCTTTCTGAAGCGTGTCACCTGGCGTACAGGAACCCGGCCCGCCGTTGAGGAGGGAAAGCCTGACGGCGTCCGGCGCCTGATTGGCACCGCCGAAAAACGCTCGAATGCCATAGAACGTATCCTGGGTGGATACGACAAATCTCATGGCGAAACTGCCACTGGTATTACCATTGGGACTAAAGCCGATACCCACTCCGGGAATCTGCACAAGTCCTGGCAAATCGTTGCCCGCGCCATTACCCGGATCGAGTGTGGCGGCATCGTAAGCAAATTCCTGAACTCCGTCCGGCTGAGCCTCTACGTTGAGAAAGAACTGAGAGTTCGTGCCGGTAATGTTCGAGGGCGTCGAAAAGCCGGGCTGATCGAGCCATGCGTCAACGGTAAACATCGCACCGCCGCCGTTTTGGGCACCAGCATCCTGCGCGTTCCAATTGGGCATCTTTATGACCGTATCGCTGCTACCTCTGAGGGCATTAACGACGACGGCCTGCCAATAGACGGTATTGCCATTGGGATCGAGGATTTGCACGCGCATCGGAAAGGCCACCTCAATATTGGTGGATAAATTCGCGATCTTCACATAGACCGGCAGCGCAATGGCTTCGGATGCAGGAATCTTCGTGTACTGATTCACGACCCGCACCCACATAACCTCGATTTCAGGTTTGAGTGGCACGATCACGGTCGCGTTATCGACATACCAGGGGTCATTATCGTCCTGAGGGGGCGGGATAGACGGTCCGTCATACTTAGCTTTGAGGCGTAACCGGAACCGGAAATCCTGCGTGAAATAGTTCGCAAGACTCACGGTATGAGGAACGAAACCATCCACGTTAATCAACCCGGTCTTCAAGTTCATAAAGAACTTTTGGAACTCGAAATCGTCGCCCCCATCGATGGCCGCGACTTCGGTCCATGATGCCGGGGCAGGATTGCAACCCGGCTGAAGCGGCGATTTGAATTCAAGCAGGAGGGAATCACCCGATCGCACAACTGCACCAGTATTTACGTTGAGAATCGTCCATTCCGGACCGAACATCGTGCCATTATCCCACGGGAATTGAAAGTAGGACCCGAATTTTCCTCCACGTTGAAAATCGAAGGATAAATTCGCCGTCGTTTTCCCCGACAAATTAATCGGGAAGCTCGTGAGGGTATCGCCGTAGGTAGAGCTAGTGTATGGGTTACCATTGACATCCTGACCGTCAAGCATAATGACCGGATCGGTAAAGTTATCTTGTCCATCACCGTTAGGATAGCTTGGTGGAGGGGGATCCCATGTATAGCTCGCGCCATCGGTGACGGTCGCTCCGACGGAGACCCATAAGGTCTGGTCGGGGATGTCGGCAGAAACGGTCCTGCTATAGCCGTCTGAAGCGTCGAAGTAGGGCACGGGCGTTCGGCGCAATCCGAAAACGGTAGTGCAAACGGTATCGTCAAAAGGCCACTGGTCTCCGATATTCACATCGGCGGTATCGAATGTGGTTGCAATGGCGCAGGCGTTGAACGTCCCGAGTTCGTCTAGAACATTCGGATTCGTCGAATAGGCAGCGAACACAGTATCTTTAGTGGCGCCCTTCGTAAGACCGACGATCGAGACTACGCGGGCATAGACCACGATTCCGGTAACGGCATTACTAATGATGAATCGGCATTTGAAGGTATTCGTTACCGAATCGACGTTCTGAAATTTCGCCTGTGGCGTTACGGAGTTTCCGAGGCAAATCTCAAAGTTTCTCGTGGGAAAATCCACTTGGACGGCGGCCACCTTATCGTGCCAGCGTTTGTACTTGATGGACCATTGCTTATCCTGGCTCCACGACTGATTGCACGTCTTGCAGGTTGTGTTAATCGCTTGCCACCCGCCTCCAGCGAGCCCGAGGCCTCCGTTCGGCCCGTACGCGACGGCGGTGGACTGCGAACTGGTTTCGTTCACAAGCCCGATCGAGACATTGTCCCCCCAGGCTTGGTAAGCGACTAAAGCGGGAAAGCCATTAATTCCGCCCGTGAAGCCGCCATAATTGATCTGAATACTCGAGTCCGAATTAGCCAGGACAATTTGGAACTTCTTGCAAAAAAGTTGGCTAGCTCCCACATTGGTCCATAAAAAAGGAGAGGGGAGATGATTCACGGCATTGGTCGGATTAAGATTAAAGTTGTAATAATTTACCATGAACGTGTCGGCCGTGGTCGAGGTGCGGTAATACACCTTGGATGTATCGGACGGCCCTCCGTGGCGAAGATCGAGATCGGCCCAAAGCGCGGCAATAATAGCATGAGGCGCGGAGGCATAGCTGGTCGCCAGGTTCACTTTATTGGGATTGCAATACGCAGGAGGCGAGCCGCTGGTCGCGTAAGCAAAGGGCATGAAGCCGACATAACCGCTCGAGGAAATATAGATGCTGTCGTAATTTCCCGCATAGAAGTTCCAATGGTGGGCGAGGCCCATCCAAATGGGTCCGGCCATGCAATGATGCAGCGTGTCCATCAGCTGTGGCTGATAGGGGGAGAGCTTCGTCGGATCGAAGAAATATTGACCTTGCGGAGCGCCTTGCCGCGGTCCGGTCCAAATCCGGTTCCATTGTGACGGGAGGTAGCCGGTGTCCATGAAAAAATAGGTGGGCCGCCACGGAGCCGGAGCGTTGTCGTCCGAATCGACGATAAAATAACCCGTCGAAACGGCACTTGGCGTACCGCGTCGATCGGAGGATTGCGCCCGGCCAATGCTCGCGAGGGCTAACACCGAAAGGCACACGAGTAACGATAGATAGTAAGCACGTCTCATCTTCGTATAGAGATTAAATGATTAGTTAAGAACGCGCATCGTCCGCATCGCCGACGATGCTTCCGATGCTTGCATGAATAAAACGCATGATTGCTCATGCTTTCCCCCAAGCAGGATCGCTCACACTTGGAAGATCTCATCTCCCATGACGGTCGATGCCATTAGGCAAGCCAGCCACGAGAATGAAACAACTTTGAAAAACCTTCGAAAAAGAGGATAATCGGAAGAAAAATGCTCATCCCATAAGAGGCCGATGGGCTAATCCGAAGTCTTTCCGTTTCGAAAAGATAATCTGATGGTTACAAATATAACACATTAGAAGGCGGAGCATGAGAAATGTGTCTTTGAGACAACATGTCGCCCACCCCACTTACTAAGAAGACCAACGAAAAGGCAAAAGGTAACAGCATTTCTCGAAAAAAATTTAAAAATCTTTCGAACCGCCAATTTCGCGCTGATTTGACCATATATTCCTCCGAAAGTGGTTGCTTATTGACAATCAATCGCCCCTTCATCGATCCATTCGCCTATTTTCAAGACCTGATTAGGCGCCATCGCGGGCGCGGGTGGCAGAGGCATACGGCTATTTACATTAAACTGGGTGATTGCGGTGAATAGCCGACTTGAGCGTGCGTTGCCTCGGCGGACGCTCCCGAGAGTTCCATCATACGTATTGTAGTTATACCCTGCCGCGTGTGTGGTTGCATCATGGCACCCGGTTATGCCACAATTCGAGGAAAGAAGAAGGAGAATATTATCCCGCGTAAAGCAGAGCTGGGAATCCGTTGAATTCAAAATTGTGATTGTGCTTTCCGAAAAGACCGTACTATCGAGCATAGAGATAGCCCGGACAACAATCTGAAGACCATCCGCGGCTATGGTTGCCGGAGCTGTGAATAGCCCGGAATCGCTGATCGAGCCGCTCGTCGCTTCCCATCGCACCGGCGGAATAGCGCTTTGAGTCGTGAATGTATCGAGTAAAAACTGCTGGACCGTATTCGTGAGGAGCGTCACCGAAGCGGGAGCCACGCTAAAAGCGGTATCGTTAGGAGATATAATGGAGACCGGACAAATGACCGATCGATTGGGATTTTCATCGGAGGTGACTCGGATATTGGCTATTTCGTTGAACGATGTCAAAATGGGCGGTGCGGTATAGATTGCGCTGGAGCCATTCGCAACGATCGTCCCCATATTCGTTCCATCCACAGACCACGTCACGTTTGCGGAACTCGAAAATCCGAGGACGGATGCAGTAAGCATTAACCTGCCGCCAGTAAGTGTTAAACTGCCGCCATTGTACGAAACCGTCGCCGCGACCGGCGAGACATGGACTTCCGTCAAGTCAATATCCGGGTTCCCGTCGATCGTGTACTGACAGCCTGTCAAGTAAAAAGTAAGAAGTAAGAAGTAAGAAAAAAAGACAATGGCCCGCGCATGACCCGCATCGCCGACGATGCGTATCATGCGTATCCTATACGTCTTTCGGGTTCTTTGGGTCTTTCTGCTCATATTATTTCCTCTTCTTAATAGAATAGGTGTAATTGTGCGGTCCATTGGCCGGTATGCGTGCCGGTTCCATAGAACGGCGTGATGTCGGTCACGCGGTATTCGGGCCGAATTTCAATGTAGGGCCACGGAAAAAATTCGAATCCAAAAAGAAATGCCGTCGCCCAGCCGAGCGATTGGCCGGGAGAGACCTCGGTCATGCCCCAGTCGTAGCGCCATTCGGGAATGAGCCACGGCGCTAACTGAAGGCTTCCGATCACGCTGAAATTGCGGACGATGCGGTCTGCGGCGTCTTTCGAATAGAGTCCCTCGACAAAAAATGTCGCTTTGTCCGCCAGTCCGATGCCGGCAAAGCCGTTCAAAAGTTCGAACGAGCCGTTGACGAGCGCCGAGCCGCCGAGTTCTCCATTCAATCCCTGATCGAGCAATTGCGGCCACAATACGATGCGGCCCGAAAAACTTGGATGCGGAAGTGAGTAATATTGGGTCAGATTGAGGAACGTGGATGGCTTCACCGCCCCGATCATCGGATCGATTTGGGCAAGATTATAAGCATTGAAGACGCCCGCATTCACGGTGAGCCAACGGATTCCCTCGTAGGTAAACTCGCCGCCGATCTCGTTGTAATAAGGAGGGATAAGCGTAATGTTATTGACCGCGTCCATGGACGTGAAGAGCGTGTGATCATCCTGCCGGATGCTGAGGCTTGGCTCGATCATCCCAACGCGGATCGAGGGAAGCGCGATGTCCGGCTGATATTGGAGGGTAAGATCGTAATCCGTCTCACCCGGATAGAGGGCACTCGTCGTTCCGAATAAATCCTTTGGGTTGGTAATGCCGCGAACATACACGCTGGCCCAATTAATATCCGTATAAATCGCGACCTGATGGTTCGGCTGGAACCCAAGCGAAGTTGAAAGCTGCATCGGAATAAACAATTCCTGGTTCGTCTTCGAATCCCGGACAAGCTGAAACCGCGCGTCTCCTCCCGGGACGACCATGCCATTAAGGATCTCATTCGTTCGCGGAATGCCGGACGTATCCTCGCCAATCCACTGCAAAAGTCCAGTATAGTTCATCGTTGACCATCCGAGCTCGGTACGTAACCCGCTTCCCTGCGGATCGAAGTGGCAGGCGGAGCAGCGCGTTCCGGTCAGCAGTGAGAACATCGGAATCGCCTCCGCCTTTGATGCCATCATCAAAATGATTAGTAGGGGCGCATGGCAATGCGCCCGTATCCGAAGGAGCCATGCATGAATGGGCGCATTGCCATGCGCCCCTACGACCGATGCTCTCGGAGTGAAAGCAGGAGAAGGCAATTTTATTCTCAAGTAATCTTAATATTAGCAACCCCTCCCACCGGAGGATCAGGCATGACGGGATACGATTTCAAAGGCATGGTTGCCGGCCCGTTAACGACCGAACCATCGAGCCGAAACGCCGAGCCATGACAGCCGCAATTGATTTGGTTAGATTGAAGCTTGCTATTGACGCAGCAGGCCTGGTGCGTACACTTCATCGAAAAGGCATGGACGAGGCCGTCTGGCGTAAGCGTAACCATCACGCCACAGCCATCCGGGCTGACGAAATTCGGCACCATGAATGCGGGGTTGCTCTGCGTGAGCGCCGACACATCGACAGCTAATTCGCCATTTGGGCCGAGAGGCGTCATCGTTTGCTCCGGTTCGAGCGGCACCGAAGTTGGCAAACAGCCAGCGAGAACCGGCAGGCTCACATATCCGAGCACGGCGCCGCCCGCGACTTTTGTCAGGCCGGTAAGAAATTCTCTGCGAGTGTTTTTCACGGTTCTTAGGACACTAAATGGATGGATGGTAAAGACAAAGTGAACGCAGGATGAATTTCCATTGCTCGCTCGAAAAGAGCGCCCAATAAAGTATTGTTCGATGATCCCGGCGAGATCAGCATTGCAACGGAACGGATAACAAAATAGAGCGCGAAGAGAATCATCGCATACCCAAATCCCCGTGTCACGCGACGAATATGCTTTGGGGAGAGTGATTTATGCCGGCGATAAATAACAATCGCAAAAATAGAAAGATACGAAGCGATGCCGAGACATCCCGCAAGAAGAAAAAAAATCCGCATCGTGCTCGTAAGCTCGACCGCGACACCTATATCTTTCAAAAATCTCGCGGCGAGCAGCCACCATGCGATCATCATGGGATTAGTGAAAGCAAGCGAAAATCCCGTAAGGTACGCCAATCGCCTGTTTGCAAGCCGCGATGGCGGTAATACCTGGCTTGTCATTTCCGATACTTCTTTCGGCATCAGCGAGAGTTTTCCGCCACCAGAGGTCAGTTTGCTTTCGCGGAGCATTCCTATTGCGAATACGAGGATGAGCGCGGCGTTCACAAGCCAGAAAACCGCTTCGACCTCCGGCTTTTGCAGAAATGGTGCAAGCCCATAGAGCGCAATCGAACCATAAATAAAATCGGACGAGACCGATCCGGCAACGACCACCAGCGCCGCAACGAGCAATCCGCCGAGCGAACGACGCGCAATTTCAAACTGAGAAGCCCCGATTGGTATCGCGGCAACGAAGCCCAGGAAATAAACGTAGAGTAGAAAAAGCGCCGTGCTAAAGAGCGTACTCACGTTCTGGTCTCAGCGTAATCGTAATCGGTTCTTGAACTTTGAGAGGTACCCACTCGCCGGAGAGTTTTTTAAAATAGGAGGCTATGTATTCGAAAATCTCATCGACTGGAAGATGGTCGAAGCAATGAACTTCGGCGCATGATTTTCCAAACTTATTCACGCACGTAATATTCCGGCATGGTGCCGGCGCGGAAAACGATCTCGACGGCGCGTCCTGATTGGCTGGTGCGTGAAACGGCTGCTCGGAATCGTAGCCATACATGCGCGAGTCTGTCGCGCCATAGATCGCAAGCACAACCGTTTTGTTTCTTAGCGGACGGCCATCCGTCGCGAACTTGCGGCACGCCGCAATGTGAAGCGGGCCGGTATCGCCGGAAATAAACATATCGCTCGCGTCAATGAGCGCGGTATAGGCTTCGATCGGGATATGCGGAACGATGTAAACTTTTTTTCTCAACGATTCTGGTAGCGTTGCGAGAAGCGAGCGCTCGATATCCACGTTCGTATAGGCGCGGCCCAGCAAAATGGCCGATATGTGTTTCAGCTCGGCGATTTGCCATAGCAGCGTTGATTGCACTTCGAACGGGATTTGACCGAATTGGGACGTTGCGTCTGGATTGAAGAAAACAATCCCGCTCCCGATGCTCGGACCTCGAGCATCAAGAAACGCTTTTGCTCTCGCGATAGCATCGTTGGAGAGATATACCGAATTGGTGTTCAGCTTCCCTGCGTAGCCACCCACTTGATCCGCGTTGGAATGGGGGGAATCTATCGGCCCAATAAATTCGGCGACGAACGCGCGGGCGATATACGAGATATGTCTGTAGCCATTCAGTTTCCATGCCCGAACCACATAAGCGGCGAGCGGCATGAAGATCTGAATCATGCGGCAATGTTGGCCAAGCGCCCTCTTGCTTAGGAATGGCCCGAGATTTAATACGACCGAGAATTTTTCGAGCACGACAAGCGCGCGAAGCCGTTCGAGGTCTTCCTCGGTCGGAAAGCCCCTCTCACCCCGAATGATATTATGAACCTGAACCCCAGGCATTCCCTCGATGAGTTCGCCGCCCGTTTTGTTGCACACATAATGCACTTCGGCCTGAGGGAATGAATCCCGAATCGCCGGCAAACATTCAGACGCCAGGACCGTATCGCCGATGCACACGTCCACGATGAGGAGGATTTTGGGCGGCTGAGAAACCCGGTCAGGCTGGTTTCGGTGGCTCGTATTCGGAGCATTGAGCAATGAACGCACAGCGTTCCATTGCTTTCGATACTTTCGGAGATAGAAATCACACATGACTCGGCTGCCCCAAATGCTTACGAAAACGCGCTGAAATACCTTCGGGCCGAAGGAAGGATACGCATCGGTCGTGCGGTCGAGAAGCTGAAGCCCTAATTTGGAAAGTCCTTTATTTACCATGGATGATCAAGGAAATTGCGTGTGTGCGCGTATCCCATTATCATTTATCATTGCAACAATGCCTGTCGCTACGGCCTGATATTGACGGAAATCATAATGCCGCTTGTAAATTGCCCGGTTCGATAGCTCGATATACCAGTGACGCCAGCCTGAAAAAAGTCGCTGATATTATAAAATGCCAATACTTCCGCCGCTGCTCCGATCCGGCCATTAACACTGCTCGGACTAAGAGCGTCCGTTACCGGATCGATAAATTTCGTGGAAGAGATTACATAAGCCGGCCCCAGTTCGCCCTTGATCGCAATAGGCCCAAGTGAAAAATTTGCGCCAAGCAGAAGGGCGATCGTCTGATCGTTCTCACTAAATAAAAGTGACGATGCCGACGATGCCATGGAATGATGTTCGAGCACCTCATGCGTGTTACGATTGCCGTTCGCATTTGTTAAGGATAATCCGACGGATTCCCATCCTTTTTGGAGACCTATTTCCGCGTTTTCACCCAACATTCGAATATGCGAGAATACTGCGCCGCTCGAAAGTGTTGAAAACCACTCCATGCCCGGTGAGGGCATTGGGCCGGAGAGTGAGGGTTGCAAGTAGTTTTCGACCTCATTATTGCGGGGTGCGATACGAGCAGCATCCTCTGAACGGAAGCGAGTTACCGGGGAAATGTTGGCTGTGCTTTTGGAAGGCAGGATGTCGCTCGGCATAGCTGCCGTAATAATACTATGACCTGTCGAGTTAAATGGAATCGAGGAATTGGCCTGACGATAGTGGTAGGTGGTTGGCTTTGCAAAATCCGTGCTCGTCGCAATGATCGATCTAATGGCTTCAGGAACCGAAGTATCACGAATTTCGACGCTGCTAAACCCCGAAAAATTAACGGCAATTGCCGACACGGCACCGACCGCAAGAAACTCGCCAAGAAGTCCGCGAAGCTGACTCCAAAGTGAAATACCCCCGGTAGCGTGATGATAAACAACCGCCTTGATCTTCTCCATCGAAATGGGAGATCGAAGCTCTCGAATCGGCTCGAAGAGGTTATCCTCTGCCCTGTTCTCAGCTCGAAGTGAAAATTTCATAGCTCTTGCAGTCGAATGGATGCGGGGTTGAAATGATCCAGGGCAATACCGCGCGCAGTGGCTAACGAATTGCTCCAATCCGGATAATCGCTGGCAAGAAGCCGTTTCAATTTTCGGCGAGCGCGGCTCATGCGGGATTTCACGCCGGAAATCGTCCCACCCTGGATATGCTGAATTTCCTTGATCGAAAGCCCGCTGATTTCGAAGAGCACGATGGCTTCGCGCTCGCGGAGCGGTAAACGGTCGAGTGAGGCGAGAAGCAGATCGAGGTCGTAGGAGGATTCCGCCGTCATTTCATAGGATGCTTCGTTCGCCTCTTCGAGCGACACGAACAATCGGGCGCGCCAACGCTTGCGGCGCTGAATGCGCACGCCGATCGTGCTCAGAAACCACCGGAATGCCGATTTATCGCGGAGTGAGGGGAAGCTTTTGTAGGCCGCCAGCACCGTATCGATCATCAGATCGTACGCTTCATCGTACGACCGCGTGAGCGCGCGGCATAGCCGCCACGTCTCGTGCCGCTCGCCTGCGATTAACTCCCAAAACGGACCATCTTCGGTAACCATGTTCTCTCTGCATGTTAACAATGCACCCTTATCTTAAGTGACGTGAAGAGGTGAGAAGTTTTAAGGAGATATTTTTTTGGACCGATTAAACTTTAGGCTCCTAATTTAATGGATAGAAAAAAGTTTAACAACTAGCGCCTCATCGTCTGTAAAAAAACTGGCAAATTGGCATTTTTCAGGCAGCACAAAGTTTATCGGGATTATATGCTCTCCTGCGTCCATCCATGTGTCAGCTACCGTCGCGGTCTCCCGTCCGAGAACATCCATGAGTTCGATTCTCGCCCAGCCAGCCTCGCCAAGATTGACAAGAAGCTCCGGTCTATCTTCGCCGCTATTCTCCAGCACTTTAATAGAGGAACTTGCTTTACTACCAGAATAAACATCCTGAATCACTGCCTCTCCGATCGGATATTGGTAGAAAGTCAGCGCTCCTACGCCGGCGGTATTTACTATCCAAGGGCCAGAATAAACCGTAGTGTCATCGTCATAGGTTTCGACCGGTACATAGCTCACTGTTTTCGCGGTAGAAGAGCCTTTAAGCAGCAAGAAGATTGTATCCTTCGAAAACTCGACGCTGTCGATCATACCACTTTCCCCATCGAGATAGAAAGCGTCTGCAATGCGGCGATTAACTCCATCAACTACCGTGCCCGGCGTCGCCACGAGTCCGGCAATCGGCGTGCGAAAACGAATAGCAATTTCAAGATGAGATTGATTCACATAGTGAGCGTCAAAAATATCGGGAGGATCGACATCTATAGTGTCCAGTGAATTATACAGATATTTCCCGATTTTGCGTAGGACCTCCTGCCCTATCGCTTCATAACCGTTCCAAAAATAGTGGCATCCTGAGTATCCTTCAAGGGCAACAGTCGAGAGGGAAGAGCAATTAGGAAATGAGTCCTGAATCTCTCGCTGAGGCTCACGGGCTAGACCATCCCCAAACCCACAATTGTTTGGTCTCGTTTGAACTATGAAATGCTCAACCGGCGTTGAATCGTCTCGGCTATAATCAGAAGACCAGTCATTATATATCTTTCTGAATGATGCCAAATAGCTATAGCCTGAATCCCACTCACCCTGATACCAAAAAATGACCTTAACCTTGTGTGCCAATCCGCTCTCAAGAGTACGATAAAGGAGTCTGCCATATATTGTGGTTGAATCTGTCGGTTCATCATCGCGACGCACATGCTGATCGATTGTGGATGCTCCTGCAGCGCCATTGATGACGCACGTCGGGACATTCCATTCATTCGCAATCCCCTCCTGCATCCATCGCGCCCAGGAGCCGACAAGATAAGGGCCGGAAAATAGCTGCCCATGGCCAGTTGCGAAAGAAAGGCCCCAGAGTGTATCGGCGGGGTCGTAAGGGTCGAGATTTTCTGTCGTGGTCTGTAAGCCGATGGTTCGAGAGAAGACATTCTGCCATGAATATCCATCTATCGTGGGATGTGCATTCGATTGCCCATCAATCAGAAAAACATCCCCGGAGAGCAAATCCCCTCCTTCCGACACAAATAAATTATTACCAGCTCTTTCGACAAAAAGTCGAATCGTATATTGCGAAAGTTCACAATGAATTGGCACTTCAAATTGAAATCGGCTCGTTGCCGGAAGCTCCGTCAAATCAATCAGGGAATCATTCTTGGAAAGCTCCAACAGCATCGAGTCACCTGCTACTGGCGTCATGCTGCCGGAGATGAGTATTCGCGAGGAATCGTCGCGGTCTCTTGCGAAAAATTGCATGTGAGATGGAAAGGAAAATAGTGTAACACCGGGTGGTGGGCCATAATTTGGGAAGTTTGAATCTCCGGTCGCTATAACGGTTCCGGTGGCTTGTAACGGTGCGCTGATTCCAAGAATGTCTGGAAGAGAATCCAAGGCTCCGGAAGCCACGGGAGTGTATTCCGCCAGTAGGTTGGAATCGGGAATGGCCAGGCTGCACATCGAACGCACTAAATCGGAGCGGTCAAGACCCCGACTCCAAATGCGTAAGCGGGTAATCGCACCATAAAATCCGTTCCCAATAATCAGATTCACATTCGGGCCAATTCCGCCTGAGGCCGTTCGGCCGACAAGCGCTCCATTCCGATAGAGTTTCCACTCAGTCGGACTCCGTGTAATCGCGACATGGATCCATTGATGAATGGGCACTCGGAAGGAATTTCCCGTTGCGATTAGGCTCACACCGCCAAGCAGTAACGTCCCATAGCTCTCACGTCCGGGAACGAGGGTACTGCTCAAGCCAAGGCCAAAACCAGACGATGTGTCCGGTCCAACATAGACCACGGTCGATTGCTGGGAGAAGCTATCCGAGCGCATCCAAAATTCTACGGTGAACGAAGACATACTACTCAGTGACAAGGAGTTCTGAAGTGTGCCATTCCCGCTAAAATTCGCAGCAAGCTGAGAGGCGAGAACGGGAAACGCAAAAAGCAATATGGCGGCATAAGGCGTAAATAGGGTCAAAAATTTAGCCCTATCGCACCAATGCCGATAAGCTCGCGTTTTAAAGAAAGAAGGGTCGAACATCCGATACCAGAACAATTCTTGGCCTAACTCATTTCACTTCGATGATCCAAAAATTAATCCTAATCCTGATTATCCTAACAGCCACTTATTCGCGTACTTTCGCGCAAGTGCCTCCGGGCAGCATTCTATGGCTGAATGCCAGCCAGGGCGTTGTGTTGCAAAACGGTCATGTCGCTCAGTGGAAAGACCAAAGTGGGAATGGCAACGACGTTTTTATGACCAACGCAGGGCGGCAACCCGACCTGTTAGCTTCCTCATACAATGGCAAGCCCTCGATTCTTTTTAATGGCGGAGCCTATTTGCAAGGGCCGAACATATTCCCGGTCAACAGCGATTACACGGTCGCTGTTGTTGCGAAAATTAATAATACCGCGAACATCAACAATCTTGTTTCCGGTAATAGCCATGCTATATGGCTCTATACCACGCTCTATCCCCGTGTATTTCATGGATCGTTCTATTTGCAAGAGGTTGGAACAGTTCCCATGTGGATGGACAGCTCCTCGACGGTAATGGCGATCTATTCCAATGCCGATCAGCAGGCTCAACTCTATGTGAATGGCGAGTTTGCTGATTCCTCTTACATTCTGAATAATTCCGACAGCTCGCTTTTAATTGGATCGTATATTGGAGGCTATTTCCTGCAGGGAGAAATTCAAGAAATCCTGATTTATAATCGTGGGCTGGACTCGAATGAGAGAATTGCATTGGATACCTACCTTCGAACAAAGTATGGGATAGCCTATGCGAATCCTCTTCCGAAGCCGGATAGTACATTCGTGAGCTTGCCGCACCAACTGCAAGTTTATGCGCGTGGTACTGACGATTCCGCGGCTGTACCAATTACTGGAACGATGTATCATCCTGGTTTCGACTCCATTTATGTTCTCCAATCGAAAAACGGCCTTTCTCTTTCCCGGACATCAGAAGGATTGAATTACGAGAATGGCATGGCGCAATTTTCTTTTATGTTCCGAATCCATTCTGAACTTAGTGAGTATCGTTTCGAAGTACGTTGTGTCTCACATGGTCGAGATTCCGTCATGGTTGTGAGAGACAGCATCGTGTGTGGGGACATCTTTCTCATTGATGGCCAATCGGATGCAAGTTTCGGCTATGATAGTTCAACTTATAGTAACGAGTTTTGCAGGACGTTTGGGCTCAATTTTAGCCAGAATCTTCGCGACACCTTGTGGATCGGCTCTCAAACCCTTAAATGGGGCGATGCGGGCTCGGTCGGTGCGTGGGGCCAGCGTATTCAAAGAAATCTCGTCGAGAAAGAACAGCTACCGACGTGTTGTATAAATGGGGCGGTGAGTGCGACAAATATCGGCCAACACGAACCCGACAGCTCGGATAAATACAGCCTTCAGACTATTTATGGCAGAGAGCTTTATCGCGCAACTCACTCCGGATTACTCAGCGATGTAAAGGCGATTTTTTGGGAGCAAGGAGAGGCTAATTATGCTCAGGGATACTACAATCAATTTTTGGAACTCTATAATGGCTGGAAGCGGGACTACCCTAATCTTGAGAAAATTTATTTAATACAGAACCGTCCGAATTATTGCTATTGGGGCAACATTGATATGCGCGACGTCCAGCGAATGATAGGAGATTCCCTGCAAGGCGTTGAAACCATTGCAAAGGCTGCTATGCCTTATTACGATGGGTGCCACTTCCTCGATTCGGGATTCGATGACCTCGGTGACCGGCTGTTCCTTTCTTTTGCACGCGATTTTTATCATGCTTCCGATACCACCGATCTGCGCTGCCCGGAAACAATTGGAGCATATTTCACGAAGCCGGACCACACCCAGATTGCCATTCTTTTCTCGCCGCAATCCGCCCAGCTTCACGCAACCGACGACACGATCGTCAATGGCATTTTCGCATCTCTGAAAGACTATCTTTATCCTGACGATACCTCGGTCCATGTTTCGTCTGTATCGTTCGATGCCGACACTCTTTTCGTTAACCTCGACAATGCGGGCGCGGAACAGTCCATCGGTTATCTTCCGGATCAACATTACAATGGCAGCGATTCCGTGATCTATGAAGGCCCTTGGATTGTTAATGCGCGCGGTCTCAGCGTTCTCTTATGGCATACGCTTCCCATTTCCGATCAGCCGCTCTCCGTGAAGGATCAGGTTAATCCCAACCCCGATGTCGTAATCATTCCCAATCCTGCTTCCCGAGATATTTCCATCGATGCCTCGGGACTTTCAGGGCCGGTCGAGGCGACGCTCGTGGCCGAAACCGGCATGATCGTTTGGCAACAGTCTTTCCCGGCGGATCACCCCGCGCTTCTTTCCTTCGATCTGAGCGGCGAAAGCTCGGGAATCTATTTTCTTCGGTTGAGCAATGGACATTCGAATATCGAGCGGAAATTTATTCTCGAACGATAAAGCTGCGCTATTGCAGCTGGATCGCGTCCAATTTCAGAAGATACAAAGGCTGCGCGAAATTGGGATGTTGAACGGAATAAAATGCCGAGGCGCCGCCATAGATATTGAGTTCATCGCCAACATTGGCAGTGGCAACGACAGAGTCCTCAGTAGTGTCGAGATAGAGCAGCACAAAATGATCGACCAAAACGCGGCCCACGAGCGGATTCACGAGATGGAAGTATTCCATTGCCTCATCCGGCGGACGCTGCTTTTGGATGAACGTTGTGTCGATGCCATGGCCGAGCAGATGCAGGCGGGCACTAATAAGCTGCCGCGCTTCGGGAATGTAAATATGCGCGACGCCCGAATCGTTGAAGTCGAGGTTCAGCGGTGAATTCGTTAAGTTACAAGATCGGCAGTCGAGCTTGATTCCTGGGAGTGAAGCTGGTTCCGTCGGCGCGGAAGTACGATACACCCGAACGTAAATCGAATCGCCCACCCACTCATGCACTCCGACGTGATAGACATCTGGATTCCCCGAGGTTCCGCAGGCCGAGAGAAGAAGCACGAGTAGGGTAGCCGTGGGCTTTAGCCCACGGTCGGAATGGCTTCGCCACCGTGGGCTAAAACCCACGGCTACGAATCTCCAACTTCCGCACCACTTTTGAAATAACAAATCTTTTTTTATTGCACTGGTTTCTGCAATTCCACAAACACCGTCCGGGAGAGAAATCGGCCCTCCGGAAGCCGGTTATCGACGAGGTCGGATTGTCCTTCACCCTCGCTCTGGAAGGATACGGATGATGCCTGATTGCCGAGCGTTTGCCGCAATGCCGATTCCACCGCTATTGCGCGTGCTTCGGAAAGTTCGAGATTGTGCGAGCTTTCCCCGGTCACATCGGTATAACCGCGTACGAGGATTCGAGTGCCCGGCGTGACGGATGCGGCAATCTCGGCAATCACGCGCATCGAGCGGTCGTTCAAATCCGATTTGTCGAAGCTGAAGGTGATGAGGTTATAGTGCTCGATGATTTTATCCTGCGTGCGTTCTTCACGCTTTTTTCGGATGGTCAAGAGTTCCACATTCGCCGTGTCCGTCGCTTTGAATGGAGTGCCGAGCGAATCCGTAAGATGCATCGTGGCCACCAGAGGCAAATCGGTGTGCGGCAAGTCCTCTGGCTTGGGGTGCCATTGCTCCATCGTCCCGGGACCTCGATAGGATGTGAGGATGCGGTCTCCTTGTCTTAAAATCAATGTATTTTCGACAAGGGGAATCCGGGAAGATTCGGTGGAGCGAAGCCGAATGGTGGGGGGATTCATTGTGCGGTCGATGGTCTCGATCGTGAGCGGATCGAGCAATCCTGGATCGCTCGAAGCGATTTCGACACGCCGGTTTTCTTCGGAGCCGTCCGTCGAGCTCGTGCTGGACGGGTTTGTGGGAATGCCCTCTGAGGAGACTGTGATTCGAGATGGATCAATTTGCCAGACATGTTCCAGATAGTGCTGCACGCTTTCAGCGCGCCGGAGTGCGAGCGAGGAATCGCTTGCTTCTCTGCTCGTTTCGGAATTTGTCCCGGTTAGCGTGACGCTTATTAAGGGATTATCCGAAAGACGCTTGCCCAAAATATTTAACTCTTCATGATAAACTTCGATCGTACTTCTGCCTGCGAGCGAATCGATATGGAACGTCGCGGCTTGATCCGGCGAAGCGAAGAATTGATACCTGGAAGGAATCTGTGAACCACCCTCGTCGAAGAAAATATAATTGAGCGCGGGATATGCCTCGCGCCGCTCGAATTCCTCGATGCGAATTTGGGGATCAGATGTTTCGTGTTCGACACCTGCCGAGTCCGTCGTGATACCAGAAATTTTCACGCTCGCGGCCATCTCGCTCTTTGGCAATGGCGAGGGCGGGGGTGGCGGAGGTGGTGGGGCTTGCACCACTTCTAATTTTGGTTCCTTCACAATGTTGAATTTCAATTCGGCTCCGAGCGCGATTGTTATTACATGCCAATTATAGTCCGTCCGGAGGCTATTGATCGGGGCAGAAACCGTCAGTTCAGGCGCAAGCATTACCTTTGGCGATAATGGGACGTCAAGCGAAGCGCCAAGCGTGAACGCAGCAAGAATGCTGGTGCTGTTTCCGATTTGTCCGGTCGTGTTATTAGTGCCGCTGTTTAAGACCGGCTGCGATTGTGTTCCATTTTTGTAAAGGGCGTCTGTAGGAGCAGTGATAACCTCGTTCAAAGTTGCATTGCGCTGGAGAAGATAACTCAGGCTTGGCCCTCCCATAAGAAAGAACCGCTCAGTGAGCGGATATTTTATGAACAAATCCGCACCAAGTGAAAGAAGAGTTGCATCCAATTGATACTCTTGCGTGATGGGAACGAAGGTGTTATTAATTGTATCGTGCCAGCGGCCTTGATCGGTTGCCGGCGTAGTGATGTTTGCGCCGAGGCTTGAAAAATATAGCCTCGGCGCAATCCACACCGAATGCGCCGGATCGCCAAGAGGCGTTTCGAAGAGAAGAGAGCCGCTCGGAGCGATGCTCGTTCCACTGGTGAAGACACCGCAGAGCGTATCGCCACGATAGACGGGAAGGTTAAGGCTGTGGAGATTGAGCCCCACGGCAAGCCCGCCGCCAACATACATGGGCCGCACTTGCGCGCGGGTGATCGGTTGCGCAAATGGTAAAAAGAGTGCAAGCGTGAGAAAAAGCGCAGTTGCGCTCGCGGACGGTTTGAGCATGAAGAAGCGTAAACGCGCGCCGCCCCCGTTTTGTCCTACGCTTGAGATACTTTTCTATTAAAAAGTAATACCGGTATAAAGCAAGGTAGTAAGAAAGATTGGCTGCTGCGTAAGCGAGCCGGCGGTGGCGCTCGTAGGATTTGGATTAATCTGTACTTCCATGAGGAAGTACCGTGCCAACGCGCTGGAAGAGAGTGTGCTTAACGGAATATCGGTTTCGATATTTACTCCATAATTTCCGAGGGCACCATTAGGCCCGCTGTAAGAGTAACCGCTGCCAAGTTTAAGGGTAATCTCCCGGTATGCAGCTGTAACTTGCGCCCCGCGTGTGCCCACGTTCAACGCGGCCGATCGGATGGCAAACTGGGAGCTCGTCGAGCCAAAAAGGTTCGCTATTACATCGCCGGCGAGTTGCCCGGTTAGGTCCGGTAGTAACGTTCCTATCGCCGACGGATTGGTATTAGTGTTCTCGCCCTTGAAGCTGCCTGTTCCCAGGAAATAAATAGCATCCTCTTCAGCAACCTCGGGTGAAGGTTCTGGCCTTAGTTCGAACTCTCCGCCTGGTGTAGGTTGGTTATAGTTGTAAACAGTAAGGTTGGGGTGGTCCTTCGTTCCCGTAATATCCAGTGTGACTCGGGCCTGTTGGCTCGGATTGCTTCCAAGGGGATGAGTATATTCCGCTTCGACATCGATTGATGGGTTGCCGAAATCGTGAATGAATGAGATGGTGCCTTTGGTAATGTTGAAGGTCTGAAGGAAAGAGAAAGTCGAGTTTGACGAAAGTTCGAAACCGCCATTGGCTTGTGTAATAAGGTCGTCGCCGCGCTCGATTTGCAGCGTGCCGCCACTTTTGAGATCGGCCATGAGTTGCGTACGCAAAATTCCGAAGGCTCCGCCCAATGGAATGGTAATCGTGGCATCGCCCTGCGTATTGATTCGAAGATCCATACGAAGCTTGTCCGTAAAGGATGGGGCCAGCGGACTTGCGTGCGAGGTTTCTACCACGGATAGGGAGGAATCGGCCCTGCCCTCGTCATCGAGATAGATATTCTTCATTCGGTTTGGAAAGAGTGTGTCGTCAATCGGGCTCATATGGACGGAGCCAGCCCGCACAGCGTAGATCTGCCGGACAGTGCCGTGAGTTGTGTCGCTCCGCAATGCGATGGGCATCGAGTCCCTCGGAAGTGTCTCATAGATAACGCCTTCACCGGAGACGGATTGCGCCGGGCCGTTCGATTGCGGCATCGTCACATTGGCGCTCATGATATTGATCGTGCCGGCGATCTTTGGCTCCTCGAACGTATTGAAAAAATGGAAATCTTCTCCGCCGGTATTGATCGTAACCGGTCCGTATGCCACGGGTAACGATTCTTTGGCCGCGTTCGAAAGTACCATAAGCCTATTCGTGCGAAGCCGAAGATCGAAATTGGTAATGTCAAAACCGTTAAACGTAAAACTGCCGCTCAGACTCGCCGCGCCCGAAGGGTCGTCAGATTGTATATTGTTGATCGAATCGTTCTGCAACGTGAGAGCATTATGCGCAAACGTAAGTGGCCCACGCGCAAGATACCACATGTTGGTCGCAGCCAGCAGGAATTCTCCGTTTTGGATGGAAGCCTGACCGGCATATTCAATATGCTCCCGCGTTCCATTGACGGTAAAATTAATATCACCCGTCCCATCAATCTGCCGGAATGGGGGGAGGAACGGGGTGACTACTTCGAGGGGGAACTGCGTAGTATGGATGCTTGCGGAGAGCGGTAGTGTTGCGGCGCGAGCGCTATCGGCCGCATAGCTGGGACCACGTTCGAACGCAATCACCATGGGGATGCTGTCGATTGTGGCACGCAGTTCGCTTCCTTTAAGATTATCAAGGTTGAGGCCGTTCGGTACATTGGCTATGACATTGGCCACATGAATATCCATACTGCCGCGAAGTTCCTGGTCCCGGTAGGTGAGATTGACATAGTTCGAATCGAACGTGATTTTATTATCCTCATCGCCTGCATAGGTCATGGAATCCACGAACAGACGGGCTCCAATATCCGGACGCTCCAAGGTTCCGGCCAAGGTGGCTTGAAAATCTCGGACCTTGCCACGGTACTTCGAAAAATCAAAAGTCTTTGCATTGGGATTGAACGGTAATATTCTTCTAAGGTCTTCCAGGCGAAACGATGGGAAGTTAGCCCATGCGTTTACCGTATCGCCTGATAGGGTTCCTCCAATGCTCACTCGTTGCATCCCTGCATTGCTGTGGTCTGCTGTGTCCGCATGAGTAGGATGGATGATGTTCAGTGTGTCAATCTTCAGAAGTCCATTTTTCGCCAGCAGGATATGCGATATGCCTTCATTTCGCCAAATGAACTGCCGCAGACTTCCGGACGTAGGTGTAAAGTATGGATTCTCATAAGTAAATTCCATCGTATCCAACGCGAAATCGAAATCGCCGTTGGGGAAATGCACATCGCCTTTCACATGGATTCCGAGGGCATTGTTATAGATGGACGATACATTGAAATCGAGCGCTTGATTTTTATAGACAAGGTCAACTTTGGGGTAATACAGCAGCGCCGAGCCGAGCCGGATCAGGGAATCGGTGCCAAAATCAAGCTGGGCATGGAGATGATCCAGGACGGTCTTGGGATCGTTCGAAAGATTGCGTAGCGCGAGTCGAAAGTTGGCCGGCATAAGCTGGATGCGCGGAGTTCCCGCTCCAAAGTGCGGCAATGCAAGCGTGGTAGAATCACGATGTGTTACCCTCTTGATAGCCGTGCGATGAATGCTGTGAGCAACAATGCTACTGTCCTCGGCATGGCGCGACGTGTCCATAGCTTCCGTGTTGGAATCTTCCGTTTCCACAAGATTGGAATCGATCGACGGCCGGTCTCGCAAAATAAAGGCAACGCTGTCGCCATTCACATTTAAATTCAAATTGCCATTTTTGCAGCCACTAACTCCGCCGGAAATAATACCCTGAGCCAGCAGAAACGTTCGTGGAAGAAAGTCAGCGAGCGGACGGAGATCTTTAATCTGAAGCCGGTAATCGAAGTCCATCGAATCGACGCACGTCATCATGGGTGGAGCAATCTCAACTTGTTGTGGGAACTCCCGGTTTTCGATTGCGGTCAGCAGCGCATTGACATGATCGGGCACGGCGTGGATGAGATCGCCGGTTTGGAATCGGCGATCGATCGTAAGATCCGCGATGGAACTGCGCAATGTGAGGCTGTCTTCGCCGGGCCGAGCGGCGGAAATTGTAATATCTGCTGTATCTTCCGGAAGCGCATGTCCCTGATATTCAAGATTGAAAAGTCGGATGCGCGCCGTCCCGGTCACATCTTCAAAATCTTTAGCACTACCCGTGAGCTTCGCATCGAGATCGACGCGGGCAGGATTTTTCGATTCACTTCGAATGGCCTGAGCCAGCAGAAAATTCTTGATGGCGCCATCGAATCGAAACGGGATGGTTGGCGATGCAAGCTCTGCCATTGCGCTGCGAACGTGGATTTCCGGGCCACCCTCGACCACGGCATCGAGATGATCGGCCGTCATCGTGCCACTCTGCATCGCGCCGGCAAGATCGAGCGAAGCGACGTGGTATTTTTCAAACGTGGATGAAGCATCAGTTTTTGCCGTGATGGTCGCTGCCATCGTTTTCCAATTCGTCCCCCGCCCGGAAACTTTCGTCTCGGCGGTGATGGAACTTTCGAAATCGGGATTATGCGCGAGCGCGGCGAGATTAAAATTAGTGGTCTTTAATCCTGCGCGATACTCGAACTGTTTTCGTCGAAGATCGAGCGTGACATCTCCCGCCGCGCCACCCGCACCGCTGGACATTGCATTGAATTTTGTATGAAAGTTGAGCGGCGCGCCGGTATAGGTCAGGCTGGGGATATTGATATTCCCAAAGCGGCTGAGATCGGGCACGTGCAGGCCGGGCACGTAATCGTCGAGCGTCGCATTCGAAAGGTTCCGCGCCTGAAGCACTAGGTCCATCGTAAGCGAGTCGGGGTTGTGGAGATTACCCAACTCTCCAGAAATCGCGATAGCGCCGCGATCTCTGAAATTGAGAGCAAGCTTCTGGATGTGAAGTTTTCCAAATTCGCCCGTCGTCACAAGATTGATTCCCGGCGCGCCGGCAAGGAAATCAAGCGCGCGTGGAAAAAACTGCTTAAGCTCGCCGGTGTTGATGACAGCCCCATTAATGGTTGCTTTGACTGGAGAATGCTGCAATGAAGTGAGCAGTCCCGTCTTAAGAATTTTTGGCTGTGCAACCTCGATCGAAAATCCGAGGTCGGAAAATTCAGTGGTGATCTTTGCATCGGTGAGGCGCGCCTCGGTGGAGTCGAGAGAAGCAGAACACTGAAGGTGCTCTACAAAAAAGCCGCTCTTCTTTTCTGTAAACTGCAAATGGTTCACCCGCGCCGATTGCATCGATGAGCCGTGCGCGTAAAACTGGCCGCTCATGTCGAGGCCCTCGACTTCCACATCGGCCCAATCAATCGCTGGTTCCCCAGTCTGCGCAGCGACCGGATGACCACGCTTCGGAGCCACCATAGCTTCCGGCTGGCTTGGGGAATGATTATAGTCCCGCATGTAGAAGCTGCCATTCTGGATTTCGAAGCTTGCGAGATCGACAATCTGGGAAAATGGTTTTGGATGCTCATCCGGCGCGGACGGTTTGGTAAGAAGATCGTAATTCCAGGTCGTGTCTCCGGCAAACTTTACGAACCGGATGACCGGATGCTGCAAAATCAAACTTGAAATCTCTATCTCATTTGTACGGAGCAAGCGAAAGAGGGAATATCTTGCAAGGATACGATCGACGTGGATAAGCGGGATCGAATCGTAAGCGGTTCCGGTCTTCAGGTGAAGCGTTACGTTGCTCATCACAAATCCTTCGAGCAAATTACCCTGGACCTCGCCCACGACAAGCGTTCCGTTAGTGCTCTGTTCGATAGCACTCGCCAACTGGCTTACTACAATCCGCTTGAAGATGGGAAGCTGAATAAAAAGCAGGCCGGCTAAGCCGAGGAAGACAAAAATAAAAAGCAGCAGCACCGCAACTTTCCGTGCGCGGGGCCAAAAGCCGCGCGGCTTTTTTCCACGCGCCTTTTCCACGCCAGTTTCTGGCGTGGAATCCGGGCCCTCGTTGGCGGAGCGTGGTTCGGTGGTCTCCATGTTAGGATAAGCAGGTCACTAATCTATACGACGCAAAAACCTGCATGTGACGGGGCTTAGTTCATAAAACCACCGTGGCTGAGAAAAGATTAATAAACCACGATTCGCAGGATGGAAAGGATTTCCAGGATGCATCACCGATACCGCTCCAAAATGGTCTCGACAATCCCCGTTGTCGAGCGGCCTTCGGCCAGTGGGATCGTCTGCACGCGACCTCCGTTTGCTTCGACTTCATCGGCGCCGACAATGGTTTTGCGCGAATAATCGGCACCTTTAATGAGAGTATCCGGCAGCGCAAATCGAATGAGTTCCAATGGCGTTTCTTCATCGAAAATTGCGACGGCATCCGTGCATCGTAGCGATGCAAGCAGCAGTGCGCGATCCGCCTCGCTCTGGATAGGCCGGTTCGGCCCCTTGATCGCGCGAACCGAAGCATCGGAATTTAATCCGATGATGAGCGCGCCGCCGGCCTTACGAGCTTCCGCGAGATAGTGAACGTGACCGGCATGGAGAATATCAAAAACGCCATTGGTGAAAACGAGTGGGGTGGATTGCTTCCGCAGATTTTCACGCCACTCCGCAAGCCGCTCGCGATCCCCGGCATCTCGGAAGTAAAAAACAGGAGCCGTAATTATGGAAGCCACCTCTTATTTGTTATTCATTACCCGTTGCTCGTTGCTCTACATCTTCCAGCAATGCCGCGACAAGCTGCTCCCGATAAATTGGAACGATTCCCAATTCTTCGATAACCAGCCCGGCGGCGCGGTTTGCGATGACGGCCGCTTCCCGGACACTCATGCCACACGCCATGCAGACCGCCAGCGTGGCAATGACGGTATCGCCCGCGCCGGAAACATCAGCTACCTCGCGCGCCATCGTCGGGATTTTCGAAGGCTCGCCATGCGAGCCATCGTTCGCTACCCGTTCGAAGAGCATCATGCCTTTTTCGCCTAATGTAAGAAGCACATGCTCCGCTTGCAGACGATCGAGTAGAAGTAGTCCGGCGGCGATGGTCTCCTCGTCCGATTCGAGCCGGGTTGCCAGCGCATCTTCTACTTCCTTCCGGTTAGGCTTAAAGACGGTCGCGCCCCGATACTCGAAAAAATTCTGCATTTTGGGATCGACAAGCAGCGGCACCCCATGCTTGCGGGTGAGTTCGATCGTACGATGAATCACCGAGCGGGGGAGCACTCCCTTATTGTAATCTTCGAGAATAATTCCATCTAAAGAGCCGATGTGCTCTTCAAGAATTTCGAGCAGACGGTCTTCGGTCGCGCGGGAAATTTCGCGCTTCATTTCATGATCCATGCGGAGCATCTGCTGGCTTCCGGCAATGATGCGCGTCTTGACCGTCGTGGGCCGCGTGGCATCCGTGACAATGCCACCCACCGGAAATCCAAGATCGGTGAAAATGGACTTCAGAATCAGGCCTGAAGTATCGTCACCGACAACGCCGAGCATGAGCGGCGTTGCGCCAAGCCCCAGGATATTATGCCCGACGTTCGCCGCGCCGCCTAAGCGCGTTTGTTCGATCTCGATTTCGAGCACCGGCACCGGCGCCTCCGGCGAAATCCGCGAAACGCTGCCGAAGGTATAGCGGTCGAGCATCAAATCGCCAACGACGGCAATCCGCGCTCCCGAAAAGGCGTTCGAGAGCGCTTCGATGCGAGTGTGGTTCAGTTGCAGCATTTCTAGGAGACAGAACAACAGGATAGTATCGGAGAAAATTGCCGATCGTCATAGTTGATTGGTTTCGTCACGTTTTTCCGGGGGTTTTCTCTTCCGGCATCGGGCTGGCCATCGTAAAAAAAATCGTCGAGAACCACAACGGCATCATTACCGCAATCGGTGAACTCAATAAAGGAGCGCGATTCGATATTTATATTCCTGCGTGATGTGCTATTCCTTCACGAACTTCGCCCGGCTTGGCACAGCATTGGTGAGTTCGCGTACGGCAGCGGATTGCTCTTCGTGAAGAGGGGGGAAACCGCCAGCGATAATGCACGAAATAAAAAGTCGTATTAGTGGAAAGGTATAAATTCTTTTATATTACAAGGTGGTAAACGGCAATATGTCAAGAAGAATTACGAGATATGAATTACTATTTGGTCGAACGATCCCATCATTCTTCATTCTTAATTCCTAATTCTTAATTGATAAGGACACCTTTTGCTACGGTTGATTAGTTGAAAGCAGCATGAAGGACGACCGCTCCCCGACCGAGTTGCGCACGAGGATTATTCGCTCGCTGCGGGAGACCCTTGCGCGACCGAAGTGGCGGCATTCGAAGCCGATACGCTGGACGATTGGTATTGCGCTTACGCTTGCGATTGCCGCGCTTTTTCCGAGCGCGCATACGATTGCTTTGTCCGGATATTCCGCCGGCTCGCTCTGGACGAACGCGGACGTGACGGCGCCGTTTACGTTTCCCGTCTATAAGGATGGGATCCGCTATGGACAGGAGGTTCGTAAGGCGCTTGAAATGCTGCGACCCGTTTACGTGCCGGACACCACTGCGGAGCAGGCCAGCATCCGGAACTTTCGAAAAAATTGGGATCGTCTGATGGCGCTCGCCGCGCTTGCCCGCCAGGATACGTTAGGCGGCAGTTCCCTGCTCGATTCCGCAAAAGCGATGGGACTCTCAAAAGATGAGTGGATGGCTCTGGCCTCGTTTGCTCAATCTCAAAACCAGAAGCAATTCGAGCGGAGCCAGCGCGACCTTAGCGATCTCGAAGCATTTATCTTGAGGCAAATAAGCGAAGCGGAGTCATCGCGGTTTATCACGTCAGGCAAACCGGAAGAACCGCTTGCCGCCGCGTCGCGCTATGTTGCGCTTCGAACGCGGCCGAGTGAAGAATCGCTTGTCGTTCGCGATTCGCTGCTGACGATCCAGGCGGTTCAGAACCGTCTCTATGCGAAACTCGAAGCTCGTCTGAAGCGGGATGCTCCTCTGTTGCACCCGCTTTCGACGCTCGTGGGCGAGTCCCTTGTTCCAAACGTTACCTACAGCGCTGCGTTGACGGAGGAAAGCCGGCAAGCCATCGTGGACCGGGTTCCCCGTACCGATGGCCTGGTGATCGAGGGACAAAAAATCGTGGAAAAAGGCGAAGTGCTTACACCGCAGATCGTTGCGTCGCTCGAAAGCCTGTCGAAGGCGCGGCTTGAACGCGGCGGAAGGGTTGCGGAACTCTTGCGTATTGCCGGGACGATCGGACACGCCGGTCTCATCGTGCTCTTGATTGTGCTCTATCTCAAATTCATTCGCCGAAAAATATACAACGATAATTCGCAGATATTATTGCTCGCGTTGGTTCTGCTCTTTCCGGCCGTGCTAGCTTATTTTTCCGTGGCCATTCCGGTCGATTTCCCGCTCCAATATTTTATTTTGGTACCCGTCGCCTCGATGCTGCTGACGATCTTGTTCGACAGCCGAACGGGATTTTATGGCACCGTCGCCGCATCGCTCATCGTAGCGGGCATTCGTGGGAATGATTATTCGGTTGCGCTCGCGGGGCTGTGCGCCGGCGCGTTTGCGGCCTATACCGTCCGCGATTTGCGAAACCGGGGGCAGCTCTTTACCAGCATCGGATATATTTTCGTTGGATATTTGGTGTCGATCTCCGCACTATCCCTCGAACAGGGGACGGCGTTGCGCGAGGCCGGTTTTGAGCTTATCTCCGCGCTTGGCAACGCGCTTGTTTCGCCCGTTATCACGCTTGGGCTGCTCTATGCGATCGAAATGGTATTCGATACCGTAAGCGATTTGCGCCTGACGGAATTCGATAACGTCAACCAGCCGTTGCTC
Source organism: Ignavibacteriota bacterium (assembly GCA_003151825.1). Classification (GTDB taxonomy): domain Bacteria; phylum Bacteroidota; class Ignavibacteria; order Palsa-1295; family Palsa-1295; genus PALSA-1295. The sequence goes on from PLYO01000020.1 coordinate 32,083, forward strand.
CGTGAATTGGCGCTCCGCGCGCCGGGAACGTATCAGCATACGATGATGGTCGCCCAGCTTGCGGAACATGCCGCGATCGCCATCGGCGCGAATCCGCTGCTTGCGAAGATCGGCGCGTATTATCACGACATCGGAAAGCTCGCCGATCCACAAGTGTTTGTCGAAAATCAGTCGGGAGAATCTGGAAACATCCACGAGGTGCTGAGCGCATGGGAAAGCGCTCAGCGCGTGAAAAGCCATGTGAGCCAGGGTATTGTTTTTGCCCGCGCGCATGGCTTGCCCGAACGCGTCATCGACTTCATCCCGATGCACCATGGCACGCTACCGATTTCCTTCTTTTATCAGCGCGCCGTCATGGAAGCCGCTGGCGACGGCATGGTGAACGAGAACGAATTTCGCTATTCCGGCCCGCTGCCAAACACCAAAGAGACGGCTATTCTGATGCTCGCCGATGCGTCCGAAGCCATTGCCCGCACGCTCGCGCGCAAGGGTGAAGAAACGACCTTCGAGACCATCGACGCCGCGATCGAGCAGCTCATTCGCACGCGCTTCGATCAGGGGCAATTCGATCAATCCGATATTACGGTCCGCGATTTTGGGATGATCCGCTCGGTCTTTGCGCGGCATTTATCCGGACTGCATCATCCGCGCATTGTATATCCCTCGGCGGAAGTGGCGGATACAAAAGGCGCGTACGCTCACGCATAAAAGAACATTGCCCGCCATCACTCGCCCGAAACGATCGAAACGTACCCTCGAAAGCTTAGGGAATGCGGAAGACGTTTCCATTTCCCGGGTAACACGAAATCCCATTGCGCTTTATCTTAATTATCTTCGCATCGAACGCGGGCTTTCACCGAATTCGCTCGAAGCGTACGAGCGCGATATTCAGAAATTGGAATCTTACATCGCTCCTGCGCATCTACCCGTTACGCGCGTATCCTACGGAGACCTTCAAACATTTTTGCGGGAACTTGGTGAAGTCGGTTTGGCGCGCGCGAGCGTCGTTCGCATCATGAGTGGGCTGCGAGGGTTCTATAAATTTCTTCTCACTGAGAAAATCATTGCAAGCGATCCCACCGAAAATCTCGATGTAAAATCCATGCGGCGAAAACTGCCGGACGTGCTTTCCATTGCAGAGATCGAAAAAATTCTTACGCAGCCGGACGTGACGACGAGCAAAGGCATCCGCGACCGCGCGCTGCTCGAATTTCTTTATGCCACAGGCGCGCGTGCCTCGGAAGTGACAGGGCTAAGACTTCCGCAATTATTCTTAAAAGACGGATTGGTTAAACTCTTCGGCAAGGGAAGTAAAGAGCGCATTGTTCCCATTGGCAGAATGGCGCGCGACGCGATGGATACCTATCTCTCGAAAGTTCGGCCGCTTTTTCTTCGCTCAGGAAAACGGACGGACGCCGTGTTCCTCAATCAGGAGCGCGGCACGGCGCTTTCGCGCATGTCGGTGTGGAACCTTGTTCGTGAATACGCATCGGCTGCGAAAATCCAAAAACATCTTTCGCCGCACACGTTTCGGCATTCGTTTGCGACGCACCTGATCGAAGGCGGGGCCGACTTACGGATGGTGCAGGAAATGCTCGGCCATGCCGATATTTCCACCACTGAAATTTACACGCACGTCGATCGATCGTATTTACAGGAAGTTCACAGGACGTTTCACCCGCGCGGATAATTTGAGAAATAAACGCTGGTTAGTTTGGATCGCGCTCGCAGGTCTCGCGCTGCGTATCGGCGCGTGGTTTTATTTCCGCGCTCATACGCTCGCGCTCGTTACGACTCACCTGCCGGACGACGCGCTTTACTATTTCACGATCGCCAGCAATTTCGCGCACGGTCACGGGATCTCATTCGACACGATTCATCCCACCAATGGGATGCACCCGCTGTGGCTTTTTCTCGTCGCTCCAATTTTCTCACTCAGTCTTACAAAATGGGGATTGATACACGCAGTCCTTCTTTTTCAGAGCGTCCTCGATGCCATTATTATTTGGCTGATCGGCAGCACGGTTTACGAGGTGCTTCCCACCGCGAAAGCATCGAACCGAATAACGGCCGCAGCCATCCCAGCGGCACTGTATGCGGCGAGCAGTATTGTTATAGTTCGAAGCATCAATGGGATGGAGACGACGCTTGCGGCCCTTCTTTTCATTGTGTGGTTCCGCGCCTACGTGCAAACAAGCCGCGGCCTTCTTCGTGATTGGGCAATCCTTGGAATCGTTACCGGATTTCTTCTTCTCGCGCGCACGGATAGCTTTCTCGTGCTTCTTCCGCTTACCCTTTCTACGCTTTGGAGCCGCGCAAAATCGGAGTGGAAATCCATGCTTACCGCGCTCATTGTTGCAATTGTGGTTATTGCTCCTTGGCTCGTCTGGAATATGGCGCACTTCGGCACCATCGTGCAATCAAGCGCGGAGGCCGTGCCCATGCTGGCGATGCGAAAGTACGATGTCATTTACGGTTCGTCGAAATACTGGCATTTTGCTATCGAAGCTTTTAGAAATGCGCTAAAACCATTTTGGTATACCGCATTTTGTTTGCCACTTCTTACCATTGGCTTCGCCATTACAGCTCGAAGAAAAAAAATATTACCTGCCGAGCGCACGGTCTATCTATTGATTATTGGCGGGATTTTACTCCTTCTCGTTCACTCACTCTTCCGCGGATTTATTCGAGATTGGTATATTCTGGAGCTATTGCCACTTTTCCTCATTGCCTTCGGAATCAGTATTGGAGCCAACGCTGGATCAACCGAAGCGCGTCCGAGCGGGCGATATGTGCTTGCTACTATCGTCATCCTTCTCCAATTCACTCTTTTCCGGCAACCACAATATGGATCGCAAGCAGCTATTCTTGAAACGGGATTACCAGCGCTTGAAAAGTTAACCGCGCATTCCAAAGTGGCATCCTTCAATTCAGGGTATTATGGATATTTCGCAAGCAGGCCGGGCAGTATTGTGAATATCGACGGCGTCGTGAATTACGAGGCGTTGCAGGCGCTGAAATCCGGACGCATCGGCGCGTATTTGGATGCGGATTCCGTTTCTTTCATTTTAGATTTCGCGGGCGATTTTGGCGGCTATATCAACCTCTTCGACCGGCACATGCTCGACGCGTTCGAGCGCGACAGTCTCATTACGGACGGTCGCAATCGAGAGGAGCCAATGGTGCTCTATCGCCGTAAGACTATTTCAGGTCAAAAACAAATACCCTAAGTCGAATGAAACTTGACACGCCCTGATTCTGTAATAGTGGGGTCATATTCATCCATGAAGCACGAAAGCCATAAAGTGAAGCCCGCTCGCCCGTTCGCGTTTGCCGCCGCGTTCCTCCTTTTTTTCATACTTCATACCTCATACTTCATACTTCCCGCCCACGCGCAGGATATTGACGAATCGGCGCGCGCGTATCTATCGGACATCCTGAATAAGCCGCTCAGCCCGCGCGCGGCCGCGATGGGCAATGCTTACGTCGCCATGCCGAACGATCCCAACAGCATTTTCAGCAATCCCGCCGCCATTTCGAGTATTGTCATTACCGATTCCACGCGCATGAACAATATTTCCGTGAGCTATTCGCATTACGTGCTCGATATTAACGAGGGCGCGTTCGTTTATGAGCACCCGGTTCCCGAGAATGTTCTGTTCGCTGGAAATTTCGCCGCCGGTGTGCAGTATTTTTCGGGTGGGACGTCCACCGAAGCGGATGCCACCGGACAAACGCTCGGAACGTTTAACACGGAAGACGTCGCGTTGCTGCTCGCCTATTCGAGCACGGCTTCGAACGGTTTGCATTATGGCGCGACGGCGAAAGTTGTGAGTTCCAGCCTGGTTTCCGGTTCCTCCGTGCAGAATTACAGCGCCACCTGGATGGCCGCCGATCTTGGGCTGTATTACGAGTGGGTCAAGGAGCGGATGACCTTTGGGTTTTCCGTCCTCAATTTGGGAACCGAACTTTCGCAGTATGCCGGCGTGGATGAACCCGTCGGGCCGGACGTGCAGTTCGGCGCGACGATCAAGCCGCAGCATTTGCCGCTCACGCTCTCGCTGGCGTTTCATAATCTCACGCGCGACCGCGAGGGACGCAATCTCTTTTATGCGTTCGACGATTTTTCATTAGGCGGCGAGTTTGCGATGGGCAAGGTGGTCCGCATCCGTTTTGGATATGAGAACGAGTTGCGCCACGAGCTGAATGTCCCCACCGGCAACGGCTTTGCCGGTTTCTCCGGCGGCATTGGTCTCCACATCAAACGCTACGACATCGACTTCGCCATCAACGACGAAGGCCCCGATTTCACACCCTTCATCCGCTTTGGGATTCGGACGGATTTGTAGAGCGCACGATATAGCTCCGTCTGGGGGGCATATTGGTAGCCCAATGCTTTTATTCTAAACCAAGATTTCGCGGGACCCATCGCTTTTTTTCGTATCTTTGTATTTTAATTTCTTGACCCATTATCCCATGAGTGTCTCGCCGCTCTTGCTTTCCATCTATCCCACGCGGGAACGTACCGCGGGGAGCTTCCGTTCTGTTCAAATTAATGCAAAGACACATGAAACCGCTGAAGATTGTTGCTTATGCCAAACCAAAGACCAAGACCCCTCGAAAGGTCTTGCTTAAATGGTCTTTGCTTCTGCTTTCGCTCGCTTCCTGCGCACAAAACACGCCCGATACGAAGCAGACGAATAACCAGCTTGCCCCTGTCCAGCCCCCGTACCGTTATTACGTCGAGCTTAACGACGGCACCTCTTTGATTGCAACCGAGGTACATCATGACACTACCACGGACCTGAATACACTGAACGATACGGGTTCGGCTCCTCCGCGTCAATTCCCGCACGTTAAAGTCAAACGGATCCTCGGCGTGTCGGATCCGATTCATCCCCCTGAGGAAATCCGCTGGAGCCAGCCATCCCCTCCATTAGAGCACCCCGTTCCGCCAAATCCAAACCCTTTTCCTAACCCTCCCAACCCCTGCGATTGCCAGGGCCAGCGCACTAACGGATTTCAATTTTTTGACGCGAAGCTTGGCGCCGCATTTAAAGGAACCAGTACCTATACTCAAGTAACACCGGTGGGCCTTGTGCAAAGTAATTCCGTCTTTTTTGGGCCTACGAACAGCGGTGGCACTCAACTCGATATCGATGCGGATGTCGCGGGTGGTTATCGGTTAAACCAATGGGACCTTGGGCTCTCGCTCGAGGTCATCCCGACCGATAGCTTTATTTATTTTCCGCTCTCGCTGCATGCTCGGTATTATCTCGAACCGACATGCTGCTCGTGGAATGTCTTTGCAAACGCGGGCATCCCGTTGGACTTTCAAACGGGCGAGCCAGTCATCCTCACGCCGCTCTTCTCGAACCGTCAGCGGAGGTTTCTAAGCCTCGGTGTCGGGAAGATTTGGCCGCTAAGCCAGTCCATGAGATGGGCTGTTGATTTGGGATACCGATACATGGTTGTTCCGCTGGCGGAGATTCAATGCTGCCCGGATATTACGTTGGACAATCGGTTCCCAGCGCGCGAAACGCAATCGCTTTTTCTTCAATTAGGCGTCTCCTTCTAATTTTACCTGCATGATACGAAAGAATTTGAAATCCAAACGAACGCGAGATTACCGAAGCATCGCTATCGGGCTTCTTCTATTCGCGTTCTCTTCCTGCGTTCAGCATACGCTTGACCCGACGCAGCCGAATAACCGTCTCGTGCTCATCCAAGCCATTACCTCTTCCGGCAACCCGGTGCCAAACGTAATGGTGACGCTACGAGATAACAACAGCGGTGGTGCCATTGATTATCAGGGAAATACCGGAGATACCGGCGCCGTGAGCTTTCGGCTGGCGATTCCCACCTTCGGGCATGATTACGCGCTCGACATGAGAAAATCGGATCCTTCGGGCGTCCTGTTATTCGACGATCCCATCTATCCTCTCAACCTCAAATGCACCGATACCATTATTAGTATTGTCTTGCCGGTGCAGGACACCACGACAAAGAGAGGTTCGATTTGTGGAGTGGATGACGACGAAACATTCCAGTTCTTTGTATGTGCCGATACCACTGAAACGCAGACGTATGTGTTAACAAATTGCGGCGTGACGCCATACACCATCGGTCCCCCCTCGCTACTCTCAAAGCCATTTTTAATTACATCCACTCCCCCCATCACTCCGCCCGCAACTCTTGCGGGGGGCGCAAGCATCACCTTCCAAATCACCTTCGACGCGCGAGTGGCAACTTCCTACTCATCAGCCCGAGTGACGATCCCAACCACGGGGCCGGGCAATGCCGTCCTGACGCTCGAGGGCACGCCGTTGCATGATTGTTCGTCACCACCGAATTTTATCGTTTGTGGCACCAATAGCACGAGCGACACCGTCCGCTTCGATAGCGTATGCCAGGGCAAGGCGTATGGGCCGCAATGCGTTCCTTTTGTCAATCCCCCCGGTAGTGGGGCGGTCACGGTCACAATGCCGACGGCTCCTTCGCCATTTACCTACACCGTTACCGATAAGAATGGCGCAAATATTAAAGTTCCGGGAGGAACGTTGACCTTGCAACAAGGTGACTTGATGACCGCGTGCATCAGCATCACGCCGCCATCGGTTGGGCCAATAACAGGTAATCTCATTTTTCCCATGCAGTGCGCGGGTGGAGGCCCTTTCAACTACACCATCCCGCTCTCCGCAATAGGCAAGGTGTGCAGTAACTGTCAATGCCTTGCCTCTGGGAACATTCGTACGGTTTCCTTTATTGAGAATACTCCGGTCGGAAAGGACACGACGTTTACAACCGAGATGTTTATTAACGGTCTCGACTGTCCTGTCACGATCTCGAATGCCACCGATGATCACATCCCCTCCTGGACAATCCTATCGTTCACTCCTCCGTTGCCGGCGACGGTTCTGCCCAATGGCAGCGTGAATGTCCAGATGCGATTTGCGCCGACCATGGCTGGCATGGCAACGGACCACCTCAAATTCCAGATTGCTTCGCCTGGCCCTCCGCCATTAGTATGTAACGGGGAACTCGATCTCGACGGTCTCGGCTGCCATGACGCATGCGCGAAGGATTCCATGCCGCCAGAATGGCTAAGCAAAAATGGCAAACCCGACTCGCTTTATTTCAAGCTGGGAACAAGCGACTCAATTCCGGTCAGTGCTTCGTCGGGACCGCCAAGCCTAAGCGATACGGAATACATTACACTTACATATCCCGACACGGGCTGCTCATCGAAAACAATTAGCATCGTGCCGCCCAAAAATGCGAAATTCACGGTTACTCCTATGCAGCTCGTGCTTTCGCAAACTAACAAAATCGGTCAGTTCCGTATTTTCTTTACGGCTCCACAAATCGCTGAAATTCGCCAGACCTTCACGACGGCGGGAGAGGAACTGAAATACACGGACCTATTAGAAATCATCGATCCGAGTGGTTGTACCGATTCCGTTCCGCTCAAGGCGGTGGTCGATACGTTTCCGTCATGCAAGGAATTTGGTCTTGCACAGTATGAAGTTCAGGCTCCGGATGGGGCTAAATTTCAGGAATCATATCCATTTGGAGCCCAAGCTTCTTTGAGCAATGTTCCACCTACGGGAATCATCCCATCTGCCGGTGACATCTATTTTGACAAGAATGCTAATCTTGCAACCGTGAGGGCCTCATCTCCCGGATTCCACGTGTTTAACAATAATACTACTCCTATCTGTACTATTATTCCGATTGTCACGGCGCAACTTACCGCGCTTAACCCGCCCTCGCTAGTCTATTCGCAGACGATATCGCCCAATCTTAACGATTGGATAGTTGTCTCGATAGGAAACGGAGCCTATGCTGTCATTCAAGTGACGGCACTCTTCCCCACAGACGCCGGCGCCATTCAACACATTGAATGTAATGTCTTATACGAATTTATTTATTAATAGCCTTGTCATGGCAAAACCAATCCTATTCATTTTCGCCGCCCTCCTTCTCGCTGGTTGCGCGAGCAAGCCGATGAGCGGGCATTCGGATGCGTGCGATAAGCCCTCGGCGAATGCCGGGAACGTGGGCAACGTCGTTAACACCCAGGCGGACGATTATGCGCCGCAATGGATCGGCAACACGCTCGTGTATTCGTCCTCTATGATCGTTCCTAAAAAGTATCCGAAAGAGCTGCGTTCGGAAATTTTCGTGGCCACGCATGACGGTCCGATGCTCGATCCATCGAAGGTGAACGAGGGCTGGTCCAACGTTCAAACACTCGGGTTGCCACCGATGAAGGGTTTCGCATTAAATCTGAACGAGGGTTCCATGGCAATCCTGCCGGATAAGCATTACGCTGTTTTTGCCGCCGAGCGGATTCTCGCTGACACGTTAGATGTTTCTCCCCTCATGGAACTTTATCGGGTTCATTTGACGGACGGGCTGCGAGCCGATAGTACGCCTGTTCCGCTTACGGAGGTCAACGACCCGAACGCATGGAGCAGTCAGCCAGCGCTTTCGCCGGATGGGAATACGTTGTATTTCGTTTCAGATCGCGGTCTCTCGGTCGACAGCGTTCGCGACAGCACGATGCATATCTATCGTTCGAATTTGCAGAACGGACATTGGACCAAGCCCGTGATTCTACCCGCGCCTTACACGACGAAAGGGAACGATGTTTCGCCGCACGTCGGCGGGGACGGATGGTTTTATTTCTCGTCCGATGGAAATCCGGATGGAGATACGGTCCACGCGGGTCTTGGCGGGCGAGACATCTTTCGCGTGATGATGGTAGGAAAGGATCTCGTAGGAGCGGCTCACCGGCTCCCGGCTCCTTACAACTCCAGTGGTGACGATGATTTCCCATTCGTTAGCAAAGACTATGGCTGGCTATGGCTTTCAAGCAACCGGGCTGGGGGATGCGACGGGCGCGACATCTACGCATTCCCGATTCCGGCAATTGTGCGGCTCCGTGTAAACGTGATTCAGACGATTCAGGACGACGAAGGAAAAATAGAGTCCACTCCGGTTCGAACAAAACTTATCCTCCACGATAACGATGGGAACGTCGACGACCAATCGATCCAGACGGACGCCACTGGCATCGGAAAGGCGCTGCTACAGCCCGAGCATCATTATACACTCTCCTTGCCGAAGCAGCCATGCAACGATGCACCGATCTCGCAGGCTATCGATGCGCACCGGCCAATCCGAACGTGGGAGGACACGGAGTACGTGCGGAACTTCTCTTCCGAGCGGCAAATGCTCCGCGACACGTTTTGCCGCAACAGCAATGTCCCTTGGTTTATCACGGGGTATTGGAAACCCAATACCAAAGATAACTACGACGAATTCTATCAGCGAAAAAATCGCGGCGATTTTTCGAATCACGGAAGTGCCGATTTTTCAAAAGTTAGCTATATCCGCGATGTGGACAATCACTACAACCCGGATCGGTATAAAGATGCCAGCCGTGATATCGAAGATATTATCGACCGCGAATTATATAAGCCGGTCCTCCACAATTTTGTCCCGCAGTTGACGAACGCATGTTACGATACGAACGCCGTGCTTTATATTCGCGTCAACGGCTATACCGATTCAAACAGGATTCTTGTTCACGATCCCTATATCGATACAACCGTTCGGCAACCAGGCGGAGAAACCATTTTGCAGAACGATCCACTTTTAACACCATCCGCCAATTCCGAGGCTGGACAATGGGGGAATATTCGGCTTTCAACGATTCGTGCTTACTGGACTCTAAGGACGATCAGGGAGCATCTTCGGGATAATTCCGATGATTTCAAGAAGTTGGATGATGCCAAACCCCCTCGCGTCATCATGACCTTTGAGGGAAGAGGGATCGATACAACATCCCGCCTCAATACCGGCTATAACCGAAGAGTCGATGTCGAAGCCTGGATTGGAAAACGGCACGAGTCCGATCCTGCTATGGGAGATATGAAGGACGGGTCTGGTAATTAATATAGTTCCTTCGCGGCACGGCGCTCGATTGCCGTCGAAGTCAAGACCGAGGCCGGCGAAGTCTGGAAGCCGGGGCAAAAGCCCCAGCCCGGACAGGTGGTCGATCTCTGGAATCAATGCACAATGCATGCAGACGGGCTTTCCTACTCCGGCGAGAAGTGAAGGAACTTATATCTTAATGCAGGATCACCTCCCGACGCGTAACGCTCTCGGCGGGCACGAAGGCCCGGATTTCACGCCCTTCATCCGCTTTGGGTTGAGGACGGATTTGTAAAGATCGCAAAAGAGCCTAAACGAGTCCTGCGGGCCGTTTATGAATTACCTGATTATTTTTAATTAGTGGATTTCTCTCTGAGAGGAGAAAATGTCGTATCTTTGTGTTCTGAAAAGTGCGCATCGGCGTTCTCTCGCCGGAATTTCTTGCCGGGAATGGCTTTTTAGCCGCGCGTTTTTCTAAGTGGGAATTGTAGTTTTCAATCGCCAACGGCACGGTGGACGTTCCGCCGGGTTTTTCACATATTTTTTTAAAACTATGGCTTTTAACATTGCACAATCGGCATGCGACTCTCCTGGAGGGTGTAATTGCCTTATCGTTACGGGAAATGAACCAATACAGGTCGCCATGGCAAATGCCAATAATAATCCAGGCTTTGTCTATGGAATTAACTGGGGTATCACCGGCCCGACAGTTCCTAACTCGGAGCAGTCTCAACAGCCTGGACCTGGCTGGATCGGTCCGCAAAATGGGATTATCTTGTCGAATGCTCCCAATAATAATAGGGCTTACATCACTCCATTCTTTCTGGCGCCAAACGGCGCCCAAACCTTCTATGGCCAGATCCGGGTAAACTTCCCCGCCCCCAATCAAGCCACACTCAATGCGGTTGCCAATCAAAATTCCCCGCAGGACATTACGATTACACTTCAGGCTGGCGGAGGAGGTGGCTTCGACGACAACTGACATAAGAAGTAAATACATTAATTTATGCTACTGCGGGCTTCGATAAGAGGGGCCCGCAGAGCGCTGTTATGTAACGTTATTACATTCCCATGGGACCTTACGGAAGTCTTAAATTCCTCGCAATAGCGGTACTTTACCTTTTGACGTTTTCGGGCATCAAGTTTCCTGCTGGGGGAGGGTTGCCTCCGGCAACATTAGGGGTCCCTCCCGTTGCACAGCAGGGAAGCCAGTGGTGCTGGGCGGCAGTATCGGAAATGGTCATGCGGTATTACCACGATGTGCTGGACCGTGACCGGCCTGATACTGACAAAGCGCCTTTTTATACGCAATGGGAATTGGGCCGAAAGAGGTTTATCTATCTCCACGAAGCAACTCCCGGTAAGCTGAAAGATACTTCGAATATGCCCCGCGACCCCAAATTGATCCAAGGGAGCGTGTTCGATAATCAAGGCTTTCCCTATTTTTACCCCTATTACTCTCAAGTGTGGGTGCCTAATATTCTTTCCTGGGAGGCGCTCTGCGATACTTTTACATCGCGACATCCTATTATCTTCATGTGGGCGGCAAAACGCAGAGACACTGCCAAATTCGTAAACCATTATATGATCGCTGAAGGCTGCTCCTCGACTCCGGGCATCCTGAGTAGTTCAGGCACTCCGAAGTACCAATGGGTCTCGATCATCGATCCATGGCCGTTAGACGACGCAAGTGGAAAATCGATCGCTCGCCACGCTCAAATTTCGTATGAAGATTATCGCCGCAGTAATCGCGGCAGCTTGCTCGGAGTTAAGAAGGATTGGTTTTGGCAGAAAGCGGTCTATAATTGGGTGATAACGAGAAAGGAACCGAAAAAATGAACGCACCTGTGAATGTAGCGAAGCGGTTTCGGAATTCTCTTCGGTGCCTAATGCCTGCTGCCCCGGCTGCCGTGCTATTTGTCTTCGCAGCTCTTTGGCTTCCCAAATCGGGTCCGTACCAACCCCCGACTCCATCCACACATGCTACGATCTTCGATACATCGCTTATCATTCTTCGCGCCCTTGTCAGCGCGGGCGATACTCGGCTCGGGTTCCCGGATACTGCCGCAATGCGAGGCGCCCGGATTGACCTGAATCTCGGGTACTCACTATATTACGCCGTAAAGGATAGCACGACGAAAGACGGATTCGTCTATCTCGGACGCAAGATATTTCCGGTCTATGGACGCGATACGTTTGTACATTCCGCGATTACATTCGACTCAACGTCCAGCGGTTGGGTCCCGGTGGAGTTCGACGAAGGCTCCGTGATCCGTCACTTTGTCAAATACGATAGTGCTTATGCGGCCAGGATAGAGGCGAACAAAATCGTCACAGATCCATCACTCGCCGGGGAATATTTAATAGCAACCGATACAGGAGGAAACGAAACCGCAGTGATGAATTCCGAGGAGATGGAGATACTTCACGAGCTGCCGCACTCCGGTTCCGGCCCCGATATGAACGCACTCCCACTCCCAGTTTTGATGCGAGATTTGGTTAAATTGCAAAAATCCAACCGCTGAATGGGATTGCAGCTACGCCACTTGCCTCTAAGCCGCTTTCTTTTTTATTTTCCACGGAGCTCATCCCAGGAAGTTTTAATTACAAGATAGAGATGGTGGTTTGCTCCAAGCTGGTTCTGCAGAATCGGTAAATATTTCACTATCAACTTTTCACCTTTTTCTAACTCACCTGCTCGATAGAGTGCAAATCCAAGACTAATGTATGAATTAATTGTATCACGGTGTTCCTCACCGTGTAACTTCAATCTTATTTCTAAAGCTTTAGTATGTAACTGAATCGCTTTCTCGGGCTTGCCTGATCTTGAATTGAAAACCCCCAAATTATGATAAGCATCGGAAACGGAGTAATGATTTTCTCCATAGATCGATCTACTTAGATTCAACACGCTCAAGTAATATTCTTCAGCTTTCTCCTTCTCTTCCGTTTGAACAAAAGTGAGTGCGAGATTAGTCATCGGAGCGATAAGTTTGGCATCACTTTTTCCATTGAGTCGCTGGTACATTTCCATCGATTCAGTGAAAAACGGTATAGCCTCATTATATTTTTTTCTACTAAATAAAATACTGCCGATATTGCTAAGGGTAGAAGCTGTGTACTGATTGTCTCGCCTAAAATAATTTTGATAGCGGCCGAGCGCATTTCGGAAGCATTGGTCAGCCTCATCGAGATTACCTACCGAATAATAGATGGTGCCAAGATCGTTAAGATTCAACGCAATTTTCGGATCGTTCAAGTCGATAATTTTTTCCCGGATCGCGATTGCAGTCTTTAGCAGTTCTTCCGCTTCTGCGAATTTTCCCGTGTGATAAAAAAGCGTTGCGAGATCGTTCATGCTTTCGGCAGTGGTAAGGTCGTGAGCGCCGAACAGTTTTTTTCTGAGGTCCAGCGCCGTCCGTAGCTGCGCTTCGGCCTCCGGATAGATCGAAGCGGCAACAAGCGCGTTGCCGAGCTTTGCGGAGACATCGGCAAAATATTTTTCAGCGGGTCCACTCCGGGCAAAATCCTCCATAGCCGCATGATACGTCTCCGCTAAGGGGTGTTTGTCCTGAAGATAAAGCCAATACCCGTTCAACTGCTGCCTGTGCGATTCATCGAGAAGCATATCGAGCATTGTGATATCGGTGATACAGGCTTTGAATTTCTCCGCATCTCTGGCAGATTGCCACTGCCACGGCTCCTCATCGGTACGCCGGTGGCCATATTCTCGCGTTGAAAAATAATCCCCAAGTTTGGTATGTGCAGCTTTTTTCGCGTCATCCTGTGGCACATAGCGCCGTTCGATGGCCTCGCGCAAATAATTATGGAAGAAGGTATGGAAACCCTCGCGCTGCATGAGGTGGTATTCCATGGCGATCATCATTTCCGAAAGCGCTATGCGAGACAGGCCGGTAATATCCATGAGTTCCGCTTCCGACAGCCCATGCCGCGAAGCCCAGATGGCCGTCATCACGCTCCGCACGGCCTCTTCGCCATGATCGCGCTCCATGCGGGCAAGCACTTTCTGGAACAATTCCCGCTCGTCCGCGCTGGCGAGGTAGTCATCCAACTGTTGGTGCAGCGTGGTGTGATGGCCGAAAATGCGCAGCTCTTCCAGCACCGTTCGCAAAAACAGTGGGCTCGACGATTTCTTGTCCGAAGAAAGAATATGATGATCTTCTGCCGTTAGCGACTTGTGATACCGGCTAAGGAATTCGCGGGCGATAGATTCCCGCTGCGCTTCATTTAGCGGCTGAAGTTCGAGTTCATTCCAATTCCGCTTGCGTAATTGTTCGAGCGGAAGGCTGTCAGAGGTTGTTGAGAGTACAAGACGGACGTTCGGCGGAATAAACTCGGGCATCCAGTGCATTTCGGGAGCAATCCCTGTTAATTGATTTAATGCATCAATTAATAAGACAAGTTTATCCTCTGGCTTTATTTTTGCGATCCAGACAGGAAATTCCTCCCTCAAATTGTTATCGTCGGTTGGGATTGTGTCCGAAAGCTGGTAGCGTTCTTTGATTTCCATCATTACCTGCCGCATTACGTCTTCGGGGTCGCTTCCTTCCGCTGCGCCGATGAAATGCTGGACCACGAAAGCATTCGGATTCCGCGATTGATACTCATGCGTGAGATACGCCATGAGCGCGCTCTTTCCCAATCCGGATTTCCCCCATATTATCAGCGGCGGGCCATCGGACATGACATGCCTCACAAAAGCATCATAATATGCAGGATTTGCAACATAAGATTGCCTTCTGTTTCTTGCGTAAGCTTCATGCTCGATGCGCTCTCGTTCGAGTGGCGTAAGCTCTGCCTTTTTAGGGAAATCGCGGTCGAGGATGGTGAGGATGTCCTGGAAAACTTGTTCGCCGAGTTCTTCGGGGTCACTAAACTTGCGGTAGGGTAGGCCAGATGATTGCAAATTATCCTTGAGAGCGTCAAGCGGCCCATCGTCGCCATGGGACGAATGGGTCACATGGGACGGATGGGCTTCAGTTGGAAAGGATTGCTCATAAAAAAAAGCGCTGTCGTTTTTCAGCAGCACGGCGCCGTGAGCGAACTCCATTTCAATAATGCTTTTTTCTCCTGCGGCGTATTCTTGCAGCCAGGGAAATTCTTTCAGCATCTCCGGGTCTTTTTCTATCTCGGTGATTCCGGGAATCCATCCATACCGCGAGCCGATGATGCCGATGAAATACGGGCGGCATTTGTCGATCTCTTCCAGGCAAATGCGGACGGTCTTCCCGGTGCGCGACTCTTCCTCGGTGATACCCCAGCGGAGGTCGATCTCGGTAAATTCCACCCCGCGCGCACGGCATTCCTTCCGGATGCGCGGAAACACTTTTTTCACGAGTTGTTCTCGCTCCGGCATGAGATCGCGGAACGTCGAGGAGACAAATAGTCGAAGTTCGTTCGAAGGCATGTCATGAAAATCGAAAGTTGCTGAAGATAGTTTTCTATAAATAAAGATGTGAGGGGTATTACGATGGGCGATAATTTTCCGATTTCACACACCATCGAAATAATTGTCGTATATTGCGTGTGCTTTGATGGGCACCCATATCACTTACGAATTACGAATGACAAATTACGAATGTGGGACGCGGAGTCGAATTGGTTTTCATTATGAAATTCATGAAAAGTCAAATGAAAATTAACCGTGAAAACACATTTTGAGCACCTTTTCTCTAAGACAAATGGCGAAATTAGATCGGAAACGCCACAGTTCATGAAGCACAAATGCGTTTTCGGGTTTTTTGGATGAGAGGGTTAAAGTTTTATGCAGTCGCAATGCATAAAATTTTTGAGGGGAAAATGGATTTAGGGAAATATTTGGGATGATTATGAATGTGCTTTCGGGCACCTCCAATCAACCCTTTCCATATTTCTCCGGCCACAATGCTTTGAGCCGGTCGAGAATTGCTTTTTCGCGGCCTTGGTCGGTGGGGTGGTAGAAGGTTTTGTCCGTGATGGTCTCCGGCAGGTAGGTCTCGCCGCGCGCGAAGTGACCCGGCTCGGAGTGGGCGTAACGGTAGCCTTCGTGGTAACCTAAGGATTTCATCAGCTTGGTCGGGGCGTTGCGTAGATGAAGCGGGACCGGCTCGTTGGGATTTTCTTTGGCTTCTTCGAGCGCCGAGAAAATTCCCTTATACGATGCGTTCGATTTATTGGCCGATGCAAGATAGGAAACGACTTGACCGAAAATGATCGTCGCTTCGGGATAGCCGACGGCGCGGACGGCGTCCCAACAGGCGGTAGCGAGCAGGAGCGCGTTGGGGTCGGCATTGCCGATGTCTTCGCTGGCAAAGATAATCATGCGTCGGGCGATGAACTCCAAATCCTCGCCGGATTCGATCATGCGGGCGCACCAATAGAGCGCGGCATTCGGATCCGAGCCTCGCATGGATTTGATGAACGCGCTGATGATATTGTAATGCTCCTCGCCCGCTTTGTCATAGCGAGAGGCTTTGCGGCCATACGCGGCTTCGATGCTGTCGATAGTAATAACCACCCCCCGTCCCCCGCCTTGAAAAGGCGGGGGTGATTCAGGAGGGGGAGTAAGTTGCACGGCCAACTCCAGAGCGTTCAGCATTTTGCGCGCATCGCCACCGGAAAGCGCGATGAGTGCGCGGCGGGCATCATCGGCGAGCGTAATATTTAGCGGACGAAGTTCTTCGTCTTGGGTGATCGCGCGGTCGAGCAATTGTTCGAGATCTTCGCGCGATAAATTTTCGAGCACGAAAACTCTGGCGCGACTTAAGAGCGGGGAGATTACTTCGAAGGAAGGATTTTCCGTCGTCGCGCCGATGAGCGTGATGTCACCGTGCTCGACAGCGCCTAACAGCGCGTCCTGCTGCGATTTCGAGAAGCGATGGACTTCGTCGATGAAGAGCACGCTGCGGTCTTTTGAATTCGGGTTTGCTTCTTTTGCTGATTCGATGGCCTCGCGCAAATCTTTTACGCCCGCGCTAATGGCCGAAAGCGAAAAAAACGGCGCGTTGACCGAATGGGCGAGTATATTGGCAAGCGTCGTTTTTCCGGAACCCGGTGGACCCCAAAAGATCATCGAGTGCAGCTTACCGCGCTCGATCATCACGCGAAGCGGGTTGCCCGGACCGATGAGGGATTGCTGCCCAGCAACCTCATCCAAGCTTTGCGGCCTCATTCGTTCGGCGAGCGGAGCGAAGGTGTGGGGTAACGGGTAAGGGGTAAAGGGTAACGGGTTGCTATCCAATTGTTTGGAGGGTTTCGGCCTCTTTTGTCCCAAAGTTTCGTTCATTTCATTAATCCTCGAAAAATCTAATAAATCTCAGTCGAAACTGAACGCCGTGATAAATGCTTTTATTCATGGTTATATAAGATAACTCACAACACCTTATTCTTATCGAATGAAGATACGTTACATTTTTAGCATCGCCTTCGCTTTTTCATCCTTTTTCCTTTGGACGGGTTCGCCGCGCGCACAACTTGGTGAGACCGAAAACGGGGAAACGCTCGCACAGCCCGTGAGCGCGCCTTCGGATTCCGGGATTTACAAGGGTATCAACGAACTTCCCGAGTCCATCCGCCAGTCCGCGCCATTTGCGCGCGCGCTCGATCAGATGGCGCGCCGAGCCGGCACTGCGGGCGTTTGGGACGAAGAGGCACGCGTCAAAGCCTTCGAACAATCCCGGCAGGATTTGAATCAATCTGCGGCTCCGGCTGAAAAATCGGCTGGAAGCAAGGTGCAGCCATTCGCAAATACGGCCTGGACAAATATCGGCCTTACCGGCTCGGCCAATAATAATGTCTTTTCAGCCGGCTGCACAACGACGATCGCGATCGATCCGACGAATACCCAAATCATGTACGTTGGCGGCACGAGCGGCGGCGTATGGAAATCGACGAACTCCGGTGCGAACTGGGCACCGCTGACCGATACCTGGATTCCCAATCAATCCATCGCTTCAATTGCCATCGACCCGAAGAATCACAATACCCTTTACGTTGGCACGGGCAATGGCTTTGCCAGCATCGACGAACTTACCGGCACCGGACTCTGGAAATCGACCGATGGCGGCGGAACATGGAATCACATTGGCGCATCCACGCTCTCCGGGACGATCGTGAAAGTCTTAGTCGATCCGGTGAAGAGCAATGTGATTTTTGCTTTGTCTTACACGTCGAACCGGGGCGTCTATCGCTCGACGGATTCGGGCGTGACGTGGACGAAAACCTATACCGCGGCGCAACCGGTATGGGATATGGTCGCGGGAACGGTGCTCAACGGAGTTCCCGAACTTTATTTCGCGGAGGGCAATAATCCCGGCGGCTCGGCGTCGGAATGCGGCCTTTACAAATCCGGCAACGACGGCGTAACGTGGTCGAAAATCGCCGGCAATCTTCCAGCGGGCGATAGCATTGGCCGGTGCGCGCTTGCGGTTTCGGTGGCTCACCCGGAGCGGCTGTTCGTCCTCATGGCAAATCCGAATGGCGATATAATAAACGAGCTTCGTTCGCTATTCCGCTCGACGAATAATGGAGCAAACTGGACCGCGATTGAGATTCCTTCTACGTTGTTCATTGCAACCAACCCTATGCCACAAGGATGGTACGATTGCACACTGGCCGTCAGCCCCAGTTCCCAGTCGGGAGCGGACACGATGCTCATTGGCGGAATCGAAGCGTGGGTCAATTATGGTAGTGGATGGCAGCCCTATAGCGGAAACTTTAATGGCGGTCAGGATGCCTGGCCGACCTCCGTGTCGCACGTCGATCATCATGCCATTGCATTCAATCCCTCGAGCTCCAACATCGTTTACGATGGGTGCGACGGTGGGTTGTATTGGTCGCAAGACTGGGGATTTGCAGATACGAACAGCACGACCACCTCCTGGAGCTACCGCTCCAACCAGATGACGACGAACCGTATCTATCATATGGGCCTTGACCCTGTGGATTCGAAAACTACCTTCGTCGGCTTGCAGGATCAGGGGACGTGGAGCTTAGTGGATGGTAGAAACGCTGTCTTTGTCGGTGGAGGGGACGGAATTCAGCCGCTCTCATATTCGGCGAATTCCAGTAACCCTTTCTATTATGAATTGCCCCAAGGCGATATTTACGACCATAATAATAATTTTTTGTCGGGCAATTTCACGGACGGCGCGAATTGGGATACGCCCCTTAAGATGGCGATCGTTCCTTACAACGGCGTTCAACCCTATCATGTGCTTTACGCGGGACGGCAGCATTTATGGATTTCGACGGACGATGGCAACGATTGGAGCATGAATTCGGCTACGTTTCAAACTTCCGATAACAATGACCCATTCATTACTTCTTTAGGCCTTTCTCATGCCAGTTCCAACATCATCTATGTGGGCGCTTACGCACAAATCTCTGTCACCACCAATGGCGGAACGACGTGGGCAACGAAAACGTCGGGAATGCCGGCAGCCATCGTCACTTCCATCGTGACAACCGCCCGCAACACGAATTTTGCGCTGGCGAGCTTCTATAGTTCGAGCGGGAACCGCGTGATGCGCACGACGAATCAAGGCTCGACCTGGGTAAATGCTTCCGGCGGCACCGGAGCAACGCTGCCGATGGTGGGCGTGAGTTGCGTCGCGCTCGATTCGATCAGCCCGCTCAGCATTTGGTACGCCGCGACGGACAATGGCATTTATTACACGCTCGACACGGGCGCGCATTGGTCCGTTGCCGGTGCGGGGATTGGTCTCGTTAGCTGTAGCGATGTTGAAGTGCAGGCGAATAAGACGACGATCCGTGTTGCCACCTTTGGCCGCGGGATATGGGAAGGAAACACGGGTACGCTGCCCATCGAGCTGGCGTCATTCACCTATCAAAAACAGCTTCAAAATAATCAGCCTATCGGAACGATTCTAAACTGGATTACCGATAGCGAGGATGGGACTTCCTACTTCGAGATCGATCGAAGCATCGGTGGCGCGTCGTTCGAGGAGATTACGCAGGTTCCCACCAAAGCTCCCGGCGGCACTTCGAGCACCCAGCTCGATTATGGTTTTTTCGACTCGACACACACATCGGGCGAGTATATTTACCAGCTTAAGGAAATCGATCTCGATGGTTCCGTTCATGCTTCGAACATTGTTGAACTGAATTGGGGCGTGTCCGGCCTGATCGTTTCGCAAAATTATCCAAATCCGTTCCTCATCGGCACGCCGCCGACGACTCCGAACAACACGAACGCGATTCTTGGGACGAGTCAACCCAATTCTATTTCGCCCTGGCCGGTGACCCGGTTCCATTACGAACTGCCGAATGCCGATGTCGTCACGCTCAAAATTTACAACTCGACCGGCGCACTTGTCCGGACGCTACTCGATCAAGTCCAGCAGCAGCCCGGCGATCCCGACGCCTTCTGGGATGGCCGCGACGAGAGCGGGACATTCCTCCCAAGCGGCACGTATTTCTATGTGATCGAAACCCAGAATTCCGGGACGGTCGTCAACAAGATGATTTTATTGTCGAATTAAAACCAACTCTCGGGTATTTTTTCTCTTCGCCGGTGAAGTTATCGGTATGGCACTGCGGGAGGTTTATCCCCCGGGCCATATTTGAGCAGCGTGAACGTCCCCGGCACAATGGATGGGTGAGGTTTGGGCTGCTCTTTCGTTGGCGGCGGCGTGGGGCCGAATTCGGCGGTTACTAAGTAAATATCATGCGTGTGAGGATCGTACGTAATAGTGCGCGCGCCGCGCTGGGTTTGGAGTGTTTGCGCCAAATGAAACTTACCTTCCTCCGGCTCTCGAAGAATAGTAACGTTCCCTTCTCCATTTGCGCTGAACTCGAGCTTGGAAAATGGATCGAATACCGCGGCATCCACTCCTTTGCCGATGGGGAACGTCTGGGTTACTTTGCCATTTGCCGCGTTCATGACAATCATTTTCTCGTTCGCGCAGCCAATAAAAAGCCTGTTGGAACCGCGCTCCATCGTGAGCGCTGTAGGGCCAACGCCCGGCGCAAGCTTCCAGACGGCCTCGACCGTATTGGTATTCGAGTTGATCTTGGCAACCTCGGACTTGTTTTCGATATTGACAAACATGTGGCCCCGCTCGTCGGACACGCCGGATTCCGGATTACCGTCGAGCGCGATGAGCGTGATGGACGCGCCGGTCTCCGCATCGAGTACGGAGATGTTGTTGGTTCCGGCGTTCATCACGAAGATGTGATGGGACGCATCGTCGTACAGGATGGCATCGGGTTTTTGACCGACGGGAATACGCTGGATGGTATCGCGTTTCAACAAACCAAACTCCAGCACAGAATTCGATTTCCCGCAGGAAATGAAGCCATGGCCCTCGCGATCCGCGATGGCAATGCCGTGAACACCCTCGGTATTCGGGATCGGCGCCATGAGCGAATCGCGGTCGAGGTTATACGTCTCAACCTGCGTGGAGTGCGCGATGTAAAGCGTCCGGTTCTGGCCGTCAATGCTAAGAAAATCCCAGCCGCCTTCGCCGCCGATGGCAGTTTGCTTTAGAAGCGCATAATGCACCGGGTTTTGCGCGCTGGCGGCTGCGCACAAACAAAATAGTAAGCACGTTGCGAGAGTGATTTGTTTAGTCATGTTCCTAATTCCTGATTTTTATTTGCGAATTCTTAAGAGATAAATTGTCGGAAGAAAACAAATAACACATTACTTGAGCCAGAGAATCCTCGTTACATGTTATGCTTTTGTTTTATTCATGCGGTACGGGAACGCATTGGCACCCCATTCCGCGTTTTGGCAGCTTGATGAAAGTAAAGCGGACAAAAAACGGCAAGGCATCGACAACGATCGAGCGCGCTGCGTTGCTTGCATCCGCGCTCGGCGATCCCACGCGACTCCGGCTGCTTTCGCTCATTCTCCATCATCCCGATATATGCGTGTGCGATCTCGAAGCGGTTACGAAATTACCGCAAACAAAGATCAGCAAGCACCTTGCCGTGCTCCGAAACGCGGAACTCGTGACACAGCGCCGCGAAGGAACGTGGATGCATTATTCGCTTCGAAAACCACAGAGCGGCATACAAAAAGGACTCCTCGGAATCCTGCGCGAGGCGCATAAAACGGTGCCGGAACTGCATCGAGATATGTTATGCATGAAATCTTCGGAGTGTCGCGTGCCCGAGCGAGCGGGAAGCCGGTTGGTCCAGGTTGCATTGTGAAGAACTCAATTCCAGCTATATGCGTTATAGCGCATATATTCATGCCGCTTTAAGCATGTTTCAAACTTCGCACAATGAATTCACGAAAAATTCTTTTTATTTGCGTCCATAACAGCGCGCGCTCGCAGATGGCCGAGGCATGGATGAATGTGATGTGCGGCGGCGAATGGATCGCCGAAAGCGCCGGACTTTCACCGGGAACGCTTAATCCGCTCGCGGTCGAAGCGATGGCGGAAGTTGGCATCGACATTTCCAATCATCCGACGCGTGATGTGTTCGAGGTCTGGAAATCCGGTGTGCTGTTCTCGCATGTCATCACCGTCTGCGATGAAGCGAGCGCCGAACGCTGCCCGATCTTCCCCGGCCCTGCGTTCAGGGAACATTGGAGCTTTCCCGATCCGGCGGCTTTCACTGGCTCCCATGAGGAAAGACTTGCGAAAACCCGCGAAGTGCGAGATGCCATTCGAGAAAAAATCGAAGAATGGTGCGTGGCAAACTGCCCGATGGACGAGCGCGTGACTGCGCTGCTCGCGTGAAGGATTCCCAATTGCCGCAACGCATGGCCGCCGAGGCGATTGGCGCATTTGCCATCGTCTTTTTTGGCTGCGGCGCGATCATGGTGGCCGAGCGGTTTCCGGGAAGTATTTCTCCATCGGCCATCCCCGTTATTTTCGGGCTGGCGGTTGCCGCGATGATTTATGCGCTCGGCCATATTTCCGGAGCGCATTTCAATCCGGCGGTTACGCTGGCTTTTGCCGTGAGCCGTCACTTCCCGGCGCGGGATGTCGCCGCGTATTGGGTTGCGCAATGTGTCGGCGCGCTGCTCGCGACGGGGATTCTTTTTTTGATTCTGCCGGAAGGCCATTTGTATGGCGCGACCGTCCCTTCGGTTCCCACAATTCCCGCAATAGCGTGGGAAGCAGTGTTAACCTTTTTCCTGATGTTCGTCATCATGGGCGTGGCGACGGATACGCGTGCCGTTGGCACGATGGCCGGCGCGGCTATTGGCGCCGCCGTCATGCTGGGCGCCTTCGTAGGCGGGCGCGTCACCGGCGCCTCGATGAACCCTGCGCGTTCGCTCGCGCCAGCCATCGCCGAAGGACGAATGGACGTGCTGTGGATTTACATTGCCGGGCCGATGTGTGGGGCAATCGTGGCTTCGCTGCTTTACCGGTGGGTTCGGGGGAATGGAATGCCGCCAAATGATAAGACGTAATTAATTGATTTCTTACGCCGCAACCCCCATCTCCTCGAATACCCGCTCATCGTAAATAATCTGCTTCGCAAGTTCCCGTCCTCGTTCGTCGATTTTATGGAGCGGCATAATCTTCGCGGCGTGGACGATGGCCATGTCAAGCCCCGCTTCGATGGCAAAATGCAGGAACACGGAATTTAAGACATGCCGCGAATGCGGATTGAGTCCGAACGAGATGTTCGAAACGCCCAAAATAGTCCTGCATTGCGGATGCGCCTGCTTAATCATGCGAATCGCTTCGATGGTTTCAATGCCGGCTTTACGGAATTCCTCATCGCCCGAGCCGAGCGTGAAGGTGAGCGTATCGAAGATCAAATCTTCTTCTCTCATGCCGAATTTGTTTACGGATAAGTCGATGATGCGTTCGGCGATTTCGAATTTTTTCTGGCGCGTTTTGGCCATGCCGTCTTCGTCTATCGTGAGCGCAATGACCGCCGCGCCATATTTTTTGCACAGCGGCAGAACGTGCTTCATCCGCTCTTCGCCATCTTCCAAATTGATGGAATTCACGATCGCTCGTCCCGCGTAATGCTTCAGCGCCTCTTCGATGACCGGATATTCCGTCGAGTCGATGACGATGGGAACCGTGACGGCGGTGTTCATCCGCTTCATCACTTCGCGCATATCGCGCACTTCGTCACGCCCTACATACGCTACGCAAACATCGAGCATGTGTGCGCCCTCCTTAATTTGCTCCTTCGCCATCGAGACGGCCGTATCCCATTCTTCCGTAAGCAAAAGATCTCGGAATTTTTTCGAGCCGTTGGTATTGCACCGCTCGCCGACAATCACCGGCGCGGGATCGACGTGCATGGGAACCGACGAATAAATCGAAGCCGCGGAAGGCGTCCATTCGAATGTGCGCTGTTTCGGAGTGATCCTCGTTGCAAGATCGGAGAGGCGAGCAATATGCTCTTTCGTCGTGCCGCAGCAGCCGCCAATGATCGCAACGCCGAGATCGCCGACGAAATGCGTCATGTACTTCTCCAATTCTTCTGGCGTAAGATGGTAATGCGCCACGCCGCCGATATTTTCCGGCAAGCCCGCGTTCGGCATGATGAAAACAGGCTTTGGCGATGATTGCGTAAGAAAACGCACATTCTCTTCCATCTCTTTCGGGCCGGTGGCACAGTTCATTCCGATGGCGGAAATAATATCATACGGTTCGAGCGCGGTGAGCGCCGCGCCGATTTCCGTTCCCATCAGCATCGTTCCCATCGTTTCGATGGTGACGGAGGTAATGACAGGAATTTGCGTTCGCTTGTCGCGGAATAAATCCTGCGCGGCCGCGAGCGCAGCTTTGATCTGCAATAAATCCTGGCACGTTTCGATGATGAAGAGATCGGCGCCGCCATCGAGCAGGCCGGCCATTTGCTCGTAGTACGTATCGCGCATGGCATCAAATGCGATATGTCCAAGCGAGGGAAGTTTGGTCGTCGGCCCAATAGAACCGGCTACAAAACGTGGCTTTTCTTTCGTAGAAAATTCGAGTGCCAGACGTTTCGCAATCTGCGCGCCTTCTTTCGAAAGATCATAGGCGATGGATTCGAGGTCATATTCCGCAAGCACGATGGAGGATGAACCGAAGGTATCCGTCTCGATAATATCCGCGCCGGCGGATAGATAATCGGAATGAACCCGCTCAACGGCGCTCGGCTTCGAGCGAATGAGATATTCGTTGCAACCCGCGAGATGCTCGCCGCCGAAATCGTCCGGCGTGAGATTTTGCGATTGCAAATTCGTACCCGTCGCGCCATCGAACACCAGAACGCGGTCGCGAATAAGTTTTTTCAGGTCCATCAAAAGTAAAACACCCCGTTCGTCTTTCGACCAACGGGGTGTGCAAGTAGTTAAGTGATCTACATTACGCTTTAGCTTTTATTTAATGTCGCAGCAAGCTGTCGGTCAAAGCACGACGTGATTATGTAACGAGATGAGCTACTTTTGAGTTCACAGAGTCGTGAAGCGTTCATCCCGTATTTTTGCATAGTGACAAATTTTCGCCTCCGAGCGTATCTCGCAATCGTTCTCCTCGCAACCGCCGCGCTGTGGTCGGGCGTAGCGGGCATTCGTTTGAATTCGGACGATTATCAATACCTTGCCTCGCTATCTCCGATTCAGCATTTTGGGGATGTGCTTCGTCCTTTCGTTAGTCCCGATGCCAATCCGAGTTTTTTTCGTCCCGTGACCAATGCTACCATGGCGCTCGATTTTTTACTCTTTGGATGGAGCGGAGCTGCCTTTCATTTCACGAATCTTTTTTTTCATCTCATCGCTACGCTGCTCGTTTTTTATTTTGTTCGCGATATTTTTGCGCTGACGGAAAGAGAATCGTTCTGGACCGCGCTCCTTTTTGGGATTGCCGCTTCCCACGAATACAATCTTGTTGACGATACCGCTCGCGCGGATGTGCTCGCGGCGATTTTTGTCATGCTTACATTCCTCCTGGAAAAACGAACGTACCGCATTGCCGCGCTTGCATCCTTCGCGCTGGCACTGCTCTCGAAAGAGATTGCAATTATGGCGCTGCCGCTTGTGCCAGCGACCTTTTGGGAGAAATCCGGCAATCGAAGTCGGAGTGCGCGCCGAGCGATCCTTCTAACCACGCCATATATCATTATTGCGGTCGCATTTAATTTCTATCACGCTCATTTCACTCAGCCCATTCTGGCCAGCCAACCGCTCACATCGGAAGGAGCGCATTCTCTTGCGGCCTTTTTGCAAAATGCGGCATATTCGATCGGCTATCTTATACTCCCGCTCGATTTGGGATCGGCGACCGCCGTTCTTACGCAATATCATGCACTGGCGTTCACAGTTGGAGTCGTGCTTTGCATTGCTGTGATCGGACTTGTGATTCGTAAAAGGGATAAAGCTTTCCTCGCGCGACTTTGGAAACCACTCGCCTTTACGCTGGTGACCGGCTTTGTCCTTTGCCTGACATTCGAACGCTGGCGGCTTTATCTGCCTTCGGTGGGTGCCGTGGCGATCATCGCTCTCATGGTAGGTCGTGCTTCGCCTCGGATTATACGAACTGCACTGCTCGTAGCGATGATCCCACTCGGAGCGTTTCATATTTATCGCGCGCTTGCGGCGGAATCCGAATGGCGCGTGAGCACGGCAATGCGCGATACGCTGCAAGAGAGCTTGGCAGGCATCCTTGCTCGCATTCCGGAGCGGCCAGTTACGCTTGGCATGCTCGATGTGCCTGCGAAATTGGGGAGCGCGGCCGTCGATGAGCTTGGCCAATCTGCGCTGGTAACGCGCGCGGAAGCGGATCGCATCAGCGAGCGAAATCGCGAAACGGCCGCGACCGATAGCGTTCATGTCGATTCATGGACTGCGGTGAACGTCTATGCGCTGAACGCCTCGGAAGGTTTTCGAGGTCTCCAATTGGCGCAGATTTCTCGTAACAGCTACCTCATAAGCGTTCCGGAAACGAGCACGATCGCGCTGTATCCGGGCAGCACTACCAATGGGACCGCTCGAAGAGACGTCGCATTTCATTCCGGCGATACCATTTCTGAGCCGGAGTTCGTGGATATTATTCGCTCGTCCTTATTCGGCATCCCGAAGTCCATAGAGGTCCGTGTCCTCGATACCTCGGCTGTGTTGTTGTCATTCAATGGTCATTCATTCGAGAGAATTAGGAACGAAAGTGCTCATTGAAGAGCCTGGAATGTGCGTCCATCGAACAGAACGGGGAGCCAGGAAGCGCCGGTATTTTCAATTCGTATCGCTCGCGCGAACGAGCCGTCGGCCTCCAGAACCGTCACGCGGTTAGTGCCCACATCGAACACATCTCCATTTTTCAATTTCCAGTCGCGCCGGGAAACGCCGTTTAATTTAAAAATTACCGGCTCGAAGCGAAGATGACTGCCCGGAGCGGCGCTGAGCGTGATTGAGGTATCGGACAATCGTTGCCAAACCATGTGCGAGAACCCTTCGAAGGGATCGAGTGCGTAGATATCGACCGCCTTTTCGACCGTAAGATTGGTTCCCATTTCGTCGCCGTATCGGAGTCCCGGCAATGCGAGCCGTTCTGCTTCGGCCTGACGAATGAATTCCGGAAACCCGACCAGCATGACCGATGCGCTTCCTACTTTCGCCGGGACATCGAGCAAATCAAGTTTGAGAGGCCGAGATGGGTGCGTGTTCAGAACCGCTTTAAGGCCCTCTTTCAGCTGTTGAACCTCAGCCGCCGCCATGCGCCAGTTATCCTCGGCCGCTCTCGCACGCCAAAGGTGAAAGCAGAGTAGAATGAGTGCGCCCATCACTATGATAACTCGATAACTTCGATGTTTCGCGTGACGCCATGCGTCCGCCGCGAAGAGCGCGGCAATCGCAAACAGCCCGATCGAAGGCATATAATATCGCCAGCGCTCGAAGGATTGCATGGCCACGACACCGGCGATAACAAAAAATAGTATGGGCCGCAGATACACTCCCCGTTCCATGCGCGGCAACCGAAGCCAAAGTGCAAATGTGGCAATCATCAGCAGGAATGGAAGGCTCCACAGCCATGGTGATTGTTCGCGCAGAAGGACCGTCGCCTGATCGAGATCGAGCGGGAGCAATGCGTAACCGATCCCATACATGGCATTGCGTACAAACGCAACGATCGAATGGGAACCCTCCGAAAGCAACGGTTCCGTTTCGTTCATAGGTACGGTAAAATGCGTTCGAACGATCCAAAACAAAACGGCGATAGCAATGTAAGGAGTAAGATGAAGAACCGAGTTGCGCCAATTCACATGCTTTGCGAGCGCAGCAGGAAGTTCGAGGAGAACCATCAGGAGTGGCAGCGCGAGCAGCCCATTCTCTTTCGAAAGCAGCGCAAGCAAATACGCAATACAACTCAAGATAAAAAACAATCGCCGTTTTTGTACAAGACCCGCTTCGTGCGCGATCAGCATGAGCATGGTGAAAATCGTTACTAATATATCCGCGCGAGCCGCCGGCCACAGAAGATTGCTTTCGTGGGAGGCCGCAATGCCAAAAATAAATGCGGTGATCGCGGAAATTGTCACCGAAAGCCGCAATACTCGCCTCGAAAACGGGAAGACTAACGCGGTCGCGGCCAGGTGAAGCAAAAAATTCGTGAGATGGAAGCCCTGGCCGTTCCATCCCCAAATGAGGAAATCGAGCGCGGCGGAGGCATCCGACAAAGGCCGCCAATAGGGAGGGTTTGGATCGACATGCCAAAATGGGCGCAGAACATCGGCAAGCGTTCGAATGGGCGCGAGTTGCTGAATGAAAATATAATCGTCCGTGCTAAATCCCACGCGGAGCGCGCCAGACCATACGAGCGCGGTTGCGGCGAGAATCGCGAGGACAAGCCAACCCTTTCGGGTGTTAACGAAGGTGTGGATGATGATAATGAGTAAGAATCACTATCCTAATTCACAATCCATCATTCATAATTCCCCGATGTTCCATCTTCCGGCAAAAAAATCGTTAGGCCAGCATTTTCTGATCGATCCGAACATTCACCAGCGGATCGTCGATGTTCTCTCGCCAAAGCCTGAAGACGTGGCGATTGAAATCGGTCCCGGCACGGGGCTTCTCACGCGCCACTTGCTTCAAAGCCCGCTCGGCAAGCTCATTGCCTTCGAGTTGGATAAGCGTGCCGTGCCCGAGCTGCGAGAGATGTTTTCTAATGAAGGCCATCGTTTCGAAGTCCGGGAACAGGATTTTCTCGAATGTACTCTAAGCAAAATCTCTCAGGAAGCAGAAAAGAAGCTTCGTGTCATCGGCAACATTCCATATTATATCACCTCGCCTATTCTTTTTAAGCTCATCGATGAGCGGGAAGCTGTGCGCGACGCCGTTCTGCTCGTGCAGCGGGAAGTTGCCGAGCGCCTGACCGCAAAACCCCGCACGAAAGCGTATGGCATTCCGACCGTGCTCGCTAATTTTTTTGGCGAAGTTACGCTCTTGTTTCGCGCGCCGCGCGGTGCATTCCGGCCCGCGCCAACCGTCGATTCCGCTCTGGTGCGAATAGATTTCTCACGCGATTTCTTCATGCGAATGGATAAGGTGCGACCCCCGGAGTTCGATGAAACTGCTTTTCGAAAACTCGTCCGCGCGCTTTTTGCCATGCGACGAAAAACGATCCGCAATAATTTGAAAGCATTCGTCAGTCCAGAGATTTTGCGCCGGCTCGAAGATAGCAGCCTTTCCTTATTTCTAAATGCTCGCGCGGAAGAACTCTCGATCGAGGATTTTCTCGAACTTTCGTCGCTAATATGAAAATGAAGGAGCGCTTAGGTGCGGAGCCGGAAGCCGAAATCTATTGTTCAAGCGCGCCAATGGAATCGAAAATCGCTGTGCAAGCCAAAGTCCCTACCGTGCCGCATGGGCTTACTATTGGAGCGCGTATTATTCGCCAATTGGCTCCGCACGAAATTCTTTTACTGCTTTTTGCTGTGTTGTTAAGCTTAGTTGCAGTCCTTGCGTCAAGCCGTGTGACGGCGTGGCCTCAAGTCCTTGTAGATATGGTTATCGCCAGCGGGCTTATTTTTGCGATGAGCCTTTGGGCGAGCCTTGCCGGGACAAGTGGCAACGCAGGCCGATGGGCGCGGCGCCTTAGGCTGCTCTATCTCTTTCCGCTCATCCCTATTTATTTCGAGGCTGCCGGACTTATTTCGAATCCGATCCATGGCCACGATTTCGATGCGTGGCTAATCGTGGCGGACCGTTTGATCTTCGGCGTGAATCCAACTGACTGGCTTGCGCTGCATTTCCCAACGTGGCCGTGGCTCACGGAATATCTCATGATTTGCTATACACTTTTTTATTTTCTGCCATGTGCCCTGACGCTCGAGTTGTATCGGCGCGGGCCGCGCATCGTCGGCGATGCGCGGAAAAAGGAAGAGTTCGGCGCTCTGGCGCCATTCACATTTGGCGCGATCCGAAATGGGGAGCGGCCAGAACCAGTGGAGCAAGTGGTATTCATCGTCGTCTATGCCTTTTTGCTTTCCTATATAGGCTATATATTGGTGCCAGCGATCGGGCCGCGTTTTACGCTCCACAATTTTCTCAATTTGTCGAACGAGTTGCCCGGTGTTTTTCTCACCGAACCGCTGCGGACGCTGCTCAATCGAGGGGAGGGTGTTGTGCCCGGAATGTCCATCGCGAACATTATCAGTCACGTCAATCGTGACGCCTTTCCGAGCGGTCATACGGATATTACGTTGCTCACAATCGTATTGGCATTTCAGTTCCGGGCGCGCGTTCGATGGGCCATTGCCATTATTGGGATCAGCTTAATTTTCTCGACCGTCTATCTGCGTTATCATTATGTCGTCGATCTTCTGGCCGCCGCTGTGCTGGCCGTTATTACGCTCTACACCTGGGAGTGGGTGCGGGAACGAATGCTGCGCATTCGAGCGAGATTCGTTATGGCGCCGTAACATTCCTTCTCTTCTGCTTCGCTATGCGGACGCTGTCGCCATTGACGATCGTGTAGTCCTTTGGAATTGTAAAGAGCGCGTCATCCAGCTTTTCTTCGGTAATGTCCGTCAGTTCGCCGCTGGCAAATACCTCGCCATTCATTTTGGTCTCGAATTTAACGGGGATTTTCCCGGCGGTGGGTCGCATCATTCCGAAAATCTGGTCGAGTCCGCCCTCTTCGTTGGCGCCGCGTCCTAAAAAGGCATCGCGGACGATATCGAACGCTTTGAGCTTCTCGTTATCCGAAAGCCACATGTCCGTTTCGAATGCGCCTTTTGCCGCATGGTACTCTTCGGCATTCAATCCATGAATCGTTTCATGCTTGCCGGTCGGCTGCGGAAGCATCGCTTCGAGCGAATCGAAAAACCCATTGCGGCCACGGAGCGAATCGTTAATGCGGCCGCGCGCGGAATCGAGCGCGCGAAGATCCATCACCATCGCCGTGTGATTCGGCATAAGCATCGTGAGCGTGCGCGCATTGCGGTCGATGATCGAGTGCATCGTGATGAGGCCACCTAAGACCGAAACATCGTATGCCACCATATTTTCCCGCACGTAAATCTTGAGTCCAACGTTGGCTAAAGCGCCGAGGGATGAAGCGGGAGATTCAGCGTTCGAGCTGTCCGGACTCGAAGAATTTCCACCGCCATTCATGAGTTTGCCGAGGCCCGGCACATGGATGACCTCGGTAATCGTGCCCTCGTAAGCGCCCGCGGGCATTTGGCTGCGCTCCGCGCAGGACGCCAGCAACAGCGAAAGCGCAAAAAATTTTATAGTGTGTGTTGGATGAAAATTCATAATTGCTGTCTTTAGGAAGTAGGTGCCTTTTAAAGCAAGATACGACGGAAAATGGATGATGTCGATTAAGCGGATAAGAATGTGAATAAAAAAGAGTTATCGAATTGCTTCGATAACTCTTTTTGTCGAAGTATAATTATTTATCGGGCATTAGTTCAATGTCCCTTGAAGGATTGGCGTTCGTATCCCGTGGTAATAGGCTTCTTAAATGTTCGAAGCCCTCATCAGATGCTATTTTGGGTCGGCCATGAAGCGCGGTTAAAACGCCATTTAGCGATTGCTCGGCCTCGGCGCCGTTCGAATGTGGGTATTTTGATTCTGATTGGTTCATATTTTGTATAATATTGCATAAGAATTATTTCTTATGAGACATTCAAAACGTATCTTCAACTAATTTGTTTCAAAAAAATCAATTTTATTATTTTTTGATGTTTTTTGTCCATATCACAGTGTTAATGCGCCACCGAAAACTTCACGGCCTTGTGCATTCCTTGCGTTTGAAGGTCAGCGTAATACGTGCCACTCGGAAGATTCGAGCAATCGAGTTGGAGGCATAGGCCAAGCTCGGCATCCGGCGTGGCGTTGTAGAGGGTTGCGACGGCCACACCCATACCGTTTACCACGTCGACGGTGGCCTGTATGCCGCCCAGCAAATCCGCAACGCAAATCCTCACCGTGCCGCGAACCGGATTTGGATGGACGGTGACGTCCAATTCTGGTTGTGGCGTACTCATTGCCTGCGGGCGGGGTTCGGCTTTTTTCAAACCACCGCCGCCGCTGGTATCGGGTGGGGCGGGTAGAACATCCTCTATTATCGGATCTCCATAGCTTTCGATATGGGAAAGAGTTAATGCGTCAGTGGAATCCCCGCGAGCTACATCCATCGTTAAAAAAAGAGAATCAGAAACGGGAATGATCGCATGGCCATACCCACTGTCAGAAAGATTGGCACTTGTCACAAACCCCGACTCCGTTAGCAGAGCCGTATCCAGCACGAGCACGATAGAACTATCTACCGCACGCCGGAGATTGATCGAGGCTCGGAAAAAGTCACCGTGCGTTGGGTTCAGAGCTGCCTGAACAGCCGCTGTGTCGCCTGCTGTGAAGGTGCCTACGCGAAAAAAGCGAGTATAGCTCAAAGAGTCACCGACAAATGCGGAGAACGTGGCCGTTCCAACACTCGGCGTTGCCCAGGTTAGATGTAGATGCGGCTCAGTGGGATCGAATGGGTTCGGATCGATTGGTTGCCAGAGAGCCGAGAATGGCGGCCCTCCTGTTGGCGAGATTGCCATAGTAGGTGGTCCGCCCACTCGTATCGCAATGAAATTACACTCGTAATTATCGGATGCTATAAAGGTATGCATCAGAAGGCTGTCAACGCGGACCGGCGTAAGCGGAAAATCGTAGCGCGTAATTTTGGCAGCGTATGTCGAATCGGGATGCTCCGTTGTGGAGCGGAACATGACAGCGTCTGGCAGATCCACCCAATTTTTTTCCCAAACCGATAACGATGGCTCAAGCGATGGTTCGACCATATGGTGGCGGTACCACTTCTGCAACAAGGAGGTCGAAGTGAAACCATAATGGGCAAGCGAGACACTACCAGTAAGATTATCACTCCACGCAATCCGAATGAAATCATGCCACGGCGTTGGTAAATCCCCGAGCGTAGCCCATGCCGTCGTGGCATCCTGCGGAAGAGTAAGAATGGTATCGCCCCAGGGAAAGTATGTAAAATCGAGC
The DNA here is from genome assembly GCA_003151825.1 of Ignavibacteriota bacterium. Taxonomy (GTDB): domain Bacteria; phylum Bacteroidota; class Ignavibacteria; order Palsa-1295; family Palsa-1295; genus PALSA-1295. The sequence continues at coordinate 65,453 of PLYO01000020.1, forward strand.
GACGATATAAACCATTCGGTAAAGTCGGACCAGATGGGCGGAAACGCATCGCCTCTCGAACGCATCATCACATGTTTGGAACCTTGGTACCACATATCGTATAATTGCCCCGAAACCTTCTCCCATGTGACGGTTATCCGGCCAATCTCGTCGGTCGAAGCGGAAGGGGTACGATACAGGCATGATCCCGCGCCATCTGAAATTCTGGTTAGTCTTCCCGTATCGATCTGATTAGGAACCAATGTATCCTGCCACGCTTCCAGATAATAGATATTTCCAAAGTCCGCGATCAACGGTGGTGTCGAACCTGGGACCGACTCCTGAAATGCAATATAGCACCGGCTATGGCCGGGCCAGTATGCCGGCTGGTCGGGATAAATTACGCGCGAAGCAAGCGAAACGAATTTCGTATTCGACGGGCTACCGGCGGAAAAATACTTAATGTTCGAGTGGTGCCCGTTCGTATCCACGAGCGTGATTGCGCCGCCGTGCGTGGGATTGCGCCAGGAGACCCAGAAGGGAGGCATATCCATTCCCCATGGAGGTAAGTTGACCCGCTTGGCCGGGGAAATGGCAGGTGTTGCAACATAATATGGATCGGTGATACGGAATGATTCCAGCGTATCCGGCGGACCGAAAAGCCTCGGCGTGTGCGGGTTTGCGAAACGAAAGATTATGAAGGTAGAGTCTCCGGTTAAACCTGCATGGTCGATGCTATAGACAACGCCAAATCCACCATTTGTGTCCGGATTGATGGCAATGGCGGGGTTGTGGGCTTTGCCCGAAAGATCGATCATCACCTCGGGCAGACTGTCCATTCGGCGCTTCGACGTTCCTTCTGTAATTTCCTTCGGAGCATTCGCATAGATTTTCCCCTTCCGTTCATAGACCATCCAATAGACATGCGTGGTGTCGATTCCCGTTTCATCGTAAGCCATGTGCCATGCATTGTTCCATACATTTGTGGTCATGTTTCCAACCGAATCGCTTTGCGAGGGAGCAATGCGGAGCATCGTACCCCGGCCCGCGCCAAGGGTGATTGAGAAGTTGCTATCCAATCCGACGACGGTATCCCACCCGGTTACTTTGTTAGTAATTTCCCACGCGGGCCAATTGATATAAAACGGGTTGAATGCACTGTCGCGGACCTGCATCGTGATCGTGCGGGTGTCGGTTTGGTCCGTGCCGGTAGAGTCGGTCCACAAAAGACGGTTTAAGACCGATAGATAGCGGGCGAGACTGTCCGAAGGAAGCTGATGAATGCCAAAGTCCAGATAAGAAATTGCATCGCTTGAACCTGAAAGATTTTTCGTGCTAACGTTTTGCACCGACAACTTGCTGAGATACGTTGGCGTTGAGTCCTTTTTATTCCAGCACACCGATCCCAGCAAATTTAGTTGCTGCAACAGGCTCGATTTTACGAGCGGTGATAAGTCATCCCGCATTTCGCGCTGCACTTCGTTAAAGAGCCCAGCGTAGTTGTTTGGAGGTGGGAGCAACTTGACGATGCGAGAATTGCCGGCGGAATCAACGTAAGGAAGTTGGTGATAATCTTCATATTGTGTATAAGGCTGACCATCCGGACCCAGTTGGTTGTAAAATTGGGCCACGCGAGTATCTAAGCCTACGCCACCATACCGCAGGTATCCGTCTGGGATACCAACCACATTCTGTGTCTTTGTTAAATCGGGCTGTACGATTCCATGCTGCGCCAAACCGTCATCGCTGCCATAGTTGAGGAGATAGCCTTTGAGTCCATGCGTAATACCCCACCAGAGTTGAAAACTTGCTTCTGTCATAGTCGGCATTCTTCCATCCCACCAAAACCAATCGAGAAGCGAATCGAGCATGATAACGGTATCTCGGGGATGTCTCGATCGAAACGGATTGAAAATCAGAGAAGCCGTAAGCTCGTTCGCCATATCGTGCGAATACCAATCTGCTCGGTAAGCAACAGAGCCGCTCGCTGTGGAGAATGCGTTATCGGTCCAAATATTGATGTTAGTAGAATCACCGGGACCGAATTGGGTGGTGAGAACGCCGTGAAAAAGCGATGTGTCGGTATTCTCAATGGCCCAACGGAGTATCGACATGAGCGAATCTATTCTCCATTTCGGCCTCTCCCAGTGCCCGCCCAGCAGTTGAGGGCTCATTCGCATCGGGACCGCTGGACCGGTAGGATCGTCGTAACAAGAGCTCGCGTATTCCTTCATTCCCTGTTCCCATCCAAGGCCGCCTCCGGGGTTCTCGGATGCGTACCCAATGATCGAATCCTGATAATTTCGCTTGAATGTGGAAGCGCCGAGAACATGAATTCCATGTCTGAGGGCATTAAAGGAATCCGGCATAATCGCCGAAGGCACAGGTGCCCAATAGTTATCATTATAAATCCCATAAAGAGCCTCGCTGAATCCAGGCGAAGAGGTATTTATGAAATCATCGTGGAAGCGAAATCCTGGAGCACCCAAAAGACCTGCCTCATACCAAAGCTGACCCTTTCCGATATTCTTGTCTTCGCACTGGTCGCGCCATATGCGAGGAAGGAGGCCATCTGGCCCACCCTGCAACAAATTGAGCGGTGGAAGACCGTTATCGCAAAACAGGTTGTGAATGTAGGCTAAACACCGATAGCCCAGCGGCGACATTTCTCGCGTAAACTTCCAACTCTTATCCGCGCTGTTGTGAGGAGAGACATTCGATAAGATTTTTCCCGCGGCGACGAGAAGGCTATCACACTTACCGGACAAGACTTGCTGTGCGATCCAGTTGCGAATGCGAATCAAACGCGGATAGATCGGCCACACACCATAGGAGAACAACCGAATATCTATCGGAGCGCCATGAAGCGTTCGGGTCAAGCTCGCGGGTATACTAATCCGAAAACGTTTGTACGGAATGGTCTGGTCCAGACCAGTGGGAGACTTCCATGTGGCAAGCGAGTCGCCACGTACCTCTCGACCGTTAATTCTTTCGTTTGCGATCGGAAGGGCCGCATACGAAGCAGCGTCTATAATGGTGCTGCTAAGTATCTGCGTGTCTCCGACCGAAATATCGAGCCGAAACAAATTGCCCAGGGGAGCACTTGGAGGTAGCCGGAAGACGAAGTCGTAGGTGTATGCGCCAACGTGATTCGTATCGAGCCCGAAGCTCACCGGGTCTGTCGTGCCATAGGGGTCCGTACCCGCCGGATTGATATTTGTGCTATCACTCAACTTAAGCACGTAACCGCCGCTACCAGTAACGGCGTTTGAAGGAATCTTCCATTCGTTAGGATTATCGGTTGGCACATACGTATTGGCCGGCCCTCCGAGCTCATAATACCACGAATAATTGTATTGTTTCGTCCATCCGGCGGTGCCCGGCAGAAATACGCGCACCTCGGGCGTCTCCACCGCTTCGGTGAAAAGATTCACGATCGAGGAATCGTTATGGCCGGGACGGGCCACAATATGGACGTAATGCGTATTTACGGATGTATCCCAATAATACGGATCCCTAATGCTCACTTTGAATGTATCGAATGGCTGCCCCTCGCGTGCGAATTGCTCCCCATCGCCCACCGAATGAAGTTCGAAGTAGGAATTGATGCCGAGCATCTTGACGAGCGAATCCAGTCGCCAGAGAGAATCCTCCCCCTCGCCGGTCAGGAGCACGCCGATAGGGAATTGATCGGACGTTGCCGGCGCACTCAAGGTGTCGGGCGTTTGCGCCCTCGCCGAATGAGTAAAGAGAAGGAGCAAAAGAATCATTGGGAGATGCCACGCACGTCCTATCCACGATCGGAAGCAAGAAATGGTGTGAATAATCATAGTCGTAAAAGAATTTGTGGTTAGTGTTGCACGATAAATCGTGTGGTTGAAACTTTCGCGGAAGATCGGTCATCCACGCTGCCTGCGCTGAGACGAGCGATATAGGTTCCACTCGTCCAGCCCGAGGTCTCGAAATACTCTGTGTTGTCGCCTGCGTCGATCTCAACGTTCCGGGAAGCAATCGCATGGCCCAAAAGATCGAAGATCGTTAAATTCCCAAAGACGGATGTTGGTGATACTGCGTGAATCCTAACGTAGCGGTTCGCAATTGCCGGGAATGCCGACATCGAAACAGGAGGCGCTCCTTCTGACGATCGGACCGTAAGCCATAGCGGATTTGTTTGGTGCGGCATCTTATCGCCATCGCGATAGAGCAGGAAATCGAAATTATCCACGGGCACCAGCACGGCCGAGCGTCCGGTGCTATCGATACTATGGAGCGTATCGAGATTATCGTATCCGCCATCGAAAGCAGCATTCTTTTGCAGAAGTCCATCGAAGAGCGAGTCCAGCGCTTTGCCACCGCAATAAAAGAAGACGGCATCGTAGTCTCCCGAAGTGGAAGACCGTCCGACCACGCCGAGCACCGGGTCTCCCGATCCGGTCATATCACCACAGTTGAACAATTGGAACCCCCACTGGTCGATATAGGACCAGTCGCTCGTAAGTCCTTCGAGCAGGGCCGGATGTGGGATTCTATAGTACGCTCGGTCTTTGGTAAGGGGATAATATCCGAGTGAGTCCGTCCCTTTGAAAATATAGATATAGACACCATCGGTCACGAGCAAGTCTGGGATGCCATCGCCCGTAATGTCCATCGTGTAAAGCCCCGTCGCGGCGATCATACTGTCAGTGCCGGGGTGATATATTTGGACGGCTTCCGTGGTGTGGGAGAGATACACGATCGAATCTTGAGCGAGATCGCTGAGATGACGAAAGACGCCGATTTTGAACTCTTCTTTCGGTATCGAACCGCTTGTCTTGTCACTCTGTGCGACAAAGAGCAACGGTGTGCCTCCCTTGCTATAAACGCCAGCAGTTGCCCCATACCAATTCGAATCCCGAACTATTCTGGTTGAATCGTTCGGGTATAGCGAGCTGGTATCATTGAATCGTGTGCCGCCATAGTAGATGAAATAATCGACAAAACCAGGAGCACCATCAACGGCAATAATATCAGGGGTACCATCCAAGTTACAGTCGTTCGATCCAATAATACCTGGCCCGTCGGTTCCTGGCTCATAATCTCGTGTTCTCAAGGGAACCGAGGCAGTATCGAAATACGGATAATCACTAATTCCTCGATAGAAGAAAGGTGCGCTTCCCGCCTCAAAATGTGCGATAATACTCGGCATTCCATCACCATTGAAATCTCCTCGAAGAATCGGCAGTGTAAATGGCGCAAATAGGCCGTTAACACTATCAAAGAGCAACGGGCCGCCATACTGATACGCACTCCGAGCAGCGTAATAATCAGTCAATGCTAAATCATCGAACGAGTCATCGTTTAATAGTCCCATGTTGAAATTGTCAACCGCGATTCGTCTGAGCGTGTCCATTTTTGCCGAGAAATCCACGTAGTTCGGGTCGTACGCATGGGATGGCTGCGCCGCGAGGCGGGTGGCGGCCAAAAGCAGAAGAATGGCTAAAGACACGTTTTTCATACCAAGGGTGAACACTACATATCCCCTAAATCATTGCGGGTTAGCAGGGGCAAAAATTTGTGCCCTGAATGAAAAGCAACCACCCCCCCATTGAAAAGGAGGGGGGATTTAAAAGGGGAGGGGTATCAGGGGAATTTTGTGCCGTTGTAAAAGCTTATTGTACCAGTCAATTATCTATCGTGGCAGCCCCGCGCTCGCCAAACGCTTTTGGAGGCTCCCCAAATCGAATGGAACGAACGGACTGGAATGCTTTGCAATCGGGCGATGCCGAGCGATCGGCGGCGCGGGACTATCTCCTCATGAAGGAAGATGGATCGTCGAGCGCGCGTGGCCGCGCCGGGTCGCGGACACATCCCTCGGTAGGATTGCAGGGCCGGATGTCCGACGAGATGAGCGCGGAACTATTCGAGCGCATTGCCATCGGACGCTCGGAAATTGCCTTCAAGGAATTCCACGATCTTCTCTACAAGGGAGTCTATTCGAGAATCTTTCGCATCCTGAAGAGCGAGCAGGATGCCCTGGACATGGTTCAGGAGGTTTTCACGACCTTCTGGACATCCGCTCCGGACCTGTATAAGCTGCATACGAATATTACTGCATGGATTTTACTGCTTGCGCGCAACCGGGCCATCGACCATACGCGGAGCAAGCATTTTCGCGGCCAACGAGATTCGGAATCCTACGATGACATCCTGCACGGATCTTTAAGTGAAGATTCCCGTCGTCCGGATGATCGGCTGACCTCCGAAAGCAATCGCACGGAACTTCGGAGTGCCTTTGAAGTCTTGATCCCCAAGCATCGTGAGATCATGGAGCACGTTTTTTTGGAAGGCATGTCCATGAAAGCGGTGGCGGAATCGATGCAGATTCCACTCGGCACGGTCAAGAAGACGGTCTTTAGCTCCATTCGGAAATTGCGGCGCGTGATGCAGCCGGACGAAACTCCTCTGCTTCCGGTTAACAAGAATGTGAAAGCGGGCGCGAAGCTTGCTTCGGCAAAAAAGAAGAGAGCACTAAAAAAAGAAACAGAAGTAAAAGAATCCAGGCCGGCAGCCCCTAAAAAAGTCAAGCGCGCGGATGGGAGAAACAGGCTCGCGATGCTCGATAACATGATGAACAATCGCGCGAGCGAACCGGAACTGCCTGCTCCGAAGTAAACCGATCACCCCCATTACCATCATCACATTATGGATCGACGAATATTTTTAAAAGGAATGCTTGCGACAGGCGCGCTTTCGACGAGCACGCTATCGCTGGCAACACTTGATACGCTCGCCGCTCGCGAATCACGCAGGACGCTTGTCAGCGGCCCATCGAAGCCATCGCAATCCGAGCAGGACATGGCAGATGCGCTCATCGCCCATGCAAAGTCGCTCGGCGCGACCTATTGCGACGTGCGGCTGGTACGGATGCTTTCGCAATCGGTGAGCGCCCGCGATCAGGTCGTGACGGGTCTCTCGGATTCCGAATCGTATGGCCTTGGTGTGCGCGTGATAAAAAATGGGACATGGGGTTTTTCCGCCACGCGCGATGTCGATTTGAGTAATGGCAAGCAGGCCGCTCAGGAAGCGGTCACCATGGCGGAGCACAATTCGGCGATCCAGACGATCCCTCTCGATCTCGCACTCGTCGATGCCGTGCAAGGCGAATGGAAGACGCCGATTCAAAAAAATCCATTCGACGTTTCCTTCAAAGACCGCGCGCAATTTTTGCTCGATATGCACGCCCTGGGCGCGAGCGTGCCGCTAAATGGAAGCAAGCTCACGCTTTATTCTAACTTGCGATGTGTGCGCGAGGAGAAATATTTTGCTTCGAGTGAAGGCTCGAAAATTTGGCAGGAAGTTACGAGGATTGATCCTTCGACCTGGGCAACGGTTTCGGATCCCGCCAAAGGCGAATTCGCTTCGCGCGCGCTGTTTGTGCTGCCCCAGGGGCGCGGCTTCGAATACATCGAGCAATATCCCTACAAAGACGAGATTAAACAAGCCGCAGCCGAAGCGCACGAAAAAATTTCCGCCGTTTCCGTCGAGCCGGGTAAATACGATCTCATTCTCCACCCCACACATCTGTGGCTGACCATCCATGAATCCATCGGGCATCCCACGGAGCTTGATCGCATCATGGGCTACGAAGCGGATTTTGCGGGAACGAGTTTTTTAAAGCCGGACACATGGAGGGGTTTCTCCTATGGTTCCAAGTTGATGAATATCGTGGCCGACCGCACGCAGGAAGGCGCGCTCGCCACAGTGGGCTACGATGACGATGGCGTTCCCGCGCAGTCCTATCCGTTGATTACGAAAGGCGAACTCGTTGCGACGCAAACCACGCGCGAGCAGGCGAAAATGGCAGGCGAAAAAACTTCCCGAGGAGAGAGTTATGCCGAAGGATGGTGGAATATCCCATTCCAGCGTATGCCGAACGTGAGTCTTCAGCCCAATCCGAAAAAAACTTCCTTGGACGATATTATCAAGGACACAAGCAAAGGAATTCTTATCAAAGGAAATTCGAGCTATTCGATTGACCAGCAGCGGTATAATTTCCAGTTCACCGGGCAGGTTGCGTTTGCCGTCCAGGATGGAAAAGTTACCCACATGCTGCGCGACGTAGCCTATTACGGCAAGACGGAAAAATTCTGGGATTCGCTCGATGCCTTAGGCGACAAATCCGAATATATGCTCGGCGGCGCGATGTACGATGGCAAAGGCGAGCCGGGGCAATCGAATCCCGTCTCGCACGGCTGCCCCTGCGCGCGCTTCGCAAATCAGCGCGTGATTAATACGCGGCAGCAATCGGCGAATAAGAAAAAAGGGATGGCGTAGCGATCGTTCTTCTGTTTTCTGGATTTTACTATGGGAATGCAAGTGAGTTAACCACGGTTAACTCGCGGCATGAAGATCCTTATTCTTTTTCTTGCCGGGATGCTGGCATCCTATTCATTTTCACAAACAGCAAGTGCGCAGACGCGCCGCACGGCGAGTGTCACCATCTTCGTTTGGAATGCCACCCGAAATAATCCGCTGGAGCTTGCGCGCGTTGCGCTCTTCCAGCGTGGGACACTCTTGAAGAATGGCGTTACGGATGTCAGCGGCAATGCGCATTTCCGAAATGTGCCGTTTGGGTCGTACCGCCTTGCGGTCGCGATGGTTGGGTTTCAGCCGTTTGCGGATACGATTATCATTGGTACTCCGATTTTTTTGGATTCCGTCGCGCTAAAGGAGAACGCCGCGCAGGAAGTTGAAGTAAGCGCCGATAGCCTTCCGCCCATTACGACCGTCGATCCCTCTGGGAATCAGGTGTTCGAATCGGAGAACTATCATCCGCCGCCTTCGGCGCGGATGACACAGCTTATTCAGCAGAATCTCATGGGTGCTGTTCGCGCGCCGACGGGCGAAGTGCATATTCGCGGGCAGCATGGGGAATATATGTATTATGTCGATGGTGCGCCGGTGCCACTCGGCGTCTTTGGTGGGCTGAATGAAATTGTCGATCCGACGGTGATCGAACGCGCAACATTTCTCTCCGGAGGATGGCCGGCGGAATATGGCGGACAAATGGCCGCCGTTATCGACATCAATACAAGAGTTCCAACCGGCAGCCTTCAGGCCAATGCAACGACTTATGTCGGAGGGTATTTTCCAGATCAAAATAAAGCGAATGTGATTAATCCGCATCATGTAATTAATTCGAATGGACAATCTCTCAATTTGAGCGATCACGATGGGCCGTTAGGATGGTTTATTTCCGGTTCGCGCCATGAAACGGATCGAAGAATCGACTCTCCAACGCTGACAATTTTCCACGATCACGGCTCCGATATTTTTCTCTTCGGAAAAGCAGATTATATTTTGTCGGATAATGATTACATTACGCTGGACGCGAGTTACGGCAACACCGGTTCCCAGGTTCCATACGCTTCGATCATAAGCGGCCCGCAGGACGATTACGAGAACATCACCGAGGCATTCCAAACGCTCTCCTATTTTCGAACGCTCTCGAATGAGCCGGGAGCCGAATCGAATGTGCAGGAGACGTTTTTTCTCCGCGAGGGAGGGCTCGATTATCAGCCTGGCACAAGCGATTCCGCTTCGTTCCTTTTTGCTTCCGATACTACGAAAGGTTACGTCATTGCCGAATCCCAAAGTTTTGTCACGCTCGGCGACAGGATACGCTACGAAAAGCGGCTCAACAGCGATTGGCTTACCGTTGCCGGTGGGAGCTTGAGCTTAACACGTGGAAGCCAGAATTTTACTTCTCGCGACTCCGCAGGCCAGCCGGGACCGGGCGCGTTTTCGAATTATTTTGGATCGGAATTCGGTGTATTCGCGCAAACGGAATGGCAGGCGGTGAACTGGCTCCGTATCGATGGCGGCCTTCGCTACGATCAGCAAATCGCGCCCGATGTAGAGTTTCAAAATCAGATTAGTCCGAGGTTAAGACTCAATTTCATTTTCGATGAGGAGAATTCTGGCTATCTATATTATGGCCGTCTTTTCATGCCGACCGTGATCGAATCCATTCATGCGTTTGCAAGCACCACGAGTTCCACCGGCGTCCCGACGCTGGCCGAGCGCGACAATTTTTGCGAGGCTGTCTTCGCGCATCATTTCGGCGATGCATTCAGCGCAAAGTTGGCGTATTATCTGAAGAACTCGAGTCCCGGAGTCGATGATGAAACTATCGGCAACAGCGCGGTGAAGATACCCTTCAATTTGCAATTTGTGAAATCGCAGGGTATCGAGGCCGGCGTTTCGTATAGTCCTGTCGCGTCGCCATTTTCAGGATATATAAATTCCTCGATCAGCCATGCCTATAGCTCAGGAACTTTGACGGGAGGGTTTCAGTCCATCCCGCAAAGCCCCGCGCCGGTCGATCGCGATCACGATCAGCGGCTCTCTGCTGTATTCTCGCTTAACTATCAACCCTCCGACTGGTTTGCGAATGCAATGGCTATTTATGGTTCCGGTCTCTCGAACGGAATTATCAATATTCCTTTCGGCACTGGACTCTTCGATTTCAATCAGGCTGGGAAGGTTACGCCGTCGTGGATTATCGACATTTCCTGCGGCACCACGTTTCATCTTGCCGACGGCGAGGAACTAACGCCATCGCTTTATATTACGAACGTGCTCGACCACGAACACCTGCTCAAAGGCGCCTACACCAACGGCCCAAGCTGGGAAGAGCCTAGGAATATTATCTTAAAGCTGGCTTTCCATGTATAGGGGAAAATAATTCGTATTTTTGTACAAATCTTGAATCCCACTCACTCGTCGGACGACCCTTTCCCCGGCAATGACCTTCGCCATTCGCTCTTTTTTTGCACTCGTGATCGCGGCGATGGCCCAAACGGCCTGGGCCTCGGGCGATTCCACGCGATATTTTCTTACCGATACTTCGGTTGCGACGTTCCATCTTCAGCTTACGACGATCACGCAGTATCACCCCGCTTTTTACGCGGAGTATAGCGGTCGGAACAGCCTGAGTCCGAATGCCGAAGAAGCAACTTCGGTAACATCCACCATTTTTTCTGGAATCCGCTTGTGGCGCGGCGCGAGTTTTTATTTCAATCCTGAACTTGCCGGTGGCAATGGTATTTCATCGGTGACGGGCATCGCTGGATTCGTCAATGGCGAAACACCGCGCATCGGGGATCCCGCGTCGACGATCACGATCGCGCGTGCGTATTTGCAGCAGACCTTCGCACTTTCCAATAATGGCGAAGAACATCTCGCCGATGCGCAAAACCAATTAGCGATGGATGTGCCGCGCGACCGGTTTACAATCACCATTGGCAAGTATGCGCTCTCAGATTTTTTTGATAATAATTCCTACAGCCACGATCCGCGCGGGCAATTCGAAAACTGGGCGCTGATGGAAAACGGCGCGTGGGATTATCCCGCGAACACGCACGGCTATACTTACGCGCTTACGCTCGAAGCAAAGATGGGGGATTGGTCTGCACGTGCAAGCACGGCCGCCGAACCGACCGAGGCCAACGGCCCCATGCTGGAATATCGCGATGGCGCGCATGGCGAGACGGTCGAGTTGGAACACCGCCATAACCTCAGCGGCGATAGCGGGGTCGTTCGACTCTTACTTTTCAACAACACCGCCGACATGGGTAATTACGATCTCGTGCTGAGCAATCCGAAATACGATACGAACGTGGTCAACACGCGCCAATATGGCCGTAACAAATATGGGTTCGGGCTGAATGTGGAGCAAGCGCTTGCGACGAATATCGGCACTTTCATGCGCGTGGGATGGAGCGATGGCAGGAACGAAACATGGGCATTCACCGAGATTGATCGCACGGCTACGCTCGGATTTTCTTTTAACGGAACGATGTGGAAGCGCGATAAAGATGTTGCCGGCATTGCCGGTGTCATGAACGGCCTTTCGGACGATCACCGGCGCTACTTAGCTGCCGGCGGGTATGGCTTCATCATCGGTGACGGCGCGCTCGATTACGCGCCGGAAACCATCGTCGAAGCGTATTATTTGATTGTGTTTACGGATTACTTTTCTCTCACTGCGGATTATCAATTCGTCGCTAACCCAGCCTATAATGCCGATCGCGGGCCGGTGAATGTGATAAGTGTGCGAGCACATGTGGGGATGTGAATTGATAATTGTAACAATTTCGTTTCATGTCATCCCTTCGACAAGCTCAGGGCAGGCTCTGAGCTTGTCGAAGGGATGACATAAAAGAATCGTGAATAAACTCTATTTCGGCGACAATCTCGATATTCTCCGCGAGCACGAATGTAGCTCCGTTAGGAGCGTCATATCTCCTGCCGGGGAATATGCCGCACCTACGGAGCTTTTGGTTCCTGCGCGCACCGCAACCCCCGGCTGACGCCGGGGGCTACAACGATTGCGCTCCTACGGAGCTGGGAACTGCGGGAACCGAACGCCCCCGGTTCCCGGATTTAACGTTGGGTCGCTCTACGTTCAAGCGTGCTGCTGTGGAGGATATGGGGGCGGAGCAGGAGAAATTATTGTGAGGCTGTACCATGTATCAAGAGAAGCGAACCGTATCTCATCTGCGCGACTTTGGCGAAAGTAAGATTGTCGCTTTAGTTCCTTATCTTGCTCACGCAACTCTTGAGAAGACGCATCAAGTAATTCAAAAGCCTACATTCATGATGATTCTTTGCATTAGTCAGCTTTGTGGGTGCGCTTGGAACCATTATGATGGACATACTCAAGTCATATGGCCCGAACCAATTGAAGAATTTCTTAAAAGTGACATTGGCAAATACATTTTAAACAGCGACATAAGTAAGGGAATCTTTGGTGCAATCGTTGTTCTTTTTGTGTTGTGGCTTCTGGACGGGATTGGCGGCGGAGGTGGGAAGGGAAATCCGAGAAGCGACCCCGGCAATTCAAATCGCTCAATGTGGAGATAATCTGTGGTGAGAGAATCTCACAACTATCGCCCAGTTTGTTTCATCTAATAACAGATGGAATCTTAAACTCAGATTTCAATACTTGATTAGTGGAGAAGCGACGGAGTACTCGCAGCCCAGCATGGAGCGCAGCGGAATGCTGGGTTAGCCTTCGTTTTAGGTTCCCGTAGTCCTGAAAGGACGGAGTAAATCGGCAACGGCCAATATCGCCCATTCAGGGCTAATATTTTTTTCCGAACATGTGACCCAGGGTTGCGCTTCGCTTCACCCTGGGCTATCGGGTACTGCGTGGCTCCGCCACTTGGGGGCGGGCTGGAAGCACCGACCTACGCGCGCGGATTGTGTGGTCCGCATCCATGTCTGAACTGGGATTAATGGGATGCATGGGATGTTTGGGATGAAACTTAATAGCTATCTCACTTATGAATAAACAATTTGCTGACGCGGACATAACGGGCAACATCATCGGCTGTGCGATGCGTGTGCATTCTGCGCTGGGTAACGGAATTCAGGAAGTAGTGTATCAGCGCTCGCTCGAAGTGGAGCTGCAGGAGTCGGGGTTAGCCTATATTCGCGAGCACGAGATGCAAATATATTATCGCGGACGCCATGTTGGAACCCGTCGAGTTGATTTTCTTGTCGAAGGTATTTCCGTGGAACTAAAAGCTGTGATCGCTCTGGAGAAAGTTCATCTTGCACAAGCGATCAACTATCTTGAAGCGTACAATATTCAAACGGGTCTTCTCATTAATTTTGGATCGATATACCTTCAGTATAATCGGTTAACGAATAAGAAATACAATCCAAACCTTGTTCGTCCCACCCAATAATCCCATGCATCCCAAGAATCCCAGTTCAGACGATGGATTGTGTCGTCCGCATCGCCCGTTGCGGAGGGAATCATTCCACACCGTGGGCAAAAAAAAGACCCCGCGCTTTGAATACGCGGGGTCCCTGGTGAGAGAGGGCAATTTAATTACGTTCTATCCCGTCGAATGGGAACGAAAGTTGGCAAACTAAACGATAATTCTACACCTGCGCTATTACGCCTGATGGCCCAACCACACCGTAAAGTTATCATAGGATGGCGTAAGGTCCCTTTCCTTGCACCCGCGGATAAATTTCTCAACGGTCGTTAGTGCTGCCACGCAAAAGGCATCAATGTCTGAATGTTCCTTCACAAACATGTCTGTTTTTGAGTCGAATTGTTTCATGCCATCCTTACATGATAATACCGCGCCAACTGTCTTTAGTGCCCCTATCGCACGCTGCGGGGGAATTTGGGGGAAAGATGAAAGATGAAATGGGGACGTCTGGACTGACCCTGTAGCGCCGGGCGCATCGCCCACGATGCTTTCCCCGCCGGTCCCCATCCCGGTATGCACGCAAACTAGGGGGACAGGCGAGGACGCCTGCGCTACATGTTTAGAAATTATTTTCAACTATTTTCACGAATCGCTTGCTTTTGGGTTTTTAATTGCTTATATTAGTACATGCTTTGATGGGGTTCTACAAGGA
>PLYO01000029.1 GCA_003151825.1 Ignavibacteriota bacterium
AAGTGGAATCGAACTCGTCGCTGAACACCGCAGTATCGAACTTCGGCGCGATATAGGCATGGAAAAAACATCCCGGCTTCGCATGGAATCCACTTTTGAGTTTTATCAGGTGCGTGGCGCGGAAATCGACATCCTCGCCCTTGCTGATAATGACGGAATCTCCAGGTAACCCACCTGCAGTGATAGTATCGCCTTGAAACAGCCGCTGCCATACGGCGAACTGCCCGAGCGGAGTTCCATGAGGTTGCCAGTTCGAGAGAACGGTGTCATGCAGCTCCCCGAACGTATGCACCATGGGCTGGTAGCCCCCGCCAATGCCATCAGGACTGAGCAGCATCGCAGACTCATTACAAAGCTGACCGCGCCAAATCGACGGATCAGGCGGCGCGAATGGGTTGTAATACACATCCGTGTAGTGCAGTTCGATGTTACACTTCTGCTGAATGATGTAGGGATTGATCGAGTCCTGACCTTTTGAGATCAAAGGCCAGAATGCGATGAGGCTGAGTAAAAGTGTTCGTCTCATAATAATCCTCCTCTTAAGAATGAATGAACGTTAATTAGAACCTCGGAAATGGTGGAAAGGTACACGTCCCAGAAAGATTTTTTCCTGAGACCGGGTACAAAGATACGACATTTTGGGGCGGCTATCTGCATTGCAGATAGCCTAACGTTATTCTTGTGGACTAAATTCGCTTCTTGTCAATTCACAAAATCCTCGGCGCTAATATCAAAAAAGAGCGATTGAAAAAAGGGCTTACTCAGGAGGCCCTTGCAGCTAAGGCTTCTTTTTCATCAAATTATATAGCATGTGTTGAGCGAGCCGAAGAGAAACTTACCCTTGATGGTTTGGTGCTTGTGGCCAAAGCCCTCGGCGTGAAGCCGAGCCAATTGCTTGAGTCAGCGCCGCGAACATGAATAATTATTCATAAAAAATATTCGGTTTAGTTCCAAAAGTAAGAAGTTGTCTTTTAGAAACTGCCAAAATTCGCTCAATTGCGATAGCTGCCTCAGGGACATGCTTTTCTTTAGATCGAATTTTCACTATTTTTTGTGCCGTTTTTGCTCTGTTTTGGGCATTTTTTTAACCCGGTTCCAGATGGCATCGAGTTCATCGAGCGTGAAATCGGAGAATGGGCGTCCGGATGCTTCTACTTCTGCCTCGATTCCTCGAAACCGGCGGGAGAATTTTTCAGCCGCTGCTCTGAGCGCGCCCTCGGCGTCGATTCCTTCGTGGCGGGCGAGGTTAACCAAGGAGAATAGGAGATCGCCAAATTCATCAATCCGGGCTACCTCTCCCCTAACCCCTCCCCTTGGTAATGGGAGGAGAACAACACCCCTCTCATCCTTGCCAAGATGAGGGTCAGCTATACCCCTCTCCTTGCCAAGGAGAGGGGCAGGTGGAGAGGTCCCGATACTTGTTTCCTCCAGCTCCAAAATCTCCTCGCGTATCTTTTTCCAGACACCTTCGGAGTTTGGCCAGTCGAAGCCAACTTTTGCGGCGCGCTCCTGGATTCTGGTGGCGCGCTGGAGGGCCGGCAGCGAGGCCGGAACTCCGTCCAAAATGCTATTTCTGCCTTTTTCACGCCGTTTTAGCTGTTCCCAGTTGCGGCTGACATGCTCTGCGTCCTCGACTTTTACATCGGAAAAGACGTGCGGATGGCGATAAATGAGCTTCTCGCATTCGGCCTGAATGACATCTTCGAGGGTAAAATAGCCCTCTTCCGTGGCCAGATCGGAATGGAATAGGATGTGTAGCAACAGATCACCGAGTTCTTTTTTTAGTTCAGTGTAGTCTCCTGTATCTATGCCTTGGTCGATGGCTTCTACGGTTTCGTAGGCTTCTTCGATCAGCATGGGCTGGAGTGAAGCGTGGGTCTGTTCGCGGTCCCACGGGCATTCCCGGCGCAGGCGGCGAACGATGCCGATGAACTCGTCGAGCGATCTATGTGGCGCGTTTTGCAGGGAATCGGTCATAAGATTCCACCGAACAGCGCCGGAGCGTAACGAGTGTCAGAAGCGAACGGAACATCAAAGGACTTTTGAAAATAGAGTGTAACAGGCTTGGGGCCGGAGCTTTCGTGGATGATCGGTCATCCACGCTCCCCTCATGCATCCTCTTATTATAAGCAATATTCGTAGATCGTAAATAAGAGCATACCACGCATCACAAACGAATCGAGAGAAAGCAACAACACATGGCAACTCCAGAAGCAGCGACTCCCTTACGGCCCGCGCGCATGAGCGATCAACGAGTGGGCGATCATCCGAAAGCGGCGCCGAAGACACCCGTCAGCCGGAAAACCCGAAAGCCGAGCATGACGCCCGTCTTTTTGATTATGATCGTCGGCGCGATCTTTGTCCATCTCTTATTTTGCCTTGCGCTTGACAATTTAGGCGATAAGGTGCTATGGCATCCCTTCGGCATCATGGCCGACGCATGGTTTGGCGATGCTCAATTTATCATCAATCCGATACTCGCCTTTATCCCGTTCGACGTGCTCTTCGGCTTTGCCGTTGCGGTCGTCGTCGGTTTCATCATCCGTCTGCCCTTCTTCCGCGATCGCGTCTATCACACGGTGGCCGATCTGAAGAAGCGTTTGGCGCTTCAGCTTTCGGCGTCGGCGGATGAAATCGAGTCGATCCTTCGAAACGATCCCGAGAGCAATGCGCGTCTTTTGGCCCGGCACGAGGACATCCATTTGGACAGCGTCCACGCGGAAATCAATGCCATCAATTCGGCACAGGCGTACCTGACGGGCAAAGGCTCCTGGTTGAGCGGCGCGGCGATCTACATGCGCTTCCACTTTACGGAGGAATATTCGAATACCGTGACGGGTATGGCGTATGGCGGCGCGGCCTTCCTGATTTTCGTCGTCGGTATTCGCGGTCTGAAATTCATTTCCGCGAACAGGCCTTCGTTCGTGCTTTTTGCGCTCGGCATCGAGTTTACGATGCTCGTGCTGCTCGCAACGACGATGGTCTATACCGTCGAGGAAGAGCGCACCGATCTCCTCTTGAAGCAGATGGTCGATGCCGTCAGGGGTGGCAAGAAGCACAAGACACCTGAACTGGAAACAGTAGAGCCGGCGCTCCAGCTTACCCGAGGCGATTACGAGCGGATGGTTCGCGAGCAGATGGACAAGAAGATCATGTCCGTCATGGCCGATAAAGATGACGATGCGCTCCGCCGCATCGCGCTTGACCTTGTGACGAAAGGATAATATTCATTCGATTCCCTCTCCCTCGGGGAGAGGGAGCATCGTCGACGATGCGGGGTGAGGGATAATTTCGAAAGAGCCGCGAACGAATGTTTGCGGCTCTTTTATTTTTTATACGTTGAAATCTTTGCGAAACTCTCGTGATGGTCATTCCCCCGAAAAGGTGATTCATCGATGCGGCGTGGAAGATCATGCAGAGGTTTTTCGTCGTGAAGACTTCGGGTCACGCTCTCATAACGGCGAAGAAGCAAGTTGCGTTTAGGGCTTCTCGTCCGACAACGCCGGACGCATCGTCGACGATGCTTGGCGTGGCCCGTTTGTAGAAATCATTCCCATTGTAATGGCTCTAAGCTCCATAGGAACGGCCAGTAGATCGCTCCTGACGGAGCTTAGAGCGGCAATGGACAATGGTTTCTACAAACGGGCCGCGCCTAACGGCGCTATCGGGAAAACAGGATAAAAAAAACCGGGGCTTTGCAGCCCCGGCCATTCTTTTCATAAGGTAATTATGGGGAACCATCACTGGTCCACCAGCGAATCATTGCTGATTCACCACTCGTACTTCGCTCATGCCCTTCGAGGAATGCGCGACGATGACATACGTCCCATCCGCGAGCTTGCTTCCATCGAACGAAGCGATGTAGCTGTTATCGCCCGCGTTATGCGTGGGGAGCAACGCGCATTCGCGGCCAAGAAGATCGTACGCCGCAAGCGTGACATTTTCTTCGCCCTGCGAAGCGACATAATTGATTTGCGTCACGCCGTGGAATGGGTTCGGCGAAGCGGTGATGCCGGCTGCAGGCAGTGCGGGAGATGGATTCACAGCAGAGGGAGGACCTGCAAGCAGCCAGTTGATGGAGTTCTTAGCAATGGTGTTAGCTAAGGCTGTTTCCGTAATTTCCTTAAGACCAAAGCCAAGATAGACTAAACGACCGTTTTTGGATGAATCAATATAGGTTGATCCAATAACGTTTTTCGTCTTGCTATCGCTGTAAAACGAGGCGGTTGAAGCGGAGTCGATGCTATAGACACAGGAGAAATATCCTCCGCCATCCGTCGCGGAGATATTATTTCCGACTGGATCTTTCGTAACGCCTTTAATCGAGAAAGAAAGATCCGCGCCTGTGTTTGAATTGAAACGCTCGGTCGTAGCGGTAAAATTCAAACCAATTTGCGCGTAGAAATTTTGAACGTCTTGCGTTTCGGTATTTGCGGCAAACTGTGCAAAATAGGCATTGGATTGATCGAATGCATATCCGAGAGCATAATCCGAACTAATAAACACCTTATTACCGGCAGCTAACGCAGCAACGACATCCGGCAATATCGTGGGATTCGTTAAAGTTGGATCCCCTCCGTTATCGAGGAGCATGATATTATCGAATATACTAATGGGGTAAGACTCCGGTGGATACGCTGCCACGGAAGCATCGGAAAGTGGAACCGTTGCTGAGTAAGTTTTCAACGAATCGGGAATCGCCGAGATAAGAGCCGGTTCAGCAGAAGCCAATACCACGGACCCCGGATCATAGAATATGGGGCAGCGTGTGTTAGCCGAAAGCATATATTGTGTCGTGCTCGTGGGAGCCACGATGTAACCATCCTTAACCGGAGTGGCGATTACGTTGATGCTCGCAAATGCCGATTGCACTGGCGCCGTAATATTCACGGTGGCATTAACCGTCGCACCGGCTGCTACCGTGGCCAATTTGGGTGTCATTGTTGCGAACCAGCCCTGTGGAAGCGCGGAAGTGTCAGCCGCAAGACTCAGTGTTACAGGTTGCAGACCGTTATTCGTGATAAGAATGGTTTCAGGCGTGGTGCCATTACTCGTTGCCGTATCATACTGATTCTGAGGCGTCAGCGAGATATTGGTAATGAAATATTTTGGAGCCGGGCCGATAAGAGGAACTTCATCTGCATCCAGCGCAGCATTACCCGAAGCATCGGTGGCACTATATTTATTAACTAATCCGATTAAGTGCACGTGGTTCGTATCCTGAATATTCGATGGCAATGTAAAAGTAAACGTCGTCGAATACGTTCCACCCTTCGAGACGCTCGAAGGGATAATTCCAGCCTGACCGTAAATGCCACCTGCGGCTTCACGAAAGACATGCATGTGCTGCCAACCGGCAATCGATGGTGCGTAGTTATACATCGGGTTATTGGGAACACTCGGTCCTACGGAACCTGTTTTGGAGTAATAATTATGTTGATCCCATCCCGAACCGGAACCGGTCACACTGTCTTCGGTGACCATCAGGTTCAAACGTAAGTCGCCCGACTCGGCCGCAGCGAACGTCACCGAGACGCGAGCGCTCACTTGCTGCGTAGTGTTATCGAAAGAAATATTATCGACGGTGACCGTCGCTTCCACCGGTTGCGCAAGAAGGCCGGCCACGATACCATCGGTGCCACCTAATCCAAATTGGGCAGCAACCCCCGTTGCCCAAGCAGAAGGATCGATATTCCAAGTGGTCGATCCGGGCGAAATGCTTCGCGCTGTCCATCCATCGGGAAATCCTTGAAGAGCTTCGGCGGCAGGAAAACCGATGTCAGAAACCAGAGAATCCCCCTGAGGAATATCCATCATATCGTTGACGGAACTTCCCTGGTCGCTATGAATCGATACGACCGTAACCTGACCAGGGAACGTTGCGTAAAGATTATTTATAGCATAAGCTCCGCGTACGCAGAAGCCACACCACGCGCCTGTGAACTCCTCCAGATAGACGCGCCGGTTTTGCGCCTGAGCCGTGCTCGGCGCGCTGGGAAGGATTGCGGCTACCGCCATGAGCAGCGAAAGCGCGAGAAGTGAAGTCGATTTTTTGAACCTGTTGATCATAACAATGTCTCCGAAATTGGTTAGGAATTCCTATTGAAAAAAGCTCAGAAATGCCTGAAAAAACCCCACTTTGATGCGAAAGCTCATTCCGGGCATTTTTAAGACTACAAATATACGAAGATTTTGGCCGTGGCCAGTGAAATCCGTTTTTTAAGACACACAATCATGCCTCAAAGTTTCACCGCGTCCACGGAGCAAATCACACCGCATCCGATTGCGAGGCGAAATTAAACCCACTGACGTAGAGCGTGGGCACGTACATCGGCATGCCGTCCCAGCCATCGCGTGGCGCGGTGATGGCGGGCTGGGAAAAGTCTATCACATTTTGCAGCATGGTGAGCGGGGATTCATTCCAACGGAAGTTTTTCACGCCATAGAGAATTTTTCCATTCTCGACCCAAAAGAGTCCGTCGCGTGTAAGGCCGGTCTTGAGCAAGGTCGGGTCGTCCAAATCGCGGATATACCAAAAGCTCGTGACGAGCAAACCTTCCTTTATATTCGAGAGAAAATCCTCGGGCAGCATGGTGCCGCCATCCATGATGAGATTCGTCGGGCCGGGCATCGGCGGATTGCCGGTCTTGCTCGCCCAATACCGTCCGCGCGTGAAATTGGCGAGCTTGCCGGAATTGACCCAGTCCGTTGGCCGGACGGCCAGCCCGCTATCGCCATAAATGCCGGATGGGACGAGCGGGTGCGAGGGATCGCTATAGATATGGACTTTGTCGCTCACGATCTCCTCGCCAAGCGCCGTTTTTCCGCTGGGGCGTGAAAAGGCGCTGCGGCCTTCTTCGGCGTCGCGCGCATCGAGCGACCAGATGAACTGCTGAAGCAAATCGGCTGCGGCACTGGGTTCAAGAACCACTTTATACACGCCCTCATCCATGCTTTTTGGATCTTTCCATGCCAAGCATTTCTCGCTCGCGCGGAGAATGGCAGACTGGGCGTCCAATCGCGCAATCGAATGCGATGCCCGCTTATTCCATCCGCTCGATTTGCCGTCGCTCGTTCGCATGGTGAGCGAGAACGTGGTGCGGGTATGCTCATCGGCTACGAACAGTCCTTTGGAATTTCGGTAGGCGTTGTGAGCGACTCCGGATTCGAGAAATCCCGCCGTCTGAAAATTATGCCCGACAGCCTCTTTGATCGCGGCCTGCGCAATGTGCGCGTGCTGCTCGGACGCCCAATCGTTATCCGTGGAGCGGGAATCGTACGCCGAAGAACGCAGGTACGTTTGCTTTTCGGTGAGCGGCGGCATCAGTTCCTCATTCTCCGGCGCGAGCGATGCAATTTCTTCCGCTTTCGCTACGGCACGGGCGATGCCATCGTCCGAAATATCGTTCGAATCGACAGAGCCGGCGCGCTTGCCGTTGGCCGCCGTGATCGTGTAAGAAGTGTTGCTGCTGGCGCCGCTTGTCGTCACCGTGTTCGCGGCAAAACGGAGATTGGCCGAGTGCGAGCTATCGACGGACACTTCGGCCCACTCGGATTTCGAATATCCGAGAATTTTTTTCGAAAGAGCTTCGAGTTGGTCGAGATCGAGAATGTTCATGGGTGAGTCCGGTAATTTCGTCCAAAAAGCAACATAGCTTAAAACACTTTAACCATTAATGGGGTCTAATTGTCTCATTTTGATCCTCAAACAATAGCGTTTTTGTAACGATTTTCATAGAGGAAAAATAATTTTAAATAATATGCAACCTTTTAGTTGCATGTCCGGTTAAGCTAATTATCATGGATGAAATATTCAAAGCGCTCGCCGATAACACCCGTCGTGAATTGCTGGATCGGCTTTTTGCGAAAGACGGGCAGACGCTCGGCGAGCTGTGCGAATATCTTTCCATGACGCGGCAGGCTGTCACGAAGCACCTGGTCATTTTGGAAGAGGCGAATCTTATCGTCATCCAATGGAAGGGACGTGAAAAACTTCATTACCTCAATCCGGTGCCGATCCAGGAGATCTTCGAGCGCTGGGTTTCGAAGTATGAAACAAGCAGGCTGGCCGCGATCAGTAATCTCAAAAACGCACTCGAAAAACCAAACAACAAAAAAACATCATCATGAAAACATTTACCTACAACACCTACATCAATACGACGGCGGAGAAACTCTGGAAAGCACTAACCTCCGCCGAATTCACCCGTCAATACTGGAATGGCAAATCACTCCAAAGCGATTGGAAGGTCGGCTCCGACATCTCCCTTCTGACGACCAAAGGCGCCGTTAGCTGGTTCGGGAAGGTTTTGGCGTACGATCCGTACACATCACTTTCCTATACGTTCGATGTCTCCCTCATGCCGCCGCTCGCTACCGAGCCTGTCTCGCGTGTGACCTGCACACTGGCTCCTCTTGGCGATGCCATCATGCTTACGGTGCTTCACGAAGAGCTTTCGGACGCGGTAGAACAGGGTATTAGTACTGGCTGGCCACGCATTATCTCTAGCGTCAAGAGCTTCCTCGAATCGGGAAAGCCACTGGCTGCGACTAACTTTTAAGCGGGGAATCCTTTATTTCCGAGTCGGTGACATTTTGTCACCGACTGAAAATTGTATTCCTTTTGAAAGGAAGTGAACTGGTGACAAAATGTCACCAGTTGAAAGTACTGGGCATGGATCGAATGGAACCATGCCTAAATTCGAGTGTTTTCTTTTATTATGAGTGCGCGAGAATTAGCCGAATTATTTGAAGAGCTTCCATCCGAAGCCCGCTCGCAATTGGAACGATTAGCGGAAAAACTCCGAACCGTGCGACGCTCTCAAAAGACACATGACGATTATTCGTTCGATTGGGCTGGCGGGCTTAAAGAGCTGCGCGGTCAGAACACCTCCGTCGAACTTCAGCACAAAGCATCTGAATGGCGGCTCGATTCCTGATCGATACCAATATTTTTCTCGAAATTCTGCTGTTGCAGAATCGATGGAGAGTATGTGAAGATTTGTTGCGCCAACATCGCGGGAAGACGGCATTTACGGATTTCGCGCTACATTCTATCGGCGTCGCACTGCTCGGGCAGCAAAAAGCGACACTCTTTCAGGCGTTCCTGAGCGATGTGCTGGTTCGGAACGATCTGCTTGCGTTGCCATCCAGCGAATACCCGCTTCTGCTTTCACTACACCAGCGGCATCGTTTAGGATTCGACGATGCTTATCAACTTGCGGTTGCGGAGCATTTCGGACTGGAATTCATCACGATCGATCGTCATTTTCGCGGCATCGATTCGCCGATCAAAATTACAATACTGGAATAGAATATCCAGCACTATGGCCGAGCTCAACACCCACCCCGCCGTCGGCGGGCCGAAGCGATGCAAGCCAGAGGATTAGAACCGAACAAAGAAGCCGGCAAAAAAGGAGGCGGCATTGCTAAGAAAGCACGCTTGGAACTCGAAGGCCGCACCGGGCAAAGTGTCGTTACTGGGAAGAACTATTTACCGCCGAAAAAATAGGGGGTAGAGATACGGAACTTAGCCAGCTGTAAAAAGCTTTCCATCACAACCAATGAAATACGAATTATATAAGGAAGTCGCGTTGGCGGTGGATGTTCCAGAGCACCACTTCAAAAAAGGCGACATCGCTACCGTCGTGGATTACCTGACCGCTCAAGATAATGGCGAACCAGGACTCGCGCTCGAATTCTTCAACACGCTCGGTGATACTGTCGAAGTTCTCTTCCTGCCGGAATCGTCCGTCGAACCGCTCGCTGCGGACGAGATTTGGCACGCCCGGCATTTCGTTGAAACTGCGGAAGCCGCGTAAACCCGCACCGGCCAAAGCGTCGTGACCGGAAAAAACTATTTACCGCCGAAAAAATAGAAAAATGGAACTTAGCCCACCGAAAAAGCTTTTCCAATGCAAGCCCGTTTGCCAGAGCAAGCGGGCTATTTTTATTTTTCGATTTCTTGTGATTTTTATTTAAAAAAACAACATGAAAAAAGGCTACGGCTCTTACATTGGAATCCTACTTCTTGCTTCAGCGCTTCTAAATGGGTGCAGCCATTCGACGCAAGTTACGAATACGCCAACGACCACATCGAGCACATGGGCTGGTGTGACCCAAGATCCGATGTATCCCGTGGTTATTTCCGATTCTCTCGGCGAAACTTTGACCGCCGTTCGTGATACAACTTCAAATAAAATCATTGCAGAAATTTTCAGAGACTCCAAAAACGATAGTGCCGTTATCTGGCTAAGTGATAGTGTTCTTCCGAGCAAAGCCGTTTTCGGAAAATGCGAGTTCTTTTTTAGTAACTATACTGATAGCAGCGTTGACATTGCAATAACTGATACTGCCGGAGATATTGGCGTACTTCAGAAACTAAATATAGCCGATGTATTGCACACGGATACTATTCGAAGCAATGTTATCAAACGAGCGAGTCTAAAAAACCGAGTGGTTCCATTAGATGCGACGATCTCAGGGCTGGAATTTTGGGACATTCTCAACATGATGGTAACTGGTTACTCATCATTTAATTGTGTGGTCGGTCTTGCAACGCTCGGTTCTGTTATCTTTCTTAGTGGTGGAACTGCACTTGCTGGACTATCTACAGTAATTCCAGAAGTTTATGAGTTAGGCTTATCATGTTGGGAAGCTTTCCAAAGTGCCCTTGAATTCATTCGAGATCATGGGTTGCCTTCAACACCACCAGCCGCTCCTTCTCCTTACCAAAAGCCCGGAATGAACAATGGTGCTCCATTGGCCGCAGGCAATTCGCTGGATCAATACATTAACAGCATGCCATCAAGCACATCTATAGCATGGTCTAATGCGAATTCGGGAACCATAACAACTTCGGGGGCGGTTCAAGGCTCTGGCGGTACAAGCGATGGGATTAGTAGTTTTTCAGGAAGTGCTGGTTCGGATTCTACTACAGCGTATGTCACAATTAGTAACGGCATACTATCAGGCGGTGGGAATTCACCTGTAAAAGATGGTTCATCTATCGTAAACTTAAACTTTCTCATTACAGATTTTCCATGTAAATTGGGGATTTTTTCCGATTCTAAACTAATTTATGGCACATTTAGCGCTTCTGGAACATTCAGTGAAAACCCGACCGGATGGCTTGGCCCGGGGACGATTTCAGGTTCATTCAAAATCAATAAGTAAGTTCGCCCCAGCATTTGCAATGGAATGTATGAGTGCCTTGTCCGAATGAATGGAATGGATGATCGGTCATCCACGGTGCGGAGCGCGGGAATTATTGTGCTGCGTTAAGCGGCTCGCGCGCTTTATTCCATAACATAGAGTTTTTTCTCCATCGGCGCATTTAATCGTTCCAGCACTGCTGGAACGAACGGCTGCAAATCCTGCCATCGCAGAAATCGGGAATGGATGACGAGGACGGGAATTGGGATCGAATCGAGATTTTGTTGAAATTGAAGATTCTTATCCACGGTGAGAAATGCATCGAACTCTGTTGCCGCCAACGCAAGCAATTTCCCATTTTTGACGCCGCGCCATTTCATATCGGCGACCGTCTTCACTTCATGCCCATCGAGCGCACGTTTCATCCGCCAATGCACGCACTCGTCAAGAAGAACTTTCACAAACGAGTTGCTCCGTAAACATTGCAGCTTCTTCCAAGGCGCGTGCCGCTTGCTCGCGAGTCACCGTGGGAAAATCCCTCACAAAATCGTCAATCGTTTCGCCGGCTTCGAGATATTCGATGAGTCCATCGAAGGGAACGCGCGTACCGGCAAAAACGGGAGTTCCGCCCATGATTTCAACATCGGAAACGATTTCGCGAACTTGCGTCAGCATACAAAGGCTAACGATGCGCTATGCGATTGCGTTCGTCACCCTTCCAGCGCCGTCACAATAGCCACCTCTATTCCGGTGAGCATAGCTTCACCTGGAGCGATCCCATCATTTGGAATGGGATGTATGAGTGTCTTGTCCGCATGAATGGAACAGTGCAAAGCGCGGGGATTATTGTGCTGCGGTGAATTCCACACACCCTCCCCTAACCCCTCCCGCAAGCGGGAGGGGAAATTAACACCCAAAAAGAACTCACTCCCCTGCCCCGCTGTTCACGGGCCGGAATTCAACCAGGATTACGCTGATTTTAGCTGATTTCGCGGATTGATTTTCAGGATTGCCAGATAACATTCAAGTAAGACTATCAAGATTTATGGATTTCAAAGAAGGTAAATATAAAGTTCGCGATCTGAAACTTGCCGATGCCGGTCGCCGGCAAATAGAATGGGCGGAAAGCCGCATGCCCGTGCTCATGAAGCTGCGGGAAACGTACTCCAAAACGAAGCCGCTTACGGGCTACCGTATTGCAGGATGTTTGCACGTCACGAAAGAGACAGCCGTACTTATCGAGACACTCCGCGCCGCAGGCGCGCAGGTTACGTGGAGCGGCTGCAATCCGCTTTCGACAAACGATGAAGTAGCCGCCGCGCTTGCCAAAGAAGGAGTAGAAATTTATGCCTGGTATGGCATGAATGTCGAAGAATTTTACTGGTGCATCGAGCGCTCGCTCGATTTCCATCCGAACCTCACGCTCGATGATGGTGCCGATCTTATTTTCACCGTTCACAACAAATTCCCGCAGCTCCTCGACGAGATCATCGGTGGAACGGAAGAAACCACGACAGGTGTGCATCGATTACGTTCGATGTCTGCCGATGGCAAGCTCCGCTATCCCGTCATTGCCGTTAACGATGCCGAAACGAAATGGGATTTCGATAATGTGTATGGAACCGGACAATCGACGCTCGATGGTGTGATTCGCGCAACATCGGTGCTGCTTGCAGGCAAGAATATCGTTGTGGCTGGATACGGACATTGCGGTAAAGGCGTTGCCATGCGCGCGAAAGGCATGGGAGCGAATGTTATCATCACCGAAGTAAAGCCGACCGCCGCGCTTAAAGCCACGCTCGAAGGTATGCGCGTCATGCCAATGGATGAAGCCGCCGCGATCGGCGACATTTTCATCACCGCGACCGGCGTGAAGGACGTGATCGTCGGACGCCATTTCGATAGTCTGAAAGATGGCGCCATCGTCTGCAACACCGGCCACTACGATTGCGAAATTAACATTCCCGAACTCGAAGAGCGCTCCGCCACGCACCGGACCATCCGCGCGAATTGCGAAGAGTATCTTCTCTCGGGGAACCGCCGCGTGTATCTCCTCGCGCAAGGACGCTTGGTAAATCTCGCCGCCGCGGAGGGACATCCCTCCGAAGTAATGGACATGAGCTTTGCAAATCAATTCCTCAGCCAGCTTCGTCTTGCAAGAGTCGATAAGGGCGAAGAGACGATGGATCGTGGCTCCGTTTATGACATCCCGGTCGAGCAGGATCAGGAAATCGCCGCGCTGAAGCTCGAAACCATCGGCGCCTCGATCGATGCACTCACCGAAGAGCAGCTTGCGTACAATCTGGATTATGCGGCGGGGACGTAAACAACCCCGTAGGGACGTGCTGCGCACGTCCGCTTGCTGCAAGCCCGATCTCTGAGTGTGCCATCAACCGAGGGGGAGGACGTGCGCAGCACGTCCCTACGGTGGGGTTCGAGCTCTTCATGCAACACCGGGATTCTTTTCCGTATTTTTGTTGTGGTAAGGGTATCATTCTTAACTACCATGATACAAAAACTCCTCTTCTTCGCTTCGATGCTTATGCTCACGTTCGTCGCTGCGCCGGACGCATTCGGCCAGTGGGTCCAGACCTCGCTTGATACCGGGTGGGCTGACTGTTTTGCAGGGAGCGGCACGAATCTGTTTGCGGGAACCGACAGCGGCATTTTTCTCTCGACCAACAACGGCACAAGCTGGAATGCGGCAGATACCGGATTGGGATCCTTTTCGAATAATTTTGTCATGTCCTTCGCAGTGAGCGGCACGAATCTCTTTGCGGGGACTTATACCGGCGGCGTATTTCTCTCGACCGACAACGGCACAAGCTGGACGCCGGCAAATACCGGTTTTCCGGGTCATCCTCTTATCTGGGCGCTTGCGGTGATCGACACGGATATCTTTGCGGGAATTAGTCCCGGTGTTTATCTTTCGACCAACAATGGTACAAGCTGGGCTGCGGTGAATAGGAGCTTCTATCAAGTCTATGCCCTTGCGGTGAGCGGCTCGAATCTTTTTGCGGGCGTGAGTGACGGATGGGTTTACCTTTCGACCAACAACGGTACAAGCTGGACGGCGGAGGGACGCTACTTGAACGTGCATATCAATGCCCTTGCGGTGAGCGGCGCGAATCTCTTTGCGGGTACGGGTGGCGGCGTTTTTCTCTCGACCGATAACGGCACAAGCTGGACTGCGGCGAATAACGGCTTGACGAATACGAATGTCAAGGCGTTTGCAGTGAGCGGCTCGAATCTCTTTGCAGGGACTGACGGCGGCGGCGTTTTTCTCTCGACCGATAACGGCACAAGCTGGAATGCGGTCAATAGCGGATTCCCTAATGGAGGGGTGGGGACGATCCGGAGACTTGCAATAGTCGGCACTAATCTTTTTGCGGGTACTCAAAGCGGGGGCGTTTGGCGAAGACCGCTCTCTGATTTCGTGATTGCGCCGCCAAGTATCGCACTCTCAACACATACTCTTGATTTTGGAACGCTCTATTATGGTTCCGACAGCACGTTAACCGTCGAGCTTTACGATACGTCCGCCGTCGCAGTGGGAATCGACGACGATTTGATCACAGGCACGAACGCCGGGGATTTTGCAATTACAGGTAATTCGAAGCAAGCGACATTGCCTTATGAATTGCAGCCGGGCGATTCGATTGGCCTATCTATCGCCTACAGCGCTCCATACAGTATCGAAACAGATCAGGTGACGCTTCGAATACCGTTTGCCGAGATTCCCGATAGTGTGCTTCAGATTACGTTAATCGGATCGTCAAAACCTCGCGGTTTCAGCGGCGGCAAGTGGGTCCCGGCCGTGCTGCCCGGGTTCCTTGGGGACATAGTTTTGAGTTTCGCGGTAAGCGGTACGAATCTATTTGCAGGAACGGATGGCTCCGGCGTTTGGCTCTCGACCGACAATGGCGCAAGTTGGAATTTGGCAGATGCCGGGTTGGCAAACAGTGGTTTCCCCGAACAGGACCACTGCTTCGCAGTGAGCGGCACAAATGTCTTTGCTGGGTGCGACGGCGTTTTTCTCTCGACCAACAACGGCACAAGCTGGACTCAGACGAGTACGGGAAAGGATACGAGCCATGGTGTCAACGCTCTTGCAGTGAGCGGCTCGAATCTATTTGCAGGCTTTGCCGGCCATGGCGTTTCTCTTTCGACCAACAATGGCACAAGTTGGGCGAGGGTCAATAACGGATTGACGGACACGACAATCAATGCACTTGCGGTGAGCGGCACCAACCTCTTTGCGGGCACCCACGGCGGCGGCGTTTTTCTCACGACCAACAACGGGACAAGCTGGGCTGCGGTTAATAACGGATTGACAGACACGACCACTATCTTTTCCCTTGCGGCGATCGGCACGAATATCTTTGCAGGTACGAATTACAACGGCGTTTTTCTCTCAACCAATAATGGCACAAGCTGGACTTCGGCTAATACCGGATTACCGGCGGGCACGTATGTCAACTCCTTCGCGACGAGTGGCTCGACGCTATTAGCGGGAACGAGCCGGGGCTTTTTCTTCTCGACCGATTATGGCGCAAGCTGGACGGTGGATAATACCGGCTTGGATAACGCTTTCATCTATGCCCTTGTAGTGAGCGGCTCGAATCTTTTTGCAGGGTT
Source organism: Ignavibacteriota bacterium (assembly GCA_003151825.1). Classification (GTDB taxonomy): domain Bacteria; phylum Bacteroidota; class Ignavibacteria; order Palsa-1295; family Palsa-1295; genus PALSA-1295. The sequence goes on from PLYO01000029.1 coordinate 15,793, forward strand.
TGATAATGCTCAAAGTGGGGATGGCGATATCTGGAAGCTCTCGGATTCGGACCTTAGTGCCGCCGTCTCGCCTGTTACTCCAATAGAAAATTCGATGAGAAGCTATCCCAACCCATTCTCTCAACGGACAACGATTAGCTTCTCATCACCCGAAAGCGGTGCAGTGGAGATTTTCGTCGTAAATCTTCTCGGCCAGGAAGTGGCGCATCTTTTCGATGGCGAGCTTACCGCAGGCCCGCATTCCTTCACCTGGGATGCAAGCGGCGTGGCTCCGGGAAGTTATTGGTGCATTGCCCGCATGGGCGATAGGACGGAGCGGATTGCGCTGTCGGTTCAGCGATAAACAACTTGAAATCTCTCCGAAACACATTGCACGCCGGCGGCGTCATTCCCGCTTGTATCTTTGTAGTCGTAATCAAATAGTATAAGAGAAGAGGTAGCGGTGCGGTGCTTTCTTATTCCCGCTGGAGGCCTTTCGCTGGAATAACAGGTAAGGAAATGGCCTGACATTACCCTAAACCCATCCGTCCCCTTCGCCGTTATAAGTTCGTGACCCCGAAGTCTTCGCTACCAGAAACCCCTGCATGATCCTCCACGCTGCTACGATGATTCATCTCAGCGTGATCGCTCATGCTTGCGGCATGATCGCTCATGCTGGCGTGATTGCGGCGTTTCATCCGCTTGCGTCGTTCACAAGCGGGATTCTGAAATTTCTAAGTCAGGCGCTCATCGATTATGGGTACGTGATCGTTTTCGTTGCCATCATGATCGAAAGCATGGGTGTACCGTTTCCTGGCGAGACGACACTGCTCGTGGCTTCGGCGTATGCGGCGTCGAGCGGTGCGCTCAGCATTTTTGGAGTAATCGGCTCCGCTGCCGGCGGCGCGATGATCGGCGACAGCCTCGGCTATTGGATTGGCCGCGAAGGCGGTAGGCGGCTTATTCGGCGCTATGGAAAATATGTCGGTCTCACCGACCATCGCTACCAGCGCGTGCAGGGTTATCTAAAGCTGCATGGCGGCAAGGCCGTCTTTTTCGGGCGCTTCGTTTCGGTTGCTCGGACGTGGATCGCGGTGTTAGTCGGCGCGCATCATTTGAATTATGTGCAGTTCCTGCTGTATGACATCTTGGGAGCGATTGTCTGGGCGACGCTCTATGGCTCGCTCGGCTATGCCTTCGGCTCGAATCTGCCGCTGCTCGAAAAATGGGTCAAGCGCGCGGGCATTACGGTCGCGATTTGCTCGGTGGTCGTTGTGGCGATTTATCTTCTCTATCTTCGAAGAAAGCGGAGACTGGCAAAGGAATCGTCGGAACCGATGTAGAACCCCTCTCCTTACCAAGGAGAGGGGCAGGGGAGAGGTGTCAGCCTAACTCAACTTTACCTCTCCCCTAACCCCTCTCCTTGGTAAGGAGAGGGGAATAGTTCAGAGCGTTCGAATATCGTTAATCACCATAAAGACCATCAGGAAAAGCAAAATAGCGATTCCAACTTTTTGGAAGTTGAGTTTGAATCGCTGCGAGAGTTCGTGGCCAAGCGCGGCTTCGATGAGAATGATGAGGAGATGCCCGCCATCGAGCGCGGGGATGGGAAGGATATTAATAAGCGCGAGTGAAATCGAAAGCAGCGCCATAAATCCGATGAAGCTTTCGAACCCACCTTCGGCGCTCTTGGAAGCGACCTGCGCAATTTTGATCGGGCCGCCGAGCGCATCGCCAACCGCCATTTTCCCTTCGATGATTTCGCCGATCGAAATAACCGTTATGCGCGCATAGGACCACAGGTTCGTCCAGCCGAGACCGAGCGAGACGGCCATGCCATAGTGAATCTCGGTTTTGGGGCCGGCGTAATTCGATTCCTGAACTACGCCGATCTGTCCTTTCGCGTCCGGCGTGACGGTGACAAGTTTGTGCTCGCCCTTACGGACAAGATCGATAGCGATCGGCTTTAAAGGATGGGAACTTATCGCATCGATCAATGCGCTTGGGTTTGCGATAGCCGCTCCATCGATGGCGGCGATGCTATCGCCTTTCAGGAGTCCAGCGTGCGCGGCCGGCGAGGCGGGGAGTACGCTATCGAGCGTCGGCGCAGTGTATCCCGTGGGATCGAGCCCGAAGCGTTTTTGAACGTCCTTCAGGTTTCCTAAGTCCGAGGCTCGGTAGAGCGCGGAATATAGCTTGCCGCCGCGTTCGAAGGTAATGGAAAAATCGCGGCCGAATTTTTCCGTCAGGGTTTGATCGATGTCCAGCCAGTTCGTCGCTTTTTTCCCAGCGATGGAGATTACCCGGTCGCCCGGCTGAATGCCATCTTCTTCCGAGACCGAGCCGTGGGTGACGTAACCAACGGTTGTCGTGGCCGGCGTTTCCGCACCATAAAAATAATTTCTCCCGGAGAAAATCGACCATGCAAGCAAGACATTCATAATCACGCCCGCGGAAATCACGATGGATTTTTGCCACCAGGGTTTTGCACGAAATTCCCACGGTTGAATTTCGTCCGGCAGCGCTTCGTTTTGCGTTTCATCGATCATTCCCTCAATTTTGGCGTAGCCGCCAATCGGAAGAATGGAGAGCCGGTAATCGGTATTGTTCTCCAATTGACTTTCGGCTTCCGGGTCGAGGGGACCGAACGTGAAGCCGTTCACCTTATTGAATCCAAAGATGCGCCGGCCCATGCCGACGGAAAACACTGGCACGCGCATCCCGAAAATCCGGCCCGCGATAAAATGCCCGAACTCGTGGATGGTCACGAGCACAAAGATCGTGATGACGAAAAAGAGCAGCGCCCGGAGTACGCTTACCGCGCCTTCAAGGCCTATTTGAGCTAATATGAAATGTTCCAATGAGAGGGAATAATAATAATAAATGTTACAATGTCCGGGAAGGGCGAGATGGTTCGCTGTTTGGAAAAAAATAATCCATGGCGGCGGGAAACGAAACTCTGATTATGTCCATATTCAGGTCATTGCGAGGAGGAATTGCGAAGAGAAGCGCGCATGACCGATCATGCGCGGGAGCAATTCCGACGAAGCAATCTCCCCGCTTCGACGTGGAGATTGCTTCGTCGAATCGAACTCCCTCCGGTCGTTCGATTCTCCTCGCAATGACAATTCTCTAACCTGCACAGTATCATAGATGGAACTTCACGAACTTATCGTCATTTGCAAAGCAAATGGTCTCTTTAGCCCAACGGAAGGGGCAGAAAAGCTTGCTTTTTACGCGAAATTGCTTCGAGGATGGAATGCGAAAATCAATCTCATTTCCCGCAAAGACGAGGAACATGTTCTCGATCGGCATATTCTTCATTCGCTTACGCTTCGGGTGCCGTCTGTCTGCGATTTTGATTTTACGAATAAGCGCGTGGCCGACCTCGGCACGGGCGGCGGATTGCCGGGGATTCCGCTCAAAATCGTGACACCGTCCATAGATATGACGCTGATCGATTCCATTCAAAAAAAAATCACGGCCTGCGGCGAGATGATTACGGAACTGGACCTTATCGGAATTCATGCGGCCCGTGGTCGCGCGGAAGAACTCGCGAGCGAACGGGAGTTCGCGCACACTTACGATGCCGTCGTTTCCCGCGCGGTTGCGCCGCTCGATGAGCTTGCCAAATGGAGCAGGGGATTGCTCAAACCGGGTGGAATCCTTCTTGCGCTGAAAGGAGGCGAGGTGCGGGAAGAGATTTTGCAGACCTGGCGACTTAGCTTCGTTCAGAAGATTAAGGAACAACCGCTACGACTCTTTGAATACGATGAATTCGAGCGCGAAGGAAAAAAACTCATCACGGTCACGTTCGTATAGTAGTGCGGTTTTCGCGCCAACCGGGTAGGGCGGGAAACCCGCTCACTATATTCGTGTTCTCCACTATCAACTATCCACTACTATCCACTACTCGTGAAGTCTGTCATATTTTCGTTTGCCACGCATAACCATCAGCCGCTTGGGAACTTCGAGCATGTGTTCGAGGACTCGTTTAAAAAATCGTATCTTCCTTTTTTTGCATTAGCGGCTAAGTATCCTAAGTTTCGTTTTGCTGCGCATTTCAGTGGAATTCTTTTAGAGTGGATCGAAGCAAAGCATCCGGAGCACATCGCAAGGCTTGGCGGGATGGTCGCAAGCGGTCAGCTTGAAATTATCTCCGGCGGATATTACGAGCCGATTCTTTCGGTTATTCCTTCTCAGGATCAGCAGGCGCAGATTGCGCTGCTCTCGCAAAAAATCGAAACGTTATTGCGTACGAAAGCACGCGGAATGTGGCTGGCCGAGCGCGTCTGGGAGCAGGCATTGGCGTCCGTTCTGAATAATGCCGGAATCCGGTACGTGCTGCTCGACGATACCCATTTCCTATATGCAGGACTGCATGAGGACGACCTTACGGGATACTATCTCACGGAAGACAAAGGAAAAACGCTCGCTGTTTTTCCTATTTCGAAAGCGCTCCGCTATGCCATTCCATTTATGAATGTCGATGAAACCATCCGCATCCTCCGCGACGCCGCCAGCGAGCATGGGAACCCAGTCGTGACCTTCGGCGACGATGGCGAAAAATTTGGCGTCTGGCCGCGCACCTACGATCATGTGTATAACGATGGCTGGCTCGAAGAATTTTTCCGCAAACTTTCGGAAAATTCCGATTGGATTACCTTCCTCCCGCCGGGTGAAGTATTGGAGCGCGTCCAGCCGCGCGGACGCATTTATCTGCCCACGGCAAGCTACGCCGAAATGATGCAGTGGTCGCTGCCCACGGCGGATGCGATCCAGAATTATGAGCGATTTCTTCATGAGTTGGACGAGGATAAAGCGCGATGGCAGCAGTACCGCTCGTTCGTGCGCGGAGGATATTGGCGAAATTTTTTCGTCAAGTATCCGGAATCGAATCAGCTCCATAAACATGCACTACGCACAAGCGCACGTATTGAAAAACTCGCAGCAGCCGGCAAGAATGTTGGCGAAGCAAGGAGGGAATTACTTCGCTCGCAGTGTAACGATCCGTATTGGCATGGCATCTTTGGCGGGGTGTATCTTTCGAATCTGCGTCATGCGAATTATTCGGCGCTCGTGAAAGCGGATGCGCTTGCGGATAAAGCCGAAGGGCTTCGCGGCGTTCGTATGGAGGCCAGCGATTTCGATTGCGACGGAGCGGAGGAAGTGATTCTCGAATCGCGCGTCTTTTCGATTTATGTCAAACCATCAGTGGGCGGCATGATCGCGGAAATTGATTTTAAACCACGTGCCTTTAACGCAACGAATATCGTTTCGCGTCGTAAGGAAGACTATCATGCGAAAATTGCACAGGCATATCATGGCGAGGGCAGTGTGGCCACAGCTTCTATTCACGACGGGTTGCAAGCAAAGGAAGCGGGCCTCGAAAAGCTCCTTGTCTATGATTGGTACCGGCATGGCTGTTTGATCGAACATTTCCTTCCGCCGGAAAGCTCGCCGGACAGGCAACGCGGTTTCGAAGAACTCGGAAATTTCGTGACTTCCGCCTTCGAATGGGGTTGGAATAAGAAGGAGGGACTCCTGCGGCTAACGTGTATGGGCAGCGTCGCGGGAAAATCCATCAGGATGACGAAAGAACTCGGCCTATCGTCCGCCAGCCAGGATTTAAAAGTGACCTATTCACTCACGAACGAATCGGACGAGTTCGTTCGTTTTAACTTCGCTTCCGAATGGGCATTTCATCTGCTCGCGCCGGATGCGCCCGACCGCTATTATGAATCGAACGGTCAGAAACTCGCATGGCCGGCCATGAATAGTTCAGGTAGCATCTCCCTCCCCTTACCAAGATCCGGGGCAGGGGAGAGGTTGAATATTCGCCTGGTGGATGAGTATTTGAAATTAGCCATCGGGATCGAAGCTCAGGACGCGGATGAAATCGTCCGGTTTCCACTTGAGACCATTTCGATGAGCGAAGGCGGTTTCGAGCGCATGTTTCAGGGATCGATCGTCATGCCGGTCTGGAACGTGGAGCTTGCGCCAGGCGCCGAATGGAATACGCAATTAATCGTGACGTTTGAACAACTATCATCATGAATCAAAGAAAAACTTTCGAGCGGAGATGGAAGAAAGGCTCGTCCTCCGAGCCTATTCAAATTACCATACCCGTGCAGGCGCAGCTTTCCGTCATTATTCCGACGAAGAATGAGGAGAAGTTGCTCGAACGATGCCTGCAGCAATTTTCTCCGAGGATCAAGCACCGCTTCGGGATTGAAATTATCGTCAGCGACGGTGGCTCGACGGATAATACCATCGGCATCGCCGCCGCGTATGCGGATTTTATCGCGACGCATGACGCCGACCGTGGCCCCACGCCGCGCCGCCAGACGATTGCCGAGGGGCGCAATCGCGGCGCGGAAATGGCCCACGCCGATTTGCTCCTTTTTCTCAATGCCGATACGTTAATCCCCAATATCGAATTGTTTCTCCGGCGCGTGGTTCAGCGATTCGCTGTGAACGAATCCCTTTCCGCGATTGCCACACGGGTCGAGGTGTTACCCGAAGAGCGCGGTTGGAGCGACGTTCTGTTTCACGCCTATTTCAATCGCTACGTTCGCTATGCAAACTTGGTGGGTCTTGGCATGGGCCGTGGAGAATGCCAGATCGTGCGGCGGGACGCATTTGAATTGCTGAATGGATACGATCCACAGATGGCCGCCGGCGAGGATTTCGATTTATATAGGCGCATCCGTTCGATTGGCCGCGTGAAATACGATAGGAAGCTCCTCGTTTTCGAATCGCCGCGCCGATACCGGAAATATGGTTACGCCCGCGTGTATTTCGATTGGATTCGTAATGGCGTTGCCGTTCTCCTGCGCCATCGTTCGGCGCAGGATGTCTGGGAAGAAGTTCGCTGATGGCAAGGATGAAGGATGAGGGATGAAGAATGAAGGGGATTTAAAGCCGTCGTCTTAGTTACTGTCATCATTCATTTCAGGTCGGACCGTCAACCTTCAATATTATCTCACGCAAAGAAGGATGAAGAACTATCGTTTTCGCATGAGCTTGCGTGGGTTCTCAACTCTTTTCTTCTTTACCTTCATCCTTCATCCCTCATCCCTCATCCTTGCCCAGAGCGCGTCTATTTCCGGACATGTGCGCGATAGCGTGACGCACGAAGCGCTTGCTGGCGCGCGCATCGAACTTCGCGCGCTTCATGGCGGAGCGATCAGCGACCGGAATGGGAATTTTTCTTTAAACGAATTACCGGAGGGAACACTCGTTATTGAAGTGCATCTCATTGGATATGATTCGGCGAAGTATAACATCGTTTTATCCGAAGGAGAGACGTTCAACATAAACGTCGATATGCGCGCTCAGAGTATTTCCGGCACAGAGATAACGATCGAAAGTGAGCGTGAGCGAGAACTGGAAAAAACGACGGTCAGCCACATCGAACTCACGCCGGCCATGATAGATAAGGTTCCGTCCCTCGGCGGCGAAAGCGATCCCTTCCGGGTGCTGCAACTGATGCCGGGCGTGAAGGCGCTAAGCGAGCTTTCGAGCGGACTGTATATTCGCGGCGGTCCGCCGGATCAAACGCTGATTCTGCTCGACGACAATGTTGTCTATAATCCTACGCATCTTTTCGGATTTTTCAGCACGTTCAATACGGATGCGATCAAGAGCGTCGATCTCATCAAAGGCGGCTATCCGCCGGAATATGGCGGGCGCCTCACCGGCGTGTTGGACGTGACCACCCGCGAGGGCGACCCCAATGACTTTCATGGACAAAGTTCCCTTAGCATGATCGCCGCGCGGCAGACCATCGAATTCCCCGTGCCGGGTGGTTCGATGCTTATTTCCGGGCGCCGCACGTATATCGACGAGTTCTTGAATGCGGTCGATGCCCAGAAAATCCTGGGAGACACCTCGCCGCTGCCGCAATATTATTTTTACGATCTTAACGCGAAAATCGACGAGCATCTGGGCGCCAGCGATCATCTTAGCATTTCGGGCTATCTTGGCGCCGATAATTTATATTATCCCACCAACGGCGTCATCGATCTTTCGCTCACCTGGGGCAATAAGCTTGCGAGCGCAGAGTGGACACATTTTTTTTCGGATAATCTTTTTGCCCGGACGTTCGTGGGATATAGCGCGTATTCCACGCAATCCTCGGGCACGATCGCTTCGGATTCTTTCGTATTCGACAATAGCATTCAGGAACTTTCCGCGAAGGAAGATGTGGATTGGCGCGCGAGCGATGAGCACGATCTTCGCATGGGCACTGGGCTTTCGCGCTATACTTTTAATTTTTACAATACGCTTGGCACCACGAATAAGCCGCTCAAGGATACCGGCGGAGTTCCCTATTATCTTTCGGCCTATACGCAAGATGAATGGAAGCCGTCTGAGAGCGTCACGGCAACCTATGGTCTGCGCGCGGAATGGCTCGATCTCGCTAATGCGATCACGCTCGATCCGCGCGCGACTGTTGCGTATCAACTCAATCCCGACTGGACGCTGAAGGCGTCCACGGGTATTTATCACCAATTCCTGCATCTCGTTTCGGCGGGCGAATATACGTTTTTCGATTTTTGGGTTCCCGGAACCGCGCCGCTGCCGCCGAGCCAAAGCACGCAATATATTTTGGGACTGAGCGGCTATCCTGCTGATCCCTATTTCGTTTCCTGCGAAGTCTATTACAAAAAGCTGAATAATATCGTCGAATACAACGAGACGAAATTTCTTTCGGATTCGATCACGGAGATTTTCCCGCGCGGCACGGGACAGGCGTACGGGATGGAACTGTTTCTGCGGGAGCAGACTGGTAAGTTCACCGGATGGATCGGCTATACACTTTCGTGGGTGACGGAGCAAATTCCAGAGTTGAATAACGGCCAGCCCTTTTATCCGACATGGGATCAGCGGAACGATATTCAGCTAGTGCTGAATTACAAAGCATCCGACCGATGGACGTTTGGCGCCACCTGGACCTTCGCCACCGGACAAGCTAACACTTCGGATATTGGATATTACCAAATTGCGCTCGATGGCATTGGTCAGCAGCAGGATCTCGACATTCCCGGCGGCCTTGGTGCGGAACGCTTGCCGGACTATCACCGCGCGGACGCGAGCGCAACCTACTCGTTCCAAATGTTTGGCAAAAGTGCGAAGGCTTCGCTCGATATTTTTAATCTCTATAATCACCGGAACGTCTGGTTTCAAGTGGTCGATACCCAGAAGCAGCCGCCGCAGGTTTCGGATGTATTATCGCTGCCGATTATTCCCACGCTTGGAATCGAGGTGACGTACTAATGGAGTGGCGAGTGGCGAACGGCGAGTGGCGAACGACAAGTGGCGAACGCCGAATGGCGAGTGGCGAGCCCCTTCTACTCTCCGTTCGCCGTTCGCCATTCGCCACTTTTCTCGCCACGCTTTTTGTAGCGATGATAGCGTCGTGTACTTCAGTTACCGAAACGACATTCTCGCCGCAGATTGTCGTGCAAGGATATTTGTATGCGAACGAGCCGCTCGATTCCATCGTCGTTCGGCAGACCATCCCGATTGTCGGCGTGAGCGGGAACGATCGCGTGAGCGGGGCGATCGTTTCGATTACGAAGGGCGATTCCACCTATCTGCTGCGCGAGGACACATCGCTTCGCGGAAGATATATCGGCACGTCTCCAATCATGATTGAATCCGGTGCGACTTACACACTGCGAGTTCAGGCGCTCGGTCAGGTTGTGACCGCTTCTACGACCGTTCCGCTTGCCATCCATCTCGATTCGGTGAAGCTGAACGCCCAAATGCTTTCTCTGACGGGGACAGATACCATTACATATCCCACGACAGTTGCTAATTTGGAATCTCCCGGCATTCATCTCTGGTGGTCGCCGAGTCTCGGCACGGCGGGATATGGGCTTGAAGCGCTTTCGCTCGATACTGCGGCGGATACGATTCTCGATGTGGTGTCGAGCGCGCTGGACGATAGCGCGGCCACGGGCCAATACCAGTTCTTCATTCTTTCGACGGACGAGCAGGTGGTCTGGCCGCAATTTACGCGCTATGGGCTAAACGCGGTGCGCGCGATGGCACTGGACAAAAATTACGAGGACTTTGTGCTTGGTTTGTATCTTTCCAGTTCACAGTTTGATAACAGCACCTTGGATGTCACGGGCGGTTTGGGAATTTTCGGCAGCGCGGCGCGGGCGGGGAAGAATGTGTTTTTGAAATAAGGCAGGTAGGAGCTCTGATGTAGTTCCTTCCTGTCATTCTGAGCGAAGTTCGTCCGACCGGAGGGAGGACGAACGCAGCGAAGAATCCCTTGTCATGGGAAGAGATTCTTCGCTGCGTAAATTTTTCGCTCCGCGAAAATTTACTCCGCTCAGAATGACAAGAAGCGATTTAATCCGCTTAAAATCCAATAAATCCGAGTTTAGAAGCGGATGTATGCCTTAAAACTCCAATCGGGATACGATGCAGGGCTTAGCCCCAATCCATACGCCGCGCCATAGCACAGGCTGAATCCGAGGCCGTGCATTTCGCCCAGCGGCTCGCACGCGATACCGATCTGTCCCGAAAGCAATGGCGCGGACGTTACACCGGTTTGTGCCGATGACCACGTACCATAATAAGCAACTCCAATAAGTGGCTCGATGATGCCGTTGAAAAATTTGACAGGAATATATTGAAGTTGAAACCCTAAGGATTTTGGCGAAAGGAAAAAGTTGGATACATTTCCACGAAGGGTGTAGTTGAGATATGGAACCGGAGCATACATCATTCCGAAGGAAACATCGAACGAAAGCGCGGGCCGGTTGGATTCGATTCCGATAAAGAAATTCTCTCCCGCTGCATCGCCAATTCCGAATCCGGCGCGGCCATGCACATCGGCAATGGCGCTCTGTTGGTTGGCATTGACGATTTTCTGCAATTGATCCTTATCGCTTTTCGATTGATCGAGCGTCGATTTCATTCGTTCATTCAGGACTTGCTCGCTGTCAATCTGCTCGTTCTCTTCCGCAAGCAGCGCGGCCCAATCTATTTTTTTGCCGCCGATTTTTAGCGTATCGGATGGGCCTCCGCTGCGGCTGCTCTGGCTGACGGTAATCGGCTCGCTCTTATGGAATTCGCGTGTCTCCGTATAGATGACTTTCCCGGTTACGGGTTCGATCGCCGTGAACCGGTAGCGATAGGGGCCGTCGGCAAATTTCGACATATCGAGCTCGGCCAGATAATTCGCCGGCTGCCGGAGGGTATCGATAATCGTGAGTGAATGCTCGGTATCCACGACGCTTAAAAGCTCGACTTTTGCTTCGCACGTTCGCGCGACAGAATAAGGAATCGAAAGCCGGTTGGAAATATCGGAGACGGTTTGCTGGCCGAGCTTAAAATCGAGCTTATCGCTCTTGATGATGATGTGCTCGTCGATAAACCGGGAGAAATCATCGTCGAAATCGAGCACGGCGCCGCTTTCGAGCTGCACGATAACTGCGGCCTTGGCGAGCGATTCATTGGCGATCCGAAGATAGGCGGGGTCACCGGTCTTCGCGCTAAATTCTTTCACAAAACGCTCGAGTCGAACGTAATTATCGGTGTGATTGGACTCGATCGTGCGCTCGATTACTACAAAATAGCGCATCGAGTCTTGGCTGGTCGGATCGGGCAGCGGCAAGACACCGATGTTCACCGTGTACGAAGCCTCATCTCCGGAAAGCGCCTTCGAAAGATTGCTCACCATCGGCAAGGCGAGCGGCGTGCGAGCGGTGCCGACATAATACATGATCGGTTGCTCGGCTTCCGTGCGATGAGCGGTATCGGGGCCGGTCGCGGAGTGACTGTAATAATGGGGCTGTAAATGGAAACTCGCCTCGTAAAGAAGATCCTTCGACGAGACACTAAGCCGGGCATAATCGGCTTCGGTTCGCACCATTTCCGGATGGAAATCCGCGCCGGCCGTGGCCCATTCTTCTTTTATTCGCTCATTGATTAGCTCCTCGATTGTCGCATCGTCGGAAGATTTCACAACTTTAGCTCGATCGGGGACGGCCTGAGCTATATTACTTTGTTGCGCAACACTTTCCCGCGCACCTCCGAGGAGTGCAAGAAAGAACGCCAGCAGAACAAAGTCTCTGGTATGCGAGCGAATAGTTCTCGCAGAATGAACGCGAAGGAGGAATCGCAGCACGTTGTTGTCAGAAGCAAAAACTTCCCCGAGGCCGCTCAGAGCCGGTCGTGGCTCGAAACCACCACTTCATGTTTGGCGGCGTCGATTTCTTTTGCATAACGCCGCGAGAGCATAACATCCGCAGGATCCGAAGTTTCCGTTGCCGAGGTTTGTTCGCTTGCCTCAGGCAGGCCTGCCGGCGTAGCATTTTGAGCAAGGCGGGTGGGCGCTAACACCGTATGCTTAGATGCACGCAAGGAGGCCATGTGGCGAATTATTGTCAAGGGTTCGCTTGCCATGGATGCGTGTATCGCTGCCGCCGGAGCGGTTAGCGAAGCACGTTCCGCGTCCAACTTCGTGGAGGATTGTCCCGCCATCTGGCGATGGTTTGCGCTTTGGGTAACGAACCATGTTCCACCAATCACAAGCAGCAGCGAAAGCGCCACAAGATTGGCCCTCGTCGGCCAACGGTGCGCTCGGCCAGACATGGTGGAAGCAATAGCGCCACGGTCGCGGAGGAAACCGCGCATCTTCGGCGCGACGTCCATCTGGGTGGCGTCTGTTACGAATTCTTCGTTCGCCATGGCCTCCATGATTTGCTCGATGCGGGCGCGTGTCCGCGCATCGAGATCGTCGGCGAGTTGAAATCGTTCGTCCTCGCGAGTCATGCGAATCGCGCCTCGGACGACGAGATATTCGCGCAAAAGCATTCGCGCTTCTTCCGAGCGGGCGAGCCGGTCGAAGAGCACGGTCTCGAGTTCTTTGCGAACGAGTTCGCCATCGAGATATTGTACGATGAGTTCTTCGGTGGTCGAAGCGTGATTCCCGTTGTTAGTCGGGGTAGGTCTCTTGTTCATCATGGTCTTACTGTTTTTAAAATCCTTTGGATGTTAAATTTTCTTTTTGCTTAATTGCTCCGAAGCGTTCGTCCTATTATCGTCTTCCAAAACCGGCAGAAGCATTTTTCGGAGTCGGGCCTTGGCCCGGAATACACGAATGCGGATGGTCGAAAGCGAGGTGCCCGTCATGCGTCCGATCTCTTCATACGTATATTCCTCATATTCGCTAAGAATGAGCGCTTCCCTAAATTCATCGGGGAGTTTTGCTATCGCCGCAAGCAGCAGTCCGATCTGCTCGTCCTTCGCCATGCGTTCCAGAGGATCGTCGCTCGCAGAAAATGCCTGGCGTACCTCTTCGGCAACGCCCCCGTCGAAGTTTACGCCGTCGCCGGCGTATTCCACGCCTTCATGCTGGCGAAATGTCCGTTTTTTCGCGCTCAGGCACGAGTGGCGCGTGATTGTAAAAATCCACGGCTTGAAATCGCCGCCGGTAAACGTATTTCGATATTGCACGAGCCGAAGAAAAACGTCCTGAAAAGTATCTTCGACCAATTCGCGTGACAGTCCCGCGCTAAAAAGTACGTGTGCGCAATACGCATAAATGCTCGATTTGTACCGTTCGTAAATCGAAAAGAAGGCGTGGTCGTCGCCCTGTTGATACAGCAGAAAGAGCGATTCGTCCGAAGGCTCTCCGGAGGGATAGCCGTTCGGTCCTGCCGCAACAGCCGATCGGGGCTTCTGTTTATCAATGAACGAATGTAAACCTGCGGACGCCTTCGGTCCGGCTGGCCAATCGCCCTTGCGCCGCAAGGCTTCGCGACTTGCGTGAGCAAGAAGCGATGGATCGTTTGGCTCTTGTCCGCCGAAGGCTTCCGGCACGTTTTCGCCGGACAGCGCGGAGCTATCCTCCGGATTCCACGAACGCTCCGGCCCGGATGGGGTTCCATCCTCGCGTTCGTCGTCCGGCCGGTCCAACCGTTCCTCGTGCATCTGCCTTACTGCGGCTTGCATGACATTCATGCGGAAAATTACTCCGAATTTGGAATACCTTGTTTCGGCTGACGCAAGGCGTCTTTTCGCAAGATTATTCTGGCGGTTTTTGGGGCGGTCAACGTTTTGACCCCCACCCCAATACCTATAATAATCTCGCTCGCCGAAAATAATTACACCTTTAGAGAAAGAAATCTTTTCCCCTGCGCTTTTTTACAAACGCAGGCATTGCTCCAAATAACGATCTCTATTGCTTATTGCAACAAAGAGCGCGCCATTAATTATTAGATGGACAGAATTTTGAAGCATAGCGTTCCAATTGGAAGCTTGTATGTTCCGAAAATAATTCGGTGTACGAAAATGAGACGGTCAGCCAAGCCATAAATGACCCATAATACTACACTTGCCCCCATTCTTACTTCATTCTGAAACACTTTCATGTTCATTGTACGATTTTGAGAACGCGTGTCTCATTTTGAGACATTACATACCTGTAACTGTACGATTTTGAAAATTTCAGGTTCGTCCTCTAATTGCTCCATGCGGGAACCTACGGAATGAAATAGAAAAATCGTCAAAATATAGTCGCAAGGCCGTTTCGCTTATGGCCGTTTAGTCCGGCCCATTTTTGTTCAGCTTTAGCCGCATTTAGTTTACCAACCATTATGATTACCACGAAGTCTCCCTCATCGAGGGCCGCCGAAAAGCGGATTATTTCCCGCTCCAATAGTCCGTCGCCATTGCGCATGCCCGAATCGCTCGCACCTTCGTATCGGATTTCCGCTCGCTCGACGGCCATGCTTTCGCCGGCCAAAGCCGACCAACTGCCACCGTTGGATCTCGACGACTCGCTCCACGCCGGTTCGATTGCTCCCATTCTCATTGTCGATGACGAACCGTTCGTTGCGGACTTGATGTATCACTGGATTCACACCGTCTGGGATTATCCCGCGATTATGGCCAATGATGGCGAGTCCGCGATCGTAGCCATGCGTGAGCATCACCCGCGCATGGTGCTGCTCGATCTTCATCTGCCAGACTTGAATGGCATCGACGTGCTCCGTGCCATGAGGAGCGCGGACGAATTTCTTCCCATCGTCATGGTGAGCGCCGAGGACAGCATCCCGATCGCGGTCGAGGCGCTGAAGGCCGGAGCCTACGATTATCTGACCAAGCCCATCAATACCGACCGGCTACAGGTCATCATACGCAACGCCCTTACCACATACACCTATCACGAGAAGTTGCGTGCCTTGCAGCGAGAAATCAATCACCGCTATGATTTTTCGAATATCATTTCCGCCGATCCGCGAATGCATGATGTCTTCAAGCTCATGCGAAAGGCGTGCGAGAGCGAAATTACCGTCTGTATTCTCGGGGAATCCGGCACGGGCAAAGAATTAGTCGCGCGCGCGCTGCATACGAATAGCCCGCGAAGCGATCAGCCATTTCAAGTCATCAACTGCGCCGCCATTCCGCATTCGCTGCTGGAGTCCGAGCTGTTTGGACACGAAAAGGGAAGTTTTACCGGCGCGACGCACCGCAAGATCGGAAAATTCGAGGCCGCCAACGGCGGCACGCTATTCTTGGACGAGATTGGCGATATGGATCTCATGCTGCAAGCCAAGCTCTTGCGCGCAATTCAGGAGCGCGAGTTCGAACGTGTGGGCGGCACGGAGACCATTCACTTCGATGTCCGCATTATCTGCGCGACGAACACCGATCTTCAGGATGCAATTCAGGCCAAGCGTTTTCGAGAAGATTTATTCTACCGCATTTCGGCATTTCCGATTCTGCTGCCGCCCTTGCGTGAGCGGCGCGGCGACATTTTGCTCCTGGCTGAAACCTTCCTCAAGCGCGCGAGCGGGCGGTATGGAACGCGCGTCCGCACGCTTTCGCGCAATGCGATGGAATCCATGCTTGCGTATCACTGGCCGGGAAACATTCGCGAACTCGAGAGCACGATCGATCGCGCTGTGCTCCTGGCCGATGGCGATACCATCCAGGAGAAAGATTTGCCGCTTACCGTAAGGCAATTTAGCGAGGTGCGGGTGGGAAAAGGGCCGTCCGAAGAGTTCCAGGATTTCTTCGACCCGCTCAAGAACCGAGGGGTCATCGCGCTCGAAGAGGTCAAGCGCATCGTGATCACACATGCGCTCCACGCCTGTCAGGGCAATATCACCGAGGCTGCGGAAAAGCTTGACATCAGCCGCTCCACCATGTACCGTTTCCTCGAAATCTATCAGATCGAAACCCAAAACGGTTTCGCGCTCCTGAGTGCAATGCAGGAGGCGGCCGCAGGTGAGATGCAGCCCGTGACGTGATGCTTATCCCTGCATCATTTCAAGCTGCCTTCGGAGTTCGTCGATTTTTTTCTCGATGGTGGGGTCGCGCTTCATGTCTTCCTGAATAGTCTGGACAGCATAAATGACGGTGGAGTGGTCGCGTCCGCCAAAATGCAATCCGATGGATTTCAGCGAGTGATTGGTCAGCTCCTTGCAGAGGAACATTGCGACTTGCCGCGCGATGACAACTTCCTGCCTGCGGGTTTTCGCGCGTAACGCTTCTTCTTCGATTCCAAACCGGCGGGAGACGAGCCGTTGAATGCTTTCGATGGAAAGAATCGGCGTAGAGCGTTTCGCGATTTTACGCAGGACTTCGCGGGCAAGTTCAAGTGTGGGTTCTTTACCTTCGAGCGAGGAAATGGCCAGCAGCGAGATCAGGCATCCTTCCAGCTCGCGGATATTGGTCGAGATGTTGGTGGCGATGTATTCGATCACTTCGCCGGAAAGCTCGATGCCGTCGGCGATAGCTTTGTGGCGCAGGATGGCGATGCGCGTTTCGAGATCGGGCGCGGCAATATCCGCCGTCAGGCCCCATTGGAGCCGGTTGAGCAGGCGGTCGTCAATGTCTTTGAGTTCTTTAGGCGGGCGGTCGCATGTGAGAATGATCTGTTTTCCAAGTTCACGCAGCGCGTTGAACGTATGGAAGAAAATTTCCTGCGTCTTTTCCTTTCCGGCGAAAAATTGAACGTCGTCGATGATGAGCACGTCGATCGAGCGGTAGAGCGCCTGAAATTCGTTACTCTTGTTGTTCTGGATGGAATCGACGAATTCGACGGTAAAACGGTCGCTCGAGGTGTAAAGCACTCTCGCCGATGGAAATTTTTGTAACGCTGCGTTGCCAATCGCCTGAATAAGGTGCGTTTTTCCGAGGCCCACGCTGCCATAAATGCTGAGCGGATTATACCGTGTTCCTCCGGGATTATTCGCAACCGCCATAGCCGCCGCGTAAGCAAGCTTATTGGATTCGCCTCGAATGAAAGTGTCGAACGTATATCGAGGATTGAGATTGGATTCGATCGGTGGCCGTTTTGCTCCGGCTGGTTGCCCGTTAGTAGGTGCCGGGGAAGAACCCTGCCGCATCGAGGGCTGTGGGAAAGGCATATTCGCCATTGGCGTACCGAAACCGCCGGCAGTCGGATGCTGCCGAGGTTGCTCGGGCAAAGGGCGAGCAATCGGAGTTGGAGCAACGTCTTCCGCCGGCTGCAACTTCGTATTAGCTGACTCGACTTCGCTCGCGGTATCGAACCGGAACTTGGCCTGTGTGCCAAGCACATCGCGCAAGGATTGTTCGAGCATATCCTGATAATGCTCGCCGATCCACTCGCAGAAAAAGCTGCTGGGCGCGCGCAAGGTCATTTCCGAGCCCTCCAGCGCCGTGGCTTCGAGCGGCTCGAACCAAGTGCGCATGGTTTGCGCGCTGAGTTGCGGGCGGATCGATTCGAGGCACAATCTCCAAATTCGCTCCGCCGCATTTCGAAGATCGGCGCGCTCGTCCCCGCTCTCAGGTGATGCGCCCATCACCGATGATGCGTTCATCTCCGAAGCGGTAGGATCGTCCACGGTGGTCACGATGGTTTCAGACAAGTCGATTAACACTCCGTTTCGAGCGATCGAACGCGGTGTGGGTTCGTGCGATCGGTCATGTTCGGGGAAAGTAGAAGCAATTTCAGGATTCAAGGATAACCGGTCTTGCGATTGCCCAATGCTGCCAGGTTTGGACCGGGTGTCGAAGGAGAACTCCGTTCTCGTCATAATAGTAACAGAAAAGAAACACTCGCAGCGGCGAGTCACGTTCGATTTTTTTTGTGGTTTACTTCTGATTTAATCTCGCATGATTACTCGTGCGTGCATGATCGCTCATGTTTGCATGATCGCTCATGCGTGTCGAGAAATGTGTTAATCGTTACTTCTATTTGCATTTTATAGTACATCGTTTAGCAAGGAGCACGATCGGTGCCCTGCATTGGGCGATCAGCACTTATTCACATTATTTAAACATTACATTGCATTTCTCTCGTCTCGCAGTATAACACATCTCGGTTGAGAAAGCAAGTGTTTCCAAAAAATATTTTTAACTATTTTTTTTGAGCAGCGAAATTTTCATTCTCTTTATACTATGATGATGTCATTGCGAGGAGCGTTCGGCGACCGAAGGGAGCCGAATGCGACGAAGCAATCCCGCCAGATTGAGCAGAATCCCAACGGATTGCTTCGTCGTCCCTCCGTGACTCCTCGCAAGGACTTTTATAGAAAGACTTAATAAGAGCTTCCGTTAATTTATTTTCCTCGGCTCAAACTTCCTAATGCCGTTTGCCGCGAAGCGCCGGTTGTTTTTGGAAGATGAATTCGGATTTCTTCCACGAACGCGCGAGCGAAGAACGCAAACGCGATCGCTTCTTTCGCTTTTGACGGAATGCCATAAGCATCGGATGAGCAAATACTCGCATGGGGTGAAGCGTTAGCTTTCATGCGTTCAAGAAGATATTTGTTGAGCGCGCCACCTCCGCTTACGATTATTTCCACATCCTGCGTTTTTCTTCGAGCCAAATCCAAACTTCGCATGATGGAAAGAGCTGTTAATTCGGTAAGGGTTGCAAGCGCATCTTCGGGAAGAAGTTTTCCTGCGGCAATTTCACGATGAAGATCACTCAAAAACAATTCTGAAAAAAGCTCCCGGCCCGTCGATTTTGGAGGTGGTGTGTTAAAATAGGGATGCGAAAGGAATTTGGCAAGCAAATCCTCGTTAATTTCTCCGGAACGCCCAATTTCCCCATTTTCATCGAATGGTTTTCCGAAATAACGCCGCGCGATGGAATCGAGCAGCATATTGCCCGGACCCGAATCGAACGCAATGACATCGCCTGCATCGGCATGTGCCGGAAGCCACGTCACATTTGCAATACCGCCGATATTGACGATAAGCCGTTCGTTCGCGTCGCTTGCGAGGAAATGAAAATCGAACATGGGTACGAGCGGCGCGCCCTCGCCGCCAAGCGCCATATCCGCCGAGCGGAAATCGCTGACAACATCGATTCCAGTGACGGCCGCGAGCGCAGCGCCGGAGCCAAGCTGGAATGTTGCAGGATTAGGTTGAGATGGAAGATGCCGTACGGTCTGGCCATGAAGCCCGATTGCGCGAATATCCGAAGCATGAATTCCAGCCTCGCGCAGTGTTGCTTCGACTGCTGCGGCATACACTCGCGCAAGCTCAAAATGCGCTCGGACGAGAAGGTCCATTTCGATGCGATCAGCGGTTGCAATATCGATAAGACGCTCGCGTAATGCGGGCTGCCATTCCATCGAATGAAAAGCAAGGAGATCGATGTGTTTTCCTGTAAATCGGCAGGCCGCAATGTCGATTCCATCGAGGCTCGTGCCTGACATGATTC
Source organism: Ignavibacteriota bacterium (assembly GCA_003151825.1). Taxonomy (GTDB): domain Bacteria; phylum Bacteroidota; class Ignavibacteria; order Palsa-1295; family Palsa-1295; genus PALSA-1295. The sequence goes on from PLYO01000029.1 coordinate 35,468, forward strand.
CAAGATAGAGATCGGCGTTCATTGTTTCCATAAAAACAAAGCTATTACTTAGCCGGATTTTTCGATCCGGATTCCTCATTCAATTGCTCGATGGTCGAATCCGGCGCGAGGCCGGTTGGGACTTTCTTCTCTGTAATTTTCAGAAACAGAAAAAAAATCGCGCTCATAGCGATGAAAATAAGAACGCGGATCGCGGTGGAGTCGGCACGCAGCAACGAGGCAAGGCCGCGAGCGCGATCTCTATATTTCGATCGAGCGGATGGACGTAACAAGGCCACGATTAAACCAGGATTAAACCACGATTTACAGGATGGTAAAGATTTTCAGGATGAATTTTTAAGCTTGGCAAACAGAATGACCGAACAATTCACTCACGGTCAAACAAACAATTTTTTCTTTCCACGAACGTAATCCTGATAATCTTTCAAATCCTGTAAATCGTGGTTCATTCCTATAAATCCTGGTTATGAAGGGTACTGTATGCCGATAAGCTGCAAGCGGGAGATTTCTGTCGTGGGGCCGACTAATTGGCGCTCCAAAATGAGTCCGTAACCGCGCGCGAAAAAGCGGAGCGTGTAAGTATCCGCTGGTTGTCCATCCTGATGATATTCTACCGCGAGCACATCGGTATAGGCTTGCTGGCGTCCGGGGAGATAATAATCGTCGTATTGTTCCACGACGGTCGCCTGAATTCCACGGATTTCATCGGCAACCCATGTGGCGCCGGGTTCGAGCTTGCCATCGAGTGCCATGAGCGTAGAAGTGTCTGTCGAAAGTATGCCGGCGAGATTGCCATCGGCATCGTTCGTGTAGCTAATATAGTAGAAGGGAAGCTTAGTCGTCGTGTCTTTAAGTTCATTTTGCGTCAGTCCGGATTGGGCGATGACCATCTGGCAGGTGATGGTGTCGTAGTCCGTAAAGTTTGTGGTTCGTCCGTAGGTGTAGAGCATTCCATTATCGAGCGGAAAAAAATAACTTTGGACCGTCGCTTCCGGCGCGGGCGTGGCATTGTTTACCGTGCAGCCTCCGAAACAGGCAATCACGAAAAGCAGCAGAGCGATTTCTGCTGGCATCATCCATCTGAAAAAATCTCTTGCTTTCAAGGCTGCTTAAAAATGAAAGAATAGTCCCGCGTTGAGTTCGGTATTGAAACTGGGGCTGGACGCCGCGACCGCGTTCGAAATGGCCAGCGAGCTTGTACCAGACCCAATAACTGCTGACTTTTCCGCGTTAAGATCGTAGTTAAACCGCAGTACGCGAAGGCCGCACTGAATTCCCGCCTGGCTCGATACGTCATAATGCAAGCCGATTTCGCCGAACATCATTTGGCCTAAGCTTGCAAGGCCATAACCGGCGGTAAATGTAAGGTCAGTTGTCGCAAAGGCCGGTAACCGGAGTTCCGCCAAAGCTGCGATATAACTCGTTTGCGAATGGACCGTATCGCCTACAAGAACTTCCTGCGATGGATCGATCGGATCGCCCGCGCGAGTGAAGAGGTCCTTACGGGTTATATTCGCCGATCCGAATGACGCGCCAGCCCAGAATAGATTCGAATGCGGGAAAATCTGGAAGAAAGTTGTAATGGATGAATTGGTGATGATCGGCAGCGAAACGTTGGTCGCTACACTATTTGGAAATTGTCGGCCAAAACTTTCATCGATACGAAATTCAAAACGGCTGAGGAAAGAAGGATTCGCCTCTCTTATCGAATGAACTTGGTGAAACATTGGCTTGATCCCCACTCCATCGCCGCCAATATCCGCAAGTGTGATCGTCGGCACGATTGCTTCGGTGACTGGGGTGATTGCCGGGGCATTAGGCTCGATTATTTCTGGTGGTGTCGGAACCACCGGCGTGCCAGCTTCGATTTGCGTGGGTGGCAAAAGAGCTGGAAGCTGTAAACCAGTTTGTAGCGGTATGTCGTCTGAAGAAATCCTATGAGTCTCATGGGACGCATGGGTCTCATAGGACCGATGGGAAATTGCAAGTTCTGGTGTGTTAGCGATTGCGGAAGAAGCCTGCGCCCCCACTTTGGAAGTTGCAACTGTCGTGGGTTGTGTATGCCCCGCGAAATACCCAATGCCAATACCCGCCACAAGTGTAAACGTGCCCAGCGTTGCCGATGCCCCGCTAAACGCGCGCGTAAAAAAGCCTACATTAGGCGCTTCGATCGGCACGAGAGCAACCGGCGATTCCGCGGTCATTGGCATGGGAAAAACGTCATCCATTCGCGCCCACAGGCGTTGCTCGGCCGCGTAGGGCACCGGGAGCGATTTCGCATCGCGCGTCAAGAGCGCGCGCTGCTCCATAAAGCCGCGCAGCACGCCGCGCTTTTCGGGCGAGACCGAAAGCCGGTGCAATAGCTCCGCTTCGTCATCCGCCGGAAGCGAGCCATCGAGAAAATCTAAAATGCGTTCGTTCAGTGTCATAAAATTTTCGGTGTCACGTTTCTGGCAAATAATAGGGCGCGAGTAGTTCTCTAAGTTTTCCCTTCGCGCGGTAAAGCCGGCTCTTGATGGCCGGGATTGTCGTTTTCAAAATTTCTGTAATCTCGGCATAACTCAGACCTTCGTACTCCCGAAGAATAATCACTTCGCGATATTCGACGGGCAAACGCGACATCGCGTGCGCGATCACGGCCTGCCAGTCCTCGCCAAGATCGACGGAGGGTTCCACAAAGAGATTGGTGTCTTCGAGCGAATCCTGTGGTTTCCGGTCGCGGATTTTGTTCATGCACAAGTTATGTGCGATCGTGAAAATCCAACCTCCGAGGCTACGTTCTTCTTCAAAACTTTCCGCGCGTGAATAAACCCGATAAAACACTTCCTGAAACAGGTCCTCCGCGTCTTCTCTGTTCGAGAGCACCCGCAGCGCGTAAGCATAGACGCGCTCGCGGTAGCGAAGATAAATTTTGGTGAACGCTTCGCGCGCAATGCGGTTTCCGTCCGCGCGGCGCATGGGATTCTCCGATGTGGCAAGCGAAAGCCCTGCAGCGAATTCGCGGAAGATCGTTAAATCCTCCGCGTTTTCCCGCTCCCGATCTTTTCTGGCGGCTGGGCGTGCTACTGCCACGAGTTCGAGGGTCTCCATCGTACTAAGTGAACACCCATGCCGGGGCAAAGTTGCGCGGCAATTTTCAACTCCCCCTCCTCTGAAAGAGGAGGGGGCTGGGGGGTGGTGTGTTGAGGTAAACGACCAGTTTCGTTTCTACTCCCGGCCCCCCCAGCCCCCTCCTATTCCGCTTCGCTTCATAGGAGGGGGAGTAAGAATTTCTCTGTAATGATTTTCTGAAAAAAACTTTTCCACCATGAGAAAATCACCCCTCTAATGGATATTACCCTCAGATGACCGAGCGCGATTTCCGGACTTTCCATGACAGAAACCGGGCGAATTTTGAAAATTTCGCCCGCGTCATGGCGCGCCGCAATGAAGTCGTGGCTGGCGACGCCTTCGCGGATGCGCTTGCTTCGGCCTGGATAAAATTCTCGAATAAGCCGCTGACCGAAGAAATCGAAGCGCACATGAAGGGATATACCTTCCGCTGCATAAAGAATTTCGTCCTCAAATGGTATCGCGATTCGCGGACGCGAGGAAAGTTTTTCGATGTGGGTCTGGACGGCGCGGAAAATGTTGCTGGCTCGCTTGCAGACACACCGGAGCGAATGATGGAACTTCTTGATGAAAAACTTTCGAAGCTGCCGCCGAAGTTCGAGGCAGCGGTCAGGTTATGCTGCCTGAAGAATCCGCCCGTTGCGATGGGTGAAGCAGCCAGCATTCTTGGAGTGTCGGTAGCGACTTTGTACCGAATGCTCAACGATGCGAAAAATAGGCTCAGCGAAGAGTCCGCCAATTTCAATTATCGAATAAATTTGCCCAAAGGAGCCGTATCATGACAAAAGAATTTGTAATCAACTATCCCGATTTCGGCGCGCTCTCGAACGCATTCGAAAGCTACCGGAACTCGGTCTCGACCGTCCCCCTCCTCGCCGAGGACGCGCTCGACCGCGTCTTCGCCGATGCCGGATATAAAGCGCGAATGCTACGGAGGATAAGGTTACAATGGGCAGTCGGGATTACGGGACTCATGGTCGTGACGGCAGCATTGATTCTGGAACTTTCCAACACAACAGAAGCGCCTAAGCCAAGCAAGCCCAACGTTCCTGTAAAGGTCGATACGCTGTCCCCGGCAAACAAGAAGGACACGACTACTGCTGACACCGCACTCCAAGTAAGTGATTTCCGGCTTTCCAAATACGCTTACGATTCATATGCGAATCTCGATTCGGCTGTTCGGCACGACCCGGCTCTGGGATTCGCATGGCGTCAGGCGGATTGGAACGATTTGAAGGAGTTCTGCACAGACTCCGGGCGAGTCGATACGCTGATCGAAACGCTGAAGCTGCCGCTCCTTCACGATGCGGGCGTTCCCGGTGGGGAGAGTATCGCAGGCAAGAACTCCGATTCGCTCCAAAATTTCTATATACTCCGTAGAGGAAAAAAGTATTTGCTAACCGACACCTCGGACTGGCACTACTTCATTTCGCGCTGGGATCACCACCGTCCGAAATGGTGGATGAGATACGCCCAACTCGACCGCGACCACCTCGTTCTCGGCGGATGGACCGACGTGCATCTTCGCATTCTGGCTGTGCGGCGAAAAGCTATACAAAAACAGACGATAAATTTTTAAATTTTGAAAGGAACAACAATGAAATCAACCATACTTGCAATTTCGATTCTCTTCGCCCTTCTCGCCAACGGTTGCAGTAATTCGACGCAGCCCTCTTCGGGTGGCAGTCTCCAGTTCGCTACTACAAGCGGAATGTATGCCGAGACGGACAACCTAGACTCGGCGGTGAAAGCTGAGTTAGGGACAAGTTACCGAATAGCCGACTGGACCGACGTGGAAGATTTTTGCTATCACAATCCAGTCGACAGCTTAATCGCAAAAATAAGCTGGGGCTTGATGGGCGGTGCGGGAAGCGATACGACGCGGGAGAATTTTTTCGTAACCTGGGATAGTCAGGGGTTTACGCCACAAGATCCAACGCGCCACTATTTCGCAACTCGTTTCGATCACAATGTGCCCGGCAACTGGCTCGTCCTCGATCAGATCGACAGCAATCACATTGTGCTCGGCTCGTGGTATGGGGTACAGTTCAGAGTTCTGGCGGTGAAGCCTTAAGACGGCAAACCTTTTCATCCATCTCAAACCCAACATCAAAATGAAATTTACCATACTGATTTCTTCGCTTCTCTTCGGCTTCTCTGCCGTGCAAGCACAGTCAATCTTGCTTTCTGAAGGCTTTGAGGGAGCTTCGATGGACCCTCGAATTTCTGTCATTTCGACAAACAACTTTACGACAAACCCTGGTGTGGTTGCCATGGCACAGTTTGGTAGCGCTCATGCGTTCGGCTTCGGCATCTCGGCCTGTGGTGCGGGTTGCTTCTGGTCGTATCAAACAGCGCTCTGCATTACATTCCCTTCTCCGACGTATGTTACGACTGTATCATTCAAGGAGATGGAACTTTATGGGAACTGGGGGTCGACGGGTTATGCTACGATTAATGGCCCCGTGCTTGTGGGAACCAACATTATTCCGCCAAGTGACAACCAAGGTATTTGGGGACGAACTCCTCAGAACGACGGTCAAGCCGATAATACATACCGTACTCACACCTATACCGTCAATGCAAATGTCACAACAATTTACCTAACCTCGAGCGACATCTCGGAACCGAGTGAGCTGTTTATGGATGATCTTGTAATTAGCGGGAAATGCAGCCCTCTAACGGTCTCAATATCCTCAAACAAACCGCTCACATTTTGTAAAGGTGATAGTGTTACGCTCGTTGCAACTCCTTCGGGTATGAGCTATCAGTGGCATAAAAATGGTAACGTAATTCCTGGCGCGAAACTTCAGACATTGAATGTTTCATCTTCAGGAACATTCGCAGCTCTCGTTACAAATTCCAGTGGTTGCTCGGATTCGACTTCTGTTGTTGTCGTTGTCAACCCTACGCCGGTTGCTGCTATTGCAGGAACAAATTCGCTTTGCCCAGGTGGTAGTTTAACCCTAAAGGCCTCGCCGGCTGGAATGAGGTATAAATGGCTAAAAAACAGCCAGCCACAGCCCGGCACTACCGACTCGCTCCCTGTTTCCGATTCGGGAATTTATAGCGTCATCGTTACCAACGCTTCCGACTGCTCCGATTCTACTGCCGTGAGTATTAGCGTTAATCCCGTTCCTGTTGCAGTTATCACTGGGACACCATCATTTTGTGCGGGCAGCAGCGGAATACTCAGAGCCTCTCCGGCTGGGATGTCCTATCAATGGGAGAAAAACGCGCTTCTTCAGCCTGTCATTACAGACACCATAATAGTCTCCGATTCTGGTATTTATAGTGTGATCGTTTCGAATGGTTCCTGCTCCGATTCTATCTCTGTGAGAGTCACAATCAATCCCGTTCCGGTCGCTGGCATCTCTGGCCCCGCATCCTTTTGCACAGGCCAGAGCGAAGTACTTAAGGCTTCTCCTGTTGGTTTGACTTACAAATGGATGAAGAATGGCCAATCTCAATCTGCCACTGGTGACTCACTCACTGTTTCGGATTCGGGAATTTATAGCGTAGTCGCAACAAATTCATCCGGCTGTTCCGACTCTACTTCAGTAAGCGTGAGCGTCAATCCTCTTCCAGTAGCGGCTATTGCTGGTCCACTTTCTCTTTGTGCCGGAGACAGCACGTTGCTCAAAGCTTCTCCCGCTGGATTACGTTATCAATGGGAGAAGGATGGACAGCTTGAGCCTTCTTCGGCAGATTCGCTTACGGTCACAAAGTCGGGAACTTATAGTGTAATTGTTTCGAATGCTTCCAATTGTTCAGATTCAACCTCAGTAAGCGTAAGTGTTAACCCATCCCCAGTCGCAGGCATTTCCGGATCGCTCTCGTTTTGCGAAGGCAATAGCACGGTGCTCAAGGCTTCTCCCGCAGGATTAAGTTACCAATGGAAAAAGAACGGGCAACAACAATCTAATACCATGGACACATTCGTTGTAGCCGATTCTGGTGATTACAGTCTAATTGTTTCAAATTCAAATGGCTGTTCTGGCTCAACGACGGTCCATGTTGTCGTTAACTCTTTGCCCGTAGTGTCAATAGCTGGAACCGACACCGTCACGAGCACAGGCACAATATTAATTACGACCAGAGCTGTATCATATCTATGGAGCACTGGAGATACAACTCAAACTATTTCAGCATCAAATGCTGGCAGCTATTTCGTGACCGTAACTGACACGAATGGTTGTTCATCCACGAGTCCTGTTTTTGATTTTGCTCCTCGTTGTGGAGAGGAGTTGCTACTAGAAGCTCTTGAAGGCAAAGCGATCACAATCGACAAGATCATCCCCAATCCCGCCCATGATGCATTCACCGTCTCCTTCACCAATCCCAACGCCTCGCCCATCCACTTCGAGATCGACGATGTGCTTGGCAGAATCCTCGCGAGCGGGGAGACAACGGAAAGCCAGCTTTCGCTTTCCGCCCGCGAGCTGCCGGAGGGCGTGCTGCTCCTGTGCGCCAAATCGAATGGTTTCGTGCAAACGCGGCGGTTTGTGGTAGCGCGGTAGCGATTTCTTAAAAGGGAGGCATGTAAAAATCATTACTGAAACGCTCTTAGCATTCCCGCGTTGAAGTAGTGGAATGACCAAAGGCACTATTCTCTGGGTCGATGACGAGATCGACCTGCTTCGACCACATATTTTGCTGCTCGAAGGGCGCGGCTACACGGTTCGCACCGCGCTGAGCGGGGAAGATGCGCTCGTTATTGCTTCGGAGAATTCTGTCGATCTCGTCTTTCTCGATGAGAATATGCCGGGCATGGGTGGCTTGGAAACGCTCGAGCGCCTGAAGGCAGTACGTCCCGAAACGCCCGTCGTGATGGTCACGAAATCCGAAGAGGAAGACCTGATGGAGCAGGCGATCGGGAAGAAAATTTCGGACTATCTGACGAAGCCCGTCAACCCGACGCAAGTGCTGCTTGCGGTGAAGAAATTTTTGGAGGGCCGGCAAATTGTGAACGAGGCTGTTTCGCGGGATTATACGCAGGAATTCGCGCGCATCTCGCTCGATCTGATGAATGCCTCGACGGCGAAAGATTGGACGGAACTCTACGCGAAGATTGTCGGATGGGAATTAGAATTCGACGAGCATACCGGACTTGGCTTGAAGCAAACCCTGCTCGATCAGAAGCGGGAAGCGAATGCGGAGTTCGGAAAATTCGTCGAGCGGAATTACCGCGACTGGGTGAATACGATTTACGTCGAGTCGAACGCTGCGAACCGGCCGCCGATGTCGCCGGATATTGTCGAGGAGTGGGTGCTGCCGGAACTCACATCGGAGAAAAAGCAGAACGTCGTTTTTTTCGTCATCGACTGCATGAGGCTCGATCAGTGGCTCATTATGGAAGCGGAACTCAGAAATCTTTTCAAGATTACGCGGAACTATCATTTCGGTATTCTCCCGACGGCTACGCCCTACGCCCGAAATGCGATTTTCTCCGGGCTTTTTCCATCGGAATTTGGGAAGCTTTATCCCAATATGTGGTCCTCGAAAGAAGACGACGAAAGTTCGCTGAACCGTGACGAAGCCTCGATGCTAACCAAACTTTTGGAACGAAAGAGAATTAAATTGCGGCAGGAGATGAAGTATATTAAGATCATCGACCGCGATTATGGGGCGGGCATCGCGCAGAATATTGCGAATCAAGCGAAAAATCATTTCACGGCGATCGTCGTGAATTTCGTCGATATGCTGGCGCATACGCGCAGCGATTCGCCGATCCTGAAAGAGATCGCGCCGGACGAAAGCGCATATCGTTCCCTTACGCGGTCGTGGTTTCTGCATTCGAGTTTGTACGATATGTTCAAGTCGTTGGCCACGGTGCCGAATGTGAAGATTGTTGTTTCAACCGATCACGGTTCGATCCGCTGCCTGCGCGGCGCTAAGGTCATCGGCGACCGCGAGACTTCCACCAGCCTCCGCTACAAATATGGCCGCAACGTCAAGGCCGAAGAGAAGCAGGCGATGATAATTAAACGTCCGGAGGATTACAAGCTCCCCATGCGCGCCAACGCGACGAATTATATTATCGCGAAAGAAGATTACTATTTCGTCTATCCAACCGATTACCACAAATACCTGAATTACTACCGCGATTCGTTCCAACACGGCGGCATCTCGATGGAAGAAGTGATTTTGCCGGTGGTAACGATGGAGGGGAAAATGTAGCGCAATCCTGAACGAGTTTGACATCAACGCGGTTTTGAATCAGAATGCAGAATACCCTTCATATATCCCAAATCGACGAGCATGTCATGCTGGCCCTCACGCATAAGGCGCAGGAGTTGCACGTCAGCGTGGAGGAATTGGTTCGCAGATATTTGCGAGAAATTGGAACGAAAACAGCGGAGACGAACGGCAATAGTAAGCAGGACAAAAATGCTGTGCTTGATAAACTCCGCGGCACCTGGACGGAAGAAGACCTCCGCGAATTCGAGCAAAACACCGCACCCATGCGCGAGATCGACCCTGACCTCTGGAAATGAGAGCGGCAATCGTCGATACTAACGCCTACTCCGCTCTCGTGCGTGACGACGAAAGGATCGTTCGACTGCTCCACTCCACCGATCGCCTTATCTTTCCTTTCATTGTGATCGGTGAGTTACTTGCAGGGTTCCGTTTGGGCACGCGCGAAGAATTAAATCGCAAAGCGCTTCGAGCATTACTCACAGTTCGTCAAACAACGCTTCTATACGCCGATTCCGAAACACCGGAACACTATGCTTCTATCTTCGCGGAATTACGCAGAGCGGGTACACCGATTCCCACAAACGATATATGGATTGCCGCAATCGCGCGCCAGCACCAGCTTCCGGTCTGCTCTCTCGATGGACACTTTCAATACGTGAAGGGACTGACCGTGATAGGAAGTGAAACGACCAAATAATCAATTCAAAATACCCCGTGACGTTCCTTCCCACCGATTTCGAATCCGTCCCCTGCGATCTCTGCGGCGCCGATGCGCCTAACGTTCGCTACCGTAAAAATGGATTTACGATTGTCGAGTGCTCGCGGTGCGGGATGGTTTATACCAATCCCCGGCTGAAAAGCGAAAAAATCGGCGAGCTATATGATGCCGATTATTTCAAGGGGCATGGGTTCGATAAAAGCATCGACTACGTCGGCGATGTCGATTCGTATGGAAAGGAAAAGAGTAATTACACGCTGAACGATTGGGATCTGGATACGATAGCGTCCATGCTTCGGACCCCCCTCCCCCAGCCCCCTCCTCTTGGCAGAGGAGGGGGAGCTTTGTTGGAAATCGGTTGCGGCACCGGGGTTTTTCTCGCGAAGGCGCGCGAGCATGGGTTCGAATGTGCTGGGTTGGAGCTTTCAAGCTACGCAGCGGAATTCGTTCGAAAGATGGGAATCCCGGTCGAGACGAAGGCGATCGAGGAAGCAAATTTTCCGGAAAATTCGTGGGATGTTATTGTCATGCGGGAAGTGATCGAGCATTTGCCGCACCCGATGGAATCGCTCCGAACCATTCATAAATGGCTGAAACCGGGCGGCGTACTCTTCATGGCCACGGGCAATTACGACTGCCCTGAACGCAAACTGCGCGGCTCCGATTGGTTTTATTTCATGCCCGAAGGACATCTCTATTATTTCTCGAACCGAACAATGGCGAAATACCTGCGAAAAGCTGGTTTTCGAACCATCCGTGTGACCAATCAAGGCGATCTTTTGATGGAGATGCTACGGAAATATGGAGTTCTTGAATCCGGTGAACCGAGCCCAGGCAACATTTTGAAGCGAATGGTGTTCCAGCTTGTGCGCGATGTCAATCATTTTATTTCGAGTGGAATGCGCGTTTATGCCGTTAAGTAGATGTAGATAATGAGGTCGCTTTTAATTCTCTCCGCAATAATAGCTCAGGCTTTTGCTTGTGCCACGGGTTTCGCGCAAACGCGCGCCGGAGCCGCGCCCGAACGACAAGGGATCATTCTCATTAGAGTAAGTCCTTCGATGGATAGCGCGATCGGCGCGGTGTTTTATGGAACTCGTCCCGTGGGCGATCCCGCGTTTTCGCATAGCGATATTAATCAGTCCATTCTGAGCGGGGATAGCCTGATTCATGCGCTTCTGAAATTGCCGGGTGCGTTGCACGGCCTACAATTGCGCCCATTTATTCCGACGCACAGCGTTGCCTTCGAAGATATTCGTGAACGTTCGAACCCACAGTTGTTTCAAGGCCCTACGTATTCGATTGTAAATTCAAACGATTCACTCAGCACTCAGCACTCAGCACTCAGCACTTTACTCCGCTCTTCAGAATCGAACATTGCGCATTGGTTCGCGCTCTATTATTCTGATTCGATTTCGGGCGACCGCGCTGTAGCTTATGTGCGGAAATCCTCGCTCATTCAGCTTGCAGAGCCGAAATACATTCGTGAGCAGTTCGGTGTTCCAATTTATACTCCGAACGATCCGGACGTTCCTCAGCAATATGCGCTTCAGATGATGAATTGTTTTGAGGCGTGGGATGTCGTCCGGTGCGATTCTACTATGATCGTAGCCGATGATGACGTCGGCACCGATTGGACACACGAAGATCTTGCGGCCTCGATCTATGAGAATCCGGGTGAAATCGGTCTCGACAAAAATGGCGTGGATAAACGCTACAACGGCATCGATGACGATAGCAACGGCTATATCGACGATTGGCATGGCTGGGATTTCGGAGGTGCGAATGGCGTAGCACCGGATAACAATCCCATGCCCGGCGCTGGAATTGATCACGGCACGCAAACAGCTGGCATTCTTGCCGCCACCGGCAATAATGAGATTGGAATTGCCGGTGTTGCGTTCGGCGCCCGCCTTATTCCGATAAAGGTCAGTTGCGACGTTTGCGAATATCTCGATTTTGGATTTGAAGGCATCATGTATGCCGCCGACATGCGTGCGAAATTAGTGAATTGTTCCTGGGGTGGCTCTGGGCGTTCCGATGCGGAGCAGGATGTCATTAATTATGCGTATGCCAAGGACTGTGCCGTTGTGGTGGCTGCCGGGAATAATGGAGTCTATCAGGATTTTTATCCTGCCAGCTACAATAATGTCCTTTCCGTCGCGGCGATCGATCAGAATCGCAATAATGCGAGTTTTTCCAATTTCAATACTCATGTGGATGTATCTGCTCCCGGTGTCGCCGTGATGAGCACTATTCCGGGTAATGGTTATACAGCTGATCCGCAACACGCTAACGGGACCAGCTTTGCTTCGCCGAACACGGCCGGTGTGGTCGCCCTCGTCCGGCAGCGATTTCCAAACTGGATGGCCGGTCAGGCGATGCAGCAAGTTCGCGTGACGGGCAATCCGGAACTCGGTCTCGATAGCAATCAGATTTATTTTGAAGGGCATGGCGAGGTCGATGCATTTCAAGCCGTGACGGATACGAATACCTTCTCAGCGCGAGTCGATACATTCTCGATTGCGGACGAGAAGGGAACAGGAAGTTTTCAACCGGGCGAAAGCGGCTCGATTATCGTTCGCGCCATGAATTATCTCAAGCCGCTTTCGAATCTGAAGGCGAAAGTCGAACTTGTGAGCATCCCCGGCATAACCGGCGCAAATTATGTCACGCTTGAGGATAGTGTCGTTACCTTTGGCGCGGTCGGAACGCTTCAAACGATTTCGAATCCATTAGCCACGCTTCGTCTTACCGTGGCGGGTAACGTTCCCGATAGTACCCATGTGCTCCTGCGGCTTTTCTTTTACGATTCTACCGTCGGTTACACTTCCGTGGGCGGACACTGGGGCGATTACGATTACATCAGCTTTATTATTAATCCTTCGTATCTCGATCTCGATACGAATAATATCACGGCCACGTTTTCGTCCACCGGGAGCATTGGGTATAACGATCCGACAAATAACACCGAAGGCTCCGGATTGTCATGGCGCAACCCTCCCAACCCGGTTTCGGTATTGGCCGGGTTAGTGCTTGGCGATAATAGCGACGGCGCCGGACTGATGGTGGGAACCGATTCGATCCACGTCGTCGATGTCGTTTTTAATCCGGGCGGAAACGCCGATGCCGATCTAACGCCGCAACGGAACATCCATTATGCCGAACCACCGGATCGCATCAATGCGGCACAGGAGCTTGCATTCTCGATGACAGACAGCCTCGCCGACTCTTCCGTCATGGTTGGACTCAACGCATCTTGTCAGGCGTATGAGTTCACGCAAGGTCTTGCGGCGAATGCCATCGTTGCAAAATATGTGTTTCGAGCGAGACCGGGGGGATTACTCGCCGCGAGCGACAGCGCCGCAGCCGCGCTCTTTTTCGATTGGGATATTAGTTCCGCCGGCTTAAATAATATGACTTTTTTCGACTCGGCAGTTTCGAGCGCTCTCACGTATTCTTTGGACCCGAATTATCCCTATATCGGCATGAAGCTTCTTTCGGCGCTGCCGGCCGGGGCGGAACTAAATTATCACGCTATTAAGAACGATAGTTCGCAAGGCGATATAAACTTTTATAGCAATTATTCAAGGCCGGCAAAATGGCTCAGCATGACCGAGTATTATCCCATCGCCGGGCCGGGAGACATATCGCATACCTTCGGCCTAAAAAATATGCCGATCCATTCGCAGGATTCCGTAGAAATGACCGTTGTCATTGCGCTGGCGGAGAATACGCAATTGCTTCAGCAAACCATCGGCGAAGTGGACTCGCTATGGACGCAAACAGCAGGTGTCGGGCTGGAAGCACCCGCGTGGGCCGGTGCTTCCAGCCCGGCTTTAGAAGTGTTTCCGAATCCGTTTCGAAGCACGCTGCATATCGCGTGGGATGAAAATGGCCCGGCAACACTCACGATTTACGATGCGATCGGGCGCGTCATTGTTTCAAAAAGCGTGACCGGCAGCCAATTCGATTTCTCGCCGCCGGACATTCCATCCGGGTTTTACGTTATCGATGTTGCTGTTGGTGGGACGCATTTGCGCCGGCAGGTGGTGGCTTCGAAATAGGTTTTTCAAGCGCAACCAATTTTTCGCCGTATATTAGATAAATTTTGATAGGCACCTATTTATATTTCATAAGCACCCATTTAGGAGAAAATACACTATGGCATTTAGCATTAACAGGGCAACATTAGTAGGAAACGCGGGCAAAGACGCCGAAATTCGTTATACGGGTTCGGGCAAACCGGTCGCATCGTTCTCGGTAGCGACGACCGATAGCTGGACCGACAAGGCTTCCGGCCAAAAGCAAGAGCGCACGGACTGGCATAACGTCGTCGCGTGGAACTGGCTCGCGGAGTATTGCAACGAAAACGTAAAAAAAGGAAAGCGAGTGTTGGTCGAAGGCCGCATCCAGACCCGCAGCTACGAAGATAAAGACGGTGTAAAAAAATACGTCACCGAGATCGAAGCTTCGACAGTGATGACGATGGAGCGAACCGCTGCGGGAAATAGCGGAGGTCCGTCCCCATCGGGATCGTACAATCGCACGGAGAATTCTTCTTCTCGCCCGGCGAGCCAGCCTGCCGCCGGCCCCGCTCCCGTGCCCGAATACGAGCCGCAGGAAGCGCCCGTGGACGATCTGCCGTTTTGATTATCCATGTAGTGGCGCGGTTTCCGCGCCTGCCACTCGTTGGGACCAAAGCGCTGGCGGGGGAACCCCGCCACTACAAGTTTATCGATTGATCTTCCAGACGAGATAAATTACCACGGCGATATTGATGGCAAGGATGGCTATCTTGAAGGCGTCCGGTCTGCGAAATATTTCGTAAATTTCGATGGGTAGGAACGATGCGGTGGTGATGGCGGTAAAATACTCCGCCCAGCGTTTTTGCATCAGGAGTCCAATGCCCTCGGTCATAAACAGCGCGGCATAGAAGAGCGCGCCTGCGCTTACCAGCTCGATGCGGCCGTTGGTTGCGATGCCCACCATGTTGGTCAGCCGCGTGAGCGCGCGGAAATGCGCGTCCCCGCTTAATTGCGTGATGCGGTGCAGTGTTTCGCCGCGCATTTTTCCATCGAGCAGCGATAGCCCGCCCAGCGCGACCGCAAGCAGTGTTGTGGCTTTCGCAAGCTTGAAAATGGCAATTAGCAGCAGGCCGTGATCGCGCATGATTTATCAGTCCCGGAGGGACGGTATGTCGGTAGCCGGTGACGTAAGTCACCGGGTGCTTGTGGATGATTGTGTTTCAAGTCCCGGAGGGACGGCATGTTCATTGCCCATCCGTCGGTAAAATTCAAAAAGGTAATCCGCTTTGAATTCGATCTCCAATGCTTTCAATAACTCGATGTATTCTTCTTCAAAGGTCTTCACTCGATGATGTTCCTGTTGGTTGAGGACATATCGAATTACTTCCATCTTTTGCGATTTGGAATGCGAGAAAACTCCATAACCTTCCTGCCATTCGAACCGGCCATGAAAAACCCCCCGCTCATTGATAAAGCGGGAGCTGTTCGCTTTTATGGCCTGAATGAATTTCGCGGGTGCGATCATCGGGTGCAAGCTTACGAAAAGATGAACGTGGTCTGTAACGCTTCCAATCGCTAAAAGCTTAGGTGAATGCTCGAAATTAGCGACGATGCCAGCAATGTATTTGTGAAGCTCTTCACGAAAATCATCGCGGAGAAGGTTTTCGCGGCCCTTTGGCGCAAAAATAAAATGAAGTAAAATCGATGCGTGTGTCGATCCCATTATATTTTTTTGTTTGATAAAACGAATGCAAAGTTACGACGTAAGAACATGCCGTCCCTCCGGGACTTGGTGTTCGATGCCGCTTGCCTCCGGTGACTTACGTCACCGGCTACCGACATGCCGTCCCTCCGGGACTACGTTGCCAGCACCTTCGCCAATTGAAACAAGCTTAAATCTAATTCTTTTTTGCGCGTCGCAACGTCGGCAAGCGGGGTGCGGACGATTTGGCCGTTTACAATGCCAATAAGCACCCCATGGATATCCTGCGCGATGCACTCGATGGCGGCAACGCCAAAGCGCGCGGCGAGAATGCGGTCCGAAGCGCTGGGAACTCCGCCGCGCTGGACGTGCCCCAATATCGTCGTGCGGATCGTGAACCCGGCCATGTCCGGGTGCTCGTAAATGGCCTTGGTAAGTTCGCTCGCATTGTAGGCCGCGCCTTCGGCCACGACGACGAGCGCGTGCGATTTTCCCCTTCGATACGCGCTTAAAATATCGCGGGTCACATCGTCCGGGTTCATTTCGACTTCCGGAATCACAACGGTCTCCGCGCCGCCGGCAATGCCGCAGACAAGCGCGAGATACCCGCACTCGCGCCCCATGACTTCCACTAAGACCGCCCGCCGGTGCGAGGATGCGGTAACTTTTAATCGGTCGATCGCTTCCAAAGCGATGTTCGTTGCCGTATCCACGCCGAGCGTGATGTCCGAGCCATACACATCGTTATCGATCGTCGAGGCGATGCCCACGACGGGAAATCCGAGCTTCGAAAGCTCGTACGCGCCAATCTGCGAGCCATTGCCGCCGATCACAATAAGCGCGTCAATGCTATTGTCACGCAAAATTTTGAGCGCGCGCTCGCGCGCGGCGGGCTGGCGGAATTGCTCGCTCCGCGAGCTTCCTAAAAAAGTTCCGCCGAGCTGGATGATACCGCCCACGTCGCGGGCGAGCAACTTACGGAACGTGCCCGCGAGCAGGCCGTCGTAGCCGTTCGGCACGCCGAACATTTTCATCTCTTTCTCGCTGCCCGCACGGACGACGGCGCGGATCGCTGCGTTCATTCCCGGCGCGTCCCCGCCGCTGGTCAATACTGCTATTCTATTCATTGGCTACAAAAATACGGAATTATCGCCGCGTCACGGCGCTGCCGCGCCGTGCGACCCAGCGCAGCCGCTAACGCGGCGGGGAACAAATGCATCATTTCCCCGCAGCGGAGCCGCTTCGCTACGTAGCCCGGCGTGGCAACGCCGGGAAATCGTGCGCCGGGGGATGCGCGGATGCGCCGGCAATGGGAACCGCCACATTCACGGCGATATTAAAATTAAATCCATATTCTGCTGAATACGGGAGTCCCAGCATCGCGAAGATGCGCAGAATTTCTTCCTGAAACGTCTCTTTTTTGTGATGCGCTTTCTGATTCAGCACATAGCGTTTCACCGCCGGCACCTGCGATTTCGAATACGTGAACGCGCCGTATTCTGTCTGCCACGCGAAGCGGCCTCGAACGAGGTGCTCCTCATTCACCATGTGGGATGAATTCGATTTGATGTCTCGCACCAAATCCGAGATACATTGCGACGGATGCAGGCGCAGCAAAATATGAATATGGTCCGGCATCCCGCCGATGGCGATGACCTCATGCTTGCGGTTATTGACGATAGCGATAATATAGGGATATAATCGTTCCTCGAGTTCCCGATCAATCAGGGCATCCCGATGCTTGACGGCGAAAACAAGCTGAACGAATAGCTGGGTGTAATTGGCCATGATGGATAATGATAAATGAACTACGAAAATACGAAATTTATCGCGCGCGTCACAGCGATGCGGCGTTTCGTTTCCAGCGCGGGGGGAATGGGGGGATTGGATTCCGCCGCGCGTTTCCCGGTGTTGCCACGCCATTTCCCGGCGCTGCCGCGCCGGGCTACGCAGCGAAGCGGCTCCGCCGCAGGAAATAATGCATTTGTTCCACGCCGCATTTGCTCCCGCCGCGTGAGCGGCTGCGCTGGGTAGCACGGCGTGGCAACGCCGTGAAGGCCGGGAATATTACGCTCCTATTTTCCCGGATTTCACCACACCGCCCGTTTTTTTTCGTATATTTGTATTCGGATGTTACCCCGGCCAGACGATTTGCCGGGTGAAAACCTCTTTTTCGACCTAATTTTAATCATTTAAAATCATGAAAAATCGATTACTTCCTTCCTTCGCGGCTCTGGCCGTGCTTCTTTTCCTTCTTCCGTTAGCTTCTAACGCGCAAACGCCAGCCGGATCGACGATCTCAGCTCCGACGGTAACACCGTTGCTATCTCAAAACTTTAGCGGGGCTACGTTCCCGCCGACCGGATGGTCTGCTACCAACACGGCTGCCGGCAATCAAACCACTTATGCGGCATCCTCGGTGGCTTGGTACCATAGCACCGCCGGCAACGGTGGCACCGGCGGTGGCACCTACGGCTCCGCCGTCGCAAATGGAATGTGCGCTTATAGCTACTTATGCTATGATAATGCCCCTCCGTACACATACAATGGATACTATATCGGCGCAATTACTCTGACTGGGCCGACGGTTAGCCTCGCAAGTTTCCCGGCTGCCGATTCGCAATTTATCGATTTCGACGCGTTCATCCCCACTAATGCTTATGAGTCAGGCAATAATGCCAATCTCGGATCCACTTTCACTGTAATGAATGGGGCTTCCTCGTTGTCTTCATACAGTGTAACGACGTTCGCTAACGGCACGACCGGTAACACCGGCATTACGGCCCCGAGCGATCCCGCGAACTATACGGCGTCAACGTATTGGAAACACTTCCACATTGCCATTCCTAAAGGTACAAGCTCGCTCTCTCTCGCCTTCAATTATAACATGGTTTACACGGCAGGGTGTTATTATACCTACTTTTACGCAGACAATTTCGGCGTTACTAATGTTGTGGTCTCGGACTACCACTACGCTACCATGACCGTGAACGGGCCTACAACGCTCAACTTCGGAACAGTGCCCTTTCAGCAGCCGGCCGGCCCGTATTATTGCGACCTCACCTGCCCCGGCACGAACTCGGCTTCAATATCTCTCGTCAATTATGCTATTAGCGGCGCAAACCCCGGCGACTTCACGCTGACTCGCACGCCCGCCTCAATTGCGGTGGGAGCAAATGATTCCGTTGGCGTATTGTACACGCCTCAGGGGACCGGCTCGCGTTCCGCAACTCTAACTTTCAGTTTGAACGGGACACCCCCGGGAAATGTCACCGTTTTGCTTTCAGGTACGGGAGTCGCTCCAACGGTCAAGTATAGCTCGACGGCGATGTTTCGCGGGGTCAGTACGGAGCTTACCGATACATCGGGCACGCAGTATCTTTACGTGAATTCCACGGGCGCGGTGGCGCTGACGGTTCAAAGCGTCAGTATCGTCGGTTTGGATGCAAGCGCTTATCTCATCACCCATGTGCCCGCAGGCTCCATCGCTGCCGGAGGGGTGGATTCGATCGGGGTTCGGTTCTTCCCGGACTTGGAAGGCGTTCCAAGCGCTCAGATGGTGATTAAAACTAATGCGTCGAATCTTCCGATAGACACGGTCAAGCTGAGCGGCATTGGCATCCTGCCGCACCTTTCTATAAGCAGCAGTAATGCGCCGTCGGTTAGTTCTGCCTCCCAATATCTGGCCGTGAGTTTCGATTCGGTGACCATGGGGACGGACTCGTGCCTGTCGCTTGTATTGACGAACCCGGGTTCGGACACGGTGGCCATCGAGTCAAATTATTTTGCGAGCGCGGATCCGGATTTCAGCTTCACTCCGCTGACAGGAAAGGCGGACACGCTCATCGCTCCGGGAGGGTCGCAAATGATACAAGTATGCTTCAATCCGGTTGGGCAAGGCTACCGCACGGCCACGCTCCGAATCGTGACGAGTATCCCGCCCGATAAAACGGTTGCGGCACTCGATACGAATTCGTATGCCGTGGTGTTCATCGGCACGGGCGTGCCGGTGGGGCATCTTGCGATCACTGGTCGCTCGAATGGGACTACGCCCATTACCACGCCGGCTTGCGTGACCGACACGTTCTGGAATACGGGCGCGGCGAGTCTGACGCTTGACACCATCACGTTCACGGGCGCGAACGCAGCCGATTTTTCCGGCACGCCGCAGGTGTTTCCAGTCGTGATTCAGGCAAATTCATTCTGGCCGTATCAGGTCTGCGCGACGCCGCACGATACGGGCACCGAAATCGCCGTGCTGACAGGTGTTGCCTCGATCGGCGTACCGGCGCTGCAATTGGCTACGTTTAACCTTTCCGTCTATGGGACGAAAGTCGCGGATACGCTTGTGGTTACCGTGCCCTTCACTACGCCTGTCTGCGGCACGGATACGGCGACGATCACGGTCACGAATACCGGCAATGTAGCCGCCGCGTATCAGGCGTCGGTCGCCGGTGGCACGAATCCGGCCGATTTCACGGTCGTTCTTCCGGTTACATCTCCATCGGAGTCCGGCGGCGGCGTAGCGACCTTCAAAGTGGCGTTCACCCCGACGACAGCCGGTAACGAGACGACTAACTTCAATATCGCCGGCGGCGGCAATGGTACGCTCGTGCTAACGGCTACGGGCGGCGCGGCCACGATCGCGGGTTCCGGGACTGCTCCGAACGTCGGCGTTGGCGCTCCTGCCGAGATATTCACTGCCAAAATCGACAATACGGGAACCTGCCCGTGGACTCCGGGTCCGGCCGTCGCTCTCAGCCCGTTTACGTATGTGGGCGGTGGCACGACTCCGATCGCTCCGGGCGGGAGTACTACAGACACCTTCTCATTGGCTACGGCAGTCGCCGGCAACTATATGAACGAGCCGGTGAGTTTCCCCACTGCGGTTGGAACCTCGCTTCCGGCGGCCAATGTCACGCTTTCGGGGGTGGTATTTTCGGCGGATGTTCAGCCGATTTCCTCGATAGGCGGCTATAGCCTCGATCAAAATTATCCGAATCCGTTCGGCGGCGAAAGCACTGTGGATCTCACGCTTCCCACGGGCGGGACGGTCCAGCTTAACATTATCAATGTCGAGGGGCAGGTTGTTGAAAGCGTGCTCGATCGGCATTTCGATGCCGGAACGTTCGAGGTGACGCTCCATGCCGATGCCCTCGCGAGCGGCACGTATTACTACCAGATGACCTCTGGCGGCGTCATACTCACGCGGCAGATGGAAGTGATTAAGTAATAGGTTTCAGAGTTTTGTTTCATAGCTGTTGTGTCGAAAGGGCTTCTCTAACGGGGGAAGCCCTTTTTTATGCCCACATTTCTATGTAGGGGCGCATGGCAATGCGCCCATTTGGAATGGCGCCTGGAGGAGATTCATACGGGAGCCGGGCGCATGGCCATGCGCCCCTAAAAGTGGGGAATAAGAAAAATTTTCCTGAGGGCATGTTCAGGATTTTTTTTGAGACAACGTTGTTCTTAAGAAAACGGGTGGGACATCTTAGGCTTCTTAAAAATTATTGGTACATGACATGAAATCTAAAAAGGAATCCTCCAGTCCTTCGCACGGGGCCAAACCGGCGGAGCGGAAGACCCGTCCGGTACGGGGGACGAGAAGCAGCAAACATTGGGCCTATAGCAATATGAACGACGATCAGGACATGGACATCGACGCGAGCGAGGCAAGGTCCTTATCTCGCGATTACCGTGACGACCTCCGGGATATTTTGGACGCGGCCAATGACGATAGCGGTGTTTCGCGCTACCGGATTTGCAAACAAATGGGGATCGATAGCGGGACGCTATCGAACGTGCTGGCCAAACGGAGGCATTTCTCGCTCGATAAGCTCGATGAGATGCTTGGGTTGCTTGGCTACCGGATAATCTTTACGCGGGACAAATAGCGTTGAGTCTGGCGAGCACGGGGGCGTCGATGAAGCCGGTCAGAAAAAGGGCTGGAAATAAAAAGACCCCGGCCTTTTCTCTTTCGAGAGCGATCCGGGGCCTGGTCCGTCAATATGTGGGAGAGAAAAATCTTTCTCGCCATGGGCGGTCTCAAGTGCCGTCCAACGAGAAAGACTTTAGCTCAATATAACCAACAAAACTACGAAATTTGTCCTAACCATAACAATAGGCCGCAGGACTTTTTTATTGTAGGATAATGAGCATCACCTTGTGGGACAATAGACTGTATTCTCCGAAAAAATTGAGCCTCACATAGCCATGCCGTTTAGCAGTTTGTGATTGATAGCATACTGTGTAAATTCAGCGTTATTGCGAAATCCCATTTTTTCCATGATACGCGCGCGATTGGTAGAGATGGTCTTGACCGAGAGCGAAAGTTCCTCGCCGATTTCCTTGACCGTCTTACCGGCCGCGATCAGGCGGAAGACCTGAAACTCCCGGTTCGATAGCGATTCATGCGGCTTCGCGCCTTCTTCGACCATCCCGAAAACCAATTTTTCGGCAAGCGGCATACTCATGTACCGGCCTCCGGCGGCTACCTTGCGGATGGCCTGGATAAGTTCTTCGGACGCGCTTTCTTTCGTTACGTAGCCCGCAGCCCCGGCCTTTAACATGCGGAGCGCGTATTGCTCCTCCGGATGAAAACTTAGGATGAGTACCGGGAGCTTGGTGAAGTCGCGCTTCATTTCGATCAGGACATCGAGCCCGGATCGGCCCGGCATCGAAATGTCGAGCAGCAACAGATCGAGTTTGGACTCCTCTTCGGCGGAGTCGGCCAGCAGTTTGCGGACCTTCTCGATGGTCTCGGCAGCATTATTCGCCTCCGCGACCACGAGGATGTCGGGCGTCTGCTGGACAATTTGCTTGAGCCCCTCGCGGACAATCGCGTGGTCGTCGGCGATAAGAATTCGGATCATAAAGATAGTTGGGGATCAAGGAAGATGTATGACATTCACTACACATCATTTATAATTGCGCAAAGACTCCCGCGCTTTTCATCGATCGCGCGTTCACACCGGGCAGGTGGTCGGCAAAATAGCTCTGGAAAAAATAGGCGAGTTGCTTGAAATCGGCTTCGGAAATCCCCGATGCTTCCGCAGTGCTCTGTTCGATCGAGCGGAGTAAGGCGAGTCCGCGGCTCGATAATTTTTGGGCGGGGCCGAGATCGACTTCAAAACCCATGAGTTTTGCAAACGTAAGATAAAAGCGAAACTGCACAGCGCGCGCGTCCAGAGCCTCCCATTTGGCGATGGCGTCGAGGGTGGAAACAAGGAGTTCAAATAGTTCTTGATTGGCCTCTTCATCGTGCATCGACCGTAGCACGAGTTCGACAATGTTCGTCGCCGTTTCGATCCGCTCCAAACTTCGAAGGATTCCCAGATTTGGCTCGTGAAGGCCTGCGTCGGAAAGAAGATGAAGGGCGTCCGGCCGCTCGCTCTTGTAAAGGACAACATAGGAGTATGCAAACATTTCGAGCGCTCCCTTAAATTTACTTTTTTGTTCGCGAGCGCCTTTGGCGATGACATCGATCTTGCCGAAATTGCGCGTGTAGAGCGTGGCCAGCTTCGAAGTATCCCCTTGCTTGCGGCCCCGAAGCACGATGGCGTCCGTTTTGACAATCATTAGGGCTTCATAACCATTCCGCGTTCGTCTTGGATTCCGAGTCGTTTGTAGCCGTGACCTTCAGGTCACGACTACTTTGCGGAAACGAGTGTCATAAATTCCGCGCGCGTTTGCGGTTGCTTGAATGCGCCGAGCATGGCGCTCGTCGTGGTTATGGAATTTTGTTTTTGCACGCCGCGCATCATCATGCATAAGTGCCGTGCTTCGCAAATGACGGCCACGCCCGTCGGATCGAGATATTGGACGATGGTATCGGCAATCTGGCGCGTCATCCGTTCCTGCACTTGCAAGCGGCGCGCGAAGACCTCGACCATCCTCGGCAGCTTCGAAAGCCCGACAATTTTTCCATTCGGAATATAGGCAATATGGACGCGGCCGTAAAAGGGAAGCAGGTGGTGCTCGCACATGGAGAAAAAATCGATGTCCTTAACGACAACCATTTCATCGTACTGCTCTTCGAAGATCGCGCCGTTCAAAATTTTGTCGATATTGGCGTCGTAGCCGCTCGTTAAAAATTCCCATGCGCGTGCCACACGGTGCGGGGTGCGCCATAGCCCGACGCGATCGGGGTCTTCGCCGATTTCTTCGAGAATGGTCCGCGTGGCTGCGCGCAACGCGGGATTGGAATCCGGCTCGCCCTCGGCGGGGCCAAGCGTACAGGGTGAAGCGAGAAGTTCCTCGCGCTCGGTAGAGGGAATGTCCCCCATATCGAGCGTGCGTTCGGGGAGAGTTGTGATTGGAGCCATGATTCTCAATTATCCAAAGTATTCGGCAAAATTATTGTCGCTTTCCGCTACGCGGACGGAGTGAAGCGTGCCTTCCGTAATGCGGCCTTCGAGGAGCTGCCAGAATACGAGCGCGATATTCTCCGCCGTCGGAATAATGCCGGCGAGTTCCGGCACGTCGTAATTCAAATGCTTGTGATCGACTTTGGTAAGGATAAACTCTTCGATTAGCTCGCCTAATTTTTTCAAGTCGATCACATAGCCGGTCTCTGGATCGGGCTCGCCGGCGACGGTTACTTCGATTTCATAATTATGGCCGTGACCGTGAACGTTGTTGCACTTATCGAACACGGCCTCGTTTTGTGCGTCCGTAAACTTCGGATTGAAGAGCCGGTGTGCGGCGGAAAAATGCGCCTTGCGCGTGACGTAAACCACGGTGTCAATTACGAATTACGAATTACGAATGATGGGAAAGCACTTATTCTCCGAGTACGATCATCGTCTTCTCGTCGCGCATGAGCGTGGGTTGGTAGCTTGGCGCGGCGGAGCCTGCGGGCCAGGTCCAGGTCGTGATATAGTGATAGGCGCCGCTCACAAGCGCGCTTGCATCGATCTCGATCGTCTGAGTTCCCGTTTGAACATCCACATCGAAGGGAACCAGCACTTTCGCCCCTAAAGCATTATAGATTTCGAGCTTCAAATGACCCGCCGTATGGACCGTGACGGTAATCGCCGTGCGCGCGCCAAACGGATTCGGATTATTCTGCGCCACATCGATGGGCGGCGCGACGAGCGCGACGCGGTCGTTTGTATCGCATTGCTCGATTTGAATAAGGCCGTCCGATACGGTTGAAAGCGTTGCCAGCGAGGCGCCAAACAAGGCACTATCTATGAGGTGAACGTCTGCAGTGTTCGCCGTCGGCTCCAAAATCTCGAAGGGAAGTTCCGCGATGGTCGGCGTGCCCACGAGCGGAGTGGGGAACGTCGCCGTAATTTCTTTATCGCCAATCGAATGCGTAATCGTCGAGTACGTAGGAGCGTTCCCACTTTCGATGCTCGATGTTATAGGCGCGAGCGGCGCTCGTAAATCGAGCTGCATGGGATTGAACGTGACGCGGAACGTGACAGACGAGATCGCAGCTGCCGTCACGTTGTTGAGCACACGCACCGGCACATTCACAATGTCGCCGGGCCGCCCGGCAACGGTATCGATGGCGAGCTCGACCCTAACTGCTTTACCGATTCCATATCCCGAAAGATTTGCGAGCGAAATGGTATCGCCGCCGCTCGTGGTAACTAAATTGGAGGAAGCATTTCCCGCTCGCTGTGCTTTATAGCGAAGGCAAATCATCGCGATCATGCTGTCGGCAATCGAGGTCTTCGCACCGTTCGAAACAATTTCAAATTCGCCGCTCAGTCCGCCGGAAACGAATATGGAATCGAGCGGAACGGCAATGCATGAATAATTCGTGATACGAACGCATTTCGTCGTAACGCTCGAATCGCCGACGGCGGTGCTGTCGAATTGAATAAACGTATCGAGCGAGGTAATGGCCGGCGGCACGGAAACCTTCGCGGTGATGGGAACCGTGACCGGCGCGCCGTTCGAACATGTGAGCGTCAGCGTGGCAGAAAACGGACCAAGCGTCTGAGCGGGAACGATAATTACGACGGAATCCCGAGCGCCAGGCGCGAGCGTTGCCGGTGGATTGTGTACGATGGTTGCCGAACCAGCGGGGGAGAGAGTGGCCGTGATATTTTGCAGCGCAACCTTGCCGGTATTGCCGATGGTAACCGTGCGCGTGGCGGAAGATCCTAACGCAATGCAGCCTATATCGATTGCGCCGGATGTCGAAAGCGCGCCTTCGATGCCTTTACCGCGCAGCATAAAGGTTGTATCCACGCCAAATCCAATCGTATCGAACGCGGTCGTCTCGGTTGCCTCATTGGTATCCTGCGGACAAAATTGAAGCGTGACCGAATCGCTTTCGCCAGGCGCAAGCACAATTGGCAAAGACCCTACATAAGAGAACGGCGGTGTAAAAACCGCATTCGTATCGAGCACAAGCGTATCGGTCCCGATATTCTTGAGTTGAATGGTGGTATCCTTGCATCCGCCCGTCGCGACCTGTCCGAAATCGATGACATTCACCATTTGAAGAATGCCGAAGCCCGTATGCGCGAGCAGTTCGACGGAATCGGTGCTCGGCACATCCGTTCCAAGCTTCATCGTTGCCGAGAAGCTGCCCGTATCGGTCGAGCAAAAACGAATGTCGATGGGAATGCTATCGTTCGGCTGCAGAACTTTGGGAAGTATTGGTGAAACCGGAGTGAACCCGGAGATGGCAACCAAACCGCTCTGGAGAATAAGCGTATCGTTGCCCGTATTCTTCGCATAAAAAATAGAATCCTTGCACGAATCAAAATGCACCAGGCCAAAGTCTATCAGCGTTGGCATCGAGAGAATTCCAATTATTCCGCTGCCGATGAGCGTCAGTGTTACTGGGCTTTGCGGCGCATCGCCGATAATAGAATCGTAGGCCGTTCGCAGATCGGTATCCGCCGGACACCAGCGGAGGTGTAGTGTATCGCTGCCGTTGGGTGGAACGAAAATCGGAAGGTGATCGGGCGTCGTGAAGTATCCGTCCGTCGCCGGGAATGTTGTTGTAAGTAATTCGGCGGAAATAGCGAGCGTGTCTTTGCCCGGATTGGAGACGATGACGAACGAGTCCTTGCAATCGCCGATATGCACAAGGCCGAAATTGAGCGTGTCCGGATGAATGATCATCTGAGGCTGAACTCCGCAGCCGGTGAGCGCGATGTCCGTGGTCCCTGCGTCCGTGAATATGCGGAGCACCGCATTCATTGGGCACTGGACGGAGTCCGGGCAAAACTGAAGTGTGATCGCAAACGACGCGCCCGGAGCGACCGATTGCGGCAGCAGGTAATTGACAATTTTGAATTGCCCATTATTTACTCCCAGGAGCTTCGCAGAGTCTATACTAAGCGCCGATTTCCCGATGGAATACACGACGACCGTCGTATCGTCCGAGCATTTTCCGACAAGCACATCACCGAAGTCGATCGTCACTGGATGAATGGAATCTTTTGGCGGGCCGGTAATTTTCACAATCATGCCGCTCGTATGCGACATGGTGCCGGACGGAATGTAGTCATAGGGAGGATTAGCTGCTATATTATCGTTTTGCACCGCGACCACATAAAGTTCCGTATCCATGGGATTTGTCGAGAGTGTATCACCCCATGTCCATTTTGCTGTGTGGCTGGCGGGATCGAGGACAGGATATACCTGAGCCGGTAGCCACAACCCCGGCGGCGTGCTTGACCATGAATAAAACACTTGGATCTCAAGCGGAAACGTGGGAAGGCCGTCCCAATATTCCGCATAGCCGCGCACGATGGCTGAATCCGCCGTCAACGTTACACTCTGAATGGATGGCCCGGTGTAGCCGTTGCTCGCCGAATAATAATTGGCGCTCGATGGACTGGCGGTTTTGGAAACCATTCCGTTGATGCGGATGCGTCCCAAACCACCCGCGCCGCCGCTATTTTGCCCCGAACCACCCACGCCGCCGTTCTCTGTAATCGAGGATGATGAGCCGATCACAACAGAATCGCGCGCGCCAATGGAAATGGCGCCGCCAGCCCCGCCGCCGCCGCCGGCGCCGTTCGCAAATCCGGCATGGCCGTTCGAGCCATTGCCTCCATTTGCAGTAATACCCCCGCTCGGCAGCGAAAAGCTCGCAAAACTGGTAAGCTCGATCGCGCCGCCGCCGCCGCCGCCGGAGCCACCTTCTTCCGTTGTGATACGCGTACAATTCCCTGCGCCGCCGCCTGAACCGCCAAAGAGTGGAACCAGCATTGGGTTCCCAACTAATTGTCCAGCGTTGGCACCCGGGCCACCTCCGTTTCCGCCCGGTGCTTCATTGCCGCCACCGCCGCCTCCATAATTCGTCAAGTAATCGGTGGTACTTCCACCAGCTGAAGCTCCGCCATATCCTCCTGCCGGACTATTGCCTTTACCACCGTTCTGACCGCTCGTGCCAAACGGATGTCCCGTGCCGCCGCCGCCGCCGTCGTCGCCGCCGGAGCCAGAATGCTGCTCGCCATTAGCGCCTGTAGCGCCGCTGAGTCCTGAACCTCCATTCCATGCGGTCGAATTTGCCGCGCCGGTTCCCGTACCGCCGGGGCCGTTCGAACCATCGTTATCGCCGCCGCCGCCCGTATAACCCGCGCCGCCCGCGCCGGGATAGCCGCTTCCGCCGCCGCCGCCGCCGGGTCCGCCCGCGCCGCCGGAAGTGCCGGTCACTCCAGGAGAGGCGCTGGCGCTAAGGGTAGCGCTGACAAGCCGGATGGGACCCATCGAAAGAATGCGGAGTGGTAAATAGGCCTGATTGCCGGGAGTGGAAGGATCGGGATCGGTTGCCGGGAGCGTGAATGTGCCGCTCGTAAGGATCAACGAATCCACGACCATCGTATTTCGCTTGGTGCGGCCCGTCGTTGGAAGCGCTTGGTTTCCCGAAAGCACGCCAATGTGTGTAGGCGTCACAATGCGGAAGCTATCGACGGCGCTCGCCGCGCCATTCCACGTTACCGCAAAATAAATTTCGGTATCGATTGGCCCGGCATGAGGCTCGATCATAAACATTTGCTGAATCTCACGCCCATTCCAATTGACAACGGCGGGGCCGAGCCGGACAAGCGCCGCATCGCTCGCGCGCGTAAGGCTGACGACCGCATTGGTCGAGTAAAACTGATCGTCACCGAAGTTATTCTGGTTGCCCGCCGGCCCAACGATCTCCACCGCTACGCACATTCCCGGCGCGCCGGCGTCGGGCGTGATATAGCTGATTTGTGGTGGGTTGGCAAGCGGCCCTAATTTCACAAGCCATGCGTCCCCGGAACCATGATTGCCGGAAACATCGCCGTCGTTCGACGACGTATATCCTGCCACCGCAAAATTTCCATCGGAGGTTTGAACGATGGAAGTAGCATAGTCGTATTGCGTTCCACCGAGGCATTTTTGCCATATGATCGCACCCGTGTCATTTAGCTTCACCACCCATTCATCGCCACCTCCACCGTGATTGCCGGTCACTTCCTGGTCAGAGCCTGACGAAGAACCGGCCACTGCAAATCCACCATCGGACGTTTGGATGATGGAATTGGCTTCTTCGATATAAGAACCTCCGAGACATTTTTGCCATAGCAGGTTGCCGGAGCCATCAAGCTTCACGACCCAAAAGTCTTCGTTCCCAAACCCATGGTTTCCAGATACGTCGCCATCGTTCGAGGTTGTAGTACCTGCAACCACGAAATTTCCATCGGAAGTTTGTATAATGGAATTGGCCTCATCGTCCCGGGTCCCTCCGAGGCATTTTTTCCATTGAATTGTGCCGCTGCCACCCAGTTTCACCACCCAGTAATCCTCGTTGCCCTGATTCCCAGACACCTCGCCATCATTCGAATACGTATATGCGGCTATTGCGAATCCACCGTCTGAGGTTTTGATGATTGAAGTCCCAAAGTCAGACGAAGAACCTCCGAGGCATTCCTGCCATTCGACTGTAGTTCCTGTCGAGTTAAGCTTTGCAACCCAGGCATCTCCACCGCCATGATTTCCCGAGACATCGCCATCATTGGATGAGGTATAGCCCGCTATAACAAATCCACTGTCGGACGTTTGGGTGATGGACTGGGCCTGATCAATACCAGAGCCTCCGAGGCATTTTTGCCATTGAACGACGCCGAACGCATCGAGCTTGACCACGAAGGCATCGCCACCACCGTGATAGCCCGGCAGATCCGAGGACTCTGTCCCGCCCGCCACGGCATATCCCCCATCGCTTGTCTGAATAATACAATACAGCCAGTCTGTGCCCATTCCGCCGAGACATCGTTGCCATACGAGGCCGCCGTTATTGTCTAACTTGGCCACCCATCCATCTTCGGCGCCATGATTGCCGGACACGTTGTAATCGTCGGAATTAGTGTATCCTGCAATAGCGAACCCACCATCGGAAGTTTGAATGACGGAAGTAGCCCCGTCGTCAAGGCTTCCCCCGAGGCATTTTTGCCACTGAATCGCAGGGGCTTGCGCCCACGCCCGCTCCCACCCGGCGAGAACGGCGAGCGCGAAAAGAAAACCGATGAGCGTGTTGCGGCGCATAATGTGCTAATTAAGAACAGGGCAGGGGCAAGAGGTGGTTCGCGAATTAATTGTAGTGGCGCGGTTCCCGCGCCTTTGGGATTTCGCTCGCATCTGACCATTTTGGGATGGCAAGAGGCGGGGGAACCCCGCCACTACAATTGTAACTCGGGGCCGGAACAAGGCTCGTCGTTTTATCGTATTCCTTTCCTGCAAATGCTTTACCTTGTCGCCACCCCGATCGGAAATCTCGAAGATATGTCGCTCCGGGCGATACGCATTCTTCGTGAGGCGGATGTCGTTGCCTGCGAGGACACGCGCCACGCGCGCATTCTTTTCGAGCGGCACGGCATTCGTCCGAAGCGGTTAGTCAGTTATCATTCCCATAACGAGAAATCCCGTGCTGCGGAGCTTGCGGATGAATTGCGCGCGGGCGCGTCCGTCGCCGTGGTAACAGACGCGGGCACGCCGGGCATCTCCGATCCCGCATGGGCCATTGTTCGGGAAGCAATCGGGCTGGGCATCGAAGTAATTCCAATCCCGGGCGCATGTGCCGCGATTGCTGCGCTCTCGGCCAGCGGCATGGACACGACGCGCTTCGTATTCGAGGGATTTCTACCACTCAAAAAAGGCCGCCGCGCGCGCATCGCACAAATTGCGGGCGAAGATCGCAGCGTCGTAATTTACGAATCGCCGTTTCGAATAAAGCGTTTACTCGAAGAGCTGCTCGCGGCTTGCGGGCCGGAGCGGAGGGTCGCGCTGGCGCGGGAGATTACCAAAATTCACGAGGAATTTGTTCGCGGCACGATCCCGGAAGTGCTCGCTGCCGTGGAACTGCGCTTCCCGGAAACGGTGAAGGGAGAATGCGTCGTTGTTCTTGAGGGGAACGATGGAAAGACGGAAATGGAAGAAGAAGGCTCCGAGTAATCAGGAATGCCATTTAAATCACATGTCATCCTGAGCGGAGTTTTTCTCGACGAAGGAGAGAAAAACGGAGTCGAAGGATCTCGTGAGATCTTCCGAGATCCTTCGACTCCGCAAATCTTCGCTCCGCTACGATTTGCTCCGCTCAGGATGACAGATCAAATAAAATCGAATTATCATAATCATGAAAATTACCATTTACGCAATTCTTTTACTTTCCACGCTCACCGCGTGCGCGCAAAAGCCTTCCACCGGTGTTCCCACGAATGGGAATCCCTCCAATTTCGATCTTTCGGCGTATCCGAAAGCGAGCGATACCGTCCAAAAATCCGACGCGGCGTGGCGGGCCATGCTGTCGCCCGCCGCGTATGACGTGCTGCGCAATGCCGGAACGGAGCAGCCGTTTACCGGCGCGCTCTTGAACGAGCATGAGCATGGGATTTTTACGTGCGCAGCGTGCGGCAATCCGTTGTTTAGTTCCGATACGAAATTCGAGTCCGGCACCGGCTGGCCGAGTTTTTGGGCGCCCATCGAGCCGGGCCGCGTGATTCAAAAAACGGACAATACCTTCGGCATGTCGCGCACCGAAATTCTCTGCGCGCGCTGCGGCAGCCATCTCGGCCACGTCTTCGATGACGGCCCGCAGCCAACGGGACTCCGCTATTGCATGAATTCCGTCGCGCTGGGGTTCGATAAAAAGTAAGGGCAATCCGGAACCTCGCCCTTCCTCACCCCGTTACGTGCGTTCGATTTACAATTAGAAGTTTAGGGACCGAGTCCCACGCGGCGCGGACACGCCCAACCGAGTCAGGTCCGGAAGGAAGCAGCTCTCAGTGACGTCCGCGGGTGACGTGGCCAGCTTGGTCCCTTTTTTTTGTGATGCCACCAAAAAAAAATCCTGTTGCAAAAGCGGCGAATAAGGCTGTCCCAACGCGGCGCACACTTGTGCTGCTCGAAACCGGACTTGTGCTCGGCCTTGCGGAGGGAATTATGATAGACGCCATCACCCATCTCGCGTTTTCTCACTACCTCAAAGCGCTGATGCTGATGGTGGGCGTCATTGGCGTTTTCGCATTTGCGCTTCGGGTGATAGAGCCCGTTATTCGCGGCATGCTGAAAACGATTGCCAAACTCGACACGGGCGGCGGCGCGCTCATGCGCATTGGCGTGCATCTCGTGATTTTGTTTCTCATTTTCGCGGCGTATGTCCGCGTATTTTTTTCATCCGTGCATTGAACAATGGAAGAAGAAAAATTTCTTCGCGTTTCGAGCCGCCTTTCGATTCCCTTAGAGGAGATCGAGATTTCGTTCACGCGATCGAGCGGTCCGGGCGGTCAGCATGTCAACAAAACTTCCACGCAGGCCGAGCTTTCCTTCAATCTCGCGCACTCGCCTTCGATTTCAGAAGAAGACCGCACGTGGCTGCTCAGTCGCCTTGCTTCGAAGCTCGATTCCGAAGGCAGGCTGCGCGTTACCTCGCAGGCATACCGCAGTCAACTTCGGAATAAAAATGCCGCGCTGGAAAAATTAGCGTCCATTCTTGGCAACGCGCTGGTGCGTCCCAAAGCGCGTAAGAAAACGAAGCCGTCAAAAACCGCGAAGGAAACGAGACTTCATTCCAAGAAAAAAGCAAGCGAGAAGAAGCGGATGAGATCGAAAAATATTGAGGAATAAATACACAAACTCTTAAAATATCCATGTCATCCTGAGCGAAGCAAGACGTAGCGATAGCGGAGTCTTGCGGAGTCGAAGGATCTTTGGTTAATCGCATGAGATCCTTCGACTCCGTTCTTCTCTCCTTCGTCGAGAAGAACTCCGCTCAGGATGACATATTTAGATTTTAGAGTGCATCTGGGGCTTTTTCGAATCGAACTTCCGACACATTCTTCGGCCCCTTGACGGTAACGACAACGCGAACGCCATCCGTCTCGCGTTCCTCGCCCACATCGGGAATATGCCCGAATAATTTGTTGACGAATCCACTCACCGATTCGTATTCCTCGTCTTCGGGAATTTGAAAATCGGGGAATATTTTTTCTAATTCGAGATTGGCGTCCGCAATCGAATACGTTGCGGAAAGGCTGATGGAACTCTTGTCATCGCCCACATGGGCGCCGTGCTGCTCGGTATCGTACTCGTCCTGGATTTCGCCGACAATCTCTTCCAAAATATCTTCGAGCGTAATGAGTCCGGCCGTTCCGCCGAATTCATCGACGACAATGGCCATGTGTAGCCTTTCACGCTGAAATTCGCGGAGGAGTTCGGCGAGCAGCTTCGTCTCGGGCACGAACGGAACGGGGCGGGTAATGTCGTACAGGATAATAAGTTCCGGGTGCTCGATCAGTGCCACCACGTCCTTTGAATACACGACTCCGAGAATGTGGTCGAGCGTGTCCTGATAAACCGGCACGCGCGTAAAGCCTTCCGAGATAATGCGCTCGATCAATTTGTCGCGCGGCAGATCAGCGTCGAGGGTGACCATCTTTGTTCTCGGAACCATGGCCTCGCGCGCGGTGCGATCGTTGAACTCGAAGATATTTTCGATGAGTTCGTTCTCGGTCTTATCGATCGCGCCGCTCTCGGCGCCTTCTTCGAGCATGACGCGGAATTCTTCTCCGGAAATACGGCTCGTAGTCGTGGCTCTCTCTTGAAATGGATGCAGTACGATGCGCGAAAGGATCACGGGAAGGCGCGTCGGCAGCTTTAGCAACTTCATCAGGAAATTCATTACACGCGCAAGGGCAAGCGCAATCGGCTCGCTCTGATGTAATGCGATCGACTTGGGGATCAGTGCTCCGAATGTGAGATCCATTGCCAATGCAAGCAGAAGTGTTCCAGACAGCGCGAGGACAGAGGATAATTCCATCTCATAACGATACGCCCCGTATGCCCCGATTAAAGCCGAGCAGATCGCGACAATAAACGTTGCGAATAGAGAACCACCTTGAACCGCGGCGAGAAAATCATCGGGATTTAATTTGAGTGAAAGAATCTGCTCGGCACGGCGAATGCGCGTCTCCGGCGTTTCCGGGTCGTCAATCATTTCGCGCAGCCGGCTTTTGCGAACGGTAAGGATGCTCGTTTCCGCAAGCGAAAAGAACGCATGCAGCACAATAAATAAAATGACGAGAAAAATCTCGATCGGGATCATGCGTCAACCTTTGTTCGCCTCAACATTACATGCTTTCCGGCGCCGACACTCCCAGTATAGCGCAGCCACTCGCAATGATACGTTTCGTGGCAAGCGCGAGAAGCAAGCGCGGAATTTCCAGCTCCTTTGGGCCGCCGACGATGCGGCACACCTGATAAAACTTGTGAAACTGCGCGGCCACTTCGCGAAGATACTCGCAGATATGGTGCGGCGCGAGTGCCGATGCTGAATGCGCGACCACATCCGGAAAGCGCAGCAACACTTTTATCAGCCGGAGCTCTTCTTCGTGTTCTAACCGGTCGAGCGCGGAGGATGAATCGTCCGATGCACGCTCAGCGCTCGAAATATCGAGACCCTGCTGCCGGGCAAAGCGAAGAATGCTCGCAATACGAGCGTGGGCATATTGCACGTAATACACCGGATTTTTTTCCGATTGCTCGCGAGCCAGCGCCACATCGAATTCCAGATGGCTGCCGGCCGAGCGCATATTGAAGAAAAACTTAGCTGCGTCTGTACCAACATCGTCGAGCAATTCGTCCAGCGAATATGCGTCGCCGCTGCGTTTCGAAAATTTTATTAGTTCCTCACCGGAAACGAACGAGACCATCTGATGAATCACGACTTTTATTCGCGAAGTATCGTAACCTAATGCCCGCAGCGCCGCAAGCACGTCGGGGATGGTCGCGATATGATCCGCGCCAAAAATATCGATGATTTCATCATAGCCACGCGAGAGTTTGTCGCGGTGATAGCAAATGTCCGGCAACCGGTAGGTCGGTTCGCCGGTCGATCTGACGATGACGCGATCTTCTTTCTCGCCCATCTCGGAAAGCTTGAGCCACAGCGCGCCATCTTTTTCGTAAGCGAGACCACGCACCTTGAATTCCGCGATCGTTTCTTTTATCGCGCCGGAATCGTAGAGCGAATTCTCGTTAAAAAAAATATCGTGATGCACGCCGAGCCGTTCGAGAGTCGCGCGGATGTGCTTGAAATTTTCCTGCTCGCCAAAGGATTGAAAAGACGAGAGTGGCGCGGAACGTTTGTCCTCGCCGAACTGCCGCGCGAGTTCCCGCGCGATCTCGACAATCTCCGCACCTCGGTACCCATCTTCATCTAAATCAAGTGCATCGCCCAGTTCCTGCAAATATCTCACGCGCACCGACTTCGCCAGATTCGCCATCTGGTTGCCGGCGTTATTAAAATAATATTCGCGGGTTACGGTTGCGCCAGTCCAGTCCAGCAAATTGGCAATGGCCTGCCCGAGGCATACCTGCCGCCCATGCCCGGCGTGAAGGTTCCCGGTGGGATTCGCGCTCACCCATTCGAGATTGATGCTTTTACTCAGATTGGTTTGCCCACGGCCAAAATCAGGCCCGGCAGCAAGCACGTCTCGAAGACCATTTGTAAAATATTGGCGATCGAACGTGATATTGATAAAGCCAGGCCCCGCAATTTC
The DNA here is from genome assembly GCA_003151825.1 of Ignavibacteriota bacterium. Taxonomy (GTDB): domain Bacteria; phylum Bacteroidota; class Ignavibacteria; order Palsa-1295; family Palsa-1295; genus PALSA-1295. Next base: position 71,231 of record PLYO01000029.1, read on the forward strand.
AACGCTTCTGACATGCCCATGATCGAGGTGAAGACGCGCAATAATTTCTTTCGCGATTTCGCGCGGCGGGCGCAGCAAAGTCTTCGCAAGCAGCATGGCAACATTGGTCGAGAGATCGCCATGCTGCTCGTTTTGAGGTTGCTCGAATTTTACCGGCGTGCCCGGCGGCGCGCCAAGTTCCGCAAGCGCGACTTCGAATGCTTTTTCTAAAAATCGTTCCATGTTTTAAGTGGAGAGCCGCGCGCGGGAATCGCTGATCACTTTGATCTTCGCGTCGGTTATGGGTGCAGCCGCGCTCTTCTTTTTCCAGCGCGCGGGTTTTGCGGGTATCGGTTCGTCGATCACCTCTACCATTGGCGCGTCGGCCCAGAGGCGCTCGATATTATAGTAGAGCCGCGCCGTTGGATGAAAGATATGAACGACAAAATCGACAAAATCAATAATGACCCATTGCAGGCTGTCCCATCCCTCGCTTCGCCATGCGCGGACACCCTCGGTGTCGCGCATTTCGGCGATCACATTTTCCGCGATGGCCTTGACCTGCCGATCGCTGGAACCCGTGGCGACGACGAAATAATCGGTCATCGAGGTAATGCCCGTGAGATCGAGCACATGAATATCCGCCGCCTTTTTTTCGAGGGCATACTGCGCGGCTTTCATCGCGGACTCGCGGATTAGTTCCTTCGCGGAGGGTTCCGGTTTGCGCCGAGGGCGTTTTGCCGCCGGGCCCGCTGTGACTGGCTTTTTTGCCGCTCGTTTGGGAGCAGCGCTCGCGCGTTTTGTTTTGGGTTTCGCCTTTGTAGATTTCGTGGTTGTAGTTTCCTTTATTTAATGAGCATATTATTTCATTGGTTTCAAATTCAGAAAATCTCGCCCAATGATAAGATCGGCCTTCACGTATTCCTCGGTATCGATCTCGCGGTGGATGCACGAATCGGCCACGCCCAGCGCATACGCAATTTTCTGCGCCGAGACGCTGTCGCCGACGCGATCGACGATAAACGTCCGATCGACGCTGGTGTCCTTGTAATTTTCCATTGCCACCACGTCGAACTTCCGGGCGCGCAGATAATCGGTGAACTTTTGCGCCATCCGCATACGTCCGGAACCGTTCCAGACGTTGATTTGAATGCGCTCGCCTTTGCGCACGAGCAAATCGGGCCGGTCGAGTTCACCGCTCACGGGGTGCGTTAAAAACGCGCGCGTCACAAACTGCCATGCGAGCACCACCACCAATAGCCCGACCAACGTGACAAACGACCAGGAAAGTATTTGCAATGCAAGTTGCTTACGGCGGGTGCGCGTTCGCTCGGAACCAATGAGCCGTTCAAGAAGCGGGCGATTGGACAACGGTTAGCGCAATGCGCGTTAATGGACTTGTACTCCGGCGCCCGCCGAAAACCCTCCCGGAGCAGCCGGTGACGAAGGAGTGTAAAACGGATTGTAATACGGGCTGTACATGCCGTACATCCCGGCCGTCGGGCCGCCCAGATATTCCACGCGCATGAAGGTATTGTCGCTGAGTTTCCAATCGATGCGCGCATTTGTGAGATACAGGCCGTTCAGCGAATTCGAATATGCGCTTCCGAAGGAACTAAACGGAGAATACACTGCCGACACGTCCGCCGAGATAAACAGATCGTCCGAGGGATGCAGGCTGAACGTATTCGTGAACATATTCAGGCTCATGCTGTTGCCGCCGCCGGACACGAAGCTCGACGAAAACGATTGGTGCATGCTGAAGCGCGAGGGATCGAACAAGCGCGACCAAAACGAATCCCCGCCCTGCATCGCGCTCGCCGTGTTCAGCGGTGGCTCGGATGGCGTGAGATCGTTACGGAATTGCGCGCGCGTGGCGCTGCTTATGAAGGAAAGAAAGAGTAATGCCGCGAAAAGTCGTTTCATAACGGATCAGACTATTTTTACACTAACTCTAAACCCGAAATCGGCGAAGAAGTTTCAGGTTTCCAGCCTTCGTCAAGACTTCGTAGGAATTCCTCGATGTCGGAAGTTGGCTTGAGCTTGCCGCTTTCCCATTCGGAGACGCTTTCAAGATGATCGAGATAAAGACGGTCGCGCTCGGCCTCGATCAACTCGTGATCGAGAACGTGCTTTAGTTCCTCCATCTCCTCCACCGGACGGTGCCGGACTTCTTCCACTAAATCTAAGAATGTCATATCTGTAAGCCTTATTGACCTATCCAAGAACGAATAATAGAAAGGATTCAGTTCTCGCAACCGAGAACCCGATTATCCGTTAGTGTTTTTTAATTTTATGGCTGGGCAGCCACGCGATAGCGGCGGCCAAAACTATCCTAATCCGCTCGATGCAGCATCAGGATTCAATACGACGATCCCGTTTGTTACATCGGCGGTTACCATGCGGGGGATATCCTCGCGCGGTATCCATTTTTTCAAAGCCATGGGGAAGTGCTGTAGAAAATTCTTTTGTATTGGAGCGCTGGGGCTCGTTGCGAGCCCTCTTCATGCGCAGGATTGGACGCGAATAGGCTCACTTCCAAGCGTACCGACATCAGGTTTCTTTTTTGACACGAAGTCAGGACTTGTTGCTTCCAACTCTTCAACTGTCGGGCGACAGCCCGCTATTTTTAAAACAACCGATGGCGGAGACACCTGGACATCGGTAACCTTACCTGTAGATTTGCAAGGCTTGCAAGGATTTGGGGAGTTCATCTCGTCCATCTATATGCACGACCGAATGAACGGCTGGTTTTCATATCATGGATACCCACCTTACCCCTTCTCACCTTATACCCCAGGAATTTATCGGACGAGTGATGGTGGCAACACTTGGAACGCACTTGACTCGTCTCAATATAACTGTGTGAAATCCGAAGGTGGAACTCTTTATGTGTCCGATGGAGGTATTGCGCAGCTTAACGATAGCGTATGCATGATTAGCGGCGGCGCCGCTCCGGCAAAGCCGGTGGGACAGGGTGCTTATGTGCAGTGGCAGACCTATGTTACCACGAATGCCGGGAAATCGTGGACCACTACCCCTTTGGTGGAGGAGTCGTGGGGAATTTACGTGCAACAAGCGACCGGAATATTTTTCCTTTACCCTGAAGGAATTGGAACTATAAGCAGCAAGACCATTGATTCATCTCAACTCTGGTATTCGCTGGATACTGGCCGCAATTGGATAGCAGGGGCCACAATTCCTAATTTGTCATCATTTTACTCGACTTCCGGTGACATTGAAGGGGATGGCAATGCTATTTACATACAGAGCACCGAAAAGGGAATGTTCCGATCTATGGATCAGGGCCAAAGTTGGAAATCGGTAGGAGGTCCATCGAATTTGATTGACACACGCTTTTGTGTGCTTCCGTCGTGTAACGGTGGAACAGTGATTGCCTTCGATGCAGCAGGCGGCATTTGGTTGACCACCGATGGCGGAGACGGCACACTCGGTGATCCCATTCCAACGGGCGATATTTTGTCTGCCGATACTTCCCACCTCACTTCGTCATGTGGGGGGACGCGCATTCCTGTTCCCATGCAGGGCCAGGCCATCGATAGCATTTTTATTCACGCCTCAATTGCGGCGGATAGCCTTCGTCAGTTTTCTATTACAAGCGCAAACAACATTTTACTGAGGGGTGGCGATAACGATACATTATGGATCGATTATTCTCCCCACTCTACACCATCCACAAGCACCCTCACGCTCAATTTCCAAAATAGCTGGCACTGTTCGGATTGGGCGGAAACGCGGACGATTATCGTGACAACGCCGCCCTCGGCTTTGGCCATTGCGCCGCAGCCAATTACAGGGAGCTGCAAGGTACTCGCCGATTCAGGCTTCGTGCAAATCGATTCGTGTCAGTTGCTTGTGATTACGAATGTGCGGGTTCCGCCATCCATTGCAAACCGGTTGCAATTTCAATACTCGCTGCCGGATACCATCCGGAATGGTTACCACAATACGTTGCCGTTCACGTTCGACCCCCGCGATACGGCTACCAATGGAACCGTTCCTATAGAACTCACGGGCTATTATTTCGGGACAAGCGTTCCGTTCGATACAACGTTCAATGTTAATGTTGCCGCTATTCCTGGTTTGCCTAATCTCACATCGTCCCTATCCTCAGTCGCATTCGGCGCTGTCAAGATGTGCGCCAACTTTGCCGCTCGCGATACGTTCGTCACTTTCACGAACTCCGGCTGCGCGCCGGATACGATAACGCAGATTACGGTTACTGGCGCGGGTTTCACCGGCGGGAATGATACACTGCCCATTATCGTCGCGCCGGGGGACTCGGTAACGTTCAACTATCGTTTCGTTCCTCCGGATTCGGGCGCGTTTACGGGTGAGGCGCGGCTGAATGTAAGCTCGATGGGTCTGACGGAAAATCCGGCGATTGCGCTTGCGGGAAAAGGTGTGCAGGGTTTTGGCATTCTGGACGTGCGCAGCACGGCATTGCAGGCCGGAAGCTTTTCCTTCTGCGCGGGCGATACGACGGTCTTCGATACGATCTCGAACAAGGGCTGCGATACACTCGTGATTTCGAATATCGTTTTTATCGGTGACGCGGCGTTTTCGCTCACTTCCCCTTTACACGATACGCTGCTGCTCCCTTACGATTCGGCGATTATCCAATTTTATTTCGCTCCCCGCACGAAAGGCGCTCATGCGGCCACGCTTTCGTTTCATTCCCAAAATATCGTGAACGATTCGGGGCGCGATACCGCCATTACCCTTGCGGGACTTGGCCTGGGCGGCACTACGGAACTGTTTGCCGACACCGCGACGCGCAATTTCGGAGCGCTCTATGCCTGCGAAACGCGCGACACCACCATCACGCTCTACAATACGGGCTGCGATACGCTGTATGTGGATAGTTCCTATCTTTCTAACGGGACGTATGCGGCCGTGGGAACGTATCCACTTAGGATTTTGCCGAAGGATTCCACCACCGTGCATGTTTTGCTGACCGGCGATACTTCGGGAATGAATGGCTCGCTGGAATTTTTCAGCGATGCGAATGTGGGAAGTAAAACGGCGAGGATTCCGCTTTCGGCGAGCATTATCCAGCCGGCGTCGCTGCATCTATCGCTTGTGCAGGGTAGGGACGTGCTGCGCACGTCCTCTTCCGGAGATGTCGATACGTTTTATCTTGTGCTCACGGGGCAGGACGTGCGCAGCACGTCCCTACAGAATATAACGTTCGATCTTACGCATAATGACGATCTCCTCACTTTTGTACACGCAAGCGGAGTGGGACTTCAGCATTCGAGGCTGGCGGGGACGCCAGCCTCCACGCGGGATAGTTTCGCGTGGGTGGTGCCGTCCCCGGCACCACCGCCATTGGACACCATCGGCACGCTGACGTTTCAGGTGTATCTCACGGACTCCACGAGCACGCCGCTCACGCTTTCGAATATTTCGTTCACAAACTCACTCAAACTTCCGAACGATTGCGTTGCCTCGATTGACGATGCGAGTTCGGGATTCACCTATAACTTCCGCTGCGGCGAGCAGATGATTCAGGATGCGATGGCGGGCGTGCCGTTTACGATTACGAGTATCGTCCCGAACCCTGCACAGGATGAGATTACGGTCGAGGTCGCCGCGGTGGGCGACCTCCACGCGATTAGTTATGAGATGTATGATGCGTTGGGCACGGGTGTGCTCGGCACCACCCCCCAGCCCCCTCCTCTTGTCAGAGGAGGGGGAGTGACGCTGGATGTTTCGGATGTTCCGTCGGGGTTGTATTTTTTGCGGCTGTCGGAGGGCGGATATGCGCAGTCACGGAGCGTGGTGGTCGAGCATTGACGATGATTATCAGGATTATCAGGATACCGATTATCCGGATAATTCTGGATTTTCGTGGCGGGCGGGGAAATGGTCGTATCTTAGTAGAGTCTTAGATGGGCACCTATGTCAATTACGAATTATGAATGACGAATTACGAATGTGGAAACGGGAAAGGATGAGGTTTTCGGTAGGAAAGAAATTGCATAAGTTCATGAAAAGTCAAATGAAAATTAAACGTGAAAACACATTTTGAGCACCTTTTCACTAAGAAAGATGGCTAAATTGGCTCGGAAACGCCACAGTTCATGAACCCGAAATGAAAGAAACACAAAGTGGGCACCTGTTTTCTGGAAAGTGAATTATCAACAGAGGGTTAGAAAACACCGGGATTACCGAAAAAAATATTTTATGCCCGGAATCCGGAACGCAACTGGACATTTTGTGGTAATCATAGAGTCGAATTTTTTGGTCAGCGCCCGTCGCGGAATCTTGAGCGGCTTTTCGGAGTTTCGATTTCTACGTTCGGGCGTCGTTTATCATTTATACTTTTGCAACCGATTATGAAATCTCGCATTGTTTTCGCAATTCCACCGGTAGTTTTCGCGGTGCTCATGGCCGCGTATGTTCTGTTCCCAGGCTCGCGATCGAGCAGCCTTCACGCAGCCAAGCCCGTGCCGGTCGATACGACAAAAAAGGGCGCCGTCATCAAAATCGATGAAGATACCTACGATTTCCATGACATCGAGCAGGGCACGAAAGCCGAGCATAATTTCCTCATCGGTAATTCCGGGACGGATACGCTCGTGATTGCGAGCACGCGGCCATCGTGCGGCTGCACGGCAGCGGTTTTGGATGCGAAGGACAACCGGATTCCACCGGGCGGCACGAGCCGGCTGAAAGTGACCTTCGACGCCAATAATAAGCCCGAGGGTCCGATTATGAAAAGCGTGACGATCACCTCGAACGCGAAGAATACTCCGGATGCGATGGTTCGCATTCAGGGGCGGGTCGTGAAATCGAAGTTGGCGCATAAGGTCACGATGCACTTGGACGGCCTGTTCCAGGGCGATTGCGCGAGCTGCCATGTCAATAAAGGTAAAGGCGAGCTTGGCGCGCGGCTCTTCGAAGCTGATTGCGCGATCTGCCACGGTACGAAGACGGACGGCAAGCCCGGCCCGGAACTCGCCAGCGAAGCCATGCTCAAGCATACGCCAAAGCAATGGCAGACGATTATTTCGGATGGTATTACGAATACGGGAATGCCGGCGTTCCACACGAAGAATAAAGGTCCGCTCGGCGATGAGGAAATCGCTTCGCTCGTCGAATACATGAGCGCGTTCAAGAAAGAGGCCGAGCGTAACAACATGATCAAATCCTTAGGACCCGCGACGGGCGCGACTTCCACGGGAACCGCGACCGGCACCGCAAACGCCGCTCCAGCGCCCGCGAAAAATTAAGAAAGCAGGGAAAGAAAAGAGAGTGGAGATGCTTGCATCTGCACTCTCTTTTTTTGGCGGCATGTGGAATTGGGAACTCGATTTTGAGAATTGAAAGTCTGAACCATCATTCTTAATTGACTGCAAAGCTCCGACTCGATTCCATTGACGCGTTGCGAGGCACGGCCGCGCTGATGGTCGCAGGATACCATATCTGGGGTCATTACGGGGTCTATCCGTTTCCTTCGATTGGGGTGGTGCCGTGGACGAAGTCGGCGGGAATTTTTGCGTATCTCGTTTCTCCATTTCGATGGGGTTATCTGGGGGTCGGGCTGTTCCTTGTCTTGAGCGGTTTTTGCATCCATCTTCCGTTTGCAAGGAAACGCGCGGAATCGGGGCGCTATGATTTCGAATGGCGGAAGTTTTATCTCCGGCGTTTGTGGCGGCTATACCCGGCGTATGCCGTTTCGGTTGTGGGAACATTCTTTTTGCTGCTCTTCACCTCGCATGGTACGGATCTTGTCGGCTCGCCGCCAACGGTGATGGATCTTCTATCGCATCTCACGCTGACGCATGGTTATTTCGACCGGTATTTTTATGGGATTGTGCATGTCTATTGGTCGCTCGCGCTGGAGTTCGAAATTTATCTCGCGTATCCCATTTTTCTTTACGCCTTTCGGAACATTGGCCTTTCGCGCTCGATCATTCTGCTCTCGGTCGTTTCGCTCGCGTGGCGTTTTGTCATGATGAACGTCTTTCACTATCAGCTAATCAGTATTGCGCCGACCGGCCCCTACGCACCGATGGGATTTGTGCTCTCGCGGATGCCGGAGTGGCTCTTCGGCGCATGGCTTGCGGAGTGGTTCGTCGCTGGTGGGAATCAAAGCTTCCACCGCATTTCGCTCGTCATTGCCTCGGTGGTGGTGCTTTTCGCCGCCATTCTTTCGACGCTCGCGGAACCGATGTGGGTATTCACCGATCTGCTGTTCGGACTCGGGTTTGCGTTCGTGATTGCGGCCGCAATCGTTCCGATGCGTCACGGAGCATCTTCCTCGCCGAAACATATACTTTATCGCGCATTAGTTTGGACGGGCACGATCAGCTATTCGATCTATCTTTTTCACATGCAGCTTTCCTGGTTTGCCAATCCCTGGATACGCGAACTTTCGAGCGAGCCGCTTCAATTTTTGCTACGGGTGGGCGTGCTGCTCATTTCTATTCCATTCATTGCGCTTATTTTCCGTTTCGTCGAGGCGCCGTTTCTTTCCGCGCCGCGTCCGGATGAAAAACTTTTTCGTATCTATTCCGTGCTTTCACGTTTCATTGGCATAAAATCGGATGCTTCCGTGGTAGTCCGGAACGGATAAATCACTCGCGCCCCCTAAGCGTGGGGGATCGCTTCCTGCGTGGTTTCGAGGATTGCAATGTCTGAGGAGAAACAACCATTTTCCATCGAAAAATTTAAGCGGCTTCATTGTAACGTTTGGGGTGTTTGCCGTGTCGATGTTTATGGGCGATAGGTAAAACAATCCAGGCAATATGGCATTTTCCCGAAATAGCATTCGTACGATCGCGCGAAGGGGCATCGTGCTCTTCTTCGTGCTGGCTTCTGCATCCGTTTCCACGGCGCAAAATTGGAAGCAAATCGGCACGCTTTCGAGTTCGGCGCTTTGCGCCTATTTTTTCGATGTCAATCATGGGGTCGCAGGTGCGGAAGGGACCATCTGGCGTTATACCAATGGCGCGTGGACCCAAATCTTCAACGTTCCTTCCGGAACGACCTCTTATTTTACCTCGATAAACCAGTTGAGTCCGGGCGTACTCTACGCGACTTCCGGGGATGCGGATGTGTGGTTTTCGTCCGACAGTGGCTCGACCTGGCAAAACAGCGCGACTGCGGGAAGCTTTGCATTGGATGCCTATATTACAAAAGGCACCTTATATGCGACGTATTCGGGCACGTACGCGCGGCTCGACACCAATATCTGCATCGTAACCAATAATAATGGTTCCGTACCCTACTATTCGACGAACGGCGGCGTCACCTGGACACATCCTTCCGGCACTTCCGGCATCGAAGGGCTTGGCGCGTATGCCGACACATGCCGCAAAATATTTTTTGTTTCCAGCAAGGATAGCACGGCCTTTTATTCGTTAGATAGCGGCCATACCTGGCATGCTTGCGGCCCGAAGTTCTCCGAAGACATATTGAACGGGGCGGATGGGGTGGTCTGTCATCAGGATACCACGGGGGTCTGGTGCTCGGTCGATGCCGGGACCAGTTGGCAATTCCTGGGAGGGCCTAAAGCGACGGGAGGCCAACGCGGGATTTTTGAGTTTGGACCAAAAGGAAAGTACATTGTTGCCATGAGCGGCGAGACGCTCTGGCTCGATACGCTCGTGGACAAAGTGGAACCCACGGACCCGATTACGCGGCCGGATACATCGGAAAATTGCCCGATCGCCCGCATCCCGATCACGGTCAGGCCCTTTGTGCTGCCGGTCCAGATGTCGATACGTATTACCGGCACCGGCCCGCAATCCCTCACTCCAAATGACACCATCTTCGAACTTCTTCCCGGCCCAGCAAAAACATTTTGGTTCAATGTTACCCCTTCGATAGCCCAATACTCGTCCCATTTTACCATCTCCACGACGGCGACGGATGGATGCCGGACCTGGGGGTGGATCGATACCTTCTCGATCGTGACCGTCCCACTCCCGTTCCAGGTGCCGAACATCGTGGTCCAGAATTGTATAGTTCCTAGAATTTCTATAAGTGCTATTTCCGCAACTCAGCCGCTGAGAATGCATCTTTCCATTTCCGCAGACAGCGGATGGACCGTTCACCCAACCGATACCTCCCTTAGCCTTGCCGCCGGCCATGGGGGGATAATAAATCTCACGCCTACCGCGCCCAGCCTGCCGATTGGAACGATTATTCAACTTCATGTGACCGATACCGTCGCATGTACGGTCTATGTTTGGGACACGTCCTTTACCATTAGCGTAAAGCCTGTGCCGGTACACTACGCTTTGGTCGATTCGGTCGGGATTACCGCGTGCGATTCCATAAGAATCCCGATTGCCTTCGACCTCGCTTCGTGCGACTCATTGAATGTGGACGAGCTCACGGTTAATCCACCCAATGGTCTGCTGACCTTCGAGGGTAGTCCGGGCCTCCCGCTGGCACGCGGGCAGAAGGATACGCTCTGGCTTCGCTATGCTCCGCATGGCCGGAACGATCTCACGCATTATCTGCTGACGATTAACAGTCATTTCGTTCCAGAAAGCACGGTGTTCGACACGACGCTGGCGTTTATCGCAGTGTCTTCGGGTTCACCGGAGCCCCGCGTATCCGTATCGCCCAATCTTAACATCGCCTCCTGTAATGAAGTGGCCTTTCCTGTTTATATCAAAGCTGCGGGGTGCGAGGATATCCAAATCGATTCGCTTCTATTCAGCGAGACGGGGCTCATCGTGTCCGGAGGTCCGTCCACCGTTGACACCGTTCTTGCGGGAAAAACGGATACCTTGCATTACACCATCGAAGCTCTCTATCCTGGCTCTCGACCGCTCAATATTACGTGTTACCTCTACCGTCTGGGGGACGAGTTGGTGTTCGATACGACGATTTCGCTCACGCTCGATGCAACGGGCGCCGATGCGCAGCCGCTGATTTCCGCTGCCCCAAAGCTCGATCTTTCCAATTGCTCGACTTCGATCGTTCCGTTCGTGCTTCACGCGCCATGCGATAACGTGACGATCACCTCGTGCGACCTCGCTGTCGCGAAGGGCCTGAACTACGACACCAACCTGACCTTTCCTCTGAAGCTCGATGCCGAAGCGTCCGATTCGCTTCTGCTCTCGTTTCCACCGCAAGGTCTGAATCTCACGACGACGATTCTTGCCGAGATCAAAGGCACCTACGGAGGAACAAGCAACGCCTTCGACACGACGGCTCAAACCATAGTTACGTTCGCATGCGCCGGCGTTTCCGAGGAAGCTCAGGGTGGCCCGCCACTTGTCCTTACAGGGCTGAGCGTTACTTCGGGCGAGCTTCAGCTTTGGCTTACAAAGAATGACGCCGCTATTACCGAATGCCAGGCCGAGATCGTAACCGTGCTCGGCACAGTGGCCGCAAGCCGAAGCTTGCCGCTCATCTCAACTCAAAACCCATTCGACTGGGATCTGAACGGCCTTCCCTCCGGCACGTATTATCTACGCCTTGTGAGTGGAGACAACCGCCTATCCGCGCCTTTTGTGCTGATACGATAGATCGTGCCTTGCAGAAAAATATCGGAAAGTTTTTTTCATAAGTTGCAACTTTCAGGGGTCTTTTCGTGTCGCTCATTGGTCGCGGGGAATGCTTCGGCTTGCGCTGCGATTTTATCGTTTATTCCGTGTTTTAATAGAGAGGCACTATAAGCCTATCCGATCCAAATGCTAAAACGTCTCACGCTCATGGCGGCGCTCGCCGCGCTGCCATTCCTCATGTTCGCAACGCGCGCCGGCGCGCAGGCCAGCGAATGGACTAAGGTCTTTCAGCTCACCCCGCCTGATAATAGCTACATCAGCGCATCCTGGTTTTTTAATCCGGAGGTCGGAATTATCGGATTTCATTGGAACAACATAAACAATAATTCCGGTATGGTCATGCGAACGGTCGATGGCGGCAAAACATTTACCCCTTGCACGGTTCCGCCCCTGAATAATACCGCTCCGATCGTGGAAGATATTTGGTTTAGCGATCAGGACAGCGGCTGGCTGGTCGTCGCAGGCAGTTTGAACATCAATGATCCCCGGCTTTGGCGTACTGTCGATGGCGGCCAAACATGGACGGGAAACCCGCAGCAATTTACCGGTCCGGCATCCGTGCGCCAAACGCCATCGGCCCTCACCGTTACCGAGCCTTTGGGAATCGGCATCTGGACCTCGACCGACGAGGGAGTAACGTGGACGACGCACTCCACGAGAAAAAATGGGCTGGATTTCGTATCCCCATTGCACGGCGTCGCAACCGAATATAAGCTTGGAGACGTCAATTCGACGTTTTTATCCACTGCGGATGGAGGGCTAAGTTGGGCCGAAGTTCCTCTCGGCATTCAGCACGAGGCCTTTGGAGTTTATGCCATCAAGAATTCGAGAACTTTCGTTGTCGCGCCGGAAGACACCATGATCGGTGGCGTTACTCAGCCTTCACCCGTCCTTCGTTCGGTCGATAATGGGCTGCACTGGAATCAACCGTTGTCGCTCCCGATGCAGACCACGGGAGGAATTCAGGGCGTCGATGGAGTTATTTATGTGCAGAATAGCGGCGCCACCATTGCAGGGGCGCCGTCTGGCCTTCTTCGTTCCATCGACTCAGGGAAGACATGGACACGAGCTTATGGCCCCAGTCAGGGAGACGGAAGTGCCTATCCCATCACCGATACCCGCTTTTCCGTAACGGGCTGCGGCAATATCGTTTATGCCTCCGATGGCGACGGGGGACTGTGGAAAACCATCGATGGAGGCGATAGCATCTCGCTCATTCCTCAGTGCCATTTTGTCGATACCGATGCGCACCGCGCCGACAGCTCGATTATCTGCGATACCGGGCGGCATTTTTATTATCTGCATAATACGAATTATCTGAATAATGATACTACGAATCCGGGTGCGATCATTATCCAGAGTCTCAACATATTCGATACCACGCGACGCCCCGATACCACCCACGCAGTCTTTTTCGACAGCGTTCCGCTTCCATACACTCCCATTAAGCCGGGCGACTCGGTTGCGTTTGGCCTTGCCTGGCATCCCGGAGCCATGATGGATTCCACCGCGTCGGACTCCGTAACCATCCGGGTCATTTACCAAATTACGTATTACAAGCCAACCTGGGGCCTCGATCCTTACGATACGATTTATGTTACCGTAAAACTGTTTGGGCTCTCGACTCCCGCCGATTTTTCGCTCAGCGCAAAGAACATTACGAAAGATACAATTCCCATTTGTTCGAGCGTCGATTCGACCCTTCTGTTGATTAACAAAGGCTGCGATTCGCTGGCAATCACCTCGGCGTTGCTTGAGAAAAATAATTGGACCTTAGTGGATGCGGCCGGTAATCCGCTTTCTCTTCCGATTCATCTTGCTCCGTATAGGACTCCTGGCGACACGGTTCGCTTGCGGCTGAAAGCCACGCCCACGAGCGCGGCCATTTTGTCCGATTCGCTCGAAGTGCAGATGCGCTATATGGCACACGATACGTCCTTCGGCATTGGGCTGCACACAGCCGTGAAGTTTAATCCCAAGCAGCCCGCCCTTACTATTATTCCGGACACGCTCAATTTCGATTCGCTCGCCATCTGCGACTCGACCGAAAGCCCGCTTACGCTCAAGAATAACGGGTGTGATACGATTTCCATCACCAAGGCGGATTTGACCGATCCCCATTTCGAGCTATTGGATATGAACGGCAATCCGCTAACGCTTCCGATTATCATTGCATCTGACAGTACGCGGCAAATTCTTATCCGGTTTATTCCGGGGACAATCGCCACGTTCACTGCGCCGGTAAGGTTCCATTTTCATCGGTATATCTATAGCACGTTCGATAGTTCCAACATAGCCACGCTAACGGGGATCGGCGCGTCTGCGGGAACGCTTACGATCCCTGCACAGCCGGTTGATTTTGGAGCTATCCCAATTTGTGATTCTATCGGGTACGAATCGATAACCTTCCGCAATTCTTCCTGCGATTCGGCTCTCGTCAGCAGTCTTGTGGTGTCCGCGCCATTTTTCCTCGATTCCGGCAAAGTACCCATAATGATTGGGCCTGGCCAACCAATTACATTTAAGATTCGATATATTCCGACTCAAAAAGGTGTGCAGGGCGGAACGGCCGCCATAGACTGTTTCCTGAATAACCACGCGACAGAAAAGACCGGAACGGTACCGCTCACCGGCGCCGGAACGAATGGGATTTCCACGTTCGTCACGAATCCACCTCTTCTGCCAACGACGCTGGCATTCGATACGCTTAACCCATGCGATCAGCCTTATTCCATCACGTTCGGAGTTTTTAATACCGGCTGCGATACCCTTCAGGTGACCGGTATTTCGCTCGATCCGAGTCTCACGGTCGCATTTACAAGTTCTGAAGACAAATCACTGCCCGTTTTTCTCGCGCCCGATTCGATCGGAAATGGCGATACGTTGCACGTAACCGTGGCTATTTCTGCCCTCATCCCCGGCAGTTATAATGGCAATCTTCATCTCCAATTTAAAACGGCCGATGGCACGGCGGGTGACACGCTTGTGCCCGTTTCGCTTACGATTACGCCAGGTGGTGGACCGTCCGTGCTCAGCACTGCTCCTCACGATACGCTCGATTTCCAATCCTTCCATTCCTGCGACACGCCTGACACGTCGATTACGCTTCAATACACGGGCTGCGGAACGATTTCCGTTAACGACAGCATTGCCGGTAATGGTTTTGTTATTAGTTCACATACCGGATTGCGGCTTTCCAATGGAAACACCTACACGGTTCATCTGACGTATGACGGCGCTTCGACCGGCCCCCTGGCTTCGACGCTCTTCATCCATTCGACTGCGGCGACAAATGCCGATGATACGATTCATCTGTTCGGCAAAGTCGTTCCGGCCGATACCGTTCATTTCTCGGTCAGCGTTTCGAAGTCGCCGATTGTGGAGGGCGATATTTTCAATGTGATGCTCACGCCGGATGTCAAATTCACGGGAACCGGACTCAACAGCGTGCAGGGCGTTATTGAATGGCCGCGCGATCATTTTGCAACAAGCGCGGCGCACGTCGATGTTGGCGATATCGAGGAATATTCTTTCATGGTAAAGGGAAGCAATATTCAACTTGTTCCGGGCACACCGCTCGTCACCCTGCCGATGGAAGCGATGATCGCCGATACCGTTGGAGGAACGATTTCCGTTAACTCGCTCGCACTGAATGGCGGCGATACCAACTTCAGCAATTGCACGCTCTCTACGAGCGCTCCGTTGGCTGCGACGACGAACTTCCAAACTCAATGCGGCGACAGCATTCTCATCGGTGTTCTCAATGGCCGGCCCATCGTAACCGCTGAAAAGCCGCGCCCGAACCCCGTCACGTCAGAAACGGAATATCAAACGACCGTGAACCTGCTTGCCGCCGAGGATGGGGTCGTTGAAGTAATCCTCTATGACGCGCTCGGCGAGCAGCTTACGCGCGATAACGTTACGGTTGCCGGTGGAGGAACAGTCCCATATACGTTCAATCTCGGTGTGCTGCCGGCAGGAAGCTATTATTACGCGCTCCGCTTTATCGGTCAGACCGCAACGAGCGGCACGCTTCATGGGACATTCCTTTTGCTTAAATAACGGGCAGTGTAAGTTCCGGACGGAGAAGCTCTTTCACCGCTGACAGCACCTGCTCGACCTCGATGGCGCGGATGCAGAGGAAATGCTCGGTGGGATCCACGCGATAACATGTAAGCGGCTTTGGAGAATAGACAAAGCAGGGTCGGCATTCGATGCCGGTGTGAACTATTTTGTAGCGCGTTTTCCAGGGATGGACGTATGTTTCGTTCGTGGGCCCGAAGATAGCAACAGTTGGCAGTGAAAGCGCGCCGGCAATGTGCATCAGCGCCGAATCGTTGGAAACAAACAGGTTGAGGCGGCACATGACCGCTGCGGAATCCAAAATGCTTTTTGTCTCGACGGGGATTACGAACTCTCCCGCCCGCGCGCGAATAATCCGATTGGCATCGGAGTCATCCGGTCCACCAAAGAGTAAAACTTTGGCTCCTAATTCTTTCGTGATACGTTCGGCAAGTTCCGCAAATTTTTCCGGTTCCCATCGGCGGCGAATGTGGTTTTTGAAGAGCGCAGTTCCGGCGTGGAACCCAATGAGTAATTCGTCCGCGCCGATTCTTCGTTCTTTTATCCAGTTATCGGCCCATTTCAAATGGTTCTCGGCGATATTCAGCCGCAAAGTGGGAAGGGAAGCTTCATTAAGTTCCTCCGTGATTCCGAGAAGTGAAAGCAGCCGGACATTCTCCTGGACGCAATGCAGCGTATCGTCTTCGAGGAGGGTATCGGTATTCATCCAGCTTAAATTCTGTGGATCACGGCGGCGGTAGCGAATAGCAAGCCTTCGTTTTGCACCAATCATGAGGCCAATCAGGTTATACTCGCGCCGGTTTTGCGGATAGATATTGATCGAAATATCGAAACGGAGTTTCCGGAGACTCCGAATAAATTTCATCGCTCCCGATTTCGATTCGTTCAAAAAATCGTAGTGGTGAACGCGGTCGATGTTAGGATCGGCTTCGTACATTTCGCGTGTGCTCGAGAACATGACGAAGGCGTGGATTTCCGCGCCGGGTTTTGCCGCGCGGAGCCGTTCGATCATGGGCGTAGCGAGCAGCGCGTCCCCAATGCCGGGCAGCGCGAGGATAAGAATTTTCTCGCGCGATGACATTATGTTCCCGGTGTTTGAGATGGCTGCGAGGGTGACCGTCCTCGGACGAAGAGCACAACAAGCACTCCGGCACTAAGAAGGAGCGTAATAATAGTAATCATGCTTCCCATCGCAAAGGCGCTCGATTCATAGCGGAGGACGACCGAATGCGTGCCTGCGGGAACTTCTACCGCGCGCAGGGAAGTAAACGCGCGGTACAATTTTACAGGATGCCCATCTAAATACGCTTTCCACGCCGGATAATAAATTTCGGAAAAGAAGAGTATGGCATTCGAGGCCGTCGTGACTTGGGTAACGATTTCGTTGTCCCCAAATTTTGTAACCGAGTCTTTGGCGTTTGGGTCGGACGAGCCAAGTGGCATTGTAGGAGGCTCTTCGAGCAAAATGCGGTTGTGATAATCATAATTGGAGTCGGTTTTGAGCCACGTAAGCGCCTCGGAATCCGGAAGAATATCGGCTTGATAATAAAGCTTCACGCGCGGCATGTAGGTTGGCCGCATGGTGAATCCCTGTGCAGCGCCGGTGGAGATCGTCCATTTGACGTTCATCAGATCCAAGCTGTTATCGGGATTGGCCATATCGGGAAACACGCGCTGCAACACGAGCGGATCGTAGCCCTCGGTAAGTTGAATCCTGTCGTATGCTCCCTGATTCCGTTTGACGAGCATCTGATTACCAATCCGCGTGCGTGCGCGGCTCAGTGAGTTGGCCTCATCCTTCTGGAGCATTGAGACAAGCGCGGGCTGCTCACGAAATGCATCGCGTGGGTCTTCGGACGAGTCGTTAAGCGACATCCCGTACGTGAAAAGCTCGATGCCTGTCGCAGCGATAACGAGCATGGCAAACGTGTTCCCGCGCAAGTTGCCGAGATAATGCAAGCCCGTAAAAACAATCAGTGCGAGCACCGGGAGCGTAGCCAAGCTTGCAGCCCACGAGATGGATTCCTCCGCGCCATCCGGTGCGCCTTTAAGGAAACTTGTGGCGTGTATCATTCCCGCGATTGCCAGGAGCCACGGCAGCACGACGAGCGCGCGAACGATAAGTCCTTTGGTGTCGCCCCATTTTTTCCCCGGCCATTTCAACGCGTCCGACAATCCCACGCCCGCGAGTGCAGAAGCGGCAAAGCTAAAAAGCATCATCATGCGAGCTGGAGTGCGGAATTTATTGAAGAGCGGAAGCTGAAAGAAGATGCGATAGATAAAAAAATGATCGCCAAGCGCAAACGCGACGGCGAGCAACGCCATCCCAGCGAACAAAGGTACATATTTTTTTTTGCGCGTCAGCAGCCCCGCCATGATCGCGAAAAAAAGCGGAAGCACGCCGATATAAATTGCTGTCTCCCAGGAGAGATAGTACGGGCCGTTCCAATATGGAACTTTCGTGTCGGCGGGATCGCCCAAGCTGACGCCAAAAAGCCGGGGAAGAACAAAGGTGAGTAAATGTCCCCATGTAAGAGAGCCATCGAGCGATTTTTCATACGTGATTGTCTCGCGGCGTGACAGATTGGCAAGCTCCTGCGACGGCAGAAATTGAATTGCAAAAATCCCAAAACCAATGAGGATGGGAATCGCCATTCTCACCAAGACCATCGGTTCTATCCGACTCATTGGTTCTTGTTTGTTTCGAACGCGATAGATTAGCTCATACACTGCCAAGAGCGCGAGAAAGAATGTGAAATACAATGTCGATTGCGGATGGCCGGCCAGATACATCGTTCCCAAGATAAGCCCGCTCGCAATCGCATGTTTCCAGGAATCGACGCCGCGAATAAAAAAGTATGCGACAAACGGAAACAGCGCAATATGATAGACGATCATCTGATGGATCGACTGCGCGGCGATATAGCCGCCAAAGCCATACGCAATGCCGGCAAACAGCGCGGACCAATCGTCGATCTCGAAAATCTTTTTAGAGAACCAAAACATCCCAAATCCCGCTACGAAAAAATGGAGTAGGATGGCCCATTCCATCACAAGCGGCGAGAGATGCCCGTCCGAAACAAACAGGGATTGCAACAGATTGACCGGATACCAAAATGCGACCTGCACATCGGCCAGAAATGGCATCCCGGCAAAGACATAAGGGTCCCAATGGGGAAGAATTCCTTGTGCGAGTGAACTTGCCGCTAAGGTACGGAACGGAAATTCCTGCTCGACAAAATCCTCCCAGAGAAATTTTCCGCCAAAAAGAATCGCCGAATGAAAGATCAGCGTAAGGCCGAGGAAAATCAGCGCCGCGTGCCAGATTTTAAAGCGAACGAGGTTCGCGGGTTGGAGCAACGGTTTCGTTGCGGCCGGGCGTAGCGGGGGACGCGCCGCTGTGCGCGTTCGCTCTTTCGATAGAGAAGTGGAAGCCATTACCTCTGTGCGTCGTGGGCGTGAAGTTTTCGGATGCGGAGTAATTCCCAGAACATTTTCGCGGAATCGGTGATCGCTCCAACGGTCGAGCGCTCGTCGTTATACCATTCTACGGCAATTTCACGGATGCGGTAGCCATAACGCCGGGCGAGATAGAGAATTTCCACATCGAACGAAAAACCATTTACGCGCAGCTTCGAAAAGAGGATTTGCGTCGCGTCGCCGCTAAATCCTTTGAAGCCGCACTGCGTATCCCGAATACCCCGAAACACAAAAAGCTGGACAAGCACGTTGTAAAACCTTCCCATCGCCTCCCGGTACCAGGGCTGATGTTTTTTAACAAGCATTCTTCGCTCGGCGGCACGGCTACCGATCACGACGTCATACTCCCCCGAAGCGATGAGCGGAATGATCTTCGCAATCTCCTGAATAGGCGTGGAAAAATCCGCATCGGTGAAAACGCGCACGCTCCCGCGCGCTTCGAGCATCCCGCGCCGGACGGCCGCGCCTTTTCCGCTATTTACGACGAGCGAGATGAGCCGCGTATCCACACGACTCAGTGTTTTCGGCTTTCGCGCGAATACCTCCCGGACGGCGTTCGTGGTCTCGTCCGTCGAGCCATCATCGACCACGATGATCTCCACGTCATAGTCCGCGTTTTCAAAATAACGATACGCCTTCTCGACCGAAGGCCCGATGCGATCGGACTCGTTGTAGGCCGGAATGATAAGCGATAGAAGCACTCGATAATAATATCAGCCGCCAAAAAATTATTTATTGGCCGGTGGCGTCGAAGGCGGCGGCGAAGACGGGGCGAGCGACCTGGATGTAATCTTTATCCCCCCGGTATCGGCAGCATGTTTCGTCGTATCGACTACCCCAAGCTCGGCCGCGAGCCTGTCGCGCTGTTGTGTCACCGCCTGTATCTCGCTTCCGGCTCCCATTTGCGCAAGCTGTGCATACTTGGCCACGATCTCATTGAGCTTTGCGAGCGCCTTGCGCTTATCGCCTTGCTTCTCCAGAATTTTTTCGTCTAATTGTGCCAGCCGGAAATCGACGAACAGCTGGTTCCCGCCTTCGGTTTGAGAACGGAGCGCGGAAAATACCGCGCGTGCCGAATCGTAGAGCTCGGCGCTCAAATAAAGATCGCCTTTCCGAAATTCATTTTGAAGATATTGCTCGCTCCCTGCGGCGGCGCCTTCCTCGAAACCCGACTGGCCGAGCTTCGCCGCAGCAAGCCGGGTGTACCTTCGCGCGGCGTTCGTATCGCCGGCCGCCTGATACAACTGGCCAATCGCTTGAAGCAGGTTATAGTCCCAGTTCACTAAGCTTGGCGGCATCCGGACACTCAGCGTATCGAGGGCGCGACGCGCATCCTGGATTTGGTTCCGGTTCAAGTAATGGTTGGCAAGCCTCGCATATAGCTCGAAATAGGTAGTTGTCCCGTATTCATCATCGAGCCCGCTCCGGTTCGATTCCGGATCGCGGTAACTGCTCATCAGCATGGCGCGGTACGGTCCTTTTTCGACGGCAGGCGAAAGGCGATACGCAAGCTGCGTGTAGAGGGCCTCGTCAATGTCTCCGTCGAAGAGCTGGCGCGGCGCGGGATGTTCCGTAGGCACGATGCGCGCGACGAGACCATCGAAGATGGCGTGATTATCGAGGCCCGTCCAGTAGCTGGGCGGGACCGCTACGGCAAAGCATATCGGGCGGTCGTTGATATTATTGACGACGATGTCCCGCACGAGTTGATCGGCAACTTCATAATAATACTGCGATTTATCGTTCTGATCCTGGTGCTGGGAAGTATATTTCCAGCTAAAGGAATACGGCTGCGCGACCCCGGTGAACTTCTGCATGGCTGCTGCGGAAACATTGACTGTCACCATGGCGGCAGGGCCGTGATCCACATGAATCCCTTGCTGTGTTTCGTCTGGATTGGCAAGCTGCTCTTCGGTAAAAGAGGGTAGATTCACAGTCTTTGCGCCGAACGGTCGGCCATCCTTCAATTGCTTGACATACCACCCCATATTCCCAAGCGAGAGATTGACGATTCTCACATCGGTACGTACCTGATACATATCCTGAATGGCCCATAGTGGGAATGTATCGTTATCGCCGGCCGTGAATAAAATAGCGTCCGGCGGGCAGCTTTGCAATATATTATATGCGTATTCGAGCGGCACATTATTATGAAAGCGTGAATATTCGCCCCACTTTGCCGCTTGATGGAAGCTTTCGCCGAACAATGTCATTCCCATTAGTCCAAGACATTGATTAAGTGGAACTAATATCACGGCGAGTGCCAGCGTTCCTCCCAAAATGGCGACCGGGCCTTGTCCGCGCAGTACGGGGATGGTCTCTTTCGGCG
This sequence comes from Ignavibacteriota bacterium, assembly GCA_003151825.1. Lineage (GTDB taxonomy): Bacteria > Bacteroidota > Ignavibacteria > Palsa-1295 > Palsa-1295 > PALSA-1295. Next base: position 92,657 of record PLYO01000029.1, read on the forward strand.
ATTCGAGCACTTCGCGATCTTTCGGACCGGCATCCTGCAAGGGCAAATTTTGCTTCTTTGCAAGGCCTGCGCGAATCCATTCCATGATTCCGGTCACGCCGATTCCAATCCACATCGCATAAATCCAGAAGGAGCCGACATAAAAGTAATCGCGTTCGCGTGGCTGCGCGTCCTGCTGATTTTGATATAAGGCTGTGAGAATTCCCATAATGAGAAACCCGGCCATCATGGCCAGCGCCCGTTTTGGGTCGCGCCGGAAATGCCAGTAAATCCCGAATAGTCCAATGAGAAACGGAATGCCAAGCGTGTGCGTCCAATCGACTCCTGCATCCTGCACATCTTTAAGGCGTCCGATAAAATTCCAGAGCAGATACCGGACGTACATGTGATCGACCTGATATTTCCAGAAAAAATCTCCGTCGCTCGTATATTTCGTCTCGTCCCAGGTGGGCGTGTGCATCGGATCTCCTTTGACGGAGGGGTCATCGTTACGGCGCGGGAGTTCGTGGGCCTCGCCATATTGTGCGCGGGAAATATAATTATAGAGGCCGTCGCTTTCGCCATATTGCCCGAAGGTCGAGGGATGGTGCTGATCCATCGGCGGATTCTGTGAGCCACGAACCATGACCATGGCATACGTGCTATAACCGAGGAATACCAATCCCGCGCCCGTTAGAATGAGCTTCGCAAGGGAACGCTGATTGTTCCAATAATAAACGACGGCCCCGACGGAGGCTATTGCGGTAATCCAGATAAATGTCCCCTGCGGCGCGCCGCCTAACCATCCGACAATGCCGGTCAGGATCACGAGAAAAATGAAAAGAAATGCCACGGTGCCGGTAATGAGCATCTCGACCCATTTCCCGACTGTCATCTTCGGCCAGTGCTTGTAATACACGATGACCCAGACCGGGAAAAATGCCAGCATGGACATTTGATGCGCGCCAATCGAAAGCCCGATAAGATAAAAAATGAGGAGCAAATATTTCTCGCTGCCGGGTTCATCCGAGCGTTCGTGCCAGATCATTCCGAGCCAAATGATAATGCTGATAAAAAGCAGACCCGGGGAAAAAACGATAAATTCGCTCGAGTTGAACCACACGCTGTCGGTCCATGTGAAGGCCAGCGCCGCGAGGAATGCTCCGCCATAATGCACGATCACGTCGGCAAGCGATTGCGGATTGCCGCGCCACAATCGGATAACGCGCACGGTGGTGAGATACAAAAACATCGCCGAAAACGCGCCGAACAGTGCGGAAAGCGCGTTCATGCGCGCCGCCGGGTCAGCGAAGAGCATGGGCATCGAGAGTACGCGGCCCGCAAACGTCAGCAGAGGCGCGCCCGGAGGGTGAGAAATGCCAAGCGTCGCGGCGGCGCCTAAGAACTCCCCGCAATCCCAAAATGGGATCGAGGGTTGCATGGTCGTTAGGTAAGTGCCCGCCGCCACGAGAAAACTGAGCGCGGCAAGCGTGTAATGAATCGGTTTAGTCTGCATCAAGAGTCAAATAATTGGAATGGAGAACAGTCTCGACAAAACGAACGCGGTTAAGAACTAAAGGAAAGCCCGATTAAGTCCCAAATAACGTCATTGCTTCGAATAAATCACGGAGCGAAGCGTAGTGATTTATTCGAAGCAATGACGTTCATTCTCAGGGCAATCTTGGGGGATTGCTACGTCGAATCGAACAAGCATCGTGGGTGATGCGCCTCCGGTCGTTCGATTCGCAATGACAATAAAACTGACAACTATCGCCTGTCTCACCGTTCCCGCTTGATGGAGTCGAACGCCACATGGTTTTTCAAATCCTGCAATTCCGCACCGGCGGATTGCGAGGGGCCGTAAGAGCTAATCACATCTGAAAAAACGTGGTACGCGGAATCGTATTTGTTCTCGGATTCGAGCATTCGCGCATCGCATTCCTCGGATTTTAAGCGAAAGTAGGGTTGCTGGTCGGGCTTCGATTGCGAAAGGATTGTTTGAAATCCTTTTTTTGCATCGTCAAAATCGCCGGCGCGCATTTCGAGATTGGAAAGTTCATATTCGCCCTGGAGACCGCTCGTGCTTTCCTTCGAATCCGGGTTTTGCATTTGCTGCTTCAAGTCTTCCACGCCGCGGGCTGCGTATTTTCGCATGATTGGCCAGTCTCCGGACCTATCAGCAAGATCCGCAATAAACGAAGCAAAAGAATAATCGAGCGGGACACGCGAGAGCGGAATGAGCACTTCCATCGTATCGAGGGCACGTCGTGCATCCAACTCATTGCCGTGTGCGAGTTCCCAATTTGACAACCGCATGAATTCGTACCGATAGCTGAGCGAATACTCCTCGTCTAAAGCGCTCCAATTCGCCGTGGGGTCAGCATACGAATGCAAAATCATTCCTCGATTTGGCTCTGCATGAGGGCGAGTGGGAACGTGGAACACGGCTTCGGCATACCGCTCCGGCTGGATGCTGCCACCGAGTCCGTTTTTGTCCGGCGGCTGCTCGAAGGGCGTTACGCGCGCCGTCATGCCTTCGTAGAGGAGATAGTTGTTTAGTCCTGCGCGCGCATTTTCCGGAACGGTCGTCGAATAGCAAATAGGCCGTGTTGCAATATTATTTTTGATAATATCGAGCACAACCTGATCGCTGGGCATAACGAACTTTGGCGTCCAATTAAAGATGGTCGCAGTTGCGCTCGAATCGCCGGTAATCCAGCGCGAGGTTTCGGTGGAAATGGGAATGTTTACCGGCGCCGGAGTCCAGTTAAGCTGCTTATAGGCATCGTCATCGGAAAGTTTGACCAAGTCATCCGTGAACGTCGTGAGCGTGACGGCTTTCGCGCCCCAGTCGTTATCGGATTTAAGCTGCTTGACATTCCACATCATCTGCGCAAGTTGCAATTGCACGATGCGCACGTCGCGCCGAATTCCGTAAGTATCCTGCATGCACCAGAGCGGGAACGTATCGTTATCGCCATAGGTGAAGAGAATCGCATTCGGCTCGCAGCTTTGGAGAATGTTGTAGGCATATTCAAATGGTATCCAGTTATGCTTGCGGGAATATTCCGCCCACTTCGACGATTGTTTAAATGATCGGCCTTGCATAAGCCCGGCGAGGCCGATACATTGGTTGATGGGACCAAATGCCACTAACAGGACGAATGCACCGGCAAGGGTGAACGTCATTTTTCGAGTATTCCACGAAGCATATTTTTCTCTTATCCATTCCATAATTCCCACTGCCCCGATACCGATCCACATCGAGAATACCCAGAATGCGCCAGCATAAAAGTAATCGCGTTCGCGCGGCTGCGGATCCTGCTGGTTTTGATACCAAGCGGTAAAAATTCCCATGATGAGAAACGCGGTCAGGAAAGCCATCCCGCGCCGGGAATCGCGCTTAAAATGCCAGTAGATGCCAAAGAGACCAAGCAGAAATGGGAGCATCAACGTCTTCTGAAAGTCAACATTGGCGCCTTGATAATCGCCATTCCGGCCAATGAAATTCCATCCGAGGTAACGAAGGAACATATCGCGGGTCTGATATTGCCAGAAGAAATCGCCGTCGCTCGAATAGTTATTCCATGTACTCGGATGATCTCCTTGCTGCTGCGGAAGCCGGCGATGAAAAAATTCATCGGAAAGGCTCACGGTTCCATATTGATCGCGATCAATGTATTCGGCAAGTTTTGAAAATGAAGTGGGAGCGCCCTCGTCGATCGGTGGATTTTGCGCTCCTCGCACCATCACGTAAGTATAGACGGTATAGCCGAGAAACACCATCGCTCCACTCCATAGAAGAAGGTTCAGAAACGCACGCCGATTTTTCAATTCGGACTGCGCGCGGGAAGTATAATAAATCCCGCCAATTATTCCCAGAATAATCAGGATGGAGATAATACCCATCCCCGATCCGGCCCACGCGACAAGCCCATTCAGCACCACTTTGAAGATAAAGGCAAAGAAGAGAACGCCAAGCCCGAGCATCGCAAGAAAATTACGAATCGTGATCTTCTTCCAATGCCGGTAATAGACGATTGCCCAGACGGGAAAGAAAGCCAGCATCGACATTTGATGCACACCCATCGAAAGCCCGATCAAAAAAGCGATGAGCATCAGGTACCGCTCGTTGCCGGGCCGATCGGCACGCTCATGCCAACTCATCGCGAGCCACAGCATGAGCGCGATAAACAGCAGTCCCGGAGAGAATACAATGAACTCGTTCGAATTGAACCAGACGGTGTCCGACCACGTAAGGCTGAGCGCGGCAATCAGCGCGCCGCCAAAATGAATGATTGCGTCCGCGCCGCTCTTTGGTTCGCCGCGCCAAATGCGAATTACTTTGACGGCAACTAAATAGAGCAGCATCGCCGAGAGCGCGCCGCAGAGCGCCGAGAGCGTGTTGTATTTCGCCGCTAAGTCCGCGAGCGGCATCAGCCACGCACCGACATGACCCACCAGCATCCATAGCGGCGCGCCGGGCGGATGCGAAACCTGTAATTGCGATGCGGCAGCTATAAACTCTCCACAATCCCAAAACGGGATCGTCGGCTGCATCGTGAGAAAATATGTCAGGATGCCAACGGCAAACGCGACGCCGGTGAGAATGTAGTGAATGCGTTTGAATTCGGGAAGCATTGAACCTTGATTTGGGGCGATTTCTAAGATTTAGGAGATGATGTTTGCAATCTCCATCCGAGTTGTTGCGCGATTATTTGTCTCCATTAATCGCGTCACGATGGCGTCGCAAAACCGGTAGCCTTCCGCCGTCAGTTTTAGGGTTCCATCGTTCACAATCATCCATCCTTCTTCGATAAATGCGTGAACATCCGAGTTTAACACAAGGTCTTCTCCGAACGCTTCCATAAATTCGCTGAGTCGAACGCCCGTTGAACGAAGCTGCAAATAAAGCACTTCCGTCCGTCGCTCTTCCACGGATGGCCGCTCGGAATTGATGCGCGGCAGCGTGCCTTCGCCAATCATTTTGCCATATTGATCGAGTGAGGAGACATTCCAAGCGCGCTCTCCCGACAAAAATTCGTGTGCGGATGGGCCGAATGAAACGTAATCTTTGAAGCCATCCCAATAGACTAAATTGTGCTTCGCCCAATTAGCCACCCCCCGCATCGTCGGCGATGCTCCCCCTCCTATTCCGCTTCGCTGCATAGGAGGGGGAGCTTTTTTCGCATAATTCGAAATTTCGTATTGCTCGAAACCGGCATTGGCAAGCGTTTGCTGAACGACGGAAAATAGATGGGCAGAGCGATCCGAATCAAGCTCGATCACTTTGCCAAGCTGCACTAATCGGTAGAGCGGGGTGCCGTGCTCGACGATGAGATTATAGGAGCTGATATGATCGGTTTCGAGCGCGATGGCTTCTTCGAGCGTGTGGCGGAGCGTCGTTTCCGTTTGTCCCGGCAGCGCGAAGATGAGATCGATGCTAACGTTGTCGAAGGCCGCCTGACGAGCGAGAGAAACGGCCTCGCGCGCTTGGTCTGCATCGTGAATACGGCCTAAGAATTTTAATTCCTCCGCATCGAAGGATTGCACGCCAAAACTGAGGCGGTTTACGCCAAGCGATTTATATCCCCGCAATTTTTCCAAGGTAACCGTTCCCGGATTGCATTCGAGCGTAAACTCGCAATGGTCAGAAATGCGAAAATGCTCCTCAAGTTTTTGGATGATGCGCTCAAGCTCGGCAGGTTCGAGCAGCGATGGCGTTCCGCCACCAAAGAAAATAGTCTGTAATTCACGTCCAGCAAGATTCGGATACGCCGCGAGCTTGAGATCGATCTCGCGGATGAGAAGATCGACAAATTCCGCGCGCAGCGAAAGATTTTCAATCGAATAAAAGTCGCAGTAAATGCACTTCCGCTCGCAGAAGGGGATGTGGAGATACGCGCTGAGATTGTCTGAACCGTGATTTATGGGATGAAAATGATTCATAGGATTTTGGTAATAACGTCATTGCGAGGAGTCCCGGAGGGACGACGAAGCAGTCCCGTGAGAGCAAGCGCAATCTGAACGGATTGCTTCGTCACTCCTACGTCGCTCCTCGCAATGACGTTCTTCAAAATGGCTAAATCAAAATTTCCTAAAAGCGCACGAATCGAACTTTCAGACGATTTAATGTATTAAATGCCCAATCCGATCCCACCGAATATGGAACTGCTGCACCTCATCGGGATCGTAGCCATCGCCGGCTCCGGCGGACGGCGGATTATACCAGGACCAATAAACAATAAAACCACTGCCAACGACGTTCTCGATCGGTGCGAAACCCCAGAAGCGGGAGTCCTCGGAATTGTCGCGGTTATCGCCCATCATCCAAAGGTAATCGCGCTGGACTTTATATTCCGTGGCAGGCTTGCCGTCAATCATGATTTGATCGTTCATGCCAAGTTCCACTTTATGCCCTTCCCGCTCGATGAAGACTTGCCACTGGTCGATATTATCTTTGTTTATTGGAAGAATGTCACCCGTTTTGGGAATTCGGAGCGGCCCGAAATTATCTTTATTCCACTGCGCGCCGTGCGGAAATATTCTCGGATCGACGGTGCCGGCTCGCTCGGTATCCCGTTCCAAAATAGATTCTTGCGGATTGGGAAATATCTTTTCATTCACATACACTTGCTTGTTCTTAATTTGAATAACATCGCCTGGCAACCCAATGCACCGCTTGATATAATTTACTTTGAGTTCGTGCGGCACGACTTCATCGCGGTCGCCCGGATATTCGAAGACGACGACATCGCCGCGGTTCACGCTCCACGTTTTGAGATGCAAGTGGGGGATTGGAATAGTCGTAAAGGGAATGTAGGCCGGAGTCTCGATGAAATAACCGATCTTATTGACAAACAGATAATCGCCGACGAGCAGCGTATTCTTCATCGATCCGCTTGGAATGCGAAACGCCTCAAAGAAGAAAGTCCTTATGATGAATGCGATAAGTCCAGCATAAATAAGCGATCGAATCCATCCCTCTTTTTTCCGAGGCGGAGCAGCGCCGGGATTTTTCGTATCGCGCTCCGCGCGGATTTCCGCATACGAGCGCGAGCGTTTTGCATCGCTGGAAGGTGCGGTGCCGCGCTGGAAAGATGAGGATCCGGCACCCGTGATTGATTTATCTGGCATTTGTAACTTTTAATCCGAAATTTGTAACACCGCCAGGAACGCTTCCTGCGGTACTTCGATGCGGCCCACTTGCTTCATTCGTTTCTTGCCCTCTTTTTGCTTTTCGAGGAGTTTTCGCTTGCGCGAAATGTCGCCGCCATAGCACTTTGCGGTCACATCTTTACGCAGGGCGCTCACCGTTTCGCGGGCAATAACCTTCGCTCCGATGGCTGCCTGGATGGCAACTTCGAACATTTGACGTGGAATCAGCTCCCTAAGTTTCGAGCAAAGTTTTTTACCCCAGTCGTACGCTTTGTCCCGATGCACAATGGTCGAAAAAGCATCAACGGGGTCTCCGTTGAGCAATATATCGAGTTTTACGAGATCGCTACGCCGGTATTCCAAAAATTCATAATCGAGCGAAGCGTAGCCACGCGAAATGGATTTTAGTTTATCGTAAAAATCGAAGATGATCTCGGAGAGTGGAAATTCGTAGTGAATATCCGCGCGTGTCGGGTCGATGTAGGTCGTCGTTTTGTAAATTCCACGACGGTCATTCGAGAGCTTCATGATGGCACCGACATATTCGCTTGGTACGATAATTTGCGCTTTAATATAAGGTTCTTCCACCCACTCAATTCTTCCCGGTTCCGGCATCGAGGAAGGATTATCTACAACGACGACTTCCTCGCGCGTCGTCGTCACGCGATATTCCACGTTCGGAACCGTCGTGACGAGGGATTGACCGAATTCGCGTTCCAGCCGCTCCTGAATGATTTCCATGTGGAGTAGCCCCAAAAATCCACAGCGAAATCCAAAGCCGAGCGCGACGGAACTTTCCGGCTCATAGATGAGCGATGAATCGTTCAGTGAAAGCTTATCGAGCGAATCTCGCAATTCTGCAAAATCCTCAGCCGATTGCGGATACAAACCCGCGAAGACCATTGGCTTTGAAACCTTGAATCCAGAAATTGCTTCCGTTAACCCATTACGAGAGTGTGTGACCGTATCGCCGACACGGGTATCCTTCACGTCCTTTACGCCTGCAATAAGATACCCAACATCCCCCGCTGAAAGCTGTTGCTTTTTTTCGCGGCCCATTTTTAGAGTACCAAGTTCCTCCACGCGGTACTTTTGCTTCGTCGAAATGAAGAGGATTTCGTCACCCTCCTTAATGGTTCCATCGAAAACGCGCATATAGACGATCGACCCGCGATAGGAATCGAAGACGGAATCGAAAATAAGGCAGCGAAGCGGAGCATTGACATCACCTTTTGGCGGAGAAATGCGAAGCCGAACAGCTTCTAAAATATCCACAATGCCGATTCCCGCTTTCGCGCTGGCAAGAATAATATCTTCCCGCTTGCAGCCGATAAGATCCATGATCTGATGGCTCACTTCCTCGATCATTGCCGATTGAAGATCGACTTTATTGAGCACGGGAATGATTTCGAGACCGGCGTCGATCGCCAGATAAAGATTTGCAATCGTTTGCGCTTCGACACCCTGCGTGGCATCGACGACGAGCAGCGCGCCTTCACATGCCGCAAGGCTTCGGCTTACTTCGTATGTAAAATCGACATGACCGGGAGTATCGATTAAATTATAGATATATTCCTGACCATCCTTCGCAGAATACCTCATTTGGATGGCGTGGAGCTTGATCGTAATGCCCCGCTCCTGCTCGAGCGCCATATCGTCGAGCATCTGATTATTCGTCATATCGCGGGCTTCGAGCGTATGCGTTTCCAGCAATAGCTTATCCGCCAACGTCGATTTTCCGTGATCGATATGGGCAATAATGCAAAAATTTCGAATGTTTTCGAGCGCCACGCTAAAGAAAGTATGAATTATGAAGTATGAATTATGAAAGAGAGGCAAAAATAGCCCATTCATACTTTAATGTTAGGCCGCGAAGAACAGAGCGGGGACGGAAAATGCTCCGAAAGACTTTAATCAATTCACACCAATCACTTTTTCATTTCAATCGGTACTTGCACATCGATTAGCACATCGGTGTACTGGTTGCCATTAAAGGCATGTTCGAGTTTCCCGGTTACAATTACTTCTTTCCGACTTCGCGATAGATTTTTCCATTTTTTGAACTGGGCATCCATTTCCTTGTCCGGAAAAATATTAACCAGTTCGATCTCGGTGACGTTGGAGATCGTATCATTCCAAGGAAAGTAAGCCAAAGTCTCGCTATCCGAATACATACAAATTGGACGAGCAAGATGGATAGCATAATACGTGTTCCATTTGCCTTTCGGATTGTGATCTTCGTTCAAATTAACGTCAGCTGCTTTCCTCCTTTCGATAACGCCAGTAAGCTTCACAACGGCTGGCTCGTATTTCAGGCATGGCTGAGCAATCGCCGTCGTAGCACTGAGTATCATAGAAGAAAAGAGAAATTTAATCATTTACACCACCACCGACCCGCACGCCTTGCATTTCTTCGCTGCGGCTGGGATTTTTTCGAGGCATTCCGGGCAGTCTTTCATCGCTGGCGCCGGTTCCGGTTTCGGCAACAGCGCCTTGGTGATAAGAAAAACCACACACGCGATAATGAAAAAATCAAGCGCGTTGCCAACGAGATCGCCATACTTGATCGCCGTCACAGTTTCTTTCCCAGCCGCATCGACCACGCTTTTTAGAACGAGTTGCTTTTCGCGCCAATCGCCGGCGGGGAGCAGGAGACTGATAATCGGCATCAGCAAATCCGTTACGACGCCGGTAACGAGCTTGCCCGTAGCCGCGCCGATAATTACGCCAATGGCGAGCGCCATGGCGTTGCTCTTCGTAAGAAATTCCTTAAAATCCTTGAACATAATTCTAATTAAGTTTTAGTGTTTAAATTCCTTGAACATATTCGTTCGGTGGAACGATCAAAAGATCGAATAATTGATCCCGACGGAAATTCCCTCCTGAACTTGCGTGTAGGGCGAAATATCCGGCTCGTTAATGAACACTGCTGTGATCTGCGCTGAAAACCACTTGCTGACTTTTGCAATGAGGCTCGCATCTGCGTGTACCACTACCCTGTCCAGCGTTTTTATCGGATCGAAGAGATCGAGATCCGCATTGAAAAGCACGTTATCGTCTAATTGTAATTTAAGCTGGCTTGCAAAATCGAAGCCTCCCTCGATGCGCGTCTTATGAATTCCTGGCTCGCTGGGGTCGGCGGCGTATTGATTGTAGTTGTCGGTAATGATTTCACGGAGCGCAAGCCCTAACCGTGTTTGAAATGCTTTCGATTGAACCCACCCAACACCCGCGCTTTCTTTGATGAACGCCGGATCGAAGAAATTCGAAACCTCCGTCGATGCGGTCGTATCGTATGTATAACCGGGAGCAAATTGCGTGAAGAGAGACGCATCCACATACGGGTTGATCGCGCTATCCATCTTAAAGGTCAAGAGCGATTCGAGCGCGATCTCATCGTCCGAGGTGCGGAGGCCCTGCTCATTGACATCCGTCTGGCCGAATGCGAATTTATAGGTGTTCGTCCAGGTCGTGGTCGTGTTGGCATCGTCCCTTACGGACTTGCCCCTAATGGATCCCAAATAAGCCAGCGCATTGACGCCGCCCGCCTGCCAATGCGCAAAACTGACTTGCGTAAGGTTTACACCAACGACAAGCTCATTATGCCAAAGGGTGTCGTGCGGCACAACAGGCGCCGCCGCCGGGGTATTCGTGCCCGTTTGAGCGATTGCGCTATGGCATAAAACAATACTGAGAAAAGAGATCGAGAATATGAATCGAAGTTGCATAATGGTTTAGGTATTAGTGAAAATTTTGACGTTTTTAAGAAAGCAAACTCTGGGTTAAGATGGTTCTTAGATAATTGTCCGGGCCACGATTTAGGGCTTTTTCAGAGATTTTTAATGGGATCGTACCAAATCTTCCTTAACCTCAAAAATCTATTAAAACCGAGGTTCAGAAACCGGAATTTGAAAAACGCGGCCGTCATTGTATTATTTTTGCAAGCAAAAATGAAACCCTCCATGTCAAAATTAGCTTTTTTCATGCTTGCGCTGCTTATTATCTCCTGTGGCAAGTCCGCGCCGCCGCCGGGTCCGGCGGACGCAGTGCTGGCAACATTCAAAGCGCTCGAAGCGCAGGATTCCGCCGCGTTCGTTGCTTCGCTCTCGCAGGACAAGCGCGATATGTATTCGATGGATTCGACTCGAGTGGACACGATTTTGAGCCATTGGAAGGGGAATCATGCCGAAGTGAAAGTCCTTTCCGTCAAGCAAAACGATTCCACCGCTATGGTCATGTATAACCTTACCGTAACCGGCCGCGAGCCACATTCACGCGACTCTCTTTGCGCGAATGTGAGAATGGAAGCCGGAGAGTGGAAGAACGGGTATTGATTGCGTCTGGGGTGTCGGATTAATTGATCCCAATTGAAAGTCCTAAGCATGACGCTTGGGAAGTATCTTTCCTTCCGCAGGTTTGACTGCATCCGACGGCGGTTGCTTTACTTTTTGGGTAGGCGCTGGGCCATGAACATACTTTTGCGCTTTCACCGCCTCATAAGCAGGGGTGTTTGGCAGAATAGCCGGCGGAGGGTCCTCGCGCGTGCCGGTGAGATAATAGTTGATGAGCTTGCGCGCGATCGGCGCGGAGACCACGCCGCCGAAGCCGGCATTCTCGACGAGCACGCAAATCGCAATGCGAGGATGGTCATAGGGCGCGAAGCAATCGAACCATGCGTGGTCTTTGCCGTGCGGATTTTGCGCGGTACCCGTCTTGCCGGCGATCAGGATTTTAGAATTTGGAATCTGCGCTTCGTGGGCTGTGCCGCCCGGCTCGTTCACGACTCCCAGCATGGCGCGCCGCACGGTTTCAATCACGGTATCGGGGATTTTTAGCCGGCGCGAATTATAGGCGACGGTATCCCACTTGCCGGTCTCACTATTATAAATACTTCGCGCCGCATGAGGCTGCACCCACACACCGTGATTGGCCCACGCCGCCATGTAGGCAGCCTGTTGCATTGGCGTGACGCCGATCTCGCCTTGTCCAATACCCTGGCTTACGACATAACCAAGCGTCCAGCCACGCGGATAAAGTTTGTTCATGCGTTTCGTGTTCGGAACGAACCCGCTTCCCTCATGGCCAATATCGACTCCGGTTGGCTGGTCGAAGCCGAACTCGCGCGCGTATTTATACATCGAGTCGATTCCAAGTTTCAAGATCATGCGATAATAAAACACATCGCACGACCGCACAATCGATTGATGCACATCAACCATCCCATGCGCCGCATCGTCATTATACGTATGATCCCCAAACGTAAAATAACCGGGGCACGAGAGTTTGAAATCGAACGGGATCGTTTTCGTCGTCAGACATGCGGCGGCCATCATCGGTTTCCATGTCGAGCCGGGCGGATAGCGTGATTGTATAGCGCGATTGTAAAGCGGATGCGCCGGGTCGAGCATCACGTCCTGATATTCCTGCTTCGTCGTCTTTCCCGAAAAGACATCGAGATCGAAATCGGGCTTCGAGACTAACGCGAGAATATCTCCGTTGCGCGGATCGACCGCGACAATCGCGCCATGATACGGTTCCAGCAATTGCTCGGCATATTCTTGCAAGTCGATGTCCATTCCAAGTTGAATGGATTCTCCATCGACACTCGATACGTCCGTTATCCCCTGATTCAGTCGCGATTGCCGCTGGCCCTTCGCATCGACCGCGATGAAATCCACTCCCTTTGTGCCGCGCAACTGCTGTTCTCGGATTTGCTCGAGGCCCGTGGTGCCGATGATGTCGCCCGGCTGGTAGTAATCGCTGTCGGACGTTGTATCGAGCGCATCGAGCATCGCCTGCGAAACTTCTTTCGTGTATCCCAGCAAATGCGAAGCTCGCACCGGCGCGATATACTCGCGCTTCGATTCTGTGACGACATCCACGCCGGGCAACTGGTCGAGATTCTCCTCGACTTCCGCGATCACGCGCGGATCCGCATCGCGCCACACTTTGATCGGCTGAAACCGCGTATAAAATCCGCCTTGATTGATTTTATCTACAATAAAATTCGTATCGACCCTGAGAATCCGTGCTAAGATCGGCAGCGTCTGCTTGCGATAGGGATCGAAATCCTGCGGCGTGACGGCAATGCTAAACGAGGGGACGCTCGCCGCGACGACTCGTCCTTTCCGGTCGTAGATTGTGCCGCGCACCGGAATTTGCTCGACGCGCTTCAATCCCTGCTCGATCGCCGCGCCCGAAAGCGCAGGGCCTTCGATAATCTGTAGCTGAATAAAACGAATCAAAAATCCAAGGAATACAAAAATAATTGCTCCCGCCAAAATTTTGGATCGTAGTGGCGAGGCAAATTCGTGTTCATTGAGTTCGGACATAGCTGGTTGATACAACAATCACAACGACGAATCCATTGCCGAAGTCTGTTTGACATAGATGAAGGTTGTAAAATAAAAGCTGTTTCAATTATCTTGGTGCGAATTTCGTTCGAACGAAACTGTTCATCATAGCCAAAAGCGGACTTTTAACAATCCCACATTTTCCTCGGAATTTCATGAAAGTTGAACTTACTCGCATTCGTATTAAAGATGACATGTCATCGCGCGTCGATGAGTGGTTTGCCACGCTGAATGCACGGAAGGCCGAATGCATCGAGACGCTCGAACGTGAGAAGATGTATGTCGAAGCAATCTTTCGCGAAAAAATTGGAGATGAGGAATTTCTCTATTGGTTTTCCATTCAAGGCGAGAACGCCGAAAGCATAGAAACGTCGCCGTTTCCCATCGACGCAATCCACAAGGCTTTCGGCGATGAGTGTGTCGATCGTACGCGTCCCAGAGTAGATATCGAGGCAAGCATGGTGATGATTGCGCCGGAAATCGGGGAAAAGATTGTGGAATAAGCAAAATTTGCTGGCCTGCATTCCCAAACGGCTGAGGTGTATGCCAGACGGCATGGGCACAGAATACCCACTATCGGGGTTCAATAATTATGAGCCATAATTTTGAAGAAGTGCTTTCGGAGGCCCTGGCGCTCGACCATGAAAGTAAAGTTCACCTGGCAGAGCAGATCGCAATCGATCTTGCCAATAACGATGAGCATTTAACCGCGTGGGTCGAAGAAAGCAACCGCAGGTTCGAAGCATACAAGCGAGGCGAAATAAAATCGGTCGATGCCAGTGAAGCCGTTGCGGGCATTCGAGCAAGACTTTTTAAGCCGTGAGCGTTCGACTTCTTTCTCCGGCGGAAGAGGAGATTGCCGAGTCTGCGGAATTTTATTTCGGCGAAAGTCCTCAGGCGGCAGCGGCATTTCTCGAAGAGATCGATCGCGCCGTGGAATTAATCGGGCTATCGCCGTATCGTTATCGCATCCACGCAAAGGACGTTCGTGTCAAACATCTCGACCGATTTCCATTCTCGCTCTTCTATCGCATCGATGGCGATGAAGCGATCATTCAAAGCGTAGCCCATAATTCCAGAAGACCCGATTACTGGCAAGGTCGATAAAGTATAGGAACTTCCGGCGATGAGAATTCTTACCACTTGCACTATTTTAACGTGTAGCTTACAAGATCGAATTCCCAGCGAGAATAATCTTGCGGATAAGGAGGGTAAATGATTTCGACCGTGCGAATTTCCATGCCTATTGAAGGCGCAATCCAAATATCTGCTCTGAAATTCTGCAAGGAATATTCGTCCCCTGCCTGAAAAAGGATGTCGATGGCATTCATGGATTGCCCTGCTTCGACCAAGGAAGTATCTTTTTCGTAGGTTAGAAAAAAATCCCGCTGTACGTTTTGTGTTACGCCCGTAGTTGTATCGTAAAGTGTGGTATCTTCTTGTATGAACGTGGTGGACCCTCCGGTTGCAATCGGATAGGTCCGCCAGCCATCTCTTACTCCGGGAACATCGGAGTAATCGTCGAAATCGCCATTCGGCTCGTAATTGTAATAGATCGGGAACTGTAGTGAAGTATCATGGATCGAACTCATCACGATTACACTGTCTTTTCCCGCGAAGGAAATGCCAGACTTATAGACGACCTCCGTATCCAGATAATTCTGCACGAGCACATTATTCGTGTCCCAATACATCCTGCGAAAAACGAACTCGCTGCCGACACCCGGGCGGACAAGGGTAAAATGAGGTATCATCGTACTCGTGCTGTTTTCGCAGCCAGCCGCCGCAATGAGGGTGACCATTAATAATGTGGCAATTACGGATTTCATTCGAATATCTATTTTTAGCCCTACTAAAAACCCTTGAAATTGGCGAAAAATTCTCCTTTTTAGTTGGAAAACCCGGACTCAATCCGCCTAAAATTTCGTTCTCTAACAACCCCTGAAATTTTAATGTGGCGCATGCTTTAGCTTGCGTCAAAAAACCGCACTGGAGCAAGCTAAAGCATGCTCTACATTTTTTATTATGGCAACCATTACCGAAAAGATTTTACCCCGTCAGCTGGAAGATGAAATGCGCGATTCGTACATCGACTATTCGATGTCCGTCATCGTCTCGCGAGCGCTGCCGGACGTGCGCGACGGGCTGAAGCCCGTTCACCGGCGCGTGCTCTATGGCATGAACGAACTGGGCTTGGGTCCGAACCGCCCGTACAAGAAGAGCGCGCGCGTCGTTGGCGAAGTGCTCGGTAAGTACCACCCGCATGGTGACGTAGCCGTGTATGACACGATTGTCCGGATGGCGCAGGATTTTTCGATGCGCTATCCGTTGGTACAGGGACAGGGAAATTTTGGTTCCGTCGATGGCGATCCGCCGGCGGCCATGCGTTACACCGAAGCGCGCATGACGCCGCTCGCGATGGAAATGCTGCGCGATCTCGAAAAAGAGACCGTCGATTTCGGCCCGAACTTCGACGATACGCTCCAGCAGCCGCTCGTCATGCCGGCGAGCATTCCGAATTTGCTCGTCAATGGTTCCACCGGCATTGCCGTTGGTATGGCAACGAATATCCCGCCGCATAATCTTACGGAAGTGGTAAGTGCGTGTCTTGCGTATATCAAAGATAATACTATCACGAGCGCGGATCTGATGAAATTCATCACTGCGCCGGATTTCCCGACCGGGGGAATTATTTATGGCTACGAAGGCGTCCGCGATGCGTATCTCACGGGACGTGGCCGTGTGCTCGTGCGTGCTCGCGCAACGATAGAGACTTCGAAGAACGACCGCGAAGCCATTATTGTGACGGAACTTCCGTATCAGGTGAACAAAGCCAATCTCATCGAGAAGATGGCGGAATTTGTGCGCGATAAAAAACTCGAAGGCATTTCCGACATTCGCGATGAGTCCGATAAAGATGGACTGCGCGTCGTCATCGAGCTGAAGCGCGACGCCATTGCAAAAGTGGTGCTGAACAATCTCTACAAGCACACGCAAATGCAGACGACGTTCGGCGTCATCATGCTTTCATTAGTAAAGGGAGTTCCGCGTGTGCTGGAACTCCGCTCGATGATAAAATATTATGTCGAGCACCGGAACGATGTTGTCCTGCGCCGCACCAAATACGATCTCGATCAGGCTGAAAAACGCGCACATATTTTAGAAGGCTATATCATTGCGCTCGATAATATCGAGGAGGTCATCAAGACCATCCGAGGTTCGAAGGATACAGAAACTGCTCAGAATCGGCTTATGAAGCAATTCAAGCTTTCCGAAATCCAAGCGAAAGCTATTCTCGATATGCGTTTGCAGCGTCTCGTGGGATTGGAGCGTGAGAAAATTCAGGCCGAGTACCGCGATCTTATTCAGCTAATCGAAAAGCTCAAAGCGATTATTGCTTCGCCGGAACTGCAAATGAAGATTATCGGCGATGAGCTTACCGAAATACGCAATAAATATGGTGACAAGCGCCGAACGGAGATCGTCTATGACACCAAGGATTTCACCATCGAGGACATGATCGCGGAGGAAGATGTCGTGGTAACTATTTCGCACGGAGGATTTATTAAGCGGTTCCCTGTTTCCGGTTACCGGCGCCAGGGACGCGGCGGCAAAGGCATTACCGGCGCTGCTACGCGGGAGGACGATTTCTTGGAGCACATGTTCATTGCTTCTACACATCATTATATTATGTTCTTTACCGATCGCGGACGGTGCTATTGGCTGAAAGTGCATGAAGTGCCCGAAGCTGGCAGAACATCGAAAGGACGCTCGATCGCGAACTTGCTTGAAAAACCGCCGGAAGAACGCATCACTGCATTCATCAATGTCAAACAATTCGACGAAGCGCATTTCGTTACGATGGTGACCGAACACGGAACTATTAAGAAGACGGTACTCTCGGCATTTGGCAACATCCGTCGAGGAGGTGTATTTGCAATCACGCTCGACACCGACGATTCGCTGAAAGACGTTCGCCTTACTAATGGGCAGCAGGAAATCATCATCGGCACGCACGAAGGTATGGCTTGCCGCTTCAACGAAAAAGACGTGCGCGATATGGGTCGCACTGCTGCAGGTGTTCGCGGCGTCCGGCTCGATGAAGGCGATCGCGTGATCGGCATGATCGCGCCCAGCCGTTCGGGAACCACAGTGCTTGTCGTAAGCGAAGAAGGTTACGGCAAGCGCAGCGAAGTGAGCGATTACCGCCTTACGCGCCGAGGCGGAAAAGGAGTCATCACCATGAAGGCGACGGAAAAAACCGGCAAGCTTGTCGCAATGAAGGAAGTCGTCGATAACGATGATCTGATCTGCGTAACGAAGGATGGACTTGTCATTCGCCAGCATGTTGCGGAGATTCGCGTTATGGGAAGGAATACGCAAGGCGTGCGCGTGGTGCGCCTGAACGAAGGCGACCGCCTCGCCGCCGTCGCAAACGTTCCCGCCGACGAGGACAAGGAGATCGACGAAGTGGAAAATGCGAAAGGTACGCCGATTCCGCCACCTCCGCCGGAAGTGGAGCAGGGGAGTATTTTTGAAGGGTAAACTATAACCCATGGCGCTCATTCCGAATGTAGAAAATGCAAGGGTCGAGGATAGCAAGCTTCACGGCTATCTTCTCTCACTTTCTCATCCGGAAGGAGGAGCAAAGGCACGCTTCTATGAATCAATAGGATTTACTATCGATAACGCTGAGGAATTGCGGATTGAATTACTTCGCATCGCGCGAGCATTTGATGTTGTCGAGATTTCGACAGACGAATTTGGAGTGAAGTATGTCGTCGAAGGCATACTCATCGACAAACAGGGCAGGGGAATCCCATTGCTCACTGTTTGGGTTATTGATACAGGAACCGATTTTCCACGGCTCGTAACCGCTTATCCATTATGATACCAGAACACAGTTTAGTCGTTCTTACACGAAACATTCCTGAAAAATCGCTCCTCGCGGGCGATGTCGGGACGGTGGTTCACGTCTATCCAAAGGGTGCAGCGTATGAAGTTGAATTCGCTACTGGGCTTGGCAGAACAATTGGTGTGCTGACACTAAAGCCGCAGGATGTGCGTATGATAGCGGCTGAGATTTTACATGTGAGGAGCGTGGGGGCACATGTTTGACGCTGATTCTCAGGATGCCGTTGCCGAAGTCTCCACCAAGAAGGACGATGAGTTCACCGAATCCAAAAAGGTTGAATCGTTCGATGCTCGCACCGCATGGAATCAACTCGCTAACGATTATGAGTACCACCGGCTTCTATCCGATTCATTAGACACACTCGTCGAATGGCCTACCGGCGCCGATTTCGATCCCGAAACGCTGTATTATTGGGATCGCTACATGCCAGCGATGAAAGAGATGGCGGAGGGGTGGAGGAAGAAAATGGATTATGGATTGGAGGATTATAATCGATGAAAGAGGTCAAGCCATCGCATCGTGAGGTTCTCTATCTCGGGTTGATGCTGATACCATTACCATTTTTGCCAGACTTCGACGTTGATTTGGGACCTGACAAAATCGTAGCGAACGATCCGACAGCGATTTACGTAATTCTTGCTTTTGCACTACCACTTTTAGTCTCCTGCTTTATCAAAAAGCGCGCGACTCGAGATGTTGTGCGTCTGCTTTATGTTGTATTGCTCTCCATCCTGATGGTGGCGGCATATATGTTCGAAACTTCTGACCTCAAAAGAAGCATTTATGATTGGGGTCAGCAGTATCCTTGGGTCATGGTCTGGTTTCTTGCGGAATACGGATGGTTCATTCTCTTTGCCGTTCTATCTCTGAAGTCCATGTTTTTTGCTCAGCCGAATCATGAGACAGACTCAGGAATTGGCTAATTCTCCGTCACCGATTTCCTCTTCTTCGAACTTCTCCCAAGTCAAGTGTGAAACACTGTTAATATCATAAATGGAACGATTAGAAGAGAGTGTAAGTTAGGCTCGCACAATATGATCGCGGGGTGGAGCAGTGGTAGCTCGTCGGGCTCATAACCCNNTAGGTTCAAATCCTACCCCCGCTACTGAAAAGCATGGCAGAAAGCCATGCTTTTCCTTTTTAAAGGAATACTACGCAAATTCGAAAACAGGAACAGAAATGCGCCGGGCGGGATGAGATGAGCTTCGAAGCAGAAGCCGGACGTGTTCCGCCGTATCGATGTCGAAAATAACTTCACCGCATTGCCGGCAGACTTTCGCTGGAATACGCTCCACAAGCACGGTTTCCCCATTGATCTGAAACGTCTCGCTTACTAACTTATTTTCGGCCTCGTGTGAACCGCAGATATGACAGGTAAACATTAGTATCTCCTTTTTCTAAAGCTATCAACTCATTCTTCGGAATTTGGTTCATAAATAGTGATAAGTCGAACATTCTCGTTCGGAACCCGCGAAACTTGAAAATGGAGTGGCCTCCGAGCCGAAGTAAATCCTAACAATAAACAGCTCGGGAAATATTTATCGTCTGGATAATCTTCAATCTCTTCCGCACCACTTCCAGCTTCCGCAATTTCTTGTTTTGAGATATTTCGCTCAACAACATGCCGAAATGAATGAAGTGTCAATTCAATTCTGCCATTCGCAAGGTCGGATCGTATTTATTCAAGAGTCTTCATCTATTTCTTCTCCGCCTCCGAAATAGCTTCGAGCAATTTTGCTTCGGTAACGAAGCCTTCGAACGTGGCAGCGATTTTGTGTCGGCGAGTGATGACGAAGGTCGTCGGAACAGCATCGATGCCGCCGTACGTAAATCCGAAATCGGAACTGCCCACAAGCAACTGAATTGGAATTCCGCGCGCGTGCGCGAAAGAATCTATCCGAATGACTGCCTTGCCACCCATCACGCCTTCTTTCATTGCAACCCCAAGAAACAGCACATTGGTATCCGCGCGCGCGTTATCCAATATGTCTAATTCGCTGGTCGCGGGCGGCGACCATGTGCCAAAGAATGAAAGCACTACGACCTTATCGTAAAATTCGTACATTTCGTGAACCTTGCCGCTCGAATCCATCCATGCGAAATTCGTGGCGCGGTCGGCGGAAGTGATGCGATCCCAATATTTAATTTCCGAGACGTTATGGAGATAGTGCGGGCCAGTGGTATCCAGCACGACGTTTGCCGGAATGAAAACCGTTTTCAGTGTGCTCGTGCAGCTTTCGAACGCTGTCGAGGCGAGCAGCGCAATCGAAATGATCCCGATCGACGGCAGGGCAAATGTTCGCATTACGATTCAAATTCTTCCTTCGAGCATTCGCGCAAGCATTGCTCGAGCGCGATGCAAATGAACTTTCACGGTTCCCATCGGCAGCTTCAGTACGCGTGCGATTTCTTCGTATTCCATATCTTCATTGTGCCGGAGCCGGATGATGCGTTTGTAATTTTCGGGTAACTCATCGATGGCTTGCTCGATGAGGTTTGTCCGCTCGTTGGAGAGCAGCACATCGTCCGGGACCCATGAGCTGTCGCTGATTTCATACTCCTTGCCATCGTCATCATGGCGGGAAGTGGCCGAGATGGGCGGCGCGCTGATCGAAAAGGCATTGAGCTTGCGGCGGCGGAGATAGTCGATCGCGTGGTTCGTGGCGATGCGGTAGAGCCAGGTCGAAAAAGCGTATTCTTCGGAATAGGAATTAAGATGGAGTAATGCTTTCGTCAGTGCTTCCTGAACGAGGTCTTCCACTTCATCGCTCGATGCGCTGCGAACCATCGGGCGAACGAGCCGCTCTACGCCGTGCTTGTGGCGCTTGACAAGGTCGTTATAGGCAAGCTGATCCCCCGCGCGCGCGCGTTGGACGAGCAGCTTGTCCTCCTGCTGCTTCGCCGATCCCGCTGGACGCGCGGGCGCAACCGGCTGGATGGCTTCCGTCTGTGCGGTCGGCGCTGGCGAGTTCACCGGCTCTCGTTTCGCCGGTTCACGCTTCGCGCTATTTTTATTTGCTCGGGGACTCAAGTGCTTTTCAACTCTTATTTCGACGGAGTGATTCGTTAAATAACAAAATATCCCCCTCTTTTTCAAGGAGGGGGTTGGGGGGTGGTAGGACTCTTGCCAAGTAACCACCCCCTGTCCCCTCCTTGAAAAGGAGGGGGAGTACTTCGAATAGTGATTCGCTAAATAACATCGATATTTTCGAGACCGCCATAAATTTCATACCACGGGCGGGCGTTTGCATAGACGACTTTGTTGAGGTCTTCGATATTTTGCACGCCGCGCTGGGAAAGCCACGCTTCGAGAGCAGCCGTGCCTTTGCTGCCAAAAATCGGGATGCCATCCTGCCACGTTGCGCGGCCACAAAGAACGCCGGAGAACTTCGCTCCCGCTTCGCCAGCCAGTGCGATGGTTTCGCGAAAAACTTCATCGGTCACTCCAGCGCTCAAATAAATAAAGGGTTTCGTCGCGGCGTCCGAGGCATCTCGGAACAGTCGTTTCGCGTCCTCGCGCGAATACGCTGCCTCGCCGCCCGAAAAAGATTCCGTGCCGGAGACGAATTTCATATTTACCGGCGCTTCCACTTTCAAAACATCGGCGCCATAGCGGTCTAAAGAAAATTCCTTCATATACGCGGCAACATACTTAGGCTTTAATCGCGCGAAATCGAGACTTTTTTCATTGCAAATATTGTCATACGCGAGCACTTCGAGAAAAAAGGGCTTATCGACGGCTTCGCACTCCGCGCCCACTCGCTCGATGAACGCATGTTTTCTGCGATTGATTTTTTCTTCATCGAATGGATTGTAATATAACAAAATTTTTATTGCATCCGCGCCTGCTTCGGCGAGCCGAAGCGCGCTCCACTCATCGAGCAAATCGGGCAGGCGCCCGGCGAGGGTTGCATCGTAGCCGGTTTTTTCATACGAGAGCAGGACGCCCGTTTCGGGAGCTCTTGCTTCGAGCGCAGGCAAGCCATACTCAGGGTCCATGAGGAGCGCCGTTGCGTGAGGCGTGAGCACTTTGGTTACCGAGATTTTGAATTGCGTAAGATCGGCGTCTGTGGCTTCGCGACCCATCGCTTTGCCGATACTTTTTTTCAGCGATCCGCGCTGATCCATCGCGGCGGCGGCAATGATGCCGTCCGCGCTGGCACATGCTTGAATGCCTTGAAATTTTCCTTTGGTGATCTTGAACTTGGACATTTTTCGTTACACCTCGATCAATTGTGTGGCATTGCAAGCGCGGCGCATCTCGCGTATCATCTCCGCCGGGTCGCTCGTATCGAAAATGCCGGAGCCGGAAACGATGACGTCCACGCCGGCTTCATAGACCTCAGCGGCATTATCGAGCTTGATGCCACCATCGGCTTCGATGAGGCAACCACCCCCTGCCCCCTCCTTGGAAAGGAGGGGGAGATTATCAATCCATTTTCGAAGCGTTTGCGCGCGCCGAAAGAGCGATGGGATAAACGATTGCCCGCCAAAACCCGGATTGACGCTCATCAGCAGAATGAGATCGGCATCCGGCAGAATCTCTTCGAGCATCCCAAGAGGCGTACCCGGATTCAGCGCAACGCCGGCTTTTATGCCAAGCGATTTAATATGCTCGATCGTGCGGTTGAGATGCGTGCAGGCTTCGAGATGGACGGTGATGAGATCGGCGCCGGCATTCACGAATTGCGGGATGTAGTTATCGGGATTTTCGATCATGAGATGCACATCGAAGATTAGCTTCGTCAGCGGGCGCAGCGCCTCGACGATGATCGGCCCAACGGTGATGTTCGGCACGAAGTGTCCGTCCATCACGTCGATATGCAGCCATTCTGCCCCGCCATCTTCGGCCTGGCGAACGCTCGTTTCGAGATCGGCGAAATTCGCCGAGAGGAGCGATGGCGAAAGCTGAACGCTACGCCGCTGCGCTCGGCCATTAGAAGTTGTAAAATTAAGATTCTCGTTCAAATCAAAACGGCAGCCCGCCTTGTGGCGGACTGCCGTGTGTAACAATCGGGGAGAAGAAATCGCTCAGTGATTTTGGGCGGCGGTGCCGGCGGGCACTTCCGCCATTGCTTTATCGAACTTCGCTTTTTGGCTCATGAGTTCGGTATAGAGCTTTTTATCTTTCGCCGGATCGAGGAACGCGAGCGCGCTGGTCTCTATATTTGCGGCGTCCGAGGTTTTTCCGGTCTTGAAAAGAATTTCCGCCTGAGTATCCATCGCACCAGCTTTTTCTTGTGGCGAGGAAGCGAGAATCACGGCGCGCTTGGCATACGCTTCCGCCTGGTCGAGCAGGACGCCATGCTGCGCGGCGGTCCATGCGAAGAAATTGAACGTGACGCCGTCCCTCGGATGCGACATGGCCCATTGATCGATTCTCTTTGCAGCGTCATTGGGAAGTTTTTCATCGAACTCATGCCGAAGGAGCATCATATTTGCCTGATCGGCATCGACTTCGTTTGGGAACTGGGTGAGCGCATCCGAAAGGGTTTTCCATTGCTCCTCTCCGGCGGAGAGAAATCCGACGCCATAGAGCGCTTCGGCGTTTTGGCCATGCTTGTTCTCGGGGTCGAGCGCGAGCACTTTACGAAAGGCCGCGAGCGCTTTATCGCGCTCGTTTTGCTGCGCGTAGTAATTCGCCGCTACGAGCCACTTCCGTGAATCGGTGGTGGGGTGGGCCTTTTCCACATCGCCGATTACGGCCTTCGAACCTCCCGCCGCTGCGGTTTCCAGCGATCGCGCGAAACGGGCAGCGTCCTCATATCCGACGACGCGATCTACTTCTTTTCCGCCTTCATCGAAAAAGATGATTGTTGGGTAACCATTGACTTTCCACTCTTTCGAAAGCGTTTTACCCTCGCCTTTTTCGGCGTCGATTTTCACGGCAATGAATTTCGCATCGGCGATTTTGCCGACGTTCTCATCGGAATAGGTATTGCGGTCCAGCGTTTTGCACCACACGCACCAGGAGGTATAGACATCGACCATGATGGCTTTGTGCTCTTTTGCCGCGAGCGCTTTTGCCTCGGCGAACGAGACATCGCGGAAATGAACTTCCGCGCTTGCCACCGTGCTTATCGCGGCGAGCGCCATCGCAATCGCCGCTAACTTAATTGTCATATGTGCCATAAATAATTTCTCCTAAAATTTATTTCTCCCAATGAAACTTGACCGTCTCCGCGCTCGGGCCATCGTTTAGCGCTACAAAATAATCTCCTGAAGCAAGTTCGCCTATGGGCATCACGGAAAGAGCGCTTCCACGCCCAAGCGGTTGTTCGCTGACCGTACGGCCCAGTATATCAACGATCTTTAGTACTGCTTCGTAATTAACGATAGGCGCGTATGTTAGTTTCAGCGCACCGGGCTCCGTGAAAACGCGGAGGGGTTCGCCGAGGGTGCTATTCCCGGCGACGGCTGAATTCGCACCGTGTATCATCGTATATTTCGAGATAGGAATCGCCTCCTGATCGAAGAAAAGTGTGTCAATAGCATGGGGAAGCTGGGCAGTGAACGTCTGGCTTCGCGCATTATTGATGAATACGAGTGTCGTTGTGTCTTGCCCTTGCATGGCCCAGAATGTGAGCGGCATCGTATAATGGTCGGTCGAGTCTTGCGACTGATCGGCCTCGAGTGTCAGGACGTTATTTTGACCCACCGACCATGTGAAATTATAGATCGGATAATCGGGCTGGAAAATCCATTCGTTGATGAAGTCCTTCAGGTCGATTGGCGAATTCATGCTATCCCGGTGCTCGATGAAATCGCGGAATTGGAACGTGTTGGCGGTCGTGTATGCAAAGCGGGTCGAATAATCGCGGAGGGTATTAAAGAAAAGCGTATCGTTGTTCAAAACCCGCCGGAGCATGTGCAGCGTACAGCCCGGTTTATCATAGACCACCGCAACATACGGCCAGTTGAACATTTGATCGACCGGAGGGTTATAAGTGGGAGCCATAAGATTCTCATAAAAGAATTCCCCCGCGACACTCTGAACATAATTGTCATAGGCCGTTTCTCCTCCCGATGCTTCGGCCCACAGCATTTCTCCGAACCTTGCGAACCCTTCGTTGAGCCAAATATCGGCCCATGTTTCGCAGGTTGTTTTATCGCCAAACCATTGATGGAATAGCTCGTGGGCGATAGTGGACTCCTGGTTACCAGCCAGAATCGAGCGATCGAGCGAAGTCATCGTCTGGTGTTCCATTCCGCCGAATCCGAACGGTTCGAGTGGGACCTGCCCATATTGCTGGAATGGATATTCGCCGAATAATCTCGAATCGTTCTCGATCATCTTCGGTGTGTTTCGGAATGCATGGCGGGCGTTGTACACAGTCCCACCTATTTCGGTCGAATCAAAATCTGTCGCCCACGCAAAATAAATGACGGGTACGCTGTCATTCGAATTCGAAAGCCGATGGTAGTAATCGCGCCACGTTATCCACTTGCTTGCGTCTCCGCACATAAGATAGGTGGCGATGGGCCGGTCGCTCACCCAATGGAACGTAAGCGATCCATCGGAATTCGTATCGACCGATTGCAGCGTGCCATTCGACTGCGCGCTATATTCCGCCGGCACGATAATACTGATCACAGAATTCGCTTTGTCATACGGCGCGTCGTTACAAGGCATCCATTTTCGCGCGCCAGAAGGCTCGCTCATCGTGTACGCGAGATCTTCTGCCGTAGTATCAGAATGCTGATACCATGGAACTGTGCCCTTTGGATAAAAGTACATCCCTGATTCCGCATCATTAGTATCCGAGGTGCGCGTGTAATACACATCGAGCGTGAGCGAGGTGCCCGTTTGCCGCTCGGCTGGCATGAGGGGAATCGAGACCGTATCGGCAATCGCGATGGGCGTTGCAATAAGTTCGCCCTCGATCTTCACGGAATCGATCGCCATTTCGGCGGCATCGAGCACGACTGCGGAAGTAGTGTCCGTCAGCGTTAGCGCAATCTGATTGCGACCGCTAAAAACCTGCGTTTGCTCATCGAAGACGTTCCGCCAATCCATCAGCAAATTGTAGGAGATGACGTTATAAGGTCGCGTCGGGGGCTGCACCTGCGTTTGAGCCAAAGCGAGGTTGCTCGAAACAGCGAGCATGACAAAAGAAAGAGCGGCTTTCGATCCCATGAAGAGAGAACAATACCGAACTGCAAAGGAATTCAGTACTCCAAAATTTTAAAATAAAAAAGCGCCGGGTTTGCCCTCCCGGCGCTCAATGTGAGAAGCTTTGTCAGCTTAAGGTGAGAATTATAGTTTAGTTTGCCATTTGCGAACACAGTAAATATCATGCCAGTTCCGTAATCCTCTAAAAAAAGCGATTTTGGCATGTTGATAACCTTTTGGGTGTCCGATAATGAGAATTGAATGCTTAATGCGTCTCAAAATCGTACACTTTCAATGAGCGTATATCTAATGCCGAATCACAACCGCAGTGCTATCTCCACCATCGCCGGCTGTTGCGGCATATCGGACAAAGTAAATCCCATCCGCCAGCGCGTGGACATCGAAGGTTGCGAAGCCGGGGCCGGACTCAGCTTCGGCGGCTTTCCTTCCGAGCGCGTCATAAAGCACGGCACCGGAGGGGGCATTCATGAGATAGAATATGGTGGATGCGGGATTCGGAAAGGCGGCAATGGATGGGTGGCTCTGCACTGGCTCTGCTACCTGCAATTGAGGTAATGTGCCTTCGCGATAATGATTGAGAATCGTCTGCGCAATTTGCAGCATGGCCACGGAATCGGCGGAAGTCAGGGCCGGTCCCGTAGGTGGCTGCACGTACAGCGCGTAATTGAAATAGAGCGTATCGCCGGGAACAATCGGCGTTTGGCTCAGACTGGCCATGATGATGCGAGCATCGCCGACGACGCTCAGCGCCGTATCATGCCGTGGCTCGGTTAGTAAAGCATACCGAGCGGAATCAGTGACGGCATCGCTATCCCTGTCCCAATACCGAAGCGAAGTAATCCCTGAATTAGGCCGTCGGGGACCACTTTGTCCATCCAAAACGGTAACGCCAAGAAGCGGATCGGTCGTGCTTAGGTTGGTGAAAAAAACAGTTGCGCTCGCACCTTCGGTTTGAACGCCTTTGGTGCGGTCGTCGTCCGGATTGTTGATGTCCCCATCGACGACAACCGCAATGACGGGATCGAAGATTGTATCCGCGCCGGAATAAACGATCTCATCTTCCACGGTTACGACATCTTTCAGAAGACCCTTGCCCCAAAAGCTGGCCCGCGTTCGAACTTCCAGTTCGAACGGATCGGAAATGCTATCGGGATCGGAATCCTTATAAATAAGGAATATGTCCTCATCGCCCAGGACATTCATTGGCCCGGCAGTTTCTCGAAGAGAAACAGAGTCGATGTACTCCGACTTCCCATTGACGGTTCGCAATGGCCATGCAGGTAGAACAAGATCGTCCGAACGATAGACGCGGTATTTATTGCGGCCGGTCTCGGTGGTATCGGTTGCCGCGCCATCGTATAGCACGCTTCCGGGCGCGAATTCTGACTGCGCTGTATTAGGATTATACGAAAATTCTACATGCGGGAGGCGGGAATCATTCCTATATCGAAGCCCTCCGAACCAAAGCCCCGCTCCGAAGACGACGGTATCAAACCTTCCCAAACCCGTCCAAATCCCTCCGGCGCCAGCAACGGGCGCAACACGCACTGAATCGGTCTGATTGAATAGCGCACCGTTATTATTCAGATACCCAATCCAATTTCCCGTGTCATTCGAGCGCCGCATGAGAAGATCCTGTGCGTTGGCGGAAGAGATGGTAGGTAAGAAGTAAGAGGTAAGAAGTAAGAAGGAAGCAGTAAGAGCTATTATTCGTTTTGCGAAGGAGCGAGGTAATCTCTTCCGCTCTCGTTTTTTTTTGCACTCGATATCAGACAAATTTTTCATACGCCCTAATTTTTTACTTCTTACCTCTTACCTCTTACCTCTTACCTCTTACCTCTTACCTCTTACCTCTTACTTCTTACTTCTTACCTAAAAACTACATCCATCCATTTTTCCGATACCATTCCGTTGTGTCCTTGATACCATCTTCAAGCGAGATTTTTTGTTTGTAGCCAAGTTGGGCTTTTGCTTTCTCGACGCTGCACGTCCAGTGGGCTTGCACCATATCACGGCCTTTTTCCCAGTTGAGCACACTCGGCTTCGAGCGGAACATGGAAAAAAATTCGGAGAATCCCGCGACCGTATAAACCAACGCATGCGGCAGCTTGACCGTCAGGCCGCGTCGTTTCAGAACTTCAGATGTAAGATCATTTACTTCTCGCCAAGTATGGTGCCGTTCGCTGCCAATAAAATACGTTTCGTTTTTCGCGGCGTCCTGCTCGACCGAAAGCAAAACGGCATCGGCAACATCGGAGATATGGGCGAGATTGACCCATTTATCCTGCATTCCAATGAGTGGTTTCAGGCGTTTATCTACAGTCTGAAAAAAAGTAAGGATAGCGGTATCGCGTGGGCCGTAAATCGCTGAAAGCCGGAGAATCGTAACGGGAAAATCCTTCCGTGCCCGCTCGCTTTCCTCTTCGGCCGCGCGCTTGGATTTGCCGTATGTCGTGATGGGGTGGGGCGGCGTGAGTTCCGTCACAGGTTGGCCATCCAGCGATGGCCCGACGGCCGTCTGGCTCGAACAAAAAACAAATCGTGTAAGCGTGGGATTATAACGCCGCGACGCTTCGAGCAAATTACGGGTCGGCAGGAGATTGCCGTCGTAAAAGCCCTGTTTCGTTTTCGCAGCCGTTACTCCTGCAACATGGACAATGGCATCGACATGCTCCACAGCAGGCCGGAGGGATTCGAGATCGAGCATGTTGGCGCTGACAAGCTCGACCGGCTTGCCTTGTAGCCACTGGAGGCTGGAATTTCCCCGCACAAGCGCCCGCACTTCATGCCCGCCCGCCAGCAGCCGATCAGCAATATGCGAACCCACGAAGCCAGATGCGCCCGTAACAAGGATTTTCATTCGAAATTAGGTGTGGTGCTGGGAGTAGAACCCCTGAGACGTTGCGCAGGGCAAGAGGATTCCCCGACCATTGATTTCATCATGATTTCGAACATTTGGCGCAGTTCAGCGTTTTGCTCGTATGAAGCGCATTCATTTCACGATTCGCGGCCAAGTGCAGGGGGTAGGCTTCCGGTATTATTGCCAGGTGGAGGCCGTGCGGCTGGGGCTTACCGGCTATGCGCGAAATAAGAGCGATGGCTCAGTAGAAGTTGAAGCGCAGGGAGACGATGTGGCGCTAGAAGAATTTGAACAAGCGATTAGGCGAGGGCCGCGCCGGTCCGAGGTGACGGAAGTCGAGCGAGAGGAACTTTCCCAGGGTCTAAATGAAACGGCGTTTTATATCGGATAAAATCAATCTAAAAATTCCGCTCGATCACGCTGGCCATCATTGCGCGCCAGGTATCCCAATTATGGCCGAATTCCTCGCCCCAAAGATCGAACCAATTCGGAATGCCTTTACGTCCCATGAGTTCACCCATCGCGCGGCTGGCATCGGGATTTTCACCTTCACCTTGTCCCGAAAGAAGCATGATTTTTCGCTTTTGGCGTAGATTGTTCAGCGCGGGACCGATAAGGTTTACGAGATAGTCTTGGGGCGAGTTGAAATAGACGTCGTTATCGTAATAGCCATTCGTGTAGCTCTTGAGATCGTAGTCGCCAGAAATCCCGATGGTGCCTTCGAATAAATCGGGCCGGCGCAGGAACGAATTCACCGCGTGCAGAGCGCCGAACGAAACGCCGCAGGTATAAATTAGCGGGTGTGAACTCCGCATATTCCGCCCAATGAATGGGACGACCTCTTCGGCCACATAGCGATTAAATTGCTGGTGGCGAATCGATTTTTGCCGTGGCGGAATCTCATCGTTCAGCCAACTTTCGCTGTCGATCGAGTTGATGGCGAAGACTTTGATGCGGCCCGCATCCAACATCGGCTCGACCCGCGCAATGGCTTCGTGTTGCTCGTACCCTAAAGAATCTTCCCCATCGAAAGGGAAAAGCAGGAGCGCAGGACCGTAATGTCCATAGACGGCAATGTCCATGGTTCGGTTCAAAACAATGCTTTTCGAGCTATCGACGTATCGTTCCATTCCTGCAAATATGCGCAGGCGAGAATGCCCACGCTATGCGAAGGAAATTTTTCCCGATAGAGTTCGAAAAATCCGTCTATTCTTTTACGACTCGCTCGCTTGAACGATATTCGCCGGAAGAGATTTCGAGGTTGTACATGCCGGCGGGAAGCGACGATAAATCCAATCGACCGTTGGAACTAATTTCAGCCGTGAGGCAGGTTGCGCCGATGGAATTTTGCACTTGGACTTCAGCGGAAGCCACGCTTTGCGGAAGCGAAAGCGTTACAAAATCCATGGCAGGATTGGGATAGACGTTTGGATCACTTGCCAACGGCGTGGTTGCAACTCCGGCGGATGGGGCGAACATCCAGAAATCGTTATTCGCATAGAGGTTTGAATCGGCGAAGTAGGTTCCAAGCCCCACGAAAGCTGCGGTCGATGTCGCTACAGCGGCTGCCCAGCCTCGGCCATGGGTGGCAGGGAAGGAAGTGACGGGAGTCCACTCGTCTGCCGAAGGATCATAAGAATAGAAATCGCTGAAGACATTTGTATACGCTGATTGGCCAAGCCCCAGATACCCGGTGCTATCAAGCGCAAAGGCCACAGCCGATTCGCGCGGTGCGCCCGGAAAATCCGACATTTGGCTCCATGAGTCGCTGGAAGGATCGTATTGCCATACGGATGAAATCTCATTGCTGCGTGCGACACCCGTTGCGAGATAGCCATACGTTCCAATCACGAACGTTGAATTGAAATAAAGATAATCGGGAAGTGGGCCGAGGGTATCCCATGTGTCCGAGGATGGGTCGTAGGAATAAAAATCGCTATAGACGTTGAATCCAGTGTCTGTTCCACCGCCCACATACGCTCTGTTCCCGATAACGAACGCGAAAGCCGCATCGCGCGCCATTCCGGGGAAATCCGCTTTTTTTGTCCATTGATCCGATGTGGGATCGTATTCCCAAAGGTCATTGGTAACGCTTGCTTGCCCGGTATTCGTGGGATCGGATTGACCGAGCGCGGCGTATCCTTTCGACCCAATCGTAAAACTCACACCGAACGCACGCTGAGAGATATTTCCTTTGCGCGTCCAGGTTGCAGCCGTGGGATCATACTTATAAAATGCCGTGGATCCCGCAGAGCCGCCTCCAATGTATATCGTATCCCCAATAGCGAACGCAATAACCGCGTCGGTGGAACCGCCGGGATAATTTTTTTCCTGCGTCCATTGCGCGGAGCCAATAGAAGAATAACAAAAGACCAGAATTCCAAAAATGTATCGAATCGACTTCATGTATTATCAAATGAAAAAATGAACGAAAAAGGATGAATAAAACGAAGACATAAGAACACGCGAGCCGGGGACAAGTCGCGCAGAAAAAACTTCATTGCGAATTAAGTCCTCCGATGCCCGAAACCTTCCAAATGCCATTAATGCGAATTAACCCGAATTATAGCATTTTTCTGGTCACTTCCAAGATAATTTTGCGTTACACTTATGTGAGAGAGCACATGATTAAGGAAATTACTCGTGGATTCCCTCCTATATCCTTCACAAGGACGAAACGAACGAACACAATTTTTGAATGATTATTCGATACACGTTATGAAAGCGGCCCATTTTTTCGCAGCACTTCTCTTTACGTCATCCCTCGCGCTCGGAGGCTGCTACACGCAGCTTGCAAGTTCCCGTGGAGACTATTCTGGCTACGGCGGGCGTGTTTATCGCGTCCCGCAATATTCCGACACGATCCATCCAAAGCAGGATGCGGTGCGGTATGACACGACCATGCACGGCGATACGATGTTCATCGATGAACATCCGATCACATCCGCTCCGGAAGCTGATAGCGGCTCGGGCGAGGAGGTCGTCAATAATTATTACGGCCCCGACTCGTATTGGGACAGCTATTGGTATCCCGGTTTTTCGATCGGATTTGGCTGGCCGTATCGCGCGTGGGGTAGTCCATGGTATCCTTATTACTCCGCGTGGGACTACGGTTGGGGGTATCCGGGATTTTATCCGCCATTCTACGATCCATTCTTTGGGTTTGGAGTAGGTTTCTATTCTCCCTACCATGGTTTCGGTTACGGGCTTGGTGGTTATTCCCACGGATTATATGGGCATGGGTTTTACGGGGGATATGGTTATGCCGGACGTTCGGTCATTGGCGGACGTATCGGTGGAGAATATCGATCAGGTTCCATTGCTTCCTCCCGCTTAGGCGGGCCGAGTATGGCAATGCGGGTGGGTGGTGGCGCGT
This sequence comes from Ignavibacteriota bacterium, assembly GCA_003151825.1. Taxonomy (GTDB): domain Bacteria; phylum Bacteroidota; class Ignavibacteria; order Palsa-1295; family Palsa-1295; genus PALSA-1295. The sequence continues at coordinate 125,432 of PLYO01000029.1, forward strand.
CGCGCATGAGTGGCGCATCCGAGGCTGGTGGCGGCGACCGCAATGCACCCGTCCATGTCATGGCGCCCGATGGTAGCGGCTCGACTGCGCGGGCGATGTCATCGAACAATGAGGCGAGAGCGTCCGTGTCCTCGAATGGCATGGCATCTGCTTCTTCCCGTCAGATAATCGTGCGCCGATCCGGAGGGCAATCCATTACATCCGCGAACGTTGGCGGGCGTCAGATGACCGTCGTGCGACGCAGCGGCGGTTCCTCGGGCGGGTATCGTAGCGATGGGCGCGGCGGCTATGGCACGGGACGCGGTTATGGTGGCGGGCGCAGCGGTTATTCTTCTGGCCGATCCTATGGCGGCGGTGGTAGCCGAAGCGGTGGAGGTTCGTCAAGTGCCGGCCACAGCGGTGGTGGTTCGTCAAGTGCCGGTCACAGCAGTGGCGGGGGTGGCGGCGGAAGACGATAAACTAAACTTTTTTGGATGAATGGCTTCCTATTTGATTCACCTTTGCCATTTAATTCCTTCGTCATGATTCATAGTTAAAATTTCACAACTATGCCTCGCCTAAAATATATGGTTCGTCTAAAATTTATTTTCTTTTTCACAACGTTACTCGTTCCATGCGCGCTCGTACCCGGCCTTCGCGCGCAAGTTAACGAGGGTATTTTACTTGGAACGCAGCCGCTCTCCAGCGATGCACGCGGGACGGCGATGGGTGGTAACCTTATTTCCGCCGCAGATGGCATCGACGCGCTCGATTACAATCCTGCCGCGCTTGCGCCCATTGCTTCGCGCGAGTTTACGATCTCCGGCTTCAATCGCGATTACAACTCGAATGCGGGTTTTCTCGGCTCTTCCTCGACCTCCCAGTTCGACGCCGGTGCGCTCTCCTCGATCGGTTTCGCTTCGCCGTTTCCTACCGTGCAGGGGCATTTCGCGACGGCCATTTCGTTCGACCGCGTCCGCGATTACACGTCCGCGTATAGCTTCAGCGCCGTCAATCCAAGTTCTTCATACTTCAACACGAAGGGATTTCTCACCGAGGGAGGTTCCATGCCTCTCACGCAGAGTGGAACGGGTAACCGCGATTATCTTGGCAATTACAATCTTGCCTATGCGCTCGGCCTGACGTATGATGTTCCCGATAGCGGCGCCTTTACGCTAGCTGCACCGTCCTATGCCGGAATGCTCCAATCCGGCAACGTGACGACCGAAGGCGGCTTGAACGCCGTGCGCATTGGTGGAGGGATCGATGTAGCGCCCACGATTTCGCTTGGCGTCACGGCGAATATTCTGTTCGGAACCTATGATTTTATGGAAAATTATAGCGAGACGAATAGTCACAATCCGCCTATTGTGACCGACACCGGAACCGCAGCCCCGGCCGGCTTCCAATCCGCAACGATCACCTCGCATCTGCACCAGGACCAAAGCGGCGGTTCGCTGAAATTCGGATTCCTTGCCGATGAGAAGATATTTAAGATCGGTGCGACCATCGAAACGCCGCAGGTCCTTCACATCGACGAAACCTCATCCCAGACGGGCTTCGCTTCTTTTGCGAATGGCGATGTCTTCTCCTCCGATCAAATGTCTATCCCCCCGATTGGCGCGCAAACATACGACATCGTCACCCCGTGGAAATTCGGCGCGGGCGCGTCGGTTCATATTTTGGGTCTGGTTGGTTCGGCGAGCGTAAGCTATGTGGATATGGCTTCGCTGGCATTTACGAATACGGAATTCGACATGAGCGCGCTGAATAGTTACGCGAGCGATTCGCTGCGCGGCGTGCTATCCTATCAGCTTGGCGCGGAATACAAGTTTCTCGGTATCAGTCTTCGCGCGGGATATAGCTTTGAGGCATCGCCATACAAGGGCGACCCAACGAATTACGGCATCACGGCTATCTCCGGCGGTTTAGGATTTGCGCTTACTAAATACGTCGATCTCGAAGCCGCCATCCGGTATTCCACCTATCACACGAACCACGCGATTTACTTGGGAGACCCGGGAGGCACGCCCGGCGCCAACATCACCGACGACGCCGTTTCCCGCGATGATATGAGCCTGACGTTTAGTTATCGGTATTGAGTTCTGCTGTCTCTTATATTCAAAGACGGCTCAAAAATTCAGAGGCTGAAACAACAAGGGTCTGTCCTATCTGTTTTGTTTCGCGGAAATCACCGTCTCCGGTGATAAAATATTTTGCATTCGAAGCCAGACAGCTTCGAAGAAATTTTTCGTCGGTTGGGTCGCGTGGGAATTGTGCTTGGACATTCGAGTCGTCGATAAGCGGAAGAATTGAAAAAATCCGAAACATATCTTCGATGACATCGGATGGCAAATGGAACTTCGGCCGGCAGATTACTTCCTCATATTCCTTACGGATTTCGTCCGTGATAACCCAATCGTAGGAATCGTTTTCGAGTACGGTGGCAATGACTTTACGCGGTTTTCCCGCTCGGAGCAGCGAAGAGACAATAACGTTCGTATCGACAACGACGTTCATTCGCCCCGGCGGTATGCGGCTATTTCTTCCGCGATTTCGGCTTCCGTCAGCGATTGAAAGCGATCATTGCCGTCGGTTCGAGCGGCGATATTTTTGAATAGTTCTGCCGCGCGCTTCTTGTCCTGGCTGCGCCGTTCCTCGATCGAACGCTCCGTTTCGACGACCACGCGAACCTTCTCGCCCGGCTTAAACGGAAGCCCGAGCAAGACTAATCGTCCAGCGTTTTCGACCGTGGTATGTGTTTGAAAAGAATTCATATATTTTAATACCCCGCCGCGCAAACTAAAGTTCGCCCGCCAGCGCCAACATCACCGGCGATGCCGTTTCCCACGACGATAGTAGTGTGACGTTTAGTTATCGATACTGAGCTTCGTGGCTCAGGCTCCCTCATTCAGGTCTTGTGCATACTCAAGCACTATGAGGGTGAACGCACTATCTTGGATCCAATGTGTTCTATTTAGGAGACTTGCGTATGAAATATTTTTTTGCGTTATCTTTTCTATTCATCGCCGGATGCAGTACCTCGACGACTCCTACGGCGTCGCCGTATTCTTCGGGAGGTGAATTTTATGTCGCCCCAGGTACTTTTACCGGGACATGGCTCATCTTTATAGATAGTAATGTTTTCAGAATTGATACTGACTCATGTAAGGCTGTAATAACGGAAGCAGACTCTTTACTTTTGGGCACGATTACGAACGACTCGAATAAAGAAGTTCTTTCTCTAAGTGGAGTTCACCTCTGGCCAACGGATGATGCAGCACCGCATGACTACGAGGTCCAGACCATCAGCAGTTTAGGGGATACCGATGCTGGGCTTGTCAAGTTTTCTTTGGTAGCCGACTCATTCTGGTATTCTCCATATCAATCTTCAACGCCAGCAACGCCCCCAATTATTAATTGCTTTCGAAAATAAAGCGAATCGAATTCCCCATTTCCCCGAAACTCTTTCCCCTCCCATCCGGTTATAGGCCCGCTTGCAATAAAAAGCTCGAAAATTTGCTGAAAAACGGCAATTTTGGGCTTTGCAAGCGGCTCATTGATAAACATTCGCCTCTGCACTCTTAATTGAAGCGCTAAGAACATACGCTTTCAGCTAGCTGAAAGACGTGTTCTGCCTTAAAAAGCAATATCGAGCGCTCGCACGCGAATGAATGGTTCTGGAAACGGGCGCATTACGATGCGCCCCTACGGGAATATCAATACAAATTTTTTAAGGATGTCGCAACCTGAAAGGTTGCGTCATGCTTTTTTTTCGGTTTTTCGATTTATTTTTTTAGCGTTTCGAATTAATTTTCAAACACAACAATGGCAAAAGCTAAATACGAACGTACTAAGCCCCACGTAAACGTGGGCACGATTGGCCATGTCGATCATGGCAAGACCACGCTCACCGCGGCGATCACGATGGCGCTCGCAAAAAAAATGCCGGGCACGCAGGTTCGCACCTTCGATTCGATCGATAATGCGCCGGAAGAGCGCGCGCGCGGAATCACAATCGCTACGGCGCACGTCGAATACGAAACGGCGGCGCGTCACTACGCGCACGTTGACTGCCCCGGCCACGCGGATTATGTGAAGAACATGATCACNNCCGATGCCGCAGACCCGCGAGCATATTCTGCTTGCGCGTCAGGTCGGCGTGCCGCGTATTGTTGTTTTTATGAATAAGGTCGATGCTGCTGACCCAGAACTTTTGGAACTTGTCGAGCTTGAAATTCGTGAGTTGCTCAGCAAGTATGAGTTTCCCGGCGACGAAATCCCGATCATTCCAGGTTCGGCGCTCCTTGCGCTGAATGCCGGCGCCGATCCGAGCACGACGCCGGACGATCCGCGCTTAAAGTGCATCTACGATCTCATGGATGCTGTCGACTCCTATATTCCGACGCCAGTCCGTGACATCGATAAGCCGTTCCTTATGTCGATCGAGGACGTATTCTCGATCACGGGCCGAGGAACAGTCGGCACGGGACGTATCGAGCGCGGCAAGGTTCATATTCAGGACGAAGTTGAAATTATCGGTCTCGGCCAGCACAAGAAATCGGTCGTGACTGGCGTCGAGATGTTCCGCAAGGAAATGGACGAAGGTCAGGCTGGCGATAACGTAGGAATTCTTCTTCGAGGTGTGGAAAAGGACGATCTCGAACGCGGACAGGTCATTGCCAAGCCGGGTTCGATCACGCCGCACACCAACTTCGATGCGACGGTCTATGTGCTTTCGAAGGAAGAAGGTGGACGTCATACTCCNNCAGTTCTACTTCCGCACGACGGACGTAACGGGCGTTGCAACATTGCCGGAAGGCGTCGAGATGGTCATGCCGGGCGATAATGTCAATATGAAGATCGAGCTTATCAGCCCGATCGCCATGGAACAAGGACTTCGCTTCGCTATCCGCGAAGGCGGTCGCACGGTCGGAGCAGGAGTGGTAGATAAGATCACGAAGTAATTTATAAGAAGCGCGCACTTTCAAAAGGTGCGCGCTTCGTTTGTTTTAATGCAGAAGATCCGAATCAAACTGAAATCTTACGATCATAACCTGATCGATAAGAGCGCGGAAAAGATCATACGGACGGTGAAACCGACGGGCTGCGTCGTCTCGGGTCCGATCCCGCTGCCGACGAAGAAATCCATCTTCACGGTGAACCGCTCTCCTCACGTGGATAAGAAGAGCCGCGAGCAGTTTGAGATCCGCGCCCACAAGCGCCTGATCGATATTCTGAATTCGAACAGCCGCACCGTCGATTCGCTGATGAAGCTGGAATTGCCGGCGGGCGTGGAAGTAGAAATTAAAGTTTGAAGAAGTGCTTAGTGCTAAGTGCTGAGTGCTTAGTCACTCAGGATTTTTAGCACTCAGCACTTAGCATTAAGCACTCTTTTAAGATGAGCGCACTATTAGGAAAAAAAGTTGGCATGACCGGCATCTTTGACGATCAGGGGCAATATGTTCCCGTGACCGTCATTCAGGCTGGGCCGTGCTATGTGACGCAGCTAAAGACGAAAGCCGCCGATGGCTACGATGCCGTGCAGCTTGGTTTCGAGGACATCGAGGAGCGTAAGCTGAATAAGCCGGAAAAAGGTCATTTCGCAAAAAGCGGCACGGCGGCGAAGCGGTATCTGAGGGAATTTCGGTCGTTTCCGGAAAGTGAGCTTGCGGAGATGACGCCCGGCAAAGCGATCAATGCGGCGGATCTTTTTCATGAAGGCGATACCGTGCATGTATCCTCGACCTCGAAAGGCCGCGGATTCCAGGGTGTCGTGAAGCGCCACCATTTTGGTGGCGTGGGGCAGCAGACGCACGGTCAATCGGATCGTCAGCGCCATCCGGGATCGATCGGTTCATCGAGCTATCCTTCGCGCGTATTTAAGGGGCAGCGCATGGGTGGTCGCATGGGCGGCACACGAATCACCACGCGAAATCTTCGTGTGATGAAAGTGCTACCCGAACAAAATTTAGTACTCGTGAGTGGATCGTTCGCGGGCGCGAAAAACCAGGTAGTGGAGATCGTAAAAGCTTAAAAAGATGGAAGTACAAGTTTTAAGTAAAAGCGGCATTGCGACCGGGCGCAGCATAACGCTCAAGGACGATATCTTTGGTATCGACCCCCACGAGCATGCGATGTGGCTCATGATCGAAACGCACCTTGCGAATCAGCGGCAGGGCACGCATAGCACGTTGCCGAAAAGCGCGGTTTCGGGCTCGACGAGAAAGCTATTTCGCCAAAAAGGGACCGGCCGCGCGCGGCAGGGTTCGATCAAAAGCGGACTTCATCCGGGCGGCGCGACCATGCATGGTCCGCTTCCGCATAAATATACGAAGTCGCTTCCGAAAAAAGTGAAGCAGCTTGCCCGTAAAAGTGCGCTTTCGGAAAAAGTGAAGAACAACGCATTCGTCGTCGTTGAGGATTTGAATTTCGACAGCCCGCGCACGAAGCAAGTGCAGGAAGTTTTGAATGCTTTGAATCTGAACACGAAGCAAGCGTTGCTTCTTACCGCTGGCGACAATGCAATGGTGTATCTGAGCGGAAGGAACATTCCCACGCTTACGATCTCTGCGGCAGATAAGGCTTCGATGTACGAAATTTGGAAATCGCGCGCGGTTATTGCCGAGGAATCGGCTGTCGCTGCAATCGAGAAAAGCTTCGCCGGGCTTGCGCAGGAAAAGCCCGAAGTGGAAATGATTTCAATGCCGGCATAAGCAGCTTTAAGAAGAATTACGAAATGGCACGAGAGGTATTAAAACGGCCGCTCCTTACGGAGAAGGCAACGCTGCAGGCTGAGAGGGGAATTTATCACTTCGAGGTCTTGCCGGATACGAATAAGATCGAAATTGCGGACGCGGTGCGCCGCCGTTTTGGCGTGGCGATCAAGAGCGTTCGCATTTCCTGGCAAAAACCGAAGCACAAAACGCAATTTACTCGCAAAGGCGCGCGGCACGGAGTGAAGCAAGGTTTTAAAAAAGCGATCGTGCAACTGAATCCGGGCCACACCATTGACGTCTTCGCGCCGATGGATGCGAAAGAGAAAGGCGCGCTATAAACCATGGCAATCAGGAACTTAAAACCGAGAACGCCGGCCACGCGGTATTATTCGATCTCGACCTTCGACGAGATTACAAAGACGACGCCGGAAAAATCGCTGCTCGAACCGTTGCGCAAATCGGGCGGGCGCGGCAACACGGGGCGCATCACGTCGCGCCATCGCGGCGGCGGACACAAGCGCATGTACCGCGTGATCGACTTCAAGCGGGATAAAATTGGCATTGCGGGCAAAGTTTCTTCGATCGAATACGATCCAAATCGCAATTGTCGTATTGCGCTCGTGCAATATACCGACGGTGAGAAGCGATACATTATCGTTCCCGAAGGTCTGGCCGTTGGCGCGACCATTACGTCGGGGCCGGATTCGGAAATCAACGTGGGCAATACCTTGCCGCTCAAGAATATGCCGCTCGGCACGTTCGTGCATAATGTTGAACTCGTTGCCGGACGCGGCGGGCAGATTGCGCGGTCGGCGGGCAATGCTTGTCAGGTGATGGCGAAAGAGGGAGAATATGCTACGCTGAAAATGCCCTCTGGCGAAGCGCGCAAAATTCGGCTCGAATGCTTTGCAACGATCGGGCAAGTCGGGAATTCCGATTATTTCAATATTAGCTGGGGTAAAGCGGGACGCTCGCGGTGGCTCGGCATTCGTCCGCAGACGCGCGGCATGGCAATGAACCCTGTCGATCATCCGATGGGCGGCGGCGAAGGCAAATCGAAATCGGGTGGCGGGCGCAGGCATCCGAAATCGCCGTGGGGCCAGCTTTCAAAGGGGTTTAAGACGCGTAAGCGTAAGAACGCATCGAGTAAGTACATCGTTAAGCGCCGCTCGAAATAAATTTTATGTCACGATCGCTAAAAAAAGGACCGTTCATCGACGAGAAGCTGCTCCGTAAAGTGGAGACGCTGAATTCATCTCGTCAGAAAAAAGTGATCAAGACGTGGTCGCGCGCGAGCACGATCTCGCCCGATTTCGTCGGGCACACGTTCACGGTCCACAACGGGAATAAGTTTATTCCGGTCTATGTCACGGAGAACATGGTGGGTCACAAGCTCGGCGAGTTCGCGCCGACGCGCCAATTCCGAGGCCACTCCGGAACGAAAACTGAAGCAGCGACGAAAGCGGCAGCATAGGAATTTTTATCATGGCAAAGAACGCACACGCGATTAAACGCGGAATTCAAAGTTCGCCCGTCAAGATGCGGATCGTGCTCGATCTGATTCGTGGCAAGCGGGTGCCGGAGGCGCTTTCGATCCTCCATTTTACGCCGAACCATGCATCGATCGTGGCGGAAAAAACGCTTCGGAGCGCGATCGCAAATTTCCAGATGGATACGGAGAACGCCCGCGTAGATGTGGACGACCTTTTCGTTCGAGAATGCTCTTCCGATGGCGGCGCGATGTTGAAGCGCATTCTTCCGGCGCCGATGGGCCGGGCCTTTCGTGTGCGAAAGCGCTCCAACCATTTGACAATCGTCGTCGGCGATGAGCCGATGTCCGGGATGCCGAAGAAAACACGCAAGAAATCGAGCGGTTCGCGCCCCGCAGTTGCGCGCGTGAGAACGAACACGAATGCCAATGCAAAGCAAGCAGCGCCAGCAGAACAAGTCGCTCCGGCAGCGCCGGTGGCAGAAGAATTAACAACAAGCGAGTAACGAGTAGATAATCTTTTGGGACAAAAAACAAACCCGATCGGCTTCCGAGTCGCGGTCACGCGCCCATGGGATGCGCGCTGGTACGACGATAAAAATTTCGCGCAGAAGCTCGAAGAGGATAACCTCATTCGCTCTTATGTGAAGAACCGTTTGAAGCGCGCGGGTCTCTCGAAGCTGACGATCGACCGCACGACGAAGCGCATCGTGGTGACCATTTATACTTCGCGCCCCGGCGTGGTGATCGGCAAGAGCGGAAAAGAAATTGCTCAGATCGAGGAAGAACTGAAGAATGTAACGGGCGGCAAGGAAGTGAAAATTTTGATCACCGAGGTGAAGCGGCCCGAGACGGACGCGCAACTCATTGGGGATCAAATCGCGCAGCAGCTCGAAGGCCGCATCGGATTTCGGCGCGCGATGAAAGGTGCGATTTCCGCCGCAATGCGCGCTGGCGCGGAGGGCGTGCGTATTAAGTGCGGCGGACGGCTGGGCGGCTCCGAAATCGCGCGCACGGAGCAGTATAAAGATGGGCGCATTCCGCTGCATACGCTGCGGGCCGACATCGACTTTGCGCGGAGCACCGCGAACACGATTTATGGGACAATCGGCGTGAAAGTTTGGGTCTGCCACGGTGACATCATCGGGCAAACGCCGCTTCAGCTTGCGGCGGAAGTAGCCGTCAACGGAGTGGAGCAGCAAGACAAGCGGCCAATCGTTTCGGCGGCGGGCGGCGAACGGCGGCGCAGAGGCGGCGGGCGCGGACGCTCCGACCGTGATGAGCGTGGAGGTAGTGAGCGCGGCGGAGATCGTGGCGATCGGCGCTCCGAGCCACGAGGCGAATCCGGCAGCACCGAGCCGGCGGTTCTGAAACCTCGCAGGCCGCGAGCAACGTCACGGCCGGAAACAAGCACGACCTCAGGGCCTATTATTCGACAAAAAGTTTAACGTAAGAAGAGCATGCTTCTTCCAAAAAGAGTAAAATATCGCAAAGCGATGCGCGGCAAGGTCAAGGGTAATGAGACCCGTGGGACCGACGTTGCATTTGGCTCCTTCGGCCTGAAGGCATTGGAATCCGGCTGGATTACCAGCCGCCAGATCGAGGCCGTCCGCGTCACGCTTTCGCGCACGATGAAGCGCGATGGAAAAATCTGGATTCGGATTTTTCCCGATAAGCCGGTCACGAAAAAGCCGGCGGAAACCCGCATGGGTTCCGGCAAAGGCTCGCCGGAATTTTGGGTTTCGGTCGTAAAGCCGGGCCGCATTATGTTCGAGGTCGGCGGCATCACAAAGGAGCTTGCAACCGAAGCATTGCGCCTGGCAGGTCACAAGCTGCCGGTCAAGACGAAGATGGTCACGCGACCCGATTACGTGGAATAAAATGTAGCCGTGACCTTTAGGTCACGGTGTGAAAAAGCTTTAGAGAAATACGATGAAAGGCTTAAAATACGCGGAGCTTACGAACCTCACGGAGGCGCAGCTCCAAAAGCAAATCGGCGAGAACCACGCGCGGCTGACGGCGCTCAGGTTCCAAAAGACCGTCGGCCAGCTCGATAATCACGCGCAGATTTCGACGCTGCGGCAGGATATTGCGCGCATGCAAACGGCGCTCACCGTGAGAAAACCCGAAGGAAAATAACGATGGCAGAAAACGAAAGTATAGTGGCGGAAAGCGTAGCGACGGAAGATGTTGCGATGGAAGCTCGGGGCCGGCGCAAAGAGCGAGTCGGAAAAGTCGTGAGCGATAAGATGGAAAAGACGGTCATCGTGACGCTCACGCGGCAGGTGCCGCATCCGCTTTACAAAAAGTATTTTAAGAAGACGACGAAATTCGTTGCGCACGATGAAAGAAACGATGCAAAGACCGGCGACACCGTCCGCATCATGGAAACGCGGCCGCTTTCAAAGACGAAGCGCTGGCGCGTTGTGGAAGTATTAGAGCGAGCGAAATAAAATACTCCCCTCTCCTTACCAAGGAGAGGGGCCGGGGGAGAGGTTTTTTATGGACGACCTCTCCCCAAACCCCTCTCCTTGGTAAGGAGAGGGGCTTAACAAAAGCTTATGGTACAGGAAGAGACGAACTTAATAGTAGCCGATAATTCGGGCGCAAAGCGCGTACGGTGCATTCGTGTGCTCGGCGGGCACGAGCGCCGCTATGCCGGTCTGGGCGATGTCGTGGTCGTCAGCGTTAAGGCTGCGATTCCGAACGGGCAGGTGAAAAAAGGCGAAGTTTCGAAGGCCGTAATCGTGCGGACGAAAAAAGAGTATCGCCGGAAGGACGGCAGCTACATCCGGTTCGACGAGAACGCGGTCGTGCTTCTGAACGACCAGGGCGAGCCGCGAGGCACACGCATTTTTGGGCCGGTCGCGCGCGAACTCCGCGAGCGGCAGTACATGAAGATCGTTTCGCTGGCGCCGGAAGTAATTTAATGAATAAAAGGCGCTGAGTTCATGAAGCACAAATGCGCGCGTCTAGAAAAAGTATCGAAAACGGAAAGATTTTAGCAATATGCGGGTCAAGAAGAACGACATCGTCGAAGTCATCACGGGCAAGAATCGCGGCAAGCAGGGGAAGGTTCTGCGCGTCTATCCGGAGACGAACAAGGTGCTTGTCGAAGGCGTGAACAATCAGTTCAAGCACGAGCGTCCGAGCGCGAAAAACCAAAAGGGCGGCATCACCACGCGCGAAGCGCCGGTGGATGCATCGAACGTGATGGTCGTCGATCCAAAGACGAACCTTCGGACGCGGGTCGGCAAGCGCGAGCTGATCGGAACCGAGGGTAAAGTTCGCTTCGAGCGATTTTCAAAACGCTCAGGAGACGTTTTAGCGTAATTTTTTTTACGACGGCCAATATCGTCGTGAGCAAGTAAGAAGATGGCAGAAGAAAAAGAAAAGAAACCGAAAGCGGAAGGCAAACCGAAAGCGGAAGGCAAGCCTAAATCCGAGGGCAAGCCCAAAGCGGATGGCAAGCCGAAAGGCGAGAAAAAAGCGAAGGGCGGAGATGGCGCTGCTGAAAAAGCTCCCGTTTCCAATCGGCCCGTGCCGCCCGCGCGACTGTTCGGGATTTATCGTGAGCGCGTCGTGCCCGCGATGATGAAGCGATTCAATTACAGCAATGTAAATGAAGTGCCGCGCATCGATAAGATTGCCGTGAATATCGGCGTTGGCGTGGCCGCGAGCGATCCGAAATTATTAGAGGCCGCCGTGCGCGATTTGGAAGGAATCTCCGGGCAGAAGCCAGCGATCACGAAGGCAAAAAAGTCGATCTCGAATTTCAAGCTCCGCGAAAACCAGGCGATCGGCTGCCGCGTCACGCTGCGCCGGGCGAGAATGTACGAATTTTTGGACCGGCTCATGACAACGGCTATCCCGCGTATCCGCGATTTTCGCGGCATCCCGGATAAGTCGTTCGATGGCCGGGGAAATTACACGCTTGGCATTCGCGAGCAGATCATTTTCCCGGAAATCGATGTCGATAAGGTCTCGCGCATTACCGGCATGGACATCACATTCGCAACAAGCGCAAAAACGGACGAAGAAGCATTGGAACTATTGAAGGCATTCGGCCTTCCTTTCCGCAAACGGGAAGATGTAACAGCGTAACGCAGATTTTAGCATTTTAGCACTTTAGCACTTTTTGAATGGCACGATTAGCCTTACGAGTAAAAGCCAAGCGGACGCCGAAGTTCGCGACACGCAAGCATAACCGGTGCAACCGTTGCGGGCGGTCGCGCTCGTTTTATCGAAAATTCGGCTTGTGCCGAATCTGCTTCCGCGAACTCGCGCTCGAAGGAAAAATTCCCGGCGTGCGTAAATCAAGCTGGTGATCTTGGCAAGGACGTAATTTTTTAGAGATGGACACAATCGGAGATTTTTTAACCAGACTGCGTAACGCGCTCGGAGCGCGGCATAAATACGTGGATGTGCCGGCCTCGAAGCTGAAACTTGCGATGGGTGAAATCCTGCGCGAGCAAGGGTATGTCGAATCCGTCGAGCGCATCGAGGACGATAAGCAGGGTATGTTGCGCGTAACGCTGAAGTACACCAACGGCGCGCCGGCCATCATGGGCTTGAAGCGTATTTCGACTCCGGGGCTGCGCAAGTACACCTCGGCCACACAAACGCCGCGTGTGCTTTCCGGTCTCGGCATCGCGATCCTTTCCACACCGAAGGGACTCATGACCGATAAGCAAGCACGCCAGGCGAATGTCGGTGGGGAAGTTTTATGTTACGTATGGTAACGGTCTGAACCGTGATTTATGGGATGAATGAGATTTTTGGGATTTTTATTACCGGGATTGAGATTCATCTATCGCGAAAGTTTTGAAAATGCTGCAGCGTCCGAATAAGCATTAAGCTTGTCGGATTAGCGTAAGCGAAGAAAAAAAGATATGTCGAGAATAGGAAGAAAAGTTATTGCGATTCCGAAAGGCGTGACGATCACGACCACGGATGGTCTGCTTTCCGTCAAGGGACCCAAAGGCCAGCTCGCGCAGCAGATACCGAGCGAAATCGGCGTGAAGATCGAGGGTGAAACGCTTTCGTTCACGCGATCGGGCGACGAGGCGCGCCTTCGCGCGCTGCATGGACTTTCGCGCGCGCTCGCAAATAATATGGTCGTAGGCGTGACGGCGGGCTATCAGAAAAAGCTCGAGCTTGTCGGAGTCGGCTACAAGGCCGAAAAAAAGGGTAAGTGGGTGCAGTTCGCGTTAGGCTATTCGCATCCCGTGGTTTTTGTAGCGCCGCCGGAAATCACGATCGACATTCCGCTCCCTACGCAAGTGACGGTTAGCGGCATTGACAAGCAACTCGTCGGAGCAGTAGCAGCGAAGATCCGTTCCATTCGTCCGCCGGAGCCCTATAAAGGCAAGGGCGTGAAATATTCGGACGAGAAAATTCGTAGAAAAGCTGGAAAGACCGCAGGTAAATAGTTTATGGCATCGAAACTGAAATTAAAGGACAGAGAGCTTCGGCGTGAGCGTCGCAAGCATAAGATTCGCAAGACCGTGCAGGGCACGAGCGCTCGGCCGCGGCTGGTGGTTTTTCGCAGCAACACGGGCGTCTATGCGCAGCTTGTCGATGATGCACAGGGCTTTACGCTCGCCGCCGCAAGCAGCAAGGGGCTGATCGGCAAGAAGAGCGAACGCGCAAAGCAGACCGGCGCTGCGCTCGCCGGGATTGCCACGGAGAAGGGAATTAAGTCGGTCGTGTTCGATCGCAATGGTTATCTCTATCATGGCCGAGTGAAAGCACTCGCCGAAGGCGCGCGCGAAGGCGGCTTGGCATTTTGATTTTATAAAAAAGCACTGTGGCAAAAATTCGATCAGCCGAACTCAATCTCAAGGACAAACTCGTCGCCGTCAACCGCGTGGCGAAGGTGGTGAAGGGCGGACGCCGCTTTAGTTTTAATGCGATTGTCGCCGTGGGCGATGGCGGCGGGCATGTGGGCATTGGCCTGGGAAAATCCAACGAAGTGGCGGACGCGGTGTCCAAAGCGACGGAAGACGCGAAACGCAACGTGCGTTCTATTCCGCTGCGTCGCGGAACGATTCCCCATACCACGATGGGTAAATTTGGTGCTGGTAAAGTATTTTTGAAACCCGCTTCGCCCGGTACGGGACTTATCGCTGGCGGCGGCGTTCGTGCCGTTTTGGAACTCGCCGGCGTGCAGGACATTCTGACGAAATCGCAAGGCTCGTCGAATCCCCACAATCTCGTCAAGGCTACGATGGCCGCGCTCGAAAGCTTGAACGACGCCGCGATGGTCTCCGAGCGCAGAGGCGTTTCGCTCACAAAAGTTTTTAATGGATAGAAAGAACCCCTCCCCTTACCAAGGAGAGGGGCAGGGGAGAGGTTTTTAAAAAGGACGTAAGGGGCGGTGACAATGGTAGCTAAAAAAATTCTCGTAAAACAGACACGTTCGATCAACGATACGCTCGAAAACCAGAAACGCACCATCAAGGCGCTCGGACTCGGACGCCCGAATTACGTTGCCATCCACAACGATACCCCCGCCATCCGCGGCATGATCCGCACCGTGCAGCATCTCGTCGTGGTCGAAGACGCGAAGTAAGGCGTGTAGCACAGGCTTTCAGCCTGTCCCCGGGCTTTTGCCCGTCGTATGTCCCTAACGAGCACAACTACTTCACGTCTTCGATTGGTGCATTCAACGATTGAGTGAGCATGAACTAAAACGGCTCTTTCACGCTTAGTTATTTTATGGACGATCTTGAAAAAAGAGTAAACACGCTGGAAATGGAATTCAAGGACTACATGGCCATTTTTTACAAGTGGCTCGATGAGACGCGCCAGGAAATGAAAGAATTCCGGCGTGTGCATGAAGAACGCATGGAAAAGCTCGAAGCACAAGACGCGAAAATTGTGGAGACCCAGGGGATGCTCGTTGACATCCTTCGAGCAATGGACAATAAACTCGATAACCACGAAGGTCGGTTGAATCGAGCGGGAATTTAAGTATTTTACTACTTTGCCACCACAAGCGGCACGCGCAACACCTGCCCATTCATCCTCACCACGCACATATACGCGCCAGACATAGCGCTACTTGCATCCCACGTGAAGGAATGATTTCCAGCATCCAATGTCCCATCGTATAGCCGCGCAACCTCGCTGCCCAAGAGATTATAAATGCTCACATTCGCTGGTGAAGCGGCATCTGACGAAAAACTTATCGTTGCCTCATGCGAGACAGGGTTGGGGTAGAGGCTTAATGTTTGTGATTGCTGAGGTGCAGTTGCCACGCTGCTTGATCCGAGCATTTCCGAAAGCGGGCGGCGCCAAACACCTGAGTTAGTCATTCCTGCGAAGAGGTATCCTCCAAAGATTGCAAAAGACTGGATACAGGGGTTTGCAGAGAATCCGCTGTTTACTGGAATCCAGCTGGCACCACTGTCCTTGGAAAGGAATACACCACTATCCTCAGTTCCCGCAAAAATATTCGTTCCGGAAACCTCAAAAGCATCAATATATAAATATGTCAAGCCATTGTTAATCTGGTTCCAAGATTCCCCTTTATTAGTAGAAAGAAATACACCACTTCCTTCCGTCCCGACGTAGAGATTCGTGCCGTTAATAGCTATTGCATTTACACTCAGATTGGTCAATTCATTATTTCGCTGCGCCCATTCCGCTCCGCTATCCGATGAAAAAAAAACACCTAGCCCATTTTCGGCTGCAAATAGATCACTACCGTTTACCGCAAAATCACGAACAACAGCACTTGGGAAGCCAGTATCAACATCAACCCAGGTGGTGCCGCTATTCGATGAACGAAATAAGCCCTGGATATAGTCAGAAGCAGCAAAAATATTTCCATCCATGATTCCAAAACATGAAACTCCGCTCTTGGGAGCGAATCCGCTATCAGAAATAGACCAGCTTTTTCCGTTATTCGTTGAAATATAAATACCCCCATTTACACTGCCATAGACCGCTCCTACCAAAAGATTTGTGCCTATGTCCACCATAGTGCTAAGATACAAGCTCGTTAACCCGAGTGAAGTCCAGCTTTCACCGCTGTCCGTTGAAAGAAGTACACCGCTGCCGTCTGTTGTTTCAGCGAAAAGGTTTTGACCATTTGCGATTATGCATGAAATGCCCATTTCTGGCCCTGGATTAGGAACGTTTAAATTCGGAACGTTCATGTTGACCCACTGCCCGTCAACATCACTTACTTGAACGAACAGCAAAGCCGCCAAAATGACGACTGTGAATTTGAATTTCATAATCGGCTTTTTCATTGTGAGTCCCATATTAAGAAGACCAACGAAATGGCAAAAGGTAACCGATTTTTCTAACAAAAATACAATTATTTAGGAATATGCCCTTTTTTGAGCGGAATACGCGAAAAAATCTCTAACTCATGCCGCCGCTCGTCTCAACCGATCATTAATCGCGCGTCCCAATCCCGTTTCGGGAAATTCTTCGGCGAGGATTACCTTCAAATTCAGCGAATCGAGGTAACGCATGGCGGCGAAAAGATATTTGCTGGCCTTCCGCAAGTCGCCAGATGTCGAAAGCACCACTTGGTGCTCCGGCGGAATTCCAGGATAGCGCGTTTGGTAGCTGAGAATGCCGGTGGAACTTAGATCGTGTTGAGTGATGTCGATTGGTCCAAGCTTTAGCGGCGTGCGCGTGGCATAATGCTGGAGCAGACTGCCAGGGCTGTGGCCCTCCGAAGCTCCGCCAATTTTCACCGGACCGATGATGCTTTCGATTTCCTCGACCGCAATGCCGCCTAAGCGAAGGACGTGTAACTTACCATTCTCTTCCGCCACAATGGTGGATTCGAGACCGACTTCGCATTCGCCGCCATCGAGAATATAGGGAATTTTCCCGCCAAGCTGATCCTGCACATGCTGCGCGGTTGTCGGGCTGACAAAGCCAAATGGATTTGCGCTCGGCGCGGCCAGCGGAAAATCAAGCTGCGTTAAAAGCTCGTGGGTGAGGGGTGAAAGTGGAACTCGTACCGCGACGGTATCCATTCCGGATGTGACAATATCGGGAATGATCTCGCGTTTTGGGAGCACGAGCGTAAGCGGCCCCGGCCAAAACCGATCTGCAAGCGTTTGCGCCCACTCAGGAAACGATGTTACATATTCGGAAAGCCGCTCGCGATCCGCGCCATGCACGATAAGCGGATCGAAGCGCGGGCGATTTTTTACCTCGAAAATTTGCAGAACGGCATCCTCGTCGAGCGCATTCGCGGCGAGGCCATAGACCGTCTCCGTCGGAATGGCGACGAGCAAGCGATGCTCCAAAAGCGCGCGGGCTTTGGCGATGTCTTTGCCGATGTCAGTCTGAACCATGATTTGGGGCGATTACTGGGATTAAGAAGATGGGGAAATCAGTGGCTGTCATTCCCGCGAACGCGGGAATCCATAATTTGATGGAAACGCCGCTTATGGATTCCCGCGTTCGCGGGAATGACAATTCTTAAAAAATCTATGTAATCAGAAATAAATCCGCGTAATCATGGTTCTGATACTATTACGCGTGGCGTCACTGCCTTCTTATCCAGCAGCGCCGGCCAATAGGCGACGACTTCGCTTGGCTTTGGCCTTCCGCCTGCAAATCCGGTGACGCTTGGCGGGCCAGTCAGAATCATCGGCGCGATTTCCTTCCCAAATCGCTCGATGGAATTTTTATTCTGTCCACGTACACCCCATTTCACGACGACCTCCTGAACCTCGTCCATGTTAACAGGTGTGAGCGGCCCGTGGCAGGAATTCACACCAAGATATTCCGTTCGCATTTCTTCGAAAGTGCAACCGGCGTCTTTGAGTCTCGTTCGTAAAATCTTGTCGGCTAAATAAGCTTTCTCCATCGCGTCCGGCCAGGTATAGGTGAGCGTGCCTTGCGCGGAAAAACCATCGCGGTAGGACATGGATACTTTGTAGGAGTCCGTTGCGGCGCGGCCCTTGATGCCGCTTACTTTCACTCGATCGCGGCCCAGATCTTCGAGATTAATGGTCGTGAAATCGGCGATGCAATCCGGAGTAATGTAATCTTTCGGATCGCCGATCTCATAAAGGCATTGCTCGGCTAAGGTCTGCCTTGACACGCGCCCGCCGGTTTTCGGATGTTTGGTAATGATAAAATCACCTGTCGGATACGCTTCCGCGATTGGGAACCCAACGTGGGCCAAATCTTTGACCGATTTCCAGTCGGCGGAAAAATTCCCTCCGGAAGATTGCGCACCGCATTCGAGAATGTGCCCAGCAATGGTTCCTGAAGCCAGCAGATTCCAATCGTCCTTTTTCCATCCGAATTCGTGAATCATGGGAGCGAGCGTCAGGCCGGTGTCGGTGGTGCGTCCCGTCACGACGATCTGCGCGCCTTGCCTGAGCGCCTCAACAATAGGCCAGGCGCCGAAATATACATTCGCGGAAAGAATGCGATCCCGAATGTCTTTCACCGGCTCGCCCGTCTCCATATTTTTCAATGTATGGCCCTGTGCGAGAAGCGGGTCGAGCGAATCCAAGATATTATCGCCCAGCGCCACTCCGACGCGAATAGGAATGCCACGCCTCCGGGCAACTTCAAAAATGGCATCGCGGCACGCTTCGGGATTCACGCCGCCGCCATTGGTGATGACCTTGATGTTCTTTTGAACAAGGTCGGGAAGGATTGCGTCGATGACTTCGACGAGATCGCGCGCATATCCCATGCGCGGATCGCGAAGCTTTTGCTTTTGCAGGATGGACATGGTCACCTCGGCGAGGTAATCCATCATCATGTAATCGAGGGGCGATTCGGCGGATGCGCGGCGAATCTGCTCGATCGGCGCCGACGGCAAATCGCCCCAGAAACCCTGACCCGATGCTATGCGTATGCGTTCTTTCACGTGTGATTTTGGATTAGAATTGAAGTAAACAACGAACTCGCGCTCATTTCTCCGTATTTTTGCAGAAATTATTTGTTAAGCTTTTTAATGTCATCCTGAGCGGAGTTCATCCCGACGAAGGAGGGATGAACGGAGTCGAAGGATCTTTGGAAATCTCATGAGATCCTTCGACTCCGCAATTCTCCCTTTGGTCGAATTGCTTCGCTCAGGATGACATTGATTTGAGCCGTCATCAGCACTTGATATTTACTTGAACTATGAACATAGCAGTATTAGGCACCGGTATGGTCGGTCAAACGATCGGGACGAAACTTGTGGAACTCGGTCATTCGGTGCGATTAGGTTCGCGCTCGGCCACGAATGAAAAGGCGGAGGAATGGAGCAAGAAGCTTGGTAAGAATGCTTCCCACTCTACCTTCGCGGACGCAGCGAAGTTTGGAGAAATTGTTTTTAATTGCACGAGCGGCATGGTTGCGCTCGACGCGCTTCGCATGGCCGGCGCGGAGAATCTTGCGAGAAAAATTTTGATCGATGTTTCGAATCCACTCGATTTTTCGAAAGGATTCCCGCCCACGCTCTCGGTCTGCAACGACGATTCGCTCGCGGAGCAAATTCAGCGCGAGTTCCCGGACGCCAAAGTCGTGAAGACGCTGAACACCGTCAATGCGATGCTCATGGTGAATCCTTCGCTCGTTCCTGGCGAGCACGATCTTTTTATGAGCGGCAACGACGCCGATGCGAAAGTGATGGTCCGAACGATTCTTACCGAATGGTTCGGCTGGAAGAACGTCATTGACTTAGGCGATATTACGACCGCTCGGGGAACGGAGCAATTACTGCCGATTTGGGTGCGTCTAATGGGTTTATTCAAATCGCCGCAGTTTAATTTCCACATCGCACGGGCGGCGTAGCTTTGATGCGCATCGGAATTTTGGGTCAGCCGTGCATTGACGAGATCGTTCATCCGAGCCGCGATACTATGCGTCTTGCGTTGGGTGGCATACTCTATTCCTTCACGGCAATGGAACGACTCATGCGCGAAGCAGGCGATGGAAGTTTTGTGCCGATGAGCTGGCTTTCGGTTCCCGACCGTCTGTTGCTCGATCCACTCATTTCTCAGTTTCGTTTCATGGACCGTGCATCCGGCTTTTGGCCAATTGAATCGAAAACGAATCGCGTGCAGCTTGTTTATCGAGAGGGTGGCAGCCGCACGGAACATTGTTCTCATATTTTGCCGGCTCTGACAACCGCTGAAATTTCTCCGGAACTGCTCGATTCGCTCGATGGACTTTTCATCAATATGATTTCGGGTTACGACGTCTCGCTCGATACGCTCGAGCACGCTCTGAATCACGCTTCGAAACGCCCATTGGTGCATCTCGATATTCACGCGCTGGCGCTTGGGCCGCTTTCCACTGCAAATGAAAATTCGCCGTTTGGCGGAGGGCGCGAGCCGCGCGGAGTGAAGGAATGGAAGCGCTGGGTTGCGCTCGCGGACACCGTGCAAATGAACGAACTCGAAGCGCGTTGGTTTGCCGATCCGGAAATTCAATCCGAAAAACAGTTATTGAAGCATATCGCGGAAAGTAAAAATTATTCGAAATTGCGCTATCTCATTCTGACACGTGCCGAGCGCGGTGCAAGCTTGTTCGATTTCAAGAACGAGATCGTGTATCACGGCGCCGCTCCGCCAGTGCAAACAATTGACACGACTGGTTCTGGCGATGTGTTCGGCTCCGCACTCATCTTTTTTATGTTAGATGGGAAACGACCGGAGGACGCATTGGAACGTTCGGTGCAATGGGCCTCGTGGAATACGACGTTAAGGACGATCAATCAAATACTTGAAGCAGATTTATTCACCCAATATGATGATTTGTCATCCTGAGCGGAGTTCTTGCGACGAAGGAGCAAGAACGGAGTCGAAGGATCTCGTGAGATTTCCAAAGATCCTTCGACTCCGCAAGACTACGCTGGCGCTTCGTCTTGCCCCGCTCAGGATGACAATTTTAAAATTTGTTTGAAAGCACCTACTATGAGAGAATTCTACCCACCTATTGAACCATATAACCACGGCCATCTCGAAGTATCGGAGCTGCATTCGATGTATTTCGAGGAAAGCGGCAACCCGAATGGACAGCCGGCCATCTTCCTGCATGGCGGGCCGGGCGGTGGAACGCAGCCGGAGCAACGGCGATTTTTCGATCCCAAGCATTACCGCATCATTCTCTTCGATCAACGGGGATGTGGCAAGAGCACGCCGAACGCTTCGCTCGAGGAGAACACCACGTGGGAGTTGGTCCGCGATATGGAACGCCTGCGCGAACACCTCGGAATTGAGAAATGGCTCGTTTTCGGCGGCTCGTGGGGATCGACGCTCTCGCTTGCGTATGCCGAGACGCATCCCGAGCGGGTCACGCATCTCGTGCTTCG
Source organism: Ignavibacteriota bacterium (assembly GCA_003151825.1). Taxonomy (GTDB): domain Bacteria; phylum Bacteroidota; class Ignavibacteria; order Palsa-1295; family Palsa-1295; genus PALSA-1295. The sequence continues at coordinate 146,919 of PLYO01000029.1, forward strand.
CGGAATTTTTCTGCTTCGAAAATGGGAGATCGAGTGGCTTTACCAGAAAGGTGCGGATGCGATTTTCCCCGATCGCTGGGAGGAATACGTAAAGCCGATTCCCTTGGCGGAGCGGGGCGACATTCTTTCCGCCTATCACAAACAGCTCACGGGCCAGGATCCTGCTCGTCAGCTCGAAGCCGCGCGCGCATGGAGTAAGTGGGAAGGTTCGACTTCGAAGCTTATCATCGATCCTAATATGGTTGCGCATTACGGATCGGACGACTTTGCCATTGCTTTCTCGCGGATCGAATGCCATTACTTCGTAAATAAAGGATTTATGGAAGAAGGGCAGTTATTACGGGATGTTGACCGCATTCGGCACATTCCAACCGTCATTGTGCAGGGGCGGTATGACGTTGTTTGTCCAACGCGGAGCGCGTGGGACCTTCACCGCGCATTCCCGGAAGCCCGGTTTGTTATCACCCCCGCCTCTGGCCACTCGGCCTTCGAGCCGGAAAACCGTTCCGCGTTAATCGAGGCAACGGATGCGTTTAGAAAATAGCTTGGCAACGGGACGAATGATCGGTATACTAAGGAACTATTTATGACATCGGCACGATTTCTTCAACCTGGCGTTGACTATGTAATGACGACCTTTTCCAGATGAGCCTTATTGCGGTTCTTTTGAGTTTCCTCGCTCTTGCCACGGTACTCGCGTGCGTGACGATCTTTGTTTGGTACTATCGTTACCGGTTTATCTCGCTCGTGCGCCATGAGCATACGGCGGATATGGATTCTCACAGCCCGGAGGGATATTCGGACAAGCCTTTCTATTATCCAGGCGAGACGATTACTTTCTTTCTACGGTCGGATGCGGAGCGGAACACGCTCTCACTCAGAAGAATAAGCGGGCCGTTCGAATATCAGGAACTTTACACCGCATCGTTCGGACGCGAGGAGCAAACGACCGCTCCAAATGCTTCGGAACAAGGCTGTTCGTGGAGACCAAGCTTGACCGTTCCGATCGGTGACGAGTTCAAGAGCGGATACTATCAGGCGCTTCTGACGAGCGAAGCAACTGGTAACACGTTCGATATTTACTTTATTATCGGTGACCGGAAACCGGGGGCGATTGTCATTGTCGCGCCAATTTCTACCTGGACGGCCTATAATGCGTGGGGAGGCAAGTCGCTCTATCAAAATAAGTTCGAGAACAAGACCGTCTATTACGTCTCGACGGAGCGCCCTAATACCGCGTTCGAGGTGAATCACGCAATCCATGTCGAAGCGAATATCTTCCGTTGGTTTTCGGAGACGTATCCGGACGTTTCGATCGTTCCGGACTATCTGCTCGAAGAGCCCGGCATCTTAGACGGCTGCAAGCTGCTGGTGTTGGCCTATCATTGCGAGTACATTTCGAGCGCGATGCACCGCGCAGTGAGGGACACGCTCGCGCGCCGTGTTTCGCTCATTTCGCTGGGTGGAAACCAACTCTATTGGGTTGTCCGGTGGAATGCCAACCATACGCGCATGGAATGCCGAAAGGACTTTACGCTTTTCCGCAATACCAAGTCGTTCGGCGGAATGTGGAAGCATCATTTCCGTCCCCCACAAAAATATTTAGGAGGACGTTACAACGGTCTTGGGATGTTCACCTTTGCACCCTACCGGCTTGCGGCCAAGCCAGACCATTGGGTACTTGGAGGCTTGAATGTCAAGTCCGGCGATTTATTTGGAATGAAGGGTATCGATGGAAAGCCGATCAGCGGGGCAGAAACGGATAAAGCCATTCCGAAAAGAAACCACATCGAAATTATCGCGCATGGAATGAATTGCAAATCCGCGTCCATTGGTATCATTTACGATGCCAGCGACCCCCGATGGGATGGCTCCGGCGGCGGAGATATGACGATTTCGTATCATTCGAACGGAGCCGCCGTTCTGAATACCGCTTCGATACAGAGCGGCGCGGGCCTCGGCATGGACCCGGTCTTTACGGGAATTATTAAGAATTTCGTAGGCCGGTACTTTAGTGAATAGGGCTTAAATATGGTGAAAATCGCAAAACGGCGAACGAATTGAGCGTATCTATTGTCCTTATCAATTCGCCATATACATCTCAGCCAATGAAGTTCGACCTTCCTTTAATTGTCACAAAGATAAGCACTACTCCAATCAGCGCGCTGCCCCAGAAGGTGCCGCGCGGCATTCGCCACATGCTGATGGAATATCCCGTTCATATTATCGTCAATACGGTCACGGCATGCAATCTTGCCTGCGAGCATTGCTTCATCACCAACTATGGCGTTGAAATTCCCGATGCGCATAATAATATCATGCATTGGGACTTCTTTCTTAAAATTTTAGACAGGATTTCGCCTGCGGTCAAACACGCGGAGTATTTCCAGTTCTCGACATTCGAAGAGCTGATGCACAAGCGCATCTTCGACATGATGGACGCGGTGCTAAAGATCAATCCGAAAATTCAGTTTCCGATTCATTCGAACACCATGCTGATCGACGACGCGAAGCTCGGCCGCCTTGCGACCTATCCAATCTCCGAACTTACCATCTCGCTCGACGGAATGAAGAAAGAGACCGTGGAGCGATTCAAGACCGGCGCAAGCTACGATCAGATCATCGCAACCATCCGAAAGGCTGCGGCGCTCGATTGGAACGCGCGGCTTGGGGTTGTATTTGTCGCGCATAAGGATAATATTGCGGAGCTTCCGGACTATGTGGATTTCGTCCGTGGCCTTGGGGTAAACACGATCTATGTAAACAATCTTCTTTCGTTCACCCCAAAATTCAGGGAGAAGTATCTTTATACTCCCACCGGCAATCCGGAGGCGGAACTTATTTTTCAGGAAGCGATCGCCCGCGTGGAGCGAAATAACATGTCGATTTACATTCCGCGTCTGACGCCTGCGCCGATGGGATGCAGCATCGTCGAGGCCGTCTATATCGATCAGCAGGGGAACATTTCGCCATGCGATTTCCTGAATGAAAGCACGCCGTTCGAGTATTTTGGAGAAACAAAACAAGGGCCTCCTGTTAGATTCGGCAATGTGCTGACCGAGAACATATTGGACATTTATCGCTCGCCCGAAGTCCGCGCGTTCCGCAATCATCATCGTCACGGAGAAGTCCCCGAACCCTGCACCCACTGTATCGACGCCTACGGTCTCATGTGCAGCAAGCGAACGAAGTACGGAGTGTGAAGCTTGGTTCAGCCATGACACTCAACGAAATCCTCATCGTCCGCGAAAAGCTGTTGGCCGATCTCGATGCGATGACCGGCGCGGGTGAGCTTGATGCGTTCAAGCTGGCCCACCTTACCCGCAAAGGGACGATCGCTGCGATGTTCGATAATCTCCGCGCTGTTTCGAAAGAGGAGAAGCCTCTGGCCGGAAAAGAGTTGAACCTGCTTCGGCAATCCGTTGAAGAACGCTTTGCCGAGAAGGAACAATTACTCGGTGCGCGCAGGCAGGAAGGGTTGTCCCATATTGATTTAACCATGCCGGCCCGAACGGTGCCCGTCACCGCGCCCGGCCATGAGCACCCGCTGATGAAAACGCTGAACGAAATGATCTCGATTTTCGAGCGCATGGGATTTGCCGTCGAATACGGCCCCGAAACCGAAGACGATGAGCATAACTTCGGAAAGCTGAATTTCCCGCCCGATCATCCCGCGCGCGATATGCAAGATACGTTTTTTGTCAAGCCCTCCGCCGATTGGGGCGCCGCAGTGGGCGCCCACCACGCAGGGGAAGGCACGGGCGCATCGTCGTCGATGCTTACCGCGCCGCTACTTTTGAGGACACACACTTCCCCGGTTCAAATTCGACTCATGGAAAAGCAGAAGCCGCCCATTCGAGCAATCATGCCGGGGCGGGTGTATCGCAATGAGGCGGCGAGCGCGCGGAGCTCCGCGGCATTTTTTCAGATCGAAGGATTGGTGGTCGATCGGGGCGTGACGATGGCCGATCTCAAAGGCGTGCTGCTTTCGTTCGCACGGCATTTTTTTGGGAGCGATGCGAAGATTCGACTGCGCCCGAGTTTCTTTCCATTTACGGAGCCGAGCGCGGAAATGGATGTAAGCTGCTACATTTGCGGCGGCAAAGGCTGCCGCGTGTGCCAAAATTCCGGCTGGCTTGAAATTATGGGAGCGGGGATGGTCCATCCGAATGTGCTCTCGGGCTGCGGCATTGATCCCGAAACCCATAGCGGCTATGCATTCGGCTTTGGCATCGACCGCACCACGATGATGCGCTATGGCGTCAGCGACATCCGCGATCTTTATGAGAACGATTACCGCTTTTTGGAGCAATTTTAGGCTTTTTAAAGGGCGAACTAAACTTTCGGTTAAATTGCTATTCTAACCGTCATTTCAATCCGAAGTGTTATGAGCTATTCCCGTTTTATTGCGTGTACATTGATTTTCGCCAGCCCGTTTGTTTGGTGGGGCTGCAAGTCGCCCACGACGCCGGCGTCATCGAGCGCGTCTCTTGTCATTTCGTCGTCGGCCATTGACTTCGGGCGCGTCGATGTTGGGAACGTCAAGGATATGAGCGTCCTCTTCACCAACACCGGCGTTGATACGCTCCTCATCACATCGCAGTCGTTTAGTTCATCGCTGTTCAAGCTTGCCGATTCGACCCAATCATCGCTCAAAATTGCGCCCGGCTCCTACCTGAGCGATACAATTCAATTCGATCCGAAGGATACGAGTTCAGTCGTTGCCTACGATACTGTTCGTTCTAATGCCGCGACGATGGTGATTACCCTTCATGGCGGCGGCATTGCGCTTACGAGAAGTATCACGATTCCCGCTTCAATTAATTTTGGAAATACTCGTTTGGGTTTATGCGGAGATTCCTTGCTCGGTGCGCCGCGCGACACGATTGTCTCCTTTCAAAATACCGGGAATGATACTTTGCGAGTCCATTCAGTGACTCCTCAGTCTTCCCTCTTTTCCGTTGTTTCGTATGACTCGCTCATTGCTCCGTCGGGATCGGGTTCCCTTTATGTACGCTTTTGTCCCATGCAAACAGGCATTGCGAGCGCGACGCTTATCGTGACGAGCAATGCCACGGTCGATTCCTCTCTGACGATCACGCTTTCTGGAAATGGGATACCTTATGCGCCAGGCGTTGGTTCCGTCTATACCTATGCTGCACAGCAGCTCGATACCGCTGGAAAGCCGATTGGCAACCCTTACCAGGTCACGACAAATATTATTGCAACCGGTATTACCTATCAAGGGAAATCGAACGTTATGGAAACTTCAGACTCCAATTATTTTGAGGTCGAGAGCGATGGTGACGTCAGTTTCTACGCTCCGGGTTTTCAAACCTATCCCGCTGGAACGGTTGCCGGAAGCGGCTGGCTTACGCTGCCGTTTGGGAGTCAGAATATTCAGAATATGAAGCTTCCTCTCATTTGGGATGACACGACCTACATTGACAGTGCCGGTATGTCTATTTCGCTGTCCGTTCGAGACACGGCAAGCTATATGGGAATGACGACGATTCCTGTGGGGAGCAATCCGTTTACAACTTCGCATGTTCACCTGATCGAGGATGCACTTTATACACTGCCTAAGCAAAAGGTTTATATAGCTGCCGTGCTCGATTTCTTTTTCAGCCAGGATCTTGGGTATCTTGCGACCCGTGTGGTCGTCATTAACAAACTTGTAACGACGAACACCACCCGAAAGCTTACAAACATTAACGGAGAGCGCAGGGTCTTGACGAGTTTCAATCTGCGTTAGAGAACGCTCATATTATCACAATGAAAAAAACACACTTTCGTCCATTATTTCTTTATACCATACTCAGTACAATCGTGGTGCTGAGCGGTTGCTCGTCTTCGACTTCGCCGTCCTCGGGTGGCGGAAACGGGACGGGGGGCGGTGGACTGAAGCTTTCGACTACCGACACCGTCAATTTTGGCGCGATTCCTGTCGGTCAGACGAAAGATACCTCCATCCTCATTGTCAATACCGGAACCAATTCGCTGACGATTACGTCGAATGCGCTTTCTTCCTCCGAAGCGAGGGATACAAATTTTTCGCATTCGATCGGCCTCGCTTCCGGCGGGTTCGAAAACATTCACATTCAGTTCACTCCGTCAGCGCCGGGCGCGCAAACGGCGTATGACTCGATTCACTATCAATCGGGTGGCGCGAATTACGTGGCGGTGATGACGCTCGAAGCAAACATGGGCACTGGCGGCGGGACAGGCGCGGGCAGCCTCATTGCGATTCCTCCCAGCATTAATTTCGATTCGATTCCGATAGGGCAATGGCACGACACCACGGTAACTCTTTTCAACTCCGGATCGATACCGATCACAATCACCTCGGAGGGAATGTCTTCCGCCGAAGGACACGACACGAATTTTCATCAAACCGTACACATTGCTCCCCAGAACGATCTTATCATCCATGTACAATTCAATCCCTCGCAAGCCGGCCTTCGCATGGCAGTCGATTCCATTCATTACACGAGCGGCGGAACGAGCAGTGTGGTGCTGGTCACGCTTACCGCAACGGGCGTTACGGTTTCGACCTCGCCGGGCGCGGGAAGCACGTTTACGTATGCCGTTGATACGAACGGAGTGTCTCAAGGTGATTCGACTTATACGATCTTGAGCAATATGCTATCGTTTCAAGGAAAGACAAATGTTATTGAAGTGCTCGGTCCGACGGGAGACACGAATTATTACCACATCGAATCGAATGGCGATATTTCGATTTACTTCGACTTCAGTGCGTTGGCTTCGTTTGTAAGCATCCCGTCATCGTGGCTCGCAATTCCGATTGGCAGCAGGCAAGCGACTTCAACTACGTTGGTCAACAATCCTAATGGCTCGATCCAATATAACGGTCTCACTGTTCCAGGTAGTATTACCGTTACTGCGGTGGGTGCGTACATCGGTCCGGAGCAGGTAACGGCTACAGGAAAGACCTTTGCAACAGAGAATGGTTCGATGACGATCAACTTCAATTTCCAGGGTACTTTTCAGAACATTCCTGTTAGCTATTCTCAGTCGAACTCCTTTGAGATGTGGTACTCCAAAGCTATTACGTTTTATCCCAAGCGTCAGGATGTTGCAACATCGACGAGCGCCATATTGGGGTCGTCTTTAACGACAACAAACTATTTGCTGCTGTCGGACAAAATAAAATAAAATTTCTTATTAACTCGTCGCCAATGCATTCGCCACGGCGGGCGCTTTTGCATAAATTCCTTCGCGGACGATCTTGCCTAAAATGTCGATCACCGTATCGACTTCCTCCATCGTATTGTAAATATAGAAGCTCAAACGGCAGCTTGCGGGAATCATTAACTCGCGGTGCGCGAGATCGGCGCAGTGGCATCCCGCGCGGGATTCAACGCCAAATTCGTTCAGCGCATCCGCAAGCCCATGCGGGCTTCGGCCATCCACATTGAACGCCACGAGCGATGTGCGTTTCTTCGCATCTTTCGGTCCATAAATATGAATTCCCGGAATTTCTGAAATGCGTTCCAACGCTCGGCTGGTCAATAACCTGTTATAGGAAGTAATTCGGTCCATTGCATCCCTGACGTCCTTTCGATCGATCTTTTTCTCTGTCATAAAATAGACGTCTTCGTTAGGCGAGAGCGCGAGATCGAGCAGAATGCGAAACGCCTGCGCGCTCACGATGGCGCCTAAGATATTGGGCGTGCCCGCGCTGAATTTCCACGGAAGATCGTTATAGAGCACAAGCTCTGCTCCGACCTGCCCTGAAGCCACCATATCTCCGCCATACAAAAATGGCCGCATGGATTGAAGTAAATGTTCTTTGCCATACAGCACTCCGATCCCAAAGGGCGCCAGCACTTTGTGGAAGGAGAACGAAAGAAAATCGACATCGAGCGCTTCCACATCGATGTAGGTGCTTGGCACCAATTGCGCGCCGTCCAGAAGCAAATAGGAGCGCCGCTCGCCGTTCGGTTGCACGTAACCGCTCGAGTTGGCGATCTCGCGGATTTTCGAGATGGGATTCTTTGTACCAAAAAAATTTGAGGCACCGCTCGCGCAAACAAACTTTGTCCGGCGATCGACAAGCGAGGCCATGTGCTCCAAATCGAGCTCGCCAGTATCCGCATCGAAATTAACAATGCGGTATTCGACGTTTACTCCAAAGTGCGGCAGGATTTCGCGGCACATTGCGTACCACGGGACGTAATTCGAGTTATGCTCCATCATGGTGACGACAACGTTATCGCCATCGCGGAACTCGGTCATCATCGAATACATAACGGCGTTATGCGCTTCGGTGGTGTTGCGAAACAGGGCGATATTTTTGCGGCTCTTCGCGCCGATAAAATCCGCGATGGTGTCGTAGGACTGCTCGAAGAGATTCGTCATCGCGCGCGAGGCATTGGACTGGCCCCGATGAACGTTCTCATAATCCGGCGAAAGCTCGCGGAAAAGATCGGCAAGCTTCTTCGGAGCCTGCGTGCTCGCCGCGTTGTTCGTAACGATGCGGCCCTTCGCGATTGCGGGGAAATGCCTGCGGATCGCGTGAACGTCGAGAGAACTTTCGGTCTCAACCATGATTCGTTAGCTTTATTAACAGGTAATTCGGGAATTTTGGATTAGATTATTTTTGTCGTCATTGCGAGGAGAAGGAATCGACCCGCATGATCGGTCATGCGAGGGAGATTCCTTCGACGAAGCAATCCGTTCAAGTTCAGCACAATCTTCGGAGATTGCTTCGTCGTCCCTCCGGGACTCCTCGCAATGATGTTCTAAGAAAGGCTTAAATCACAATAAAATTTCAACAGGCTTTTTTCAGCATTCATTTCACCTTCAACGTATTCCTGTCGTATTTTTGAATAATGCCCATCTCACTCAATTGGCTTTCCGACTACATTCGCGTCCCCTTCACGCCGGAGGAGCTCGCGGACCGGCTGACCATGCTCGGCATCGAAATCGAGTCCGTGGAGCGCGTGGGCGAGCGGTGGGATAAGGTCGTCGTTGGCGAAGTGCTCGAAGTTTGGCCGCATCCGAATGCTGATAAACTAAGGCTTGCGCGGGTTTCCCTCGGGAGCGGTGAGCCGCTCCAGATTGTCTGTGGCGCGCCAAATGTGCGAGCGGGATTGCGCGTCGCCGTTGCGATGATTGGCGCGGATCTTGGCGAGGGGATGGTAATTAAAAAGGCAAAAATTCGCGGCGAGGCAAGCGAAGGAATGATTTGCTCCGAACGAGAACTCGGAATTTCGCAAAACCATGAAGGCATTTGGGAATTGCCAGCCGAGACTGCTGTGGGTATGCCGGTTGCCGATGCGCTGGGCTTGCGCGATACTATTTTCGAAGTTGGAATTACGCCAAACCGCGCGGATTGCTTGAGCCATATCGGCATTGCCCGCGAAGTTCGTGCAATAACGGGCGAAGCGTTGCGCGAGCCAAAAGTTACGATTGATAAAGTTGGCGGCGAAATTGCAAAGCACGTTCGCATCTTGTTGCCGCAACCCGAACTATGCCCGCGTTATGTTGCGAAATTAGTGCGGGGTGTAACCATCGCTCCATCGCCGGACTGGCTCAAGCGGCGATTGGAAGCCGTCGGACTTCGTCCCATCAATAATGTCGTCGATGTCACGAATTTCGTGCTGATGGAATGCGGCCATCCACTCCACGCCTTCGATTTCGACGTTGTCGAAAATGGCCGGATTGAAGTTCGAACAGCGGGTGGATTCGCCGAAGAATATGTAACGCTCGATGGCAAGCGCCGCAAAATGCCACCGGACGCGCTGCTCATCACCGATGGCAAAAAGCCTCTTGGAATTGCCGGGATCATGGGCGGCGAGAACTCAGAGATTCGGGAAACAACTCGTAACGTACTCATCGAATCGGCCTATTTCAATCCCGCTTCCATTCGCCGAACGGCGAAGCAGCTATCGCTTTCGAGCGACGCGTCCTACCGATTCGAGCGCGGCACGGACTTCAATATTTTGGAACGTGCGGCGGAGCGGGCTGCGCACATGATTGTCGAACTTGCGGGAGGCGAGATTGTTCCGGGTCTGATCGACGAATATCCACTTCCGATCCGGCGCAAAAAATTTCTATTTCGTCCGGCGCGCGCGAACGCACTACTCGGCATGTCGATTTTGCCCGAGCGAATACGCGAGATATTCGAGCGTCTCGAAATCGAGGTTGAGGATTCCGAATCGCCAGCATGGCAGCTCACGGGACCATCGTACCGCGTCGATCTCGAACGAGAAGAAGATGCTATCGAAGAAGTAGCGCGCATCATTGGGTACGAAGAAATCCCCACGAGCACATTCGAGCGCGCGCCGCTCACGGGACTGCGCGAGCCGCTCAAGCCGCGTGAGTTCGATGAACTCGTTCGCGCAACATTGCTTTCACTTGGCGCGAGCGAGTGTATTTCCGTCCCGCTCGTGAGCCAGAAGAATGCGCTGCAATTTCATCCGCAGCCCGTCGAGCTTATCAATCCGCTGAATGCCGAGCGCGACAGAATGCGGACGAGCGTAGCGATTAATTTGCTCGAAGCGGCGCGTGTCAGCGAACGCTTCGGCGCGCATGGCCAAAGGATTTTCGAAATGGGTCATGTGTTCCATTATTCCGATAAGCCGGAGATGCTTGGATGTATTAAAGAGGAGACGGAAATCGGCCTTCTGATTTCTGGCATTCAGGAACCAAAGACAGGGTATAATGCCGAAGCGCTCAAGGCCGATATTTTTTTACTCAAAGGAATTGCGGAATCGCTGTTGGCACGGCTGGGAATTCGCAATTTCGATTGCGCTGTAGAAAGCGTGAAAGAGATAGCAAATTTTCTCGATCCTTCTCAAAGTCTTACCATCACTTCGGGCATTCGTCCGATCGGTCGTATGGGTCGCATCGCCCAGGAAATTACGAAAGCTTACGATCTTCGAACCGACGCATTCATCGCTCTCTTCGATTATTGGGCGCTCTACGATCTCGCGCGGCAACTACGCGAAAAGCCAACACCGGTCCAGCCATTGCCGAAATATCCTTCGATCGAACGCGACATTGCAATCGTGCTTGCGGAAGGAATTCTCGTGCGCGATATAATAACAGCAATTCGAAATTCTGCGCCGCCTGAGATTCTAAGACATGTTTCGCTATTCGATCAATTTCAATCGAAAGAGATGAAATTGGCGCATGAACGAAGCCTTGCATTCCACCTTCTTTTTCGCTCGGATGAGCGCACATTGGAAGAACATGAGGTGGACGAGCTTATCATTCTGATAATAAAGCGGTTAGAAGGAGAACTTCACGCGCGACTTCGTGTTTAATGGGGTGACGAGAAATGCGTAATGGGTAAAATTCGACTCATTTTTCTCGTTACTCATTTCTTTTTACCCGATACTGATTGTGACCCCGACCGAATCCCGTGAAGTAGTTTTAGGACTCAGCCGCGAGCGGCTGGCCCGCGCGACCTCGCGTTTAGAGCGAATAGCTCGCGATGCTGCGGAGCGCATCCACCATTTGAAGCAGGAGAAGCAGGCGCTCGAACGGCGCCTTACCGATCTTGAAACGCTATTCGCCCAGGAGCGGCACAACTTCGAGCAGCGTGCCACGCTACTCGCCAGCGTCGCCAGTGAAACCGAGGAACGCGCCGAGGCATTCACCGATCTCAATGCCCGGCTCGACGATCAGGAGCGGCTTCTCAGCGAACAAATCGAGACCATTTCACGCCTCGAATCGGAGCTTGCTGGCCGCGCGGTAGCATTGAAAGAACAGCAGGCCGTCGAAACGGCGTGGCAAGCAGAACTCGCCGAGTCGAAAGCAAAGACTGCGCAGCTCGAAGAGCACATCGAAAAAATTAGCGCGGAACGCGAAGCATTGCGAGCAAAAATTTATGAAGGCGAGCGAGTGAACGCACACTATGTACTAAATTTGACTGCCGATGAGCGCGATCATGCCGCGAAAGCGATGGACGCCCTCATCGATCAGCTTTCCGCGATCGAATCGAAAGTGCTCGTGACAGAGGAGAAATAAATTATGGCACAAACGGTAAAAGTTACCATTTTCGGTGCGGAATATCCGCTCCGCTCGAACGACGAAGCGCTCACACAGCAACTCGCACAGGAGGTCGATGGTCAGCTTCGTGAACTCCAGACCAAGCTACCCGCCCAATCGACGACGACGCTCGCCGTACTCGCCGCGCTAAACTTCGCCGAGCAGGAAGCCCATACCAAAGAGAACGAGCGCCGCGAGCTCGACCGCATTGCGCTCGATCTTGAAACGCTCTCGACGGCGCTGGAACAGGCAATGGAATAATCCTATCCCACTTTCGACGTCAATGGGCTGCGAATGCCTTCATACTTCACAAGCTTCGCTTCGATCTCGCCGATCAACACCTTCGAGGACATTTTAACGGGCATGTGATTGTAATCATCGGTCAGCCAAATTTTGATTGAGCCTTCGTTCTTGAAAAGACCACCCTGCACGACCATTGGCTCGATGACGGAACATTCAAAGGTGCCCACGTCCGTCTCGACTCGCTGATGCCCCAACACACGCACATCGAGCGGATGGGTTTGGCCGTCGTAAAAATTCTCTAAGTGGATCACATCGCCTTTGCGAGAGTGCGTCAGGTCGAGCGTGCGAACATAATAAAACGCGCTCACGATGTCGTGAACGTAGGCCGGAGTTTTGTATTCATGTCTGTCGCTGGTTTCGGCGGTTTGCGCTTCGGGATCGAACATAGCATCGTAATCGTGAGCATAATGTCCTTCGCGGACGTGCTGCTCGAACCGCCAGGGAAACACGCCATCGACATCCAAAAAAGTCTCGTACCGGTCACGCACTTTAAAAATCCAATCGAAGGTCGGACTCGAAAAGGCTTCGACGCGCGTCTCGTAAGTTGCACGGTCATGGATGTACTTATAATCGGGAATGGACATGACAGCCTGACCCCCATTGACATAACCCCAATTAATATCGAAGGTAAGCCGCTCGCCGACCGTAAAAGCCTTATTCGGCAATTGCCGAAATGAGAATGTCGCAGGCCTTTTTTGCGTAACGGGAGTCTGGAATAAAGCGGTATCTTGCGGCGAATGAAATCCCCACAGCCCCGCCGTAAACAGAGCAAGCGTAATAATAGAAGTATGCCTCATCTCTACTAATTATAACACCAGAACACCGGCGTTAAAACATTCCAAAATTGAATTTTGACGAAACGTTAAGTTTCAGATACTACAATGCAAACAGAGGCCTTGCGGCATTCATTACGTCTTCCAATCCGATACGTTCCATACAGGTGCAATCCTTGCAATTGGGGCAACCAGAAATTGGTTTTGGCGAAAGATTATGGATGTGTGGTCCTCGAAATCCCCAGCGCTCTTTGCTAATAGGGCGTGGGAGTGGAAAAACTCCTATAGTAGGTGTGCCGAGCGCCGCAGCTAAGTGCCCCGGCCCCGTGCCGACCGTAATCACTATCGAGGCACGGTCGAGGAGCGCAGCTAACTCCAGGAGCGGATGGCCGATGAAAGGAAACGCCCGGTCCGTGCCAATCGAAGCTGCTGCCGCGTTGATTGTGGCGGCGTCCGAGTCCACTCCGGTGAGTAACATGCTCATTCCATGCTGCTTGGCGATTGCGCGACCCACTTCGACGAATTTCTGAACAGGCCACGGCTGCGTGGAACCACCACTCGTGATATGCAGCACGACGAATGCTGCATCCGCTCTGCTCAAGTGCGCGCGGAGCCAGCGATCTACTTCTGTCTGTTCGGCTTTGTGAAGCTCGATTCGCGGCAATACGCTCGGTTCCGGAACAATTCCCATCGGAGCTAACATGCGAAGATTATATTCAGCCTCATGCCGCTCGGCGGTGTGACGATGCTCGTAAATTCGGCTTGAAAATAAAAAGGAGTACCATCGGTAGCCCGTCCCAATCCGATCGGGAACGCGAGCGACGAATGCCGCCAGCGCAAGCCGAAACCGAGGACTTGGAAAGAATGCAACTTCGAATCCACGAAATTGCCGGACCATTATCCAAAAGCTTGCATTAGCATCAATCGCCCGCACTTCGTCCACATCCGGGCAGCGTTCGATGATGGGCCGCGTATATTCGCTCGCAAGAAAAGTTACGCTGGCATTCGGCATAGCGTTTTTGATTGCCCGAGCCATCGGCAATGTAAGGACAACATCTCCTAAACGGTCGGTACGAACGATGAGAATTCGAGGGGATGAGGGTAAAACGGGAACAGGGGTTATTCTCGAAGCAGAGTGCTTCGATCCCATTTCATCTTTCATCTTTTATCTTTCATCTTTGCCCAGAGCGGGAGACGGGGATCGAACCCGCGACGTCCAGCTTGGGAAGCTGGCATTCTACCGCTGAATTACTCCCGCAACATCGCCTAAGCGATGATCGCGGCATGTAAAAGCAGTATCGCCGGGAAATGTTTCCGTAATGATAAGGAAGCTCTGATTAAGTCCATTTTCTGTTCATAGGCTCAGGATGACACGGAAACAGAATTTGCTTTAAACCGAACCCTCCTCATATTTTTAAGTTGCATCCAATTACATCCTCGAAGCGTTTGAAAAAACCTTGAATCGCGCAGTTCGAATCGGAGTAACGGGAAAACTCGGCAGCGGGAAATCGGTGCTCGTCCGTAGGATGGAGGCCGAAGGCTACACCGTGATCCGCACGGACGACCTTGCGAAGGAACTAATGGAGCGGGATGCCGCGCTTCGCGGCGAGCTAATCGAAATACTCGGCCCGAACGCCTATTCCGGCGAGAAGTTGGATCGCGCTTTTGTAGCGTCCATGATTTTTCAGGATCGTTCGCTATTGGAGCGAGTGGACGCGGCTGTTCATCCGGCGGTTACGAAAGAAGTCGAAAAGATTTTCGAGGAGCATCCGACCGGCCCGGTCGCGGTGGAATCCGCGCTCATCTTGCAGACGAATTTTCGCGAGCATTTCGATTATATTGTCCTGATCGAAGCTCAGAGGGAAGCTTCTATCGAGCGCGTCGTGCTGGAAGGGCGTTTAACGCGCGGCCAAGCGGAAGCCCGGCTCGCCGAACAAGAAATCGACCCGCATTCCCGCGACGAAGCCGATTTTATTATCGAAAATTCAGGCAGCGAGCAAGACCCTTTAAAGGGTCTTGAGGCTTTCCAAGAAAAATGCCGGAGGCTCATCGCTATGCTCGATGCGCTCCGCAGCATAGAGCTTCCCGAGCAGCCGCTGCATGCCGCATGAGGATTTCAATGCGGATAATCCGGAATTTTTACGTCTTTTGGTACGTCCCAAACTTTTACATAATCCAATAAGTGGTGTGCCGCGTGCTGCCCGTTCACATCCCAACAGCCCGGGTTGTGAGGATGCGTTTCGAAGTAGTGCCGCTCCTCGTAGGTGATAGAATTGTAGCCTAACCATCCCATCCAATAACCACTGGTATCATCCCCGCCAAATGGGTCGGCATTTTTTGAATTGTTATCCATGTCGAATTCGCCCGGATGAATCGTAAGCATCGAACGAGGCTGGGTAGTGATCCAGTCGTAATACGGGTTCCCAGGCGGAATCAAATGGTCGGGCCATCGCCGAACAACATTGCTATCGACCAAGAACCGTACTTCGTGTGGGAGAAACTCCATGGCGAAGGTATGGTACCTATACGGAGTGGAGTCAATACCCTCCTGGTCATTTGCGTTCGTGTCGCGGTCGATCTCTATGGGCGCGGAGGGATAACCATAGCTGCCGCTATACAGGTCGGGAATTGTGTATTGATATGCTTCCGTATTGGTGTGAAGGTCCGTGCTTAAAAGAGAATCTACGCTGCTGTCTGGATCAATGATCACTGAATTCAAGGCTTGATCCCATTGGCAGGGGAAGGTTTTTTTGTCGCCAGCGTGATCGGTTGTTAATGTAATCGAAACCGGTTGATAATTTTTTGAAAAATAGAGCAGCGTGCCGCTTGAATCCGCATAAGGCGCGTTGAAGGTCCGTTTGCCATCGGTCGAGACCGTCCATGTCACCGAATCCGCAATGGCCTTCGAGGAGTGCATGTAATAAAAGGTGAAGGGATTAGCCGAGTTAACGAGCGAGGATGGGAACCCTCCCTGCAATATCGTCCGGCCCGTTGCCACAACGGTATCCTTCATGAGAGTATCATCGAACGGAGTTACCGGATAGATAAAATTATCGATAATGAGTTCCGTCGGTTGGTTATGAAGGCACCAACCGGCGTTAGAACTGATAAACAGGGTATCCGTCGCTTGTTTTACAAAATATCCTTGACAGGGCCCATACACACGCTGGTGCGAAAAACCCGGGTCGATCATTCCCATTACCGCGTTATTGGTCTCTCCAAGATCCCATTCGGTTCCTTCGCCGCCGCCCCAGTTGTTCGTGTTATGTAGCACGTGGGGAACCTTATCCCGCATTTCATATTTGCCGTATGGCGCTTGTTGCCAGGCCGGCCTGAGCGGAAGGCTGGCTGACTGGTTCGGGAACGGGCACGCGCGAAGAATCGCAGAATAAAAGAAAGACTTGTGAATTGATTGGTTTGTATCGATGTGCTGGACGCAACTATCTGAATATTGGTTATATACTTGTCCGCAGTTGCAGGTATCGACCGTGTCTTCGCGGAGCATAATGTCGAGCGCGTAGCCATCGTGGGCGTCGGAGTCATGCACGATCCGCACGTCGGTATCCTTCGAGCATTCGTTAAACGCTGGATAATCGTCCTGCCAGGCGTTGGTGACGTACCATTGGCTGTTAAAGATTGCCGTGTCGCTGAACTCATCGCTAAAGAGAATGGAATCGTATTTGGGCTCGATATAGGCGTGAACAAAAGCTCCCGGCATCCCGTGGACTCCCGGCTCGAACTTTATCGTTCCCGACGCGCGGAAATCGACGTCCTCGTTCTTACTAATCGTTACCATGCCAACGCTTACCGAATGTGTTGTATCGACATTACTTCCCACGATAATATCCGATGGGGAACCATCGGGCTTATTGCGTGCCGTGAACAGGCGCTGCCAGACAACGTTTGGGCCGAGTACCCTGCCGGAGCCACAAGGGTGCGCGCCCGAAAGAACAGAATCGTGCCACACGGCGGTGTCGCGTAGCACTGGCGTATAGATTCGCCAAAAATTCCCAACGCCGTTGGGATCGAGAATCTGATCGGCTTCGGCGCAGAGGCCTTCGCGCGTTTCCATCGAGTCCGGCGGAGCGAACGGGCAGTAATACACATCCGTGTTCTGCAAAATAATATTCCCGGACTGGTAAATCGTATCGGGATTGACGTAGCTCTGCCCGAATGCTAAAGCCGGCAGCAGCATCGTAACCCATAAGCAAAGTATTGTAAGCTTTTTCATCATTTCACCTTACGATTGTAACTTTTTTAAGAATTGTTCCCTTTTCCGTTCGAATGGCGACAAAATACGTTCCCGGCGGCACGTTCGAAAAATTTAAACTCATACCCTCTCCTTCTGGGAGTGGGAAGGATGAGGGCAATACAGTTACACCCAAAATATTCGTCACCTGAATCCCAAGAATCGGCTCCGAACTCATGATCGTAACCATCCTCGAAGCAGGATTAGGATACACCTCGATAGAATCGCCCGGTTGCAACGCTTGCACTACGCTTGCCGTGCCGGTATCCGCTATCATCTCCGGAATCGAGCGCATAGCGGTATAGTGAATAGAACTTGCCGGAGTATTGACAAAAAGCAGTGTATCGCATACCCCCAGCACATCGACATTTAAGTACGTCAATCCCTCGTTTTTGGGAACCCATGTTTTCCCCGCGTCTCTCGAAAGATACACACCTTTCGTGGTACCCGCAAATAGGTTTTTTCCGTCTGTCGCAAGCGCGTTTACGTGTAATGGCGTTGTGCCGCTATCCACGGCAACTTGGTTCCACTGCGAGCCGCTGTCGGTGGATTCGATAACAGAACCATTCGTGGCCCCGGTTATGAAAATGATGGAATCCATCACCGTCATCGCACCAACAAATTGTGGCGAAAGCTCTGACCAATGATTGCCCGTGTCTTCCGACTGCCAGAGCGCACTTCCAGTGTTTACAAAAACCCATGTCCCGATCGCTGCAAAGCTGCTGACCGCAAGTTCTTTCATTACATCCCACTTATTGCCCGAGTCGCCTGAGCGTACAATTTCAGAAGGGCCTGTGTATGTTGAGAAGAGGTACGCGCCAGCAGTGAAAATTGGCCCCGCGGTCGTCCCGTGAGTCCACATCGATCCATTGTTGCTACTACTAAAGACTGGCCCATTGCTTCCATCAGAATGGGTAATTCCCGCAAAAAAATACCGTCCCAGCGACGCAAACGACGTTACGTTTCCTTGCGTGAAGTCGATGCCGGAATCGGCTTCAACCCAATGGTCAGCAGGGGCAGCGTTTGGCACAAAGCGTAAAACGCTGCCGGGTGAACTGGGGAATGGCGGTGCACTAATAAAAAGAGTTGTATCATGGACACCAAATGCAAGGATTTGATCGTCATAGACAGCCGTTTTCCACTGCGCGGCGCACGGTGCTACGGCGAATGTGACGAGGATGATGGAAATGAGTGAGTGTTTCATGTTAGTTCTCCTAAAAAATTATCGTTCCAATGTGATTTTCCTAAGCACGGAACCCGCTGCCGTTTGAATATGAATAAAGTAAGTCCCAGAAGGATGCTTTGAAAGATCGATTGCGATTTCTGGCGTGCATTGGTTTGTCAGATCGAGCACATCCGATCCCATAATGTTTAACACTTGAACGTCAAGGATAGGCGCGACGCCCGCGCGAATGGTAACCGTTCCCGTTGCCGGGTTCGGATAGACCTCGATCGAATCCAGCATTGGAGTTGTTTGCACTACGCTTGCTGGCCCGGTATCCGCTATCATCTCCGGAATCGACCGCATCGCGGTATAGTGAATAGAACTTGCCGGAGTGTTGACGAAAAGCAGTGTATCGAACACCCCCAGCACATCGACATTTAAATACGTCAATCCCTCGTTCTTGGGAATCCATGTTTTTCCCGCGTCTCTCGAAAGATACACACCTTTCGTGGTACCCGCAAAAAGATTTTTACCGTCTGTGGCCAGCACGTTGACGGTTAAGGGCATCGTGCTGCTATCGACGGCAACTTGGTTCCATTGCGAGCCGCTATCGGCCGATTCGGCCAGCTCGCCATTGCCCACGATGAACAGAAGCGAATCCATCGGAGTCACTATTCCCGCAACTGGCGGGGCAATTTGAGACCAGTTGTTGCCTGTGTCCTTCGAGCGCCAAACCCCGTTCGCGGTTGTGGCGAAAATGCAGACGCCGATAGCGGCGTAACTCGTCACTGGGAGTACTGTTGAGAGATGCACCCAGGACTTGCCACTATCGCGGGAAAGAGCAACATTCGATCCGAACGTTCCGAACAGATACGTTCCATTCGTTCCAATGGGCGCGCCGATGTTTTCCGACCAATTGGAACCATTGTTCGTTGAACGGTAGGCTGTGCCGCTGCCACCTCGGGAAAGTGTCATCCCTGCGAAAAAATACTTGCCCAGTGAAGCGAACGAAGTAACGTTCCCTTGCGTGAAGTCGATGCCGGAATCGGCTTCAACCCAATGGTCAGCCGGTGCAGCGTTTGGCACAAAGCGTAACACACTGGCGGGAGAACTGGGGAATGGCGGTACACTAATAAAAAGAGTTGTATCGTGGGCTCCAAATGCAAGGATTTGATCGTCATAGACCGCCGTTTTCCACTGCGCGGCGCATGGCAGTGCGACGGCAATGAGGAGGATGGAAATGAGTGTGTGTTTCATATTAATTTTCTCCTTTCTTTGCTGGCAGTTCTTTTTTAAGTGCATCGATCTCGTCCTGAAGTTGGAGTATATAGCGTGTCAACTCTTCAACTTTTTGCGCTAATGCCGCTTCGGTTTTGCCGATGGGCATTCCGGTGGAATCGATTTGCTTTGCCGAAAGCATACCCGGCAAATGATGGTTTTCGGTAATAAATTCCTTGAGATCGCCGAGCGGCATCAGCGTATAGCTTGGATCGAAAACATAATCGGGAAAATCAACACTCATGTAAAATTCCTTTGCGAGCATCGGGCCATTGACGGCGAGCGTCCACGTTAATCCATCACCGTAGGCGGGATGCACACTCGGAAAATTCATAAAATTGGCGGAAGGCGTTGAAGTGCTGTCCGACGTGATATAAACCGGCGTATGAAAAATGCTGGCGCCATTAAGGTTGCGGTACAGCGGCCAAGCAGTATCCCCCGGTGGCATAATATCGAGCAGGTGATGGTACTGATTGGCTGCCGCCGAATCATAGACCCACAGTGCAAGCCCTCCGCTGCCAGTTAGATTCATCGTAATATTTTTGCTGAAGCTATTCAGGCCGCGTGTTGCATCATAGGGAGAGACGCTGAGTTGCAGCTGGCCCTGATTCACCTCCGAAAAATACACGCCACAGGAAGCCATGCGAGCTATGCGCATGTGGCGGCGATAACTGCTGTCCGCGTGGTTGGTTACATTGTTGAAAGCGATATAGCGATAATCGAGCGGAAACATTCCTCCCGATTTCATCATGCCTTCGAATGGGTTCCCTCCGTAAATCGAAAGGCCGGGAATAGGATCGAGATATCCGGGATCGATAAGCGGCGGTGGAATCGTGGAACCGCCTCCGATTTGAATCTGGTCCTGCGGGTTCCCAAGACCCAGATCGGATACCGCAGTATCCGGCGGCAGATCGAAGCCGATGTTGCCATTTTTGAGAATGGTTTCGTGTTCAAGATCGGGACCCACCGGCGGCGGAATCGGAAGAGAGGTTGTGTCGGGCGTGGTGGCGAAGCGGATCGCGCCTCCTAAGATGTGCGTCAAGACTCGATGTGAAAAATTCGTGATGATGATGTCGCCATCCTGATGGTCGTGCAGGATGAGGTCGTATCCTCTCGAAAGCGAGGAGAAGGTGGTTGAGGAGAAGGTGGTATCGCCGAGGGAAGGCATGAGGCCGAGCAGACCGAAGACAACGGTTGTATCGGCCGCTCCATCGGAGAGCCGCACCATGGCAGGCAGCGTGAACCCGTTCGTCGGGTTGTGATGAATTTGTAAGGCGTTCTGCGGCGAACCACTGCCCACCGTGCCGATGCCAACTGGCGGGTTTATGGGCATCGGCGCCGTGTTCGTCTGAGCGTGAAGCCCGCCCGCGATGAGAAGCAGAAGAACGCAAGCGGCGGTCGCTCGCGCGAAAGAACACACAGAATAATTCATGTTTAACTCTTTTTTTTGAAGGTTCTCGGTAGTAATAACCTCTGAAATGGTGAAAAGTTACACGTCTCAGAAAGATTTTCCCTGAGACCGGGTACAAAAATACGAAAAAAAAGAGACTGCGCGACCATTTAAGGTCAGTAACCATTTAAGATTACCTCTTAAATTGTTGTGTGACTCCGAAAATCCGGTTAATCCTCGCAGCCAATGTGCGCCATTTTAGAACTCAAAAAGGTCTTTCACAGGAAGCTCTTGGTTTCAAGTGTAAGATGCCCGATGTCTATATTTCCAAGATTGAGCGCGCCGTTCTGAATGTGGGAATCGATAATCTCGAAAAAATCGCCAAAGCCCTTGGCGTGAAACCGAGCACTTTGCTCGAACCATAAATTTCGGACGATTTGCCGCACTTTTCCCCTACCGGTTGCTGTTAACCGCCTTTTTATTACGCACATCTCAACTAATTACGACGGAAAGATTTAGCCTATGCCAGTAATGACCAAGATGCGGGATTCGATGCCGGTGGTGTTCGCCGTGCTCGCGGGCATCTTCCTGCTTATGATTATCTTCCAATGGGGCGGCCAGGGGACTATTTTTGAGCCCAAAGGCGAAGCCGGGACCTTAGGTCTCGTCAATGGCTACCCGATCACGCAGAAGGATTACAACAAAATCTATGAGACGGTGACGAATGAGATGAAGACGAAGAACAAGGAGACAAACCTGAACGAGAGCGATGAAGACGATGCTTCGGACAAAGCGTGGGACCAAGCCGTTTCGCAGGCCATCGAGGACCACAGCATCGAGCAGATGGGCCTCACGGTGACCGATCAGGAAATTCGCGACGTTCTTTTCTATAACCCGCCGGCCGACGTCAAGAAGACCTTTACGGACTCGATGGGCCATTACCATCAGGACTGGTACATCAAAGCCCTGCGAGATCCACGCAATGACTCCATTACCCGTAGTATGGAAGCGGACGCCCGCGGCCAAATCCGCCACATGAAGTGGCAGCAGGCCATGGCTGCCACGATTCGCGTCACCGACACCGAGGCATTCCTTCACTATATGACCGACAGCGCGAAAGCGATCCTACAGGTCATCAAAATCCCTGCGCCGGAAGTGACTCCTCAAATGGAGCATCAAGTGTCCGAAAAGGACATTCAGTCCTATTACGATTCACACACATGGCTGTACCATCAGGACGAGCAGCGAAAATTGCAGTTCGTCCGATTTCCGCTCGTGCCCAATGGGCGCGATACCGCGCTCGTCATGGAGACGGCCAATGGACTCAAGGCCCGGCTCGCGGAAGTGCCTTACTCTAAGACCGATACTGCTACCATCGACACGGTAGCGAAGGAACTTGCCCAGGACTATAGCGATGCACCGTATTCGCCGCACCGTCTCGTTACTATGCGCGAGTTAGGAAACGACACATCGTTGCTAAGTGCAAAAGCCGGAGATGCCGCCGTTGTGACGATCCAAGGAAAGATCACCGTACTCCGAGTGCTCGATGTCTTCGATACTTCCAGTCACACGCTGTTTCGGGTACGCCACATCTCAATCGGTTATCCCTTGGGTGTCGCTGTTCCGACTCCTCAAATGAAGGACAGTGTGCTCGCTGTCGCCAACCAAGTATTGCAACAACTAAAAAATGGAGCAGACTTCGCCGAGCTGGCGCGGACTCGCTCCATGGATCCTCGCACTGCGGGGAAGGGCGGCGATATGGGCTGGGAGGACACCGCTATTTTTCCATTGACGTTCCGGCCGCTCATTGGCTCTGCCACAAATGGGGAGTTGATCGGTCCTCTGGAATCACCCCGAGGCTTCGATATTCTGCAAGTTATGATGCATACGCGAACGGTCTGGGGGATCGTTAGCCTTTCCTTAGTCGTCAAACCGAGCCATCAAACGCTCGAGCTCGAATCTCAGATGGCTAACATTTTCCGCGAGCAGGCCCAGAAAATTGGCTTTGACAAAGCCGCCTCGGCTGCCGGGTATCATGTCATTGCGAACGCTCCCCCTGTAAGCCGAAAAGGCGCCCCCATTTTTAGCAGCCATCTCTTTGTCGATTGGGTTTTCGAAGCGAACAAAGACGACATTTCCACCCCCCTCAAATTGTTAAAGAGCGGATCTATTATCGTCTCGCAGCTCACGCAGATTATCCCGGCAGGACCGAAACCCTTAGCCGATGTAAAGTCCCAGATTGCCCAGGATCTCGCGCTTCGCAAGGCCGTCGATGCCTTGGCGCCGCGTGCCCAGCAGGTGCGCGCGGCCATTGGGTCGGGCGATCTTTCGGTTGCCGCCACCTCGATGGCAGATCCGTCACTCGCCCCGATTACCGTGCTGATGGGACCGGCGGAATCGGTCAATGGCCTTCCCACCTCCGAGTATGCGATAAATAATTGGGCCTTCTCCGCCGAGCCTGGCACTGTCAGTCCGCCGCTCAAAGGCGAACATGGATATTACATCGTTAAACTTATGGGACGGACTATTCCTACGGAGAAAGAATTTGAAGCCGCGAAACCCCAAATCGTGAAGCAGGTTCTGCAGGAAAAAGAGCAACGGGTTCTGATGGACTGGATCGATAATCAGAAACAACATGCCACGATCGAAGACTACCGCTTCAAGCGGTAGCCGATGTGCATTCCACGCGCCGTTCCCAGCAGCCAGATCGCACTTTTTTACCCTGATAGCTCTCCGGTATCAGCAACGGGTGTTTTAGAAAACGGGCATAACACAAATTTGTTTTTACAGCAAAGGGAGCAGAGAACTCTTCGAAAAGTTTCACCTTGCAGGGATGTAATAAATCAGAGGGATTCGTTTTTTAAACATTTTACAAGGAGAACATTTTATGAACGGCAATGTACAATCCTGGTTCGATCGTTTATGCTGTAACGACGATGGAATCGTAGGGACGTGCTGCGCACGTCCGCCCGTTGGCGTGAAAGGTGAATTCATAGTCAACCCCAGCGAGGACGTGCGCAGCACGTCCCTACGGCCGGACCGACCGACATGTGTACACCAAAATTCCGTTTGGCGTGGCAAGAGGGACTACGGCCGGACCGACCGACATGTGTACACCAAAATTCCGTTTGGCGTGGCAAGAGGGACTTCGGGAGGAATCGGATGAATTCTTTTCAAAAAGTATTACGACTTACATTATTCATATCCTGCATTTTTATTCTGCTTTTTCAGGGAAATGCGGATGCCCAGGGTGTTTGGACCACGGATTCAACATTCCCTTTACTACCGCACAGCAATTTTACAGCTCCGGCGGTTAATGGAAAAATCTATGTGATTGGTGGTGGACTTGGTCGTAGTGTTTATATTGACTCACTTCAAATTTTCGATCCCATTGCAAACGCGTGGAGTACACCAGCTGATGGTAGCACAATTGCTCCCATGGGGTACGAGAACGTTGGGTCTTCGGCTACATCTGTTGTTGGTGGCAAGATCTACCTGATCGGAGGCACCGAATGGGACAAATACCCGAATAGTAATTTCACCGACACAATATATGTGTACGACCCTTCCACAAACACATGGAGCACACCTGCAACATCGGGCTGGTTCATTGCTCGTGAAAGCCATACAGCCAGCGTGGTTAATGGGAAAATTTACGTTATCGGAGGGGATTCCAGCTTTGAAAATTTGCAGTCAACCTACATCGATGCAGGCTCGCTGCAGGTCTTCGATCCTTCCAGCAACACGTGGAGCACACCAGGAACGATTGGTGCACTTATCCCTCGATCGGGTCATACGGCCGCAGTTGTGAACGGGAAGATATACATAATAGGTGGTGCTGCTGTCAGTTCAAATTCCGTTTCAAGGCCCCCCCGCAGATATTCGATCCCTCAACCAATACATGGAGCACTTTTAGCTCGGTTGGTTTTGTCGACCGATCATATTTTACGTCGGACGTTATCGGTGACAAAATATATGTTTTCGGTGGTTCTGATGGTGGCCCAGCAGGGCGATTGAAAGGGGACAGTGTGGTTCAGGTTTACGACCCGTCCACAGATTCCTGGAGCACGCCGGTTACTGTCGGTAAAATGACTCCCCGCTCAGAACTTTCATCTGCCGTCGTCGATAACAAGGTTTACGTAATGGGTGGCTACATTCCTGACGGGGATGTAGGTATAGTAGAAGTATTCGATCCGAACGGAACTTCTGGAGTCAATGCAGTTTCTGCTTCATCCGAAGTCTTGCTTTCTCTTTCTCCCGACCCCATCACCTCTAACACCACCATCTCCTTCACGCTTCCCGAAGCGAGCGTTGCAACGCTCACCCTCACCGATGCCGCCGGCCGGGAGACGCTGCTTTTGCCTTTAGATCTGTTAGATGCCGGGCAGCATGAAGTAACATGGGATGCGAGCAATTATCCGAGCGGCGTGTACCTTTGCCGGCTCTCGGCGTGCGGCGTGAGCGTAACGCGGCGGGTGGTGGTGCTGCATTGACCACGATTAACAGGATTTTCGTCCAAGATTACCACGATTTTCAGGATAATTGTGGAATTTCTTGCGCGGGCGGAAATGTTGCCGTATATTAGTGTGTACTTTGATGGGCACCCATGTCGGGCAAAGATGAAATAGGAAAGATGAAAGATGAGGGGACGGAATGGAATTAGATGGCTGTGGATAACTTTTTAAACAAATGGGGAAATTGACTCAGAAACGCCACAGTTCATGAACTATAAATGTAAAAAAAAATAATCTGAAAGACAACTATCGAAATTAAGCGGCAAAACGCCATCCCTAAGGATTTGGGGTCAGGCTTGCGGATGGCGGGCGACCGAGGTTTTTTTCGGCTTGCATCTCGAAACGGAGGCCATCGGCATTGGCGTGAACGTCACGCGGGTCGCGGGCGTCGCCAATGACGAACAAGCTCTCCCCTGCTTCGACGGCTTCGCCCGCGAGATGCACAAGCCAGTCCATGCCGAGTATGGATTTGAGCCACGCGCTGGCAAAAAAATGCTGAATTTTATCACGGTCATCCTCCGGGATGCGATACAGGTGCGCCGGAAGATGCGATACGCGCAAAAGAAAACGGTCGTGATCCTCGCTCGTCAGCGGAAGATCAACTTCCGCTCCGAAAAAATCAAGTGGAATGTATTCATGCTCGAACGATCCAAACGAGGCCGCGAGGAGTGCATCGGTAAGATTCCCATGCGCCATCGTAACCGCTTCGTAATAAATTTCGTTGAACGCCGCTTCTGGAGAAACGGTGGAATCGAAGGTTCCGAACTCTTGGCTTGCAATGAATTCGCGCATATCGTAGCCCAGCCGAATTCCTTCCGGAACGAAAAGCGAGAACGGCAGCGAAATCGTGTGGCGCGCATCCCGATCCGCGAGCGTGAGGCCCGAAACGGTATTTTTTGGATCGACCTGTGCGGAGACAGGATCACTCAAGAGAAGCGCGCTCACAAACGCGGCAACAAGCGCGCTACGCACGGCTTCCTTTCGCCACGATTTCTTTAGCCGAAGACGTGCGCCGCAAATCTTCGAGGACTGTGGGAACGAGTTTTTCGAGGCGCGCCGTAAAGTCCCGTCGTTTTTCGTCGATGCTCGAACGCTCATCGACCGGCGCCTGAAACAGCGGGACATCCTTCAGATAAAAGTGCGGCTCCGCATCGTCGGCGATGCGGCCTTTCGATTTAGCGCCGGGCATCCTTTCGCCAGCCACGACGATGGCGCGATGCTTCACCTTCTCGCGCACGAGTTTAAGCATCGCCGGAAGGGAATCATGCTCGAGTGCTTCCAGCGAAGGGGTCAAAAAAATAAATTCCGAGAACTCGCCGCGCGTAATAGCCTCGTTAATTCCGGACGCTTCGAGCACGAGCGCGGCGCCATCGCGAATTTCCGCGCCAAGAAAAGCCGAGAGGCCAAATTCAATGGCGCTCGGGCTTAAATCTTTGAGAGAAGGATGGATGCCGGTATCGCGTCGGATGATTTCGGCGAGTTTTGCAAGATCGTTGTCAGGTTTCTGGTTTTCAATGCTTTCGCCGGCGCGTGCGATAAAAATTCTGGAACTTAGTAATGAAAAACTTCGGGTCGAAGCGTCAACTTTTGCTATACGTGAAATATCCGCGTATGACCGATCATGCGCGGTGCCAGGCAGAATGAAATCCATCTCCTTATCGGATGCGTCGAAAAACTTTACTCCGAGCGCGGCAGCCGCGCCAAGTCCTGCATCGCATGCCAGAGGTTCTTCGAGTCCGAGAAGGATAGAGAATGCTCCTTCATCCAAAGCGTCTTGAATTAGTTCACCGATACCGGCGGTTGTTCCGGAATCTCCAGCGTGTTGCACACGGGCCACACGGGACATCTCGATCACGGCAAGTTTTCCATCTTCCCCGGCGAATCCTATCGGAACGACGATGTCCTTTCCCCGTGCATCCTTCGCCTCGACTTCGAGAAAGGAGCCGAGCGTGTGCGTGACGAGGAAATCAATCGTTCCAACGCCGCCATCCACGATGGGGAGTTGAATCAGGTCGGAACTTTTAAGCGAGCGATCATGCGTGCGAATGCTTCGCGCGAGTTGCGATACCGCCTCGGTTGCATCCCATATTCCGGGGATGGGCAGGGCGGCTGCGAGAATTTTTCCGTGCAGAATGCGCGTATGATCGGTCATGCGTTTTCAGCGATCCCAGATAAAAGTCCCCGGCGCGGGAAAAGCTCCCTGAAGACGGTAATCGCCGAGCATGTATTCATCCACAAAAGTATATCGTGCGCCGAGGCCGGAATATTCCCAAACTTCATACGGCCGCTGCATCGATTCGGACGTATGGCTATCGATGGCATCGGGTGCGCCGAGCGCAAGGTACACGCGCCCACGATCGCTCTTCCAACCGGGTTGAAAGCTCGTGCCAAAATGGGCGTTGGCATATTCTACTCTGGCATAAAATACGCCCATCGGCCGGCTTGCATTGCTAAAAGCATCGTGGTCGATGCGGTTTTCGCTTTGCACTTTTGCCGCAAGCAATTTTTGGTTCCAAAACTCGACGACGGCATTATGCTTTTCTTTCGGTGTTTGGGCATTCGAAAGCGAATCCCACTCGGCGCCCGTTGCAATGAATCGCAATTGCGCGATAGCCTGATCGAGATCGGTCACGGAAGCAGGAATTCCTCTGGCGATGCGAACGAAAATCTTGCGCTCGGACCACGCGAGTGCGCGCTGGGCAAGCATCGCCGGATCGGTAATACTGGTATCGCTCGAGGCCGGGAGCACATAAGTGGTAAGGGTGTAATGTCCGGACCATAAGCCGTCAAATTGCAATGGAATAAAGAGCGGCATTTCGGGAATCGCCGCCGGAGCCATCAGTCCCACGCCATTGACGTGAGTCGTCCGCAGCACGGAGGTGACTCGCATCGGTATAATTCGTTCGGTATCCGATGCATCCTTTTTAGGTTCGATGATTTCCGTCACGACGCTCAGCGTGGAATCGGGCGGCATGTTATAGAGCGCGGCAAAAATACCACCTTGACGAACATTGTCAACGATGCGGCTCATCCCCGCATTCTCGTTCGTGTTCCCCACCAGTTCCGAAACGTCCGGCCCGATGGAGGGAACGATATTCATTCCCGCATGATCGGTCATGCGGCGCTCGCCATAAAGGAGAAGGTCGCTCATCATGGGTCCGGCGCCTGAGAAGCTTTTGACATGGAAGGCAATGCTCGTATCGTATTCATTCCGCGACGAGAGATCGCGTATGCTCAAACGCAATTGGTAATCCCTTCCCGAATGACCCGCATCCGAGACCTTTAAAGGGTCTCGGCCGACGATGCTCATCATGCGCGCCGTATCGCCGGTGATGCGGCTCATACTTGGCGCCATGAGAAACGAAATTTGTTGTGCATCCGCGCGGCCCGCATCGTCAACAATGCGGGTGTGTCCGCGAGCGCTGCGGTCTTCATGTTCACCGGCTGTTTCGAGCGTGGTAAAGCTCTCGTAATGATCGAGAAGAATTACATCGTCTGCGGTTACTTGGACTCCGACGGAATAATCGGCCACATATCGATCGACCGCATAAAGAAAATCGAGCGACGCATACGGAACAGCGATATAGACATCCACCCGCGTGCTGTCCAAAGCATCGCCGACGATGCTCGGGCCTTGGAACTGTAGCACGTCGAATACCGCGCGCGGCGCTTTCGTAGTAATTTCTTCGCCGCGAGTTGCGCCAGGCATTCTTCGCTGCTGCCCCATGAGTACAGATGCGGAGCCAAAGGCAAGGAGGCAAACAACGAGGATCGTTCGGAGCATGATAAGCAAAAAATCAAACGATGGACGCATCGTCAACGACGCTTCCTTCCAGTTCGTATTCACTTGCATTTGTGATACGCGCGTGAACAAACTCGCCAATCCCTATTTCCTTCATGGAAGCAATGCGGACTTCACCATCGACTTCCGGCGCGTGGGAAGCAGTACGTCCGTAATAAAACTCGCCATCCTCTCCGAATTCTTTTCGTTCGATCAAGACGCGCTCGACGGCCCCAATCTTAGCGAGATTCTTGGAGAGCGAAATCCCGGCCTGAATATCATATAGCCGCGTCTGTCGTTGGAATTTTTCTTCGGATGGAATCGGATCGCCGAGCGGGTGCGCCGTCGTGCCTTCTTCTTGGCTGTAAGTAAAAACGCCGAGGCGGTCGAACTGCATCTGCTCGACAAATTCCTCCAACTCTTCGAATTCACGCTCGCCTTCAGCGGGGTAGCCGGTGATAAGCGTTGTGCGGAGCGCGATGCCGGGTATGCGCTCGCGGATTTTTGAAATGAGGTCTTCCGTTGCGCGGCGCGTAATGCCACGGCGCATGGATTTTAGCACTTCGGTCGAGGCGTGTTGCACGGGAATATCGAGATACGGAACGATTTTTCCTTCGTCGGCCATCACGTCCAACAGATCGAGCGGGAACTTGGCGGGATACGCATACATCAGACGAATCCATTCGATGGATGGAATGCGCGCAAGCCGCGTGAGGAGTTTGGAGATGGAACGATTCCCATAGAGATCGAGGCCGTAATTGGTCGAGTCCTGCGCGATGAGCACAAGCTCTTTCGCGCCATTCGCCGCCAGCATCATCGCTTCGAACTCCAACTCTTCCATTCCACGCGAGCGATGTCCGCCGCGCATGATCGGAATCGCGCAAAACGAGCAGGGATGGTCGCAGCCCTCGGAAATTTTGAGATAGGAAAAATGCTTCGGAGTCGTTGGGAGGCGTTCGCCAAGCAGATTGTACTTTAAATCGAATTTTGATTCGGGAATAATAGCGGTGAGGATTTGCTCGAAATCCTGTGTGCCAAAGAAACGATCCACTTCCGGCATTTCCGCTTCTAATTCTGAACGGTAACGCTCGGAAAGACAACCCGCGACAAACACTTTCCGAATCATGCCCCGCTTCTTCAGTTCTATCGCCTCCAATATCGCGCCGATGGATTCCTTCTTCGCATGGTCTATGAAACCGCAGGTATTGATTATGACCGTCTCGGCGCGCTCCGCATCTTCTTCCAATCGAACTCCCCGGCGTGCAAGCATGCCGCCGATTACCTCCGAATCGACGGTGTTTTTCTCGCATCCTAAGGTAATAACCGCGACGCTCCGCGCATGACCGATCATGCGAGGCGGCGATGGATTAGAGCTGGTTTCTGACATTACTTCGTCTTAACACGAGGTCACGCGCTCCGTTCCAAAATCAGGATTTTGCGGCCCGGCCACCAAAAATTACGTAATTTGCATTACGGATGACCCAGCGCCCCTGACTTTATGCTCAAAAAAATCGCTTTTCTCGCTATTGGGATTGCTTTACTTGCGCCGTATCAACTTGCCGCGCAATCTGGCGTCGTCATCAATGAGATCATGTACGCGCCGCACAGCTCCGAGCCGGAATGGATCGAGCTGTTCAGTGCCGACACATCGAATTTCAATATAGCGCAATGGCAGATTTCTACAAGTACGATGTCGGTAACATTGCCCATCAACTCGATTACCGCCGATCAAAATAAGCAATACATTGTAATCACGAATGATTCGATTATGCTTCGCGCAAAGAGGCCTGGCGACTACCCGATCGTGCAATGTGCGCTGCCCGCCTTAGATAGTACGGGCGATGAAATTGTGTTGAAGAATACGTCGCCTCAAACAGTCGATAGTCTTTATTACCTGCCATCCTGGGGTGGTTCAACCGGGGCATCGCTCGAACGAAGAAATGTTCTGAAAGCTTCTACGGACTCAACCAATTGGGGCACATGCATAGCGCCTTCGGGCGCGACACCGGGTGTGCGTAACAGCATCGCGACGCCGGACACCACACCAACGGTCACTGCTGCCCATCCGCTCGACATCGTGATAAACGAGATCATGGTCGAAGTCGTAAGCCCCGAACCGCAGTGGATAGAACTGCTGAACACCACGCCGGACACGATCAATATAGCTGGATGGACTCTGACGGTAAAAGGCCATGCGCCTGTCGTAATTCCACACACGAACACAATCATTCCCCCGGATTCCATGCAAATTCTTTCGAGCAACGATACCGTGCTGGCGCAATACCGAAAAATTCCCATCCCGCGTATCGTTCAATTGAGCCTTCCACATATGGATTATGGCGGCTCGACGCTCGCGCTTCGCGACGCGTTTGGGAATCTTATTGATAGCGTTTATTACGATGGTACCTGGATAAAGGCGGATGGTATTTCCCTCGAGCGGATCGATCCTGCGACCGTGGGATATGATTCAACCAATTGGGGTGCTTGTGTAGATTCAAGCGGCTCGACCATCCTCCGGCCCAATTCCGACCGCATACGGGATTACGATCTCGCACTCTCCAGCGCGCGGCTGACCGATACCTCTGTTACAATTACCATTGTGAATATGGGCCGTGATACGATCCAGCATACGGCAGTAGCGCTTCAAATTGGGACGTTCGATACCATCGTTCAGCAAGTATCGATTCTTTTGCCGAGCCATGATTCGCAGGTAGTTCAGTTCCCGCTGCCCGATAATTTCTATGGCTTGTTCCCTGCCACGGCTTACCTCATAGATTCTTTAGACAAGAACCCCGCGAACGATACGCTGCGATTTAGTGTCGCGCCGCCCATCCCACCCGACAGCATCGTCATCAATGAGATCATGTTCGGTCCGAAACCCACCGGATGCCAGTGGTTGGAACTTTATAATCTTTCGGCCAAATGGATTTCGATGGATTCGGTGCGGCTCATTACCGGCGAGTCGCGCCCTGGAGAATATTCGCACATTATTCCACAGCTCGTAATCCCTCCCGATTCGTTTGCCCTTATCACGGCCAATGATTCCATTTACACCACCTATCCATCCCTCGTGGGACGAAGTGGCATCGCGTCCCTTAGTATCTCCTCGCTCGATTTTGGGAAGGACTCGTGCTTTGTCGTCCTGCACAATGAGGATTCTACGACCATTGACTCAGTCCATTACTTTAAAACCTGGCAGCAAAGCCTGCTCACAAAGACGTTCGTGGGAATTTCTTTAGAACGCAAGGATCCACGTGGCGCAAGCAACGATCCCGGGAATTGGCAAGCCTCGCTCGACACGTTGGGGGCAACGCCGCTTGCTAAAAATTCGGTTGGGGTAGGGAACTATGATCTTGCGCTTACGACCGCGCGCCTAACGGACACAACCGTCATCATTACCATGGAGAATGTGGGCAGCGATACGGTACGGCATACGGCGCTCGCGCTTCACATTGGGACGTTCGATACCATCGTTCAGCACGTATCGACTCTTCTGCCGAGCCATGATTCGCTCGTGGTTCAGTTCCCGCTGCCCGATAATTTCTATGGCTTATTTCCCGCAACGGCTTACCTCATAGATTCTTTAGACAAGAACCCTGCGAACGATACGCTGCGCTTTAGCATTGCGCCACCTATTCCGGCAGATAGCCTCGTCCTCAACGAAATCATGTTCGATCCGCAGCCAACCGGGTGTGAATGGCTGGAACTTTACAATCTTTCAAACAAATGGGTTTCGATGGATTCCACGCGGCTTATTACCGGCGAGACGCGTCCGGGTGAATATACGCACGTCATTCCACCGCTCGTGATCGCTCCCGATTCGTTTGGCCTCATCACGGCAAACGATTCGATCTATCGTACGTATCCCACGCTCGTGGGCCGAAGTGGCATTGCGTCGCTTCGTATCTCCTCGCTCAATTTGGGCAAGGACTCGTGCTTTGTCGTTTTGCACAATTTGGATTTGTCCACGATAGACTCCGTCCATTATTTTAAAACCTGGCAACAGAGCATGCTGAAAAAGACTTTCGCGGGAATTTCTTTAGAGCGCAAGGACCCACGCGGCGAGAGCAACGATCCCAGCAATTGGCGCGCCTCGCTGGAAGACAGCGCAACACCACTCGCGCCAAACTTAGGCGATACTTCTTCCACCCCCTCTACTCCGCCAGCCGGGACGGTATTCGCGGCGAGCTTTTCTCCCAATCCATTTTCGCCGGATGGCGACGGCTTCCAGGACACGAGCACGCTCACCGTCCAAACCCCATCGTCGGCGATGGGTGGAAACAGCACGGCGTGGTCGATGCGCGTCCGAATTTATGACGCGCATGGAAGAATGGTCCGCTTGTTAACGGATGCAGCAACGATTCTCGGCTCGGCGAAACTTCCGTTCAATGGAAAACGAGACAACGGGCAGACCCTCCCGCCGGGGCTTTACACCGTCCTCATCGAACTTACGTCCCAAAGCCCGCTTCAGACATTGAAGCAAGAGACGGGAGTCGTGATTGCGGGAAAACGTCGCTGAACCATGATTTGGGGCGATTTTAGAGATTAAGGAGATGATTTCTATCCAATCTCTTTAATCTCTAAAATCGCCCCAAATCATGGTTCAGATTTTCAATGCGCCAGAATCAACTCCTGCGAGAAAACATTGCCGCCGGAGGCAAGGCGCAGGAAATAGGTTCCGGCCGGCAGCGTGCTTACGTCGAGTGAAACTTGATAATCGCCCTGCTTTTGTACTTCGGCGACTAAGGTCCGTACTTTTTGGCCCAGCTCGTTATAGAGTTCGAGCATGACCGGTGCTTCGGTGGGAACTGTATAATTGACGATCGCGGAACTCGATGCTGGATTGGGAATGAGCGGTTCGATCGAAAGGTACGTCGGCTTAAATGGATTCACCCCTACGATTGTCGCGCAGGAATCCATAAAGACGACCTCGCCGCCCAGGCCATTTAAAGGGCCTGGATTCAGCCGTCCCGAAGGTGCGGGCAGTGTTGCGCTGTAGTTCGCGCCGGAATTAATAGAATCGTTACCGCCGTTATAAATCACCGCTGCGCCGCATTGGTCGGTATCGATGACGATCTGTGCTTCCTCCACGTCCGTGCTTCTTGCGCCGGAAAAACGCAAGTAAACTAGCGTGTCTCCCTTATCCAAATCCGTAAGCGCAGGGCCTTGTCCCGTTATCGTATAACCTCTAGGTAATCCACTTGGCGCCGACGCGACCGTCCAACCCGCGAGCATCGGCGGATTGACTGTTCCCGCAAAACTCAGAAGATTGCTGCCCGTCAAGTGGAAAGTAAATTGATATTGGTAAAGACCCTTCGTGCTAAGCGCGAAGGTATCCGTTGGAATGAGATAGACGGGCACCTTCCAGGTCTTTGGAGTCGTATCGATGCCGGAAGCTTTCATCGCAAGATCCTGCTTATAGAGCCATACGTTCAGCGAATCGGTATGGATGGTCTTCGTCAAGGGATTCGGCGACTGCCAGCCAAAGACATCCAATGCAAACAGACGCCCGCGCGCCGATTGATTCGGGTCGACGAGTGGCAAATGGAAGGAAAGCGAAGACGCGCCCGAATCTTTTTCATAAAACGGCTTGAAGTTGGCCGTGTTGGCGGTATCTAACCATACAGAATAAATTCCGCGGTCATGCAGACGAATATCCGTCACCGTAACGGCCAGTGAATCGCAGGTTGGCGAAACGGTTACGATCGCTGGCGTAGTATCCACCTCGAGGGGATACGTCCAGCAGAACGTATCGTTGGCAATGGGGGGGGGGCAAAGAGAATTACCGGCTCCATCGATGGCGTTCCAGCATATCGTGGGCACCGAGTCTTCCGACAAGGTGTCCGTCACGAAAAATATCACGGTATCCCGGATCGGGAACATTGGCGGGCCTTTTCCGAGAGTACCTTCCTTGATGAATGCAGGGACTGGCTTATTTTTGCCGTGATAATTCATCGTCATATTACTCACGTTGGAGAACCAGATGGAGTCGATGCCCTCATCGTAGTGAATAAGGGGATGAAAATCCGAAAAGACCACCATGATGGAGTCGGGGGTCAATTGGAAGAGCGTGTCCGTTGGGCAGTAGATATCCACCAGAGCGGTCGTGGAGTTCTGTCCTGCTACGTCAGCGTTACCCGCGCAATCGAATGCCTGGATAGTGAAACTGGCTGCTGCGAAGGTGTCGATGATCTGAATATCGAAATAGAACGTGTCCGAGCATGTGCTGGACGGATGAAGGCCCCAGGTGTTATTGTCGATTTTAGTAATTTTCACCGACGCATCTCCAACAGGCATGCAATTCGTGACAAGCGTGAGCAGCACGGAGTCTATGCCACGGTCCCACGGCCGCTTTTCGCTCACGCCGACCTGCCATTCCTTGCGGAGCGAATCCACGAAGACCGTGACCAGAGGTGGGTTCGTATCGGGTACCGTGCAATAGGCGATCGTGTCGAGCGAGCTATGTCCCACGGAATCCACCGCGCGAATGATGATAGTGCCATCCAGCATCGAATCGTGGACGCAGACGGTGAAAGAATCCTCCTTCATGCCATGCTGTATGGGCGCGAGCAGCGTGAACGTCATGTTGACCGAATCAACCACGATGAGAGAGTCCAGTCCGCTATCGTGCTGGCGGCCAGGAGGTGGTTCCACCACAGAATCCGTCACCGACCATTTGCTGCATTGGAATTCGCACGGGGCTTTCGTCGTATCGCCGAAATTATGATTGGTGCTGTCTAAGAGATGGAAACGGGGCGGAAGGGTATCGAAAATGCCCGGCGGCAGGCACGCATCGAAGCAGAGAGTATCGTAGCTGATATTGGATGGGCTGGCGCAATCCTTATAGATAAGATAGACGCAGGACGAAATAAGCGTATCGACCTGCGTGATGCTCACCTGCACGCTATCTTTGTTGTCGCATGGGGTAAATGTCCCAATGGTGACTTTATCCGCATTCGCGGGGACGATCTGCGAGATTATAATGGAATCCACCCCCAGATCGTGCGGGCGATTATCATAGACGGAATCGATGTAGGTCGAGTAACGGCCGCAAGAATTCAATACTCCTACGCCCACGTGTGGCGTATGGCCCGGCGCCAATACGTCCTTCTCTTGACAATCGATAACGATGGGGCAGGAACAGGCGCCGGTGAAGAAAATAGGGGTTCCCACGCCGGATGCTGTAACGTTCAGCGTGATATCGTAGCTCGAATCGGTCGAGCAATTGACGAGAACGCCCTGGAGAATCGTGTCCTCCCACGAAATGGAAGAAGACGCATGCGGCTGAATCGTCCCCGCGTTGGTCAATTTATGGGTCTGCGTGTCGCCACTCGCGCTAACAGGCAGAGGAGAAACAATTCTGGCAGGCCCGGACAATCCAGAAATACTATTCGCAATTATCTGCGTGCCGGTAGCAGGGTTCGCCTCGGTGTTTTCCGGATTCCAAACGATGGCATCGACCGGAAAGTGATTTGGAATATAGGTGTTAAGAGGCGGGCCACTCCAGATAATGTGGTCTGGATGAAACATCATCGCATCGAGAAATCCAAGGCACAACGGAGTGCATGCCGGCGTACCATAGCTGCCGCGGCCAAGCTCCAGGGTATCGCCGGCACCCACCCCGCTGCCGGACCACTGGATGAGCAGGGCTTCATCCGTAGCCGCACTTGGTGGCGAGGCCGGAAATCCCCATGTATAATCGGGAGTGCCAATCAAGATCGTCGGCAAGTCAACGAAGGTAAAGGTTGCGGGCTGCATAAGGCCCATCGGCTCGGGCGCGAGACTGTCGTTATTATATCCTACCCCCATTCCGCCGGGAAGGCCTCCATCGTACCCAGGGAAATTTTTATTGCCAAGGGGGTACAAGGTCGCT
The DNA here is from genome assembly GCA_003151825.1 of Ignavibacteriota bacterium. GTDB lineage: Bacteria > Bacteroidota > Ignavibacteria > Palsa-1295 > Palsa-1295 > PALSA-1295. Next base: position 184,266 of record PLYO01000029.1, read on the forward strand.
ATATAATACGGCGGGATAACCGGGAACGAATACCAATTGTTGACGTACCCATACCGGGTGGTTATCGGCGCATTATCATTCCCAGTGTCCGGTGTAGAAATCTCTACATCGAGCAGGTATTGCGCCTGTGCCGGCAAAAAGGTATTCTCGTGATTGCGAATGCTGAACTTAAAAACAATCTGTCCGGAGTTGGCAAGTGTGAACGCGACCGGATAAATATCCTGAACGATATCGAAAGCAGTCGGTCCTGCGGGCTGCCAAACGGTTTCGATGGTATCCGCGATTTTTTTCGTGCGACCTCCCTGCAAATAGGCGGTCGGGTTCGTTGGCAGCGGGCCGGGACCGGTAAGCGGAAGATACGTATTGTTGGTATAATACTTGCCATTCACGAGAACGGTGAGGTAGGACGTATTCGCGGGGTGGGTGAGAGTGGCCGCGTGCCTGTTGAGAGGTCCGTAAAAAATACGAACCAAGCCCTGCCCATCGCCCGAAACGTCCGCCTCGACGTAGGCATTGCTCGTTTCCAAGCTCTGCGCGTGCGCGGGGATCGAGCAGGCAAGAAGGGCCAGGGCAAGCCCTATCCGCCGACCTCGGAAAGAGCGAGCGATCCGTCCATCGAACGAAGAAAGAAACGTAAGGAGCATCAGAGAATATCGAGGAGCGCGCGGAGCATCGTCGGCGATACGTGATTAATTTAGCTGAAATTTGATGAGGGCCGATGCGTACAGCGACCCGATTTTCCAATTCGAACCCGGCACATTACCGGCTGCCGTGAGCGGGAAATCGTATGTCAGAAGCGGAGAAAATATCGAGCGTTCGGAAACTTGAATATTATACCCCGCCGAAAGCAACAGCCCCAAACGGAGCGAACTTGCTTCGTTCGGCCCGGATTGAATTACCTGTGTGAGCGTACCGTTGGTGAAGGTTACGTTATTGATTGCAGGGTTGCCATTCTCTGCCGGAACGGTTGTACCCGATGGTAGTTCCCTGTTCTGAGTTAAGCTGTTAGCCGTTAAAAAACCAATATCGAGTCCTGCCTGTACAAACGGTCCCATACGGTAAAATTGATACTGAGCGTAGGGCGCAAAATCGATGTACGTCGCTTTGATGTTAGCGGTATTAAGATCGTAAACTCGAGCCGTTTCATTTCCGCTATCTGGAAGTTGTACATCGACCACTTCATTGTTCGAGGTGGTCGTCGAGAAATTTTTGAAGTCGATACCGCCTTTAATGCCGATAGCCCATTCGTAATCGAGCGGGAGTTCGAAGAAAATTTGGCCAAGGAATCCCTTGCCGGTCCCACCGGTAAACGTAGAGCCGCAATCGCAGAGGAGATTTCCCATCTCGGCATGCTGGCCAAGGCCAATTTCGATGCCGGCCATCGGTGGGGGGGCGCCAGGACCGAATAGATCGCCCCGGCTCAATATCTGCGCGTGGGCCGCAGGCAGGGATGCCTGCGCCACGACGACGAGGACAAGAGCGGAAAAACGCTTTATCATTTTATATTTCATACGTGCCCGCATGATCGCTCATGCGCGTTAGTCCTTTCTTCCAACGATTTGTACTTCCACGCGGCGGTTTTTCGCTAAATTATTCGGATCGAGCGGCTGTGATTTTCCGAATCCCTGCACCACGGCAATCTGCTCGCGAGGAACGCCCTGATCGAGCAAGTAGTCCGCAACCGCTTTCGCGCGATTCTCGGAAAGCACCTGATTGAGGCCTTCGGAGCCTGTTGAATCGGTATGGCCATTAATTTCGAAACGGACTTCGGGATTTTCTTTTACTTGCCGGATGAAGTCAGGAAATTTCGCAAGTTCTTCGGGCTTGATATCATATTTATCGACATCGAAAAAGATCATAAATCCCTGCACGGCCTCCGGCGTGAGCCGAATTTCTTTTTGGATCGAGATGAGCCGTTCTCGTGCAGCGGGAACGTCGATCTTATCTTCGTAGGGCTGGTAATCGGGAACCTTTGATGAAATGCGATAAGAGATCAATGGATTCACATTAAATGTGAACGCGCCGGTCGCGGGATCGGTCTGGACAGAAACTGGCGGCACGGCCCCGGCCAGTTGTTCAAGCACTACGGTAGCTTTGAGCGGAGCCTTGTTATACGAATTTATCACGTGCCCAAAAATCCGCGCGTGCGATGGCGTAAGGGAAATATCCTGCGTGATGACAGGCTGAACGTCGGTAGGAGGCGCCTGAATTTCGAGCGAATTAGAAACGTAATTCTCTGCCCCAGCGCCGACATGCACGAGGCTTCCGGCAAGCACCTTCACGCTGTATGCAGGCCCCGTGGCATCGTTCGAAAGAAGCATCGTCGGCGATGCGGGCTGGCCGTTGTTCGAAAACGTAATGGCGATTTCCGGCTTTGTCGTGATCGGCTGGTTCGTCTCGGCATCGAGGATGCGTCCCGTGAGTGTTACATACTTTGGCTTTGGTGGCGCGGGCTGGACATAGAGGCGATAAAGATCGTAGCCGCCTTGCCCGCCCGGACGATCGCTCGAAAAAAAGACGGCATCCTCACCCTGGGGAATATAAAAGAACAGCTCGTTATCTTTCGAGTTTACCGCCGGACCAAGATTTTTCGGTTCGCTCCATTCATTTTCGCCGTTGCGGTGCGTAACGTAAATATCGTATCCGCCCATGCCGCCTGGAAGATGATCCGCCGCAAAATAGAGCGTTTGATTGTCGCGAGCGATGAAGGGCGACGTCTCGTTGCCACCCGTATTGAAACTCAGGTTGACCGGCGTGCCCCATTTCCCGTCCACCGACTTCGAGCACATATAAATATCGACTCCGCCATGCCCGCCTTTACGATCACTCACGAAAAAGAGCAACTGCCCGTCCTGGCTGATGCAGGGCTGGGCATCCCACCATTCGGAATTGATTGGCGCAGCAAGTGGGGTGAGGTTATCGAGTTTGCCATCGATGATCTGACCTTGATAAATATCGCAGGACCCAAGGATGCCATCGGGCCGGTTGCATATTCCGACGACGGCAGTCACGCCATCGCCGGCAATCGAGAGCGAACTGATGTTTTCCTTACCGGGCAGCTCCGAAAATACTTCCGGAGGACCGAAGTGCGCAGCGCGATCGTTCGCATTGGTCGGGGAAAGGCGCTTGGTTACGTAAAGAATTTGTTTGCCCGATCGCGAACTGGTAAAGTACATCGAGCCGTCCGCGGAAATAAACATCGTGGCGTCGTCGCCCTGCGAATTGAGGTCCGATAAATTTTCGAGACGGACATCATCCTTGGCGGCGCGAAGGACTTTGTTCGTGCTCGAATCGGGGATTGCCATTGCCGACGATGGGGGTTGTGCTGCGAGCGGGCGCGCGGCAAGGAGCGCAACAAACGCCGGCGCCAAAAGCAATAAAACGCGCGCGAAAAAGCATCGTCGGCGATGCTGAAAAGAGTAGAGGTCAGGCCAAATAGCATCGGCGACGATGCGTGCGGCTCGTCGCGGGCTGCGTCTCGGAAGCGTCAGTTGTGGCATCGATTGCAATCGCAATAGTCCATGAAGAACAATACTCAGCGTCCAAGGGGCGAATCATCGTGGGCGATGCGGCAGACGCTGAATGCAGCATTCGGGGCCTCGGACTTTCCGAAACCTTGGGCAGTATAACAATGGAAAAGGAAAAGCGTTTCGGGCAAAATCGTCATTACGAAATTATTGCCGGCATGCCGTCGTAAAGGTAAACGCATACGCGCCGAAGCTCGGCGTCGAAGCCGTGAGCTTGAGGGTATGACGCCCGAATCCCGCGTTATTCGTAATGCGGTACATGCGCGCCTCATGGACGGCGATAAATGTTTTTCCGTCCGATTCCTCGATGTCCGCGCCGCGATCCGCTTTGGGTACGGGCTTTCCATCTTGCGTTACCATCACTTTAAAGTCTGTCTCTGACAGCGGATGAACAACAAGATTCGCTTCCTTGGCTTGATAATCGAAAACGAGGCTTGCATCGCCTTCCCCGCTCGGCTGCGCGTATTCGTTGCGCACGGTCCATTTGCCGGCCAGATAGAGCGCATCCTTTTTCAACGTGCCCGGAATGGTATACTCGTGAGCTTTATCGTTCGCGGATTTCATCTCATTTCCGAGATTATTCCGCGCGAATCCGATATACGTTTCTGGTGTCGGGCGGTAACAGACCGCGCCCGGCTTATCCGTCTCGCGGACAGGCGCGAGCGGGACGGGCACGTCGATCGAACTATCGCGTTCGAGCAGAATTTTTTGGAGGAATGCTTCGAAGGCTTCGTAATCGCCTTCGCCGAAATGCTCGGCGCGAAGAACGCCGTTTTTATCGAAGAGATATTTCGCCGGCCAGTATTGGTTTGCGAGCGAATTCCAAATCTCGTAATCGTTATCGGCAATGATTGGATAATCGAGACCGAATCCTTTCACGGCGCTGTCCAAGTTTTTCGAATCTTTTTCGAATTCAAATTCCGGCGCATGAACGCCGATCATTACCAATCCCTTGTCCTTATACCGGTCGTTCCACGCTTTAATATAAGGAAGCGTTTGAATGCAATTGACACAGGTATAGTCCCAAATATCAATGAGGACGACTTTGCCCTTCAGCGAATCGCGAAGATATTCGGGCGTGACGTTAATATAACGATCGGGCGCATACGTGAGCGGCAGCGGCGGCATGTGAATATGCTGGCCGGAAACGTCCTCGATTTGTTTGGCAAGCGCAGCGCGCATCGCCGACGATGCTCGCTCGGGTGGGAATTTATCGCTTGGCACGCTCTGGCCCTTTCCGCATGAGGTGATAACAAAACTACTTACGACGACGAGCAGCCACTGGCTTGCTCGGAACCGACGGTTTACCGCGAGAGACATAATCGTTCTCCTTAATAAAAAATCTCCAGGGATGCTCCTGAGCGACATGGATGCCTATACGGGTGGAAACGCCGATATGATTCGCCGGGATGGGCTTCGCCGCTTGAGTGAGGAAAAGCATATCGCTTTCGATGAGATCAATTGCGTTCTCGTTTCGCGTGAGAGACAAAGCCTGACAAAGCTTCCCAGGTCCATTGGTAAGCTCACGGTCGAGAATCCCTTTCGGGCGCAATGAACGCATGGTTTCGACGCCTTTTACCGGCTCGATGGCACGCACGAGCACGGCTTCCGCAACGCCTTCTTCATTCGCCGCGATATTGAAGCAATGATGCATTCCATACGTGAAATAAATATACGAAAACCCTCCTTCGCCAAACATCACGGCGTTGCGCGGAGTCTTTCCGCGATAGGCGTGGCAGGCTTCATCACCCACGCAATAGGCTTCCGTCTCGACGATTTTGCCAATAAGTTCTTTACCATCCAAAACGCGATGCACATACGCGCCGAGAATGTCTTTGGCAACAATCGTGCTGGATTGACGAAAGAATGCGTGAGGGAAACGTTTTGATGAAATTTTCATCAATGACTAGTACTTATCAGCGTGTCATCCTGAGCGGAGCAAAACGAAGCGGCAACGGAGTTTTGCGGAGTCGAAGGATCTTTTTAACTACATGAGATCCTTCGACTCCGTTTGTCTCTCCTTCGTCGAGCCAAACTCCGCTCAGGATGACAATCTTAAAAAAGAAAGAAATAATGGAATGTTCTTTCACTAATTCCTCCACGCCTTCACAAATTTATTCTTCTTCGAGTCCCATATCAACCCATACCAATAATCGCGGCTGTGAAACACGCTGAACATCACACGCGGCTCACTAAATATCTCCGATGCTTCCAAAGAATGCGGATGCACATCGGCTTCCGAAACCTGCTTCAGCATATTGTTGAAATCATTCGAATCGACGACTTCGAAATTCTCGTTCGCAAAAAAAACGGTGACGATGGTGCGCAGCCGTTTGAGTTTGATACTATCCGGCAAATGATCCGTCGTATCGAAATAGCCTTTTGCTGTCCAGGAATCTTCGAATAGCGTTTTGTTCTTCGATTTAATAGTGAATGTCAGCCGCGTATCATCAACTTTTCCTTTCACATACCCTTCTAATCGTAGCACTTCGGGAGTGCTATCGCCGGTAAGATCGAGTTCCCGCTGGGTGGCAAGCTGTTTCGTCCTCTGGAAGCGGCGTTCATCTTCGAGTTGCAGCGCCCGGTTTATCGAATCGAGCTTGAGAAGAGAATCGATGTAATGTTCGGGAGCGTGAAGCGAATCGGAAACGCTTTGATGTTTCTCCTGAGCATTCGCTGGGAAGTAAGAAATAAAAAGTAAGAAGTAAGAGAGCGGAATGATCTCAGCGATCTTAAATTTTACATATTTCATACTTCTTACTTTCCCCATTCCCCCCGCAACGTGCGATGCGGACGATACAATCCGCTTGGACGGGAATAGGGAACGAGTTCTGTTAAGAAGGGCACAATTCGTCCGTTTTCTTCGTATATTACAGCCTTGATGATAGGCACCTTTTGGGCAAATGATGAATTATGAATGATGAATCAACCGTAGGGACGTGCTGCGCACGTCCTGCCGTGAGGAACCGTAACGTTTTCGGGCACACCACCCTCTCTCTCTGTTGTGCAATTGGACAAAACCCATTCGATTTCATCACATTGGGTACAACGCCGTTATCCTCTGTGGTTCACTGCTACAATCCCCCTTATTGGGACAGCAAAGATGTTTATAAATACATCTCTGATAATTTATCGGCATGGGTTGAGGATGCGATTGCGATTCGAGGTCGATACTAATCCAAGCTTCCCGTCGCGCGGATTGTGTCGTCCCCCCCCCAGTCAAGCTGCGGGCAGGCTCTACGGCACAGTCGGGGAATGTCTGAACTATGATTTATGTGATTCGTGTGAAGGCTCGATGATTAGCCCAGCATGGAAATCATGTCTCAATCAAAATAATCACACGAATCATAGTTCAGACAGCGGATTGTGCCGTCCCCTCGTGCCTCTTGATTTTTTCTTACGTGCGGTGCGGGTTCCCAGTCCCAACGGGACGGTATGTCCGTAGCCGGTGACGTGAGTCATCGGACAGCGACAACCCCATAGCAAAAGTCACGGAGTGACGACATGTAATCGCGCGTTCAATACATGCCGTCCCTTGCGGGACTCCAAATCTCATTCCGTTTCCCATCCGGTGACTTACGTCACCGGCTACTGACATGGCGTGGCTCCGCCACTTGGTCGGGCTGGAAGCGCCGACCTACGCGAAAAAATAATTTTGGATTTCCTTGCTTTCGGGTTTTGGATGTGGTATATTAGGTGGTGAGATGATAGGCACCTATTGGCAATTACGAATTATGAATTATGAAAGGAGGCATGGTTTTCGGTATGAAAGATTATGCATAAGTTCATGAAAAGCTGGATGAAAATTAACCGTGAAAACACATTTTGAGCACCTTTTCTTTAAGAACAAATGGCGAAATTGGCTTGGAAACGCCATAGTTCATGAAATGACAATTCAAAAAAGGAAATGGAGCACCCATTCGACAAGCTCAGGGCAGGCTCTGTTTCTTATAGAATTATGCAAGCGGCTTTCTTAAATTTGTTCGAATTTTGCATAGAAGAATCGGAGGTATTTCGGCTCGTAAATTATTCGATAGAAAAGTTCTATAGCGAATTCTAATGTAATGCGTTTCGAAAGTACTCTGTTATATCTTTGTTAAAGGAATTACGATGGCTTCGACCGGATAGATAGTATCGAAACGACTAAGATGAAAATAGACTCAAACGATTTCGGTGTAAAACCCGGAGAAAAGCTCAATCTCGGCAAGCGCCCGACGAACGTCACGCCTCTATGCAAGTCGAAGAAGGCATATCGAAAGCTGCTGGAAGAACACGTTGCCCAGTTGAGCGCGCTGCAACAACTTCAATATGCCTCGGGTCAGTACGCATTGCTCATCGTTTTTCAGGGCATGGACACTGCCGGCAAGGACGGCGCGATCCGGCACGTCATGTCCGGGGTCAATCCAATGGGGTGCGAGGTCTTCAGGTTCCAGGAGCCGAGCGCCGAAGAGCTACATCACGATTTTCTTTGGCTCGCCAACTGCCGTTTGCCGGAACGGGGGAAGATCGGCATCTTCAATCGTTCCTATTACGAGGAGGTGCTCGTCGTTCGCGTGCATCCGGAGATGCTTCGCGCGGAGGGGCTTCCCAAAGAATTGCTCGACGAGAAAAATATTTGGAAGGATCGGTATCGTTCCATCGTTGACTTGGAGGAACATCTCCATCGTAACGGCACGAAAATCGTCAAGGTCTTTCTTCACCTATCGAAGAACGAACAACGGAAACGGTTTCTCCATCGCCTCGAGGATCCGAACAGGAACTGGAAATTCAGCCTCGCGGACATTCACGAACGGAGCTACTGGAAGGATTACATGGAGGCGTATGAGGAATGCCTGAGCGCGACGAGCACTACGCACGCGCCCTGGCACGTCGTACCGGCCGACGACAAAGAGAATGCGCGGCTGATTGTATCGCAAATCGTTCTCGACGCGTTGGATGGGCTTAAGATGGAATACCCCAAGACCACCGCAACGCGCCGGAAGGAATTGGATGCCATTCGTAAACGGCTCCGATAGGACACATCGAGGATTCAGAAATATTCACGCACGGAACGATGCCACGAGATCGTTCTGAATACTATAAGGAAGTCAGCAACCAATGGAAAATTCGAAACATCATCACAACGAGTTCGGAAGGCCGAGCAGCGACAGCACGATCGAGGCCCATCGGCCTCGCTGGAGACGCATACACCACGATTGGCGCTTTTGGGTATTCTTAGTGCTCACGATTGCGGCCATGGTTATCTATATAGCGAGCGAAGATTTATCGGTGGGGCCTCGCGGCCAGCGGCGCCAGCCTGTGCCGGAAAATGTAGCTCCATAGCGGATCACGCAGGCAGACGATGGCTCTCATTCGTCCGATTGCAGAGTCCGCACCGTAATTGTAAAATGTGTGAATGTTGTAACATTTTCCCAACGTTTTGTAACAATTCGTATTGCCCTTCTTCGTAATTTTGCATCGAAGAGGATATGACAAAATTCTAATTCATCCGTAATAAATTCTTACGGCTGAAACCTGACCGGAAGCATGTCACCTTCGAAAACGAGCGAATTCAGGCGATTTGCACCTCTGGGTACGCCGTTTGATACGCTTTGGACAAATCCGCCACAGCGGACTTAAAACCCGGCTTCTATCCGAGCCTTCATCGGCGACGATAAAGCACGGGATGTACGAAAAAAATCATAAATCCAGAAAAGCCTATGCGTTCTTTTAGATTGAAACTCAGTACGATTGCCTTCCTGATTGCGGGATGGGCGATCAGCACACCATTGATACCAACGGCAAGCGCGATGCCGAATTTCGCTCGTAAATACAGCCTTGGCTGCTCGAGCTGCCATGCGGTTGTTCCCCGACTCAACGAATTCGGCTGGAAATTCCGTGCGGCGGGTTACCGGATGCCGGACGAAATCGGCCAAAAACAGCCCCAGTTCAATCTTGGCGATTATATTGCTGGCCGCATGAATTTCTCGATCGCGCAGACTTCAGCAACGAAGGCCGCGCCCGGTTCTCCGACCGTAAACAACCTGAGCGAGCAATTTACGGGCGCTTCGCTCTACCCTATCTTCGGTGCTCTTACCAAGAACATTTCCTCCGAAATGGAACTCGGATTCAAAATAGCGAGCCCGACGAATAATGGTACGAACAAACTGACATTCCCGGTAAGTGTTTCTACTGCATCGGTCGGATATTATTCAGGTAATGAGGACGCCTGGTTCTTGGGCCGCATCGGTATCATCAATATTCTTCAAGGTTACGGCGGATCGGATCGTGGATGGAGCGGCAGCCCTCTGATGAATACTGGCTATCCGATCAGTATCCCAGCTTATGAAGCCAATGATAATAAGCCGATACCTGGCTACACCGGACTTACTGGCTCGAATATGGGAATCGATCTTGGCTATGTATATAAGGAAGCAACTATTCACGCTGAGATCTTAAGCGGTTATGCGTATGATGCGACAGACAATCCGTACGCAGCGCTCGGCGGTGGAGCTCTGAAAACGGTTGGCGCTGGGGCTGGCGCTAACGCGGGACAAGCACCCTCCGCGAACACGTTCGATTACATGTTCTGGGGTAACTATATCTTGACTGAGGATGGCGGCGGAATTTCGGCTGCTCTCTATCTCGGTCAGGCCGATCTGCCGACCAATGCGACTGTCACGAAATCAGCACCAATCGACTCCAGTTATTGGACGAATAAGTTCAAACGTTATGCGGTCTATGCCAGCTATCCTATCGTAAAGTTCTTGCTGATGGGAGGATATGAAGGCGGAACAGATGATAGCTGGACGCTTGGCACAAACCCTGATGGAAAGTTCACTAACGGGCCTGTCATCAACAGTCATGGTTACTTTGGCGAACTCGACTATCCGGTCACCGATCTCATCGGTGTTGGTGTGCGCTACGACGCCGTTACACCCGATGGCTCACAAAGCAGTATGGATAATATCCATGTCGTTACGGGATATTGCGATTACAACTTCGGTGACGGCTTGCAGCTGACCGGAACCTATACAACCAAGCGCACGAACACTCCTGCCTCGAACGGTTCGGGCGGCGTGGAAGAACTGGGAACTGCAAAAAATAGCGGCTTCACCCTTGGCATCTCCTGGATTCAATAATTAATAATAACGTTAATATCATTATGAAAAAATCACTATTATTCGCGGCGCTCGTCACATGCATGCTGACGGGCGCTACACTCAAGACAAATGGCGATTCTGGAAAGAGCATTTTCCTGGATAATAAATGCAACAAGTGCCACTCGATCGAATCGCAGGGGATCAAGCGGACGAGTGAACCACCGGAGGGTGCCAAATATCCGCCTCCCGATCTTTCGGGTGTGGGTCTAAAGCATACCGCCGATTGGATGGCACAGTGGGTCACGAAGCAAGTCGAGATGCACGACAAGAAGCACATGTATAAGTTCAAAGGCTCGGACGACGAGCTTAAGACCTTAACAACGTGGCTTGCGACGCTGAAGAAAAAACCAGCGTAAGTCGTAGGTGCCAATGTATGAATATCGTAATGTTCCTAACGGCTCATTACATATTTGCAATGTCATTCCCGCGAAAGCGGGAATCCATGTTTGGCATACCGAAAATATGGGGTCTGGATTCCACGCGCATGATCGATCATGCGCGTTTCGCGGGAATGACAATAACAGAGTCATGTAAATATTTTTTCGAGACATTTGACGAAGACACGCAATCATTATGTTCGATCTGAAAAAAAAGCAAGAGAGCGGTTCAGGTAGCAGCCGGCGCATTTTCCTCAGTTGGTTATTGGGAATCGGCACGGTGGGAGTCGCTGCGGCGCTCTCGGTTCCGCTCGTGCGTTTTGCGCTCGATCCGCTGATGCGAACATCGACCGAAACCGAGTGGAGCGATCTCGGACCCGTTGCTGATTTCGCGGAATTAAACGTGCCGCAAAAGCGAACCATCTCGATCACGCAGATAGATGGATGGCGCAAAGTAATCACGGAAAAACCTCTCTATGTAATAAAAGGCGCAGATGGAAATTTAAGCGTGCTCACTGCAGTCTGCACTCACTTGGGCTGCTCCGTCAAGTGGATCGATACCGCGAGTAACTTCAAATGCCCTTGCCATAACGGGACATTTACACCTACCGGGAAATACGTTTCTGGACCGCCCCCGCGCGATATGGATTCGCTCGAATCTCGTGTTGTCGATGGACATTTGCAGGTTCGCTATCAGTCCTTCCGTCAGCTTGTCAAGACGAAGGAGGTGATGGCATGAGAGTGCAACTAAAAAACGCGCCTTTCATGCGCTGGTTCGACAAACGCACCGGCATCTTTCATCTTACCGATGAAGCGCTGGATGAGCCGATTCCCGGCGGAGCGCGATGGGCCTACATTTTCGGATCTGGCTTGCTCTACATTCTGCTTTCGCAGATTGTGACAGGAATTTTTCTCGCCATGTATTACGTCGCAAGCGCCGATCACGCGCACACGACGGTCGAGTACATCGTGAAGCAAGTGACGGCCGGTTCGTTCCTCCGAAGCCTTCATTCGTATGGATCGAGCGCGATGATTGTCACGCTCGTCGTTCACATGGGGCAAACCTATTTCTTCGGTTCCTATAAAGGCCGGCGCGAGATACTCTGGCTATCTGGCCTCGTACTCTTCGCCATGATTATCGGCATGGCATTCACGGGCTATCTTTTGCCGTGGGATCAGAAAGCATATTTCGCTACGGCTGTCGGAACGAATATCGCGGGTGAAGTTCCATTCATCGGCGAATGGATAAAAGAGCTGATGCGCGGCGGCACAGAAATGGGAACGCTCACGCTTTCGCGCTTCTTTGTCGCGCACGTATTTCTGATTCCGGCTTGCATGTTCGCATTTGTTGGCGCGCACATTTTTCTTTTCCGCAAAGCCGGAAGCGCAGGGCCAATCAGTGAAGACCCAATCGAGCCAAAGCAGAAAACCGAGCAGTTTTATCCAAAACAAGTTATCATGGACGTAGTCTTTGCGACGGTCCTTGTAGGTACGCTCGGATTGCTCTCATATCTATCGCCTGTCGATCTTGGGCCGAAGGCGAATCCGGCGGACACCTCGTTTCTTCCGCGACCTGAGTGGTATTACCTTCCGATATTTCAGTGGCTGAAATACTGGAACGGCGCTTCGGCGATAATCGGTATCGTAATTATTCCAGGCATCATCGCTGCATTTCTCGTGGCGCTGCCGTTCATGGATAGGAAGCTCGAACGCCGGCCCTGGAAGCGTCCGGTGACGTCGTTCTCGTTTGCGATCGTGATATGCGCGCTCATTTTCCTCGGCTGGCAGAGCGGACATGAGGATGCCAGCGATCCCGCCGTCGCAAAACAGCTTGCGAAGCAATCGGAAGAGACTGCAGCCTTCATGAAAGCGCCGTTTGTGCCGGAACTATCCGGTGGGACCCTCGTCGCGCAAAACGCCGCGCTCGCCGACCCGCAAGCAGCTTTAGGCAAGAAGATTTTCGGTGACAACTCCTGTGACGGCTGCCACGGTGAGAATGCCGAAGGCACCGACAAAGCCCCGAAGCTCATCGGCGTGAGCGCAAAGTTCGATCACGACAAGCTCGTTGCGCTGCTCAAAAGCCCGACGAAGAAAATGCTCGATGGCGGCATGGACCCCGTCGATCTGCCGGACGATCAATTCAATCAATTGCTTGCTTATCTCACAAGCTTGAAGTAAACTTTAACAGAAGAACGATTTTTCCACAATTCACATTTGTTATTAATTCACATTTGTCATTCTTGACAAATCCAAAAAACAACGTAACTATGAAAATGAAAGATTTGAAAAACACAGCGCAAGAGCCACAAAGACCGTTAAAGGGTCTTTTAATCTCGAAAAGTGACCTCGCATTTGCACTAATTATTTGTTTGGCCACGAGCCTCGGTTTTTTTGCTATTCCAAAAGATCAAAAATCAAGTCCGAGCGGCGGCTCGATTTCCGGTACCGTTCGCTTCTCGGGCGCCGCGCCAAAGCTGCCGCGCGCGGATGCCGCAGCCTTTGGAATGTGCGGCAAAACGCATTCGTATGACCGGCTTATCGTCGGCAAAGGCGAAGGGGTCCAATACACGCTGATTTACATTGCGAATCCGCCGGCAGGCAAAGCGAATTTTTCTGCTCCGACGATCAAGCAGGAGGGTTGCGGATATTCACCGCACATGGCGATCGCTACGCGCGGCTCGTCGGTTAACTTTGTCAATAACGATCCTGGCCTTCACAACGTCCATGGTTATTACACCAGCGGCTCGGATCGGACGACGCTCTTCAATTTCGCTCAGGTCACGCAGGGACAATCGTCCTCGCAGCAATTACGCAAAGCGGGAATGGTGGGTATCGAGTGCGACGTGCATTTTTGGATGTCTTCCTGGATTTGGGTAACGGATAATCCGTATGTGGCCGTGACGAATGCGGATGGATCGTATTCCATCCCTGATCTTCCTCCGGGAACCTATAATCTCGTCATGTGGCACGAGGGATGGAAGATGAGCGGTGGTGATGGCGGCCGACCGGAGTTCCCTGGTGCTGTTGTCGAGCAGCGGCAAGTAACAGTGACGGAAGGCGGTGCAACCACAACGGATTTTGAACTGAAATAGGAGCCTTTGAATTGGAATGAAAATTGCTTATTCCACGCTGATTCTCTTTATCGTGGCAATCGCTGCGAGCATCGCTGGCGATGCGCCGGACGCGAAGGCCATACCCGTCTTCGCCAGGAAGTATAACACGACCTGTTTTACGTGTCATACGACCCCGCCGCTGCTGAATGATTTCGGTCTCCGATTCCAAGCGAACGGTTACGAGTTGCCCGGCACGCTCGAAAAATTCGCGCAGGCCGATCAACCGATCTTCTTGATCGGGATGGTCGCGCAGCCGATGTTCCAGTTCTCCAGGATGCAGAATAATCTTCGCGATTCGACTGGAACATTGCCGTCGGCAACAACTTCAACTTCATTCTCGGGGGTTGAAGTGGGTCTTTTTGTCTCGGCCGCGCTCGGCTCGCATTTTTCCTTTTACACGGGGCTTCCCATCGATTATTTTAGTGGGGCACAAGCGCAAATTAACGTCGAGACCGCAAACTTGATTTACACGGATGCGCTCAACGATGGAACCGGTTCGCTCAACTTCCGGCTTGGTGAGTTCCGGTTCTTGATTCCGTATCAGCATCCGGTCCTCCTTGCAAACCCGAACATCGACCCCTTGATTTATACCTATGATCCCTTCGCTAAAGCGGCTAATGGTAGCGTCTTAACGAAGGCCAATACTTTATCCTTTGTGGATCCTAACTTCGGCTTTTCCGCATTCGGAATGATTCCTGGAATCGGAGAAGGCCTCAGATATGATGTTGGCTTCAGCGGTGGGACGAACAGTGATATTGATCTCAAGACTTCCCACGCATTCTTCGGCGCGCTGAATCAAACGGTCTATGTTAACAATGCGCCGCTTCGTTTTGGAGCGTTTTATTATGGCGGATCGCAACTGATTACTAATACTAATCCGGTCGATACTGTCGGAGGGCTATCACCGCCACAGTGGACAAACCACAGCACGCGAATAGGCATCAATTTGGAATGCTATGATCCCTGGACCAAACGGCTCGACTTTTACAGTCAATACTTGACCGGTAAAGACGATAATGTCGATACGGTCGGGACTGGTTATTCTGAAACAGGTGGCTTTGTTGGGGTGAACGTCATTGTTTTTCCCGAGAAATTCTATGTCTATGGCCGGTATGATATCCTCAATATAAAGGAAACGAATGACAATACAAATCAGATTGACATGGGCTTCCAGTATCACTTGTTGCCGAACGTTTTCGTTACCGCCGTCTATACCATCACCCACGAGACCGTCATGACCGCCGGCGTGAAGACCGTGGATCAGACCAGTACTTCCGCCGGAATTGGGATACGCTTTGGATTTTAATCAGAGGAGAAGAAACAATGTTTATTCAGACATTCACCGTAGCAGCCGCGCTCGGAATCGCCGGACTCACCGCAACACATTTGGGTGATCCCACGCGCGTCGGCGGTCCTAAGGACGATCCGATGACGCTGACGACAGCTCCCGTATCCCAGCAAACGCTCGAACGCGGCAAAGAGATGTTCAACGTTTCCTGTGTGCCCTGCCATGGCGCCGACGGAACGGGCAACGGGCCGATTGCGGCGAACCTGCGCATGAAACCGCGCGATTTCACGCGCGGCATCTATCTCAACCGCTCGACCGCCAGCGGCGAGCTTCCTACCGACTACGATATGTATCACACGATCACAACGGGTCTGCATGATACCCCCATGCCCTCGTTCCGGCAGATGCGGCCTGAGGATCGGTGGGCGATCGTCCAGTATATCAAGACATTCTCGCCGCGCTTCACCGACTCCACGGAATATCCGCTCGATGTGGTCAACGTCGGGATCGAAATTCTTTCAAGTCCTCAAAGCCTCGCACGGGGGCGCACACTTTATCTGCAAATGCAATGCGCGAATTGCCACGGCGTCAATGGCGAAGGCAATGGGCCGGCCGCGGGAACGCTCACGGATGATTTCAGAAACCAAATTCTGCCTACCAACCTGACGAATCCCTCGGACTATAAGTTCGCCCGAAGTGTCGTCGATGTGTTTCGCATTTTTTCGACCGGGCTCAATGGAACTCCCATGCCATCCTTCGCCCAAAGTTTGAGCGACACCGACCGCTGGCACTTGGCGAACTATGTGTGGGCGCTTCAGAGCACGGATCAGTATATGGATAATCAAACCGAGAACACAACAAAATAAAAGCACCTCATGAAATCAGCCATTTTCTTTGTCGCAATTTTTGCTATCTCCTTCACGCTCGCTGGATGTGGAGGTAAGAGCAATGAACTCAACCCGGAACAAGAGCCGGCAGCCGGCACAAACGCGCCGCCCGCCCCCCCTCCCGGAATGGCCGACTTTAAGGTCGATATGGCTCCGGCAAACATCGCGTTAGGCCATGCAACGTACCATCTAACCTGCGCGCCCTGCCACGGCGAGGGTGGCAAAGGCGATGGCCCGGCTGCGGTTGCGCTCAATCCAAAGCCGCGCGATCATACGAACGGAGCGTATATGGATAAGCTCACAAACGCGCACCTTTTACAGGTCATCAAGCAGGGGGGGGCGTCATTTGGTTACCCCGGGATGCCCGGTCAGCCACAACTCGTGGATGATACCGTCAAGAACGTGATTGCATTCGTACGTTCGCTGAGCCCTACCTATAAGCAGTAAGTTCATTTCGGCTTCTCTTCCCGCTTTGTGACGGGTAACTTCGCATAAAGCGTCGGCTTGGAGATGCCGAGGATGCGCGCGGCTTCCGTGCGGTTGCCGTGGACAGCTTCGAGGACGCGTATAATGTGCTCGCGATCTACATCCGCCAGCGAGCGGTTCCAATCATAGTGTTTAGCCGAGTTGCGGTGTTCCGATGCAATGGGCAGCACGGACTCTTCGATCACATCGGATTTCGAAAGCACAACCGAGCGCGTGAGCACATTTTCCAACTCGCGGACATTGCCAGACCAATGGTGCTTTTGAATAAGCTCCATCGCGTGTTCACTGACTTTGAAAACCTTCGTGTGAAGCTCCTCATTGATGCGCTTGAGCAAACTGGTGACGAGTATGGGAATGTCTTCCTTGCGCTCGCGTAGCGGCGGCGCTTTGATGGAGACGACGTTCAGGCGGTAATAAAGATCCTCGCGGAAACGGCCTTCATCAACTTCCTTTTTTAAATTGCGATTGGTCGCGGCGATGATGCGCGCATTCATCGGAAGCGTTTTTTCGCCGCCGACGCGCTCGAACTCGCGCTCCTGCAATACGCGCAGGAGTTTCACCTGCAGTGTTTGCGAAATCTCGCCGATCTCATCCAAAAAAATCGTTCCGTTTCGAGCAAGCTCGAACTTGCCTCGCTTATCGGCTATCGCTCCGGTAAACGAGCCTTTCATATGCCCGAAGAGTTCGGATTCAAGGAGCGTCTCGACAAGCGCCGTGCAGTTGACGGCAATAAACGGCTCGTCTTTCCACGGGGAATTAAAATGAATCGCGCGGGCGATCAGCTCTTTGCCCGTGCCGGACTCGCCTTCGATGAGCACCGTCACACGCGAGCGCGTGACACTGCCGATGATTTTATAAATCTCCTGCATTTGCGGGCTTCGGCCCACGAGGACGTTATCGAGTTTGTATTCCTCCGCCTCCGTTTTCTTCATCATGTCGAGTTGCTCGGAGAGCTGCTGCGTCTCGATCATCCGGGTCAGGATTCTTTTCAGCCGTTCGAGATTGATCGGCTTCGTAAGATAGTCGTATGCTCCCTGCTGCATGGCCTTGACCGTCGTCGGCATATCGTCCTGACCGGTCATGAGCAGGATGTTGATATGTGGCGCGAATTCCTGGATCTTTGCTTGTAATTCTAAGCCGGACATTCCCGGCATGTAGATGTCGCTCAGGATAATTTCCGGCTGATCGACCCGCGCGGCCAGCAGTCCCTGGTTGCCATCGCCGGCGGTGGTGACGGCAAATCCTTCGCGCGTGAGGAAGCGTTCGAGCGTACGCCGCGCCGTGGCGTCGTCATCGATAACGAGCACTCGGTGCATCGGCGCGGGACGTTCGGATGGTGTCAATAGATGTTCGTTTTCCACGGTGTGTTATACGCATGATGCACATCGTCGACGATGCGGCTCATGCTGGTAATGCTACAGTGAATACAGTCGTAAAAGGAGGTTGTTCGGCATCTCGAATATCGAGCACACCATGATGCTGGCGAACAATTTTTGCGCTGGTGGCAAGGCCGAGTCCAAGCCCCTGCGGCTTCGTAGTAAAGAACGGGCGAAAGAGATTGGTGCGAACTTCGTCGGAAATTGCCGGCCCGGTATTGGCTACTTCGAAGAGGATGACACGGCCCGAAGAACTAATTGGCCGCCACGACGCATCCTCCCGCACGTCGGCATGGACTCTAACCTCTCGTCGATCGCCTTGCTCCGCAGCCTCGATTGCGTTTTGCACGAGATTGAGCATCACTTGCTTCATTTGATCGGGATCGAAGCGTCCGGTCATTTTATTAGGATCGATTTGAACATCCAATGTAACATCGCGCTGCTCGGATTGAAAGATGAGTAACTCTTCTAACTCTTCGAGAAATTCCGAGAGCATGACCTGCTCGTAATGTAGCTCCACGTTGCGCGCGTAGGTGAGGACGTTCTTGACCAGATCTTCGAGCCGTCGGGCCTCGCGGCTGATGAGATGGATGGACTCCCGCTCTTCCTCGGTCCAATGGCGCTCGCTCTCCCCATTCTGCTCGAGCATATAGATATTCATGGCAATGCCGTTGAGCGGATTACGAATCTCATGTACGAGCGTCGCCACGCTTTCGCCGATGGCCGCAAGTTTTTCGCCTTGAATAATTTGCGATTCGAGCCGCTTGCGCTCTGTCAGGTCAATTTCTACGCCGTGATAACCGATACGTTCGCCGCTCTCGGAAAAGATCGAGGAGATTGTAAGGAAGCAGGTTTTTTCCCCGCCTTGCTTCGTACGGTTGACAATTTCGCCTTTCCACTCGCCTTTTTCTCGAAGCGATTTCCACATGGCTTCATAAAATTCCTGTGTCGAATACGGAGAGCGCAAAAATCCGGTACGCTGTCCGATCACTTCCTCGTGTGAAAAGCCAAACATGCGGATGAAAGCGTCGTTGACCATGCGGATAACGCCTTTCGGATCCGTCAGGAGCATTCCGTCGGAGGCGTGTTCGAACGCAAATCGGAGCAAGGCGGGGGTCTGAGGCATGGCTGGAAAATAGTGGAACACACCGGCTCATACTTTGCTCCTATTCTTTTTTGTAGCTCTCCGGGATCAGCAGATGGTGTCGCGGGATTTAATTTTGCTATGCCTTTTGTCTGCCGTCTCGAAACGATACAGTTTCGAAAAAAGTGTTCCAAAATCGGACATTTGCCAAATAAATGCCCATAAATGACACAACTCGCCGTTATGTGCTCCAAAATCATACACATGTCCGATTTTGAGACAAGCAGAGATTGAAAATATTTTAATAAAATTGACGAATTCGCCTAAAAATACTTGACAAGCTCTGTTTTTTTTCGTAACTTGGGTTTGGGATTTTCCGTTCTGAAAAACGCTCGCTTCTTAAGCCCGGATGTTTTTCGAAAATGAGAAAAAAAGGGACAAGCAACTGACATTGCTCGCCCCCGATTACCCAAAGACCACACCAACGTTAACTGGATTCGTGGCGCTTCGAGTGTCAGATTAAAGCGACACGGGTCCAATTTAGTTCATAAAAAACAAATCATGAGGACTCGAAAGTGAAAAATCTAAAACACTTAAAACTCGCAGCGGCCGCAACGGCGCTGCTTTTCTTAGCGGGTTCGGGCGCGCATGCACAGCAAGCGCAGGCGCCCACCGCATCGAACCACACGATCAGCTATCAGGGCACGATCGTGGAAATGGACGGCTCGGCCGTCAAGGATAGCACCTATCCGATCACCGTCTCTATTTGGACGGACGCCACCCAGGGCACTCGGCTCTGGAGAGACGTGTTCCCTACCGAGGTGAAAGGAGGTATCTTTAATATTCTTCTTGGTTCACACATTCCGTTGCCGTCGCCGGCGCTCATGGATCAGCCGCTATGGCTGGGCGTGAGCTTCAATACCGATCTCGAAAACCTGCCGCGTTTCCGACTCGGAACCGTTCCCGAGGCCATGAATGTCGCCGACAGCGCGATCACGACGCGGAAGCTCGCGACCGGAGCCGTGGTGTCTGCCAACTTGGCGGACAGCGCGGTCACGACCGATAAGCTCGCCGATGGAGCCGTGACGTGGAATAAAATGGGCACGGACTACGTACCTTACATTCTCGTGAACGGAGCCAAAGTGACGACCGGCCACAACCCGATCAATTTCACCGGCGGAAACGGGCTGACTGTGAACTATGACTCGACCACGATGAGCGTCATCGTGCAGCCGGATACGGCATTGTCCGCAGGCAATGACGGAAAAGGCGCAAAACCATTTTTCGTCGGCGGCGACCCCACTGCCAGCAACTCTGATAACGGAGTTCCCGGCTCTGGAAACCACGCAGGTAGCACGAACACCGTCGGCGGCGGAACAAATAATACTGCTTACGGAGGCATTTCGGGTGATTTGAATGGACACGCTTTCGTGGGAGGAGGGCAAAGCAACACAGCGAAGGACACGTTCGCTACAATAGGCGGCGGAGATACCAATACGGCCTCGGGGAAGGAAAGCACCATTGGTGGGGGAACCCTGAACACCGTGAGTGCCTCCGATGCGACGATTGGCGGCGGTCTGGGCAATACCGTCAAGAGCAAATACTCCGCGCTTGCCGGTGGTGACGATAACTTTATCGACACCCTTGCCGACATCTCCTTCCTTGGTGGAGGATTCCAAAACACAATTGGCGACTATGGCGGTATCCTTCATATAGGAGATACTATTATCGAGGGGGGCAACGTCCTTGGGGGTGGTATCAACAATAGAAACATAGGAGCGGCATCCACGCTTGGCGGCGGCGCTTACAACCTCATCGACAGCTTTTCAGTCGGGTCGTTCATTGGCGCTGGCGATAGCAACACGGTTACCGGCCATTTAGGGCTTTATTCCGCCATTGCGGCGGGTGCTCAGAACATCGTATCTAATTCCGCGAGCTTCATCGGCGCCGGCGGAAAAAATATTGTCAGTGCGTCCAGCGCTGGGATAGTAGCGGGAGACACAAACAATAATTCCGCAATCGCATCGTTGATCGGGGCCGGTTTTACCAATATGATTACTTCTACCGCTGGTGATGGTTTCATTGGCGCCGGAGCCTACAATTGGGTAAACCGGACGGGTGACTTCATCGGTGTGGGATTCCACGACACCATCGATGCTTACGCAAGCAGTGCTGTCGGTGGGGAATACGCAAAGATCGATAGTAATAGCTATTACTCCATTATCGGGGCTGGAAGTTACAATCACATCTTTACCAATTCTCAGATTTCGTTCATTGGGGGTGGCAGTTACAACACCATCGACACCAATGCTCCGAATTCCGTCATTGGCGGTGGGAACCAGAACACGGTCCAAACCAATGCACCGAATTCCGTTATCGGCGGTGGAAACCAAAACATGGTCCAAAGTCAGGGAACGGTTATTGGCGGGGGCGATTCGAACTCGATTGCTCATTCGTCCCCGTATTCCTTCATCGGGTCAGGAAGTTACAATCACATTGACACGGCCAGCCCAAATTCGGTTATTGGCGGAGGACTGTTCAATAAGATACTGGGTTCCTACGATGCAATAGCGGGCGGGGACACCAATTATTTACCTGATTCCACCAAATACTCCTTTATCGGTGGCGGGCTTAATAACTTTGGCGGAGGAGCCTGGGATGTTATTGGCGGCGGCGATTCGAATATTATCGACGCCCCGACCGAGTTTCCCGTCCAATATAATTCCATCTTAGGGGGGTATGCCAATCACATTATTCTCGAACCGTCCCCGTATCTTCCCCGCGCTTCCGAGAACGCAACGTTTTATTCCGTAATTGCCGGTGGGTTTCATAACTCCACGCAAGAAGAATGCTCCTTTGTTGGCGGTGGCGATAGCAACCGAGCGATGGAGGAGTTCTCGTCCGTGCTGGGCGGCGATTCGAACAACGCGTTCGCGTCGTTCAGCGCCATCGGAGGCGGCGCCAATAACACCATCGCGTCAGGCGCCCGATGGAGCGGGGTGCTCTCCGGAAGTCACAATAATATTTCTTCCTTTGCGGATTTCGCATCAATTGGCGGTGGACGTTTTAATCAGATTACAGCGAATGGCCCAAACGCCGATATTCCCGGCGGAGATAGCTTGACTGCGAACAGCTTCGCGCAGACGGTCGTCGGGTTCAACAATATTGAGACAGGGACGGTAACGGAGGGAACGCCAACCGTCGGTATCGATACCGCTCTCTTTATTGTTGGGAACGGAACAATAGCGATACCTTCGGATGCCTTCACCGTTAGCTATAATGGTCATGCTTCCGTGTACCAAAATATCGGTTCAGGTGGTGCAGTTTTGGCAAGTACTCCAGACCAAGCGCGCATCGGCACTATCTATGCCTCAAATACGATCGAGGCTTGGGGAAATGTTATGGGCAGTTCAAACAATACGGTTGACGATGTTGGAGTGCAAACCGTTGTATGGCAGGGCCCTACTACAGGGCAATACTTAATCACGCTCAACGTCAAGAATCAGGATGGATCGGCACATACATTCACAGCAAATGATTGCTCTATTGTAGCGACAGTATCGCAACAAGGTTTGTCTGGCGTGCCGGGATTGATAAGCGTCCAGCCCATAACCACCGGCGGACAATTCCTTGTTACCGTCTTTGGCATGACTTCACCCCCTACTCCAAGTGATGTCATCGGCTTCATGTTCCATGTTATCGTCCGCTAAATAATTAACAAATCACATCAATGTTCGAAAGAGAGTTCAACGGAAAAATGGCCAGACCCCGATGGGGTCTGGCCATTCCGTTATTTCTCTTTTGGGTTGTGCTGCTGTTTGCGTCCGGAACATCCGCTCAATGGCGTAAACTCGCAACGTTTAAGATTCCTAATCCTTCTTATGATGTTGATTTAGGAATCGAGTCTATTTATTTTCTCGATCTTCCAGGTCCGCCGCGAATCGGCTTTATCGGTCTCATGGTTCCGACCTCATCCGATTCAACCGTTGACGGAGCTCAACTTTGGAAAACAACCGATGGAGGCATAAGCTGGCGAAAAGTTGCTCCATTAATGGGTCGGGCCTTGATCGGTGTTGGCATCTCCGACATTACCTTTAAGGATAGCCTGACCGGATGGTTTTCGCTCGATCAATCTTTCAACGATAGCGGCAGTGTCTATAAAACTACGGATGCTGGTGAAAGTTGGACAAGGCTCAATGGCAGTGGTTGGAACTCAAATTTTTCACTTTGTTATCATGCCGCTACGGACCTACTATTTCTTGGAAGTCAAGTGGCATCTCGTGTTTCATCCGACGAGGGAGCCACATGGGAATCCGCTCCCTATTTTTTTGCAGGCTGTGCTTTTGCCTCCGACTCTATAGGAATTACATGTGGCTGGGCGCAAAGTTATGGGTATCCCGAATATCCGAACGACTACACGAAGAATGGTGGTAGAACATGGCAGACGTCCAATATGGGAACCGACTGCATGCATCCCCTGGCCATCGCAGGGACCGGGACATTTTTTGCAACCGACGATTCGGATAATCGCACTGTTAATAACGCTTATTTCGATACACTATACAAACTACTTTATCGAAGTGACGACAGTGGCAAGACATGGCAATTCGTTTCCTTCATACCCGTTGGTGATTCTGCTGACTACGCTCCTACGGGACATTTAACTGGCGATCTGAATCATATTTATACCCAAACGAGCGCCGGAGTATTACTTTCCACCGATCAAGGTAGAACATGGCAAAATCTTTGCGGACCTAAATTCCCAATTCAGCAATCGGGTATAGCTTACGGAGGCTTTTACCAAAAGTCTCAATATATTTATTGTACAGATGGACACGAAGTTCGTGATTCTGCTCATCTTTGGTATTTGAATCTCGATTCCCTCAACTTAGTCTCCTCTAACTTCGCGGAGCAATTGGGCAATGGCGCAAAGCAGGAAACCATATACCCCGGCGATACAGTGCGGGTGGATTATTTCTCCGATACCGCGCTTGGGCCGGAGGTGGGAACGGATTCTGTTTTCCTGAGCATTTCATTCGATGCATTATCGCTCGCGCTCGCCCGTTTCGAGCTTGCGCCGGGATGGAGCATCGTAGATTCTTCCCACTCCGGCGGGAACTATCGTTTGCTGCTTGTAAATTCGGATTCGTTGGCATTAGATAGTTCCACCCGCATCCTCCGCGCGGATTTTGCCTCGTATCTCGCCATTCCAAGTTCCAAAGTTTATCTCGATAGCGTTCATTACTACGGCCATCGCCTGAACTGCGATTGTGCCGTTCAATCTGTCCTCGCTGCGGATACATCCACGCTCGCTACTGCAATAGATTCCGTAGAAATAGATTTCTCCGGCTGCGGGGATTCTACCATCCTCGCCGTCATGCACGGCGAGCCGGTGTTCAGCATCCAGAGTATCGCTCCCAATCCGGCGGAGAATTCGCTGCGGGTAGAGGGTAACGGGCAAGGGGTAACGGCAGAATTAGACGATGCGTTAGGCCGGAGTGTGCTCGGCAACCCCACCACCCCCCAGCCCCCTCCTCTTGGCAGAGGATGGGGAGTCACCCTCGATGTCTCGAGCGTTCCGTCCGGAATCTATTACCTCCGTCTGTCGGCGGGCGGGTATGTGGAGTCTCGGAGTGTAGTCATTCAAAAATAACCGCGATTATCAGGGTTCAAAGGATTATTTTGGATTTTCTTGCATTCGGGTTTTGGATGTATTATATTTGAGAGTGCATTGATGGGCACCCCCATCGGGCAAAGATGAAATAGGAAAGATGAAAGATGAGGGAGGGCGCGAGTTCATTGACAATTAGGCAGATAGTTTTCATATAGAAGTTTTATTATGAATTCTGGACACACAATTGTCGAAAGCGGCTCAGAAATGCCACAGTTCATGAACTCTGAACTCCCCCCCGCACACAAAAGGCACCTATTTTTATGTTGGCAGCGGCATCCCCGTGCGTGCATCAAAGGCTTCTTCAAGTATGCGGATACGCGGAAAAAGCATGTTGTTTTCGAGATGCACATGCTGGTGCAAATCGTTAACGAACGCTTCGAGGCCCTTGATGACCGCTCCATGCATCGCGGATGCTCCATTGGGAATGGTAAAATCGTTCAGCAGCGCCCGTATTTTGGCAAAAATCTGGCCTGTTTCATCGTGCTCCTGTTCCATGCGGGAAATCGGTCCATCAATTGTAATAAAGGGCGCAAGCGGCCGCCGCCGGGAAAACTCATGCGCCGAAGCCAGCGACTTGAAATAGGGAAACAGGATCATCTCCTCTTTGCGCATGTGCTGCTCGATTTCGTGCGCGGCGCGCTGGAAGAGGAACATCACGGGTTTCATATATGGGAAGCGCGCATGATCGGTCATGCGCGGATCTCCTTGCGACTGGTTGACCATAGCAAGTTGTTCGAGCAACACCGGAATGGCTGCGCGACAGTAACGATGATGGTTCTCGACAATATATTCGATCAGGAATTCCTCGTCCCAGAGATCTCCATGCAGGAAGCTATAGGGTCGGGTGAGCTTCATCGCCTCGATCTCGCTCAAAATGGTGTTAAGATCGAGGTCTTTCTTGGCACACACCGCTTCGAGCGTCTCTTCGCCATGAGAGCTGTAATCAATGCCATATCGCTCGAAGAGGTGCGCTAACGCGCCCTCGGCGAGTACCATGTCCCTTACAGCCTGCGATCTCATTACTTTTGAATTAAACTTTTTGTCTCGATACCATCCCTCGCAGTGTCGCTCATTTTCTTGAAGCTTTCTTGAGCCATGCGTAAGATTCTTTTACGCGCATCCAAGAATCTTGTAAGTTGCGAGTATGAACGAAGGCGAATTTAGAGGATATTCTTCTATTCTCGTATATTCTTTCGTCCGAGGAGTAAATGGAGAAAAGGCCGTGCCGATCGGAACAATATGATAAAAAAGGGGCGGATGAACCGCCCCTTCGTCGCCTTTTTCTTGTCGTCTTTTTTTAGGGAGGACACGCACCATTGATGCGTTGCACACCATGAGCGTGCTATGTCATCGGAATGTAATTTCTCACATTGCTGATGCATTCCGTATCGAACTTCCGTTCCAAAGCGCAAAACTCCACGCTTTGGCAGCCATAGCGATGATAGAGCAGAGCGTAGAGTAAGAATATTTTATAGGCCGGAAGAAATTTTTACTTCTGGGGACTTCGCTGGACGAAACGATCATCCAAAACAGCCGCCATGCTATCTCGGAAACCTTGACATTCTATTATGTCATTAATATAAAAACATGGAATTCACGGCCACTCGCCAAAAAGTTCGTAACTTTGTATCTGTAGGTGCGATTAGACTACTTTCACAGGGACAACTTAGGGGGTTTTTAACGATAGGAGCGGGTTTTTAGCATAAGTGGGTCTTGAGCCTTACTTATGCTTCCGCCCTCCGATCGCATGATCGATCATGCGCGAACTCGGAGTTTTGTCGCTAATTATTCCAATGTTGGCCTATCGAGGCGTTTCCACGCCTTGTTATATGGTTAGTGCTTTCGCAACCTTTTTTTAATATTTAATTAATCGAACGAAAGAATGAAACGATTACTCACTCTCGCCATCCTGGCGCTGGGATTTCTCACCTCGTCGTTGCACTGCGTACACGCGCAGACGCAGGACGTTCCTCGGCTGATCAGCTATCAGGGAATGCTCGCCGGCGCCTCCGGACAGCCGGTTGGGGATAGCACCCGCCAGCTCACCATCCGCTTTTATGCGGACGAGCAGGGCGCATCGCCAGTCGTATGGGAGGATACCTTTAGTGTTGCAACGCACGGCGGGGTGTTTTCCATCGTCCTCGGCTCTCAAAAGCCGCTTCCGGATGCCTCGGTGATGGGTCAGCCGATGTGGATCGGGGTTGAAGTGAGTGGCGCGGAGCTTCGTCCGCTTTCGCAGATTACCGCCTCGCCGTATGCGCTGACGGTCGCCAACGGCGCGATCACCGCCGAGAAGATTTCAGCGGATTACGTCGGCTCGATCTCAGTCAATGGCACGAAGGTAACGGGCAACGGATCGAACCTGAACCTCCTGGCGGGCAATGGGCTGTCCTTAAGTTACGATCCGATCTCCAGTTCGATTTCTCTCAGCGCGACGGGGGTTTCAGGGAACAGCGGCAAAGGCGCGAAGCCATTACTGAGTCCCAATTATATTTACAACCAAACGTCCCAGCAAGAGGGCGCGAATTTCAACATCAGCGGGAGCGGCACCATAGGAAGTAATCTTGCCGTCGGCGGCAATTCGTCCATCAGTGGCAATGAGACCATCACCGGCAATTCCGATGTGAGTGGGAATTTTACCATTCACAATAATGGCAATTTCTTTCTGGGTAATGGCAATTTTTCCACGGGCAACGGTAACTTCTCTGTCGGGAACGGAAATGCTAGCTTCGGTGGACCGCTTGCTGTAAACGGCAATCTTAGCGTTAACGGCACAACATCGCTTAACGGTAATGTCGTCAGCAACGTAACGCTTGCCAGTGGCCAGAACCTCACTGTTGGCGGCAACTCGACTGTCACCGGGAATTCCGATGTGAGTGGGAATTTTACTATTCACAACAACGGCAATTTCTCTCTGGGTAATGGCAATTTCTCCATGGGCAACGGTAACTTTTCCGTTGGCAATGGCAATGCGAGTTTTGGCGGCTCACTGAGTGTAAATGGGAATCTACAGTTCTCTCATGCTCTGATGCCGAATGGAAATTCCGGCAACGCCGGGCAGGTTCTCGTGAGCAACGGATCCAACAATCCACCATATTGGACCTCGGTCGCCCCCGGACTCGTCTCCAGTGTCTTTGGACGCACCGGTGCCATAACAGCGCAGACGGGAGATTATTCGTTCTCGCAAATTTCTGGAACAGCCTCGATTTCCCAGGGGGGTACGGGCGCAACGACTGCCACGGGCGCGCTTGCCAATTTGGGAGCGGCCAGTGCAGCGAATTTAACCAGCGAGACTACTCGTGCCGAGGGAGCAGAAGCAACACTGACGACAAATCTTGCAACCACAAATACGAATCTTGCAACCACAAACACAAATCTCGCCACGACCAATACGAATCTTGCGAACGAGACCACGCGCGCCGAAGGAGCAGAAGGAACGCTGACCACGAATCTCGCAACCGCGAATTCCAATCTCGCAACCACGAATTCCAATCTCGCAACGACGAATTCCAATCTCGCAACCACAAACTCCAACCTTGCGACTACAAATACCAATCTCGCGGGCGAGATAACACGCGCAGAGGGCGCCGAGGCAACGAAGGTTTCGTCCGTCACGGCGAGTTTACCGCTGAGTTCCTCCGGTGGCACGACGCCGAATATCTCGATCAATCTGTCTAACTACGCGACGACCACCGCGCTCACGAATGGCCTTGCCGCAACACTGGCTTCGGCCAACGGCTACACCGACGCTTCGATCTCAACGGAAGTGACGAACCGCAACAGCGCGATCACGGCGGCGGAAACGGCTGACCAGACTTATACCAATTCCGCGATTGCAACAGAAGTCACGAACCGCAACAGCGCGATCACGGCAGCGGGAGCGGCCGATCAGGCTTATACCAATTCTTCGATTTCCACGGAAGTCACGAACCGCAACAGCGCGATTGCGACGGAGACCGCCCGCGCCACGGGAGCAGAAGGAACGCTTCAGGCTAATATCAATAATGAAGCGACCGCTCGCATCGCTGGCGATGCGACGACACTGGCTTCGGCCAACGGTTACACCGACGCTGCGATTGCAACGGAAGTTGGGAACCGTAATAGCGCAATCACGGCGGCGGAAGCGACCGATCAGACTTATACCAATTCCGCGATTGCAACGGAAGTCACGAACCGCAACAGCGCGATTTCGTCAGCGATCTCGACAGAAGTGACGAACCGCAACAGCGCAATCTCCACCGCGATCACGGCGGCGGAAGCGGCCGATCAGAGCTACACCGACGCTGCGGTTGCAATGGAAGTGACGAACCGCAACAGCGCCATTGCGACAGCGGTCGCAACGGAGACGACCCGCGCCACGGGAGCCGAGGGCACACTTCAGACGAATATCAATAATGAAGCGACCGCTCGCATCGCTGGCGATGCGACGACGCTTGCTTCAGCCAACGGCTACACCGTTGCTTCGATCGCGACGGAAGTGACGAATCGCAACAGTGCGATCTCGGCGGGCGATGCGACGACGCTGGCTTCGGCCAACGGCTACACCGATGCTTCGATCGCGACGGAAGTGACGAGCCGCAACAGCGCGATCTCCTCCGCTATCACGGCGGCGGAGGCAGCCGATCAGGGTTATACCAATTCCGCGATTGCAACGGAAGTGACGAACCGCAACAGCGCAATTTCGACGGCGGTCACGACGGAGACCACCCGCGCCACTGGTGCCGAGAGCACACTTCAGACGAATATCAATAATGAAGCGACCGCTCGCATCGCTGGCGATGCGACGACTCTTGCTTCGGCCAACGGCTACACCGATGCTTCGATCGCGACGGAAGTGACGAGCCGCAATAGCGCGATCACGGCAGCGGAAGCAGCCGATCAGGGTTATACGGACAATGCGATTTCAACGGAAGTGACGAACCGCAACAACGCGATCACGGCAGCGGAGGCAGCAGACAATGCTTACTCGGATGCGGGCGATGCGGCGACGCTGGCTTCGGCCAACAGCCACACCGACGCTGCAATCACAACGGAAGTTGGGAACCGCAACAGCGCGATTGCGACGGCTGTCGCGACGGAGACCACCCGCGCCACGGGCGCCGAGGGCACGCTTCAGACCAATATCAATAATGAAGCGACTGCTCGCATCGCTAGCGATGCCGCAACGCTGGCTTCGGCCAACGGTTACACCGACGCTTCGATCGCGACGGAAGTGACGGACCGCAATAGCGCGATCACGGCAGCGGAAGCGGCCGATCAGGCTTATACCAATTCTGCAATTTCGACGGAAGTAACGAATCGCAACAACGCGATCACGGCAGCGGAAACGGCCGACAATGCTTATTCGGATGCGGGCGATGCGGCGACGCTTGCTACTGCCAACGGCCACACCGACGCTGCAATCACAACGGAAGTTGGGAACCGCAACAGCGCGATTGCGACGGCTGTCGCGACGGAGACCACCCGCGCCACTGGAGCCGAGGGCACGCTTCAGACTAATATCAATAATGAAGCGACTGCTCGCATCGCTAGCGATGCCGCAACGCTGGCTTCGGCCAACGGTTACACCGATGCTTCGATCGCAACGGAAGTGACGGACCGCAATAGCGCGATCACGGCAGCGGAAGCGGCCGATCAGGCTTATACGGACAATGCGATTTCAACGGAAGTAACGAATCGCAACAACGCGATCACGGCAGCGG